>DALS01000022.1 GCA_002499445.1 Methanosarcina sp. UBA293
AATTGTTCACCGGCCTTGACAACGCAGAGTTGTTACCAATTTTTACTTTTCTTAAAGTGATGTCTTCAGAATACATAGGTTTTACCGTAAAATTTGTGCATCAGCAATCTAGAAGAAAAGAGGGTATTTTTAGAAGTTTGAAGAAGCGAGTTTCAGGTCTTTGGGCTTGATAACTTTGTTACTAAGGAAAACAGGTTCGAGAAGTCGGGAAAGTATTTTCATCCTCTTCTGGCTGAAATGATTACTTCAGGAGCTAGGCTTTTTTCTCAGAAAATAATGAAGTTGATTCTTGGTGAAGCTTCTTCCTTTTAATGTCGTAGATGTTATTGAAAATCATGTTGTATTCGATATGAAATAAATTTTTTATCTACCATAATTATGGAATTAATCTATAACGAACTTTTTTACAGTATTCATTGTACCCAGGCAAGTTTTTGGATAGGAACTTTTCTTCATCAAGAAGTCTCAATACAATAACAAGCACGTATGGAATCAGTATGAGCAATCCCAACCATGAGCCAACTGCAAGAGAGATGCCAAATAGCATAATGAGAGCACCTAAATACATAGGATGTCTCACCATACTATATGGTCCTGTTTTTATTACTTTCTGGCTGGTGGTTATTTCAATAGTAGCGGAAGCGAAGGTATTTTCCTTGTACACAAGAAAGACTAAATAAAAGCCAACAGCTACAAGAATGTTATCTAAGATGACAATAGACAATGGGACATTTGACCATCCGAAGCGATGATCTAATGCTGGAATCAAAAGAATTAAAGTAAATCCTATAAAAACAAATCCTTGTATAATCTTTTGAGTCTTTTCTTTCTTTTCGACCATTCCGATTTCAAGCCTACGTTTCAGAAGAGCAGGGTCTTTTTCCACAGATAAAAAGTAGATGCAGCTGATGATATAAAATCAATGATCAAATAAACACGCCCTACCAGAAATTAAGTAAACCAGCAGGAACAAATAGGAATAAGCTTAGCATGATAATAAGTTCTAAAAATCCAAGCATTATTCTTTGCTTCAATTTAGAAGTGCTTATATTGGCGACGCTCATTTAATTAATTCCTAGGACTTACGCAGTTGAGTTGAGTGATCAATATGTTTTAAACATTCAACTCTTTAAAACCTACATATCATCTCAATGTCTATTGTGCTTGATTATTCACTTCAAGTTCGTAAGTCCTAATTCTCTGTAGGAGATAATAATCATGGAGGAAGATTTTTACAAAGAGAACTTAGAAAAAATTGAAAAAAGATTCTTCTCCATAGCTGAGATGACGGGGCAATTAATATTTGACGGTGATGCAAAAACAGGAAAGATTGAATGGTCTGGATCCATTGAAGAGTTTACCGGTTACACTCCGGAAGAATTCAGCAAATTTGATCTCGCTGCCTGTAAAACAATGATACATCCAGAAGACAGAGAAAAAGTATGGAGTGCTTTGGAGAGCTCTCTAAAGACCGGAGAGAGATTTGGGCAAAAGTTCAGGTTCAGAAAAAAAATGGGAGTTATATTTATGTGGAAGACATGTCGGTTTTTCTTAAAGACGAAAATAATTATGTATATAGAGGAATCGGCTTGTTTAAAAACATCACAGAAAATAAACATGCTCAGGAAAAACTCAAGGTAAGCGAAGAACATATCGTAAAATATCTGCAAAACTTCAGAGGTATTGGATTTGAGTTAGACAATAATTTCAATCTCGTGCTGTTGCACGGAGCCGTAGAGGAAATTACAGGCTATAAAAGTGAAGAGTTTCTATCAGGAAAAACAAGTTTTGCTCAGCTAGTGAACCCTGAGGATAAAAGCAACTTTCTTCAAAATCGGAAAAAACTAAGCACTGGATCTAACTCCCTAGTTGAACAAGAATATAGAATTTTGAATAAGAATGGGAATATAGTTTGGGTCTTTGAGTCTATTCAGTTTGTACACGATATAGATAAGACAAACCGATTTTACCAGGGTTTCATTCAAGATGTGACTGAGAAAAAAATTGCTAAGGAAATTATTGACAAAACTGAAAAACTTCGCAAAAAAGAAATCCACCACCGGATTAAAAATAATTTGCAGGTGATCTCCAGCCTTCTAGAATTAGAGTGTGAAAACTTAATGTCCGGTAATCTTAAACGTGAAAAAGTTATTGAAGCATTTCGAGAAAGCAATAATCGAATCATATCCATGTCTATAATCCATGAAGAGTTGTATAACTCCAAAAATATGGAGACAATCAACTTTGCTCCATACCTAAAAAAATTAACAGACGATCTTTTCAAATCATATAAAGTAGGAAGTTCTGATATACAATTGATCTTAGACGTGGAAGATATTTTTTTTGAAATGGACAATGCAATCCCTTTGGGTATCATTGTCAATGAACTCATCTCTAATTCCTTGAAATATGCTTTTCCAGGAGATAGAAACGGGAAAATTCACATCAAACTCTGCAGGGACGTTAATAATAAAAAGGAAGTATTGACATCTCCGTGTAAACATTACACATTAATTGTTGAAGATGATGGTATTGGTTTACCCGATTCGATTGACTTTAAAAACCTTAATTCTCTGGGCTTACAGTTAGTAAATATTCTTGTAGATCAAATCAATGGCAATATCGAACTTAAAAATGAGTCCGGAACAAAATATACAATAAAGTTTATGGATTCTCCAATCTAAATGCTTTCAATGAAATAACCCATGAAACTTATTAATTTCAGTTAAATCAGCTTACTAAGGATGGGTAGTAATTGTGATAACATCTATATATGATACGTTATGGGAAGGTTATTATTCGAGCTACAAGGAAGTTGCAAGCCCTCATAGAAAGCCAGGTCTATTTAAATGGCTATATGACAGCTACATATTTTTACATCTTTCTTGCGTTGACTCCTCTAGTATCTACAAGCTTGCCGACTTCAAAGCGTGTTTAGCTCTAGTAGATACAGCCATTGATGACTGTTGTGATAATGCCTCTTTTATATAGGAGAATGGTGGAGAAAAATTCAGTTATGAAATGTTAAGTATTCTTTATGACGCGGATAAAATTACATATGGAACTTACAATCCATCACAACTTAACTTAGATAATCTTTATACAAAAATTACATTTGATATTTTTTCTGATTTCCTTATGAATCATCTAATATCCCTTCCAAGATACCATGATTTCAAAGGTGAATTTTTCCTATCAATAAGAAATGTAGCCGGGTCAATGGAATTCTCTTATCTTTTGAACAAAAATAAGATTGCATACCCTTATTCTCTTGTTGTCCAGAATAAGGGTCCTTCCACAATGGTTGCAGTTCTCTCAATACTTGATTTGATGTCCTCCGAAAGTTTTGATGCTTCGGAACTTGGAAAAGCAATAGCTCTTTTTAATATGGCAGATGTTGTAGCAATGCTAAATAACGCGGTCAATACATGGAAGAAAGAAATAGTTGAAAGAGACTACAGTAGTCCGGTAATTTCATTAGCTCTTGAGAAAAAACTTATTAAATTCAGTGATTTCGAGAATCTCAGCACAGAAAAAATAGAAGAAAAACTGTTACCATTATCTCTAATGATAAATGAAGATCTTAACAGAAAGTTATTGTTTATGGAAGAGTTTGCTGAGATTCATGAAATAAAAAGCTTTGATGCATTGAGATATATTAACAATTATAGAACTTATGCATTTGAAAGCCAAAAAAAGAATAAAGAAATTTCTCAAAGACAAACAGGTTCGATTTAAAGAGTGTAAACAGGTTAAAGTACAGACTATATATTCTCTTAAATGGCGACGATCTGAAAAAACACCCTAAGTCAGCTCACACAAAAGACAATGAAGCCTTGCACTTTTATGTCAAGGATGTAAGGATTCTCACCCCTAAGAATAATGAGACCCTAAGGCTACATTCCTAAAGATCAGCATAAAATCCTGTACTGGACTTAATAATTGATATATGCTATGCTGAAATGCCCAGGCTCTACGACCATAAAGAATGGTACAACGAAAAAAACATAATTCACCTTTCAGATGAAGCACAAAGAAAACAAAAGAAGACAGTTAGAACGAACTATTTACCCTCTACCTTCAATGTTCAACTACATGCTTAAGACACCTGGGAAGCTCGCAGGTTTGAAGGAGAGAGCCGGATTTTCAGGTTTTGCAGCTTTTTCTTTTTTAGACTTTTGGGGTTTTTCCAGGTCTACTTTGGCTGAAAATAGGCTTATGCTGTCCTTCCTGTGTTTTCCTGTGAGACAATCTGAAGCCGGTTAACTAAGTATGTTCTTCAAAAAATAACGACTTTTAGGGCTTCTAATTGGCTTGGCTTTTTTGTCTTTTCTGATAGCGGGCTGGAACAAATCCAGTTTTTTATTCCCATTACCCAGTATAAGGCCTCGTGTTGAGAACTCGTTGATTATTCGAGATAGCCCTGAAGATAGCCGCCTACGGTCTTGCCTGCGCTGTCGAGAAAGGAGTCTCCTGCCTTATTGGTATGAAATCGAGGAATTTCGGTATCGTTTTCTTGATGATGAAGTTGTGTTATATGAGTCCATTGATATCTCATTTACATCTGGATAAAGAAAAGAGAAGGCAAATTTATGATGCCGTTTGCAGTCCAGGTTCATCATGTATTTGCTGATGGTATTCATATTGGCAAACTTGTGGATAAGCTGCAGAGATATCTGGATGAAGTGTAGGTGCTCATCATTGAGACACTACCCGCCAATCCAAGCTATACGTTCTCAAACTCTAGAACCCCGATTTTATACCTTAGATCATATATAACAGTCCTATCGTTACCCGTTATTAAAAACAAGTACATGCCTAAGGCGACAGGGCATAGTATTTATCAAGAAACGTACTCAAAGAAAGTGACATTGAGTTCAGAAATAAAGGGGTTACTTACGCCCAAAGTTCATTCAATGATTCAAGTAAATCCAAAAACTCATTTACACATCTCTTCTGAGTGCTTGGTTTAAGAGTCTTTTTTGGGTATTTATTAGAATATGCGTTTGCAAACACAGCGTATAAAGATGTTCTAAGATTTTCCTTTTCATTATCTGAACTATAATTGAGTATATGACTCAATTCCTTGAAAGAATATACTTCTTTTGACTCCAAATATTTTTTAATCTCTTCTTTCAAGTCTTTACTCTGCAAAAATACACTTTCCTGCCGAGTAAGACTTTTTTGTATATCTGTTGACAAGTACTCATATATTTTTAGTTGGTCAATAACGTCTAAAATATTTATTGTGCTATCAAGAGTGGAAACGGCTAGTTTTTGTTCGTCTTCAAGATAGCCAGAACCAGAAGCCAAAGACGTAATACAAGATGCAATATCTAGATTTATTAACTGAAGCTTACCCTTTTTTTCAATTTCCTTATCTAAAATTCCAAAACTGTATTCTGAGGGACTAATTCTCAGCACTATAAGACCTATATCTTTCCACTTAGTTTCATCACTTAGATATTTAGTTTCTTTCTCTAATAACTTTTCAACATCAGTAGTAATATCGTTAGCGAAAGTTGAAAACTCAATATCCTTATGCAGAATACCAATTCTTGTAGAATTAGAATATTTAGTAAAATCATATTTTGGAATACGTGAACCGTCTTTTAAATCATAATATAGTGAAATGTGGTTTTCTTTTTCAAAATTTTTAATATCCTCATCGTTTTTGAAATTGCTAATTAACAGGCGTTCCACTACTTTATCTATGAATTCTCCTTTAGAAGAATTTGTAAGAATGAAATATACCGAAAAAAGACCAGCATCTACAGCTCTATCTAAGGTGTTTATGTTGACTTTCTCAAAAATATTAATGAACGCTTTTTTAAACGCTTCAAATTTTTCTTTATTTCTTATTCTCTTAGACAAATCTTCGAGCATTTTTTGCATTATTATTTGACTTGATTCATACCATTCACCTCGAGACAATGATAGTGCCATATATCTAAAAATCTCTTTTTCTGCGTTATCATTTTCAATTTTCTCTTTAATTTCAGATGGTTTCTCTGCTTTAAATATATCTGATAGAGTGAAAGATTCATTTGCAACTGCTTCCTGTTCACGTAGCTTATGATAAGCCATCAAAATGTATATGGAATTATTGTTTTCAGCTGCTTTCTTGCATACTGTGTCCCTAAATTTAATATCCGGATTTAGAATAATTGCCATTAGTGCGACTACATAAGCCTCTTTGATATTTTCATCTGCATCTATATTTAACGATTTATGGAGTTCTTTTGAAAAAATATCAACAAAAATAGATTCAAAATCTTTTTCGAAATCTATATTTTTTACAGTATTCTCACAATGTAGTTGACTTCTCAAAGGAATCTTTTCGTCAATTAGTTTTTTGAAGTAACTCTGGAGAAAACTGCATAGACGCAGATATAAAGACACATTGTTTGTTATCAAAAGCAGGTCAAAATTTTGAGTTTTTAAAAGAATATTTTCCAAGATTTCTTCACTAAATTTGGATTCATTTGAATCTTCGGATTTATTTGAATTGGATTTTTTGGCAAAATCTAGTTTGTCTAAGTCAAATAATTTTTTTGTTAGATAATGTACTTTATTGGGGTCTTGCCTGATAGATTTCCATAATCGTTCAGCTTTCTTATCTTCATTATAACAATATACGAATAGATTCATTAATTGGATATCTAAGCAAGTTTTTTCACATATATACTCGATAATTGAGTCGCTCAATTTTTCATCATTTGAACGCTTCTTTTCAATAATTGGTTTTTTTGCTAATAGGGTTAGTTCGTTGCTTTGTGCTTTCAGCCCAAAATAAGTAGTTACTATTTTTAATTTGTGGCATTCCAAGTACCACTTTTCCTGGAATTTGTGTAGATCATCAATTTCTTTACAAGTTGGAATAAGATTGCGAACCACTTCACATGTGTCTGTAAGTGAACTTTTGAACCCAGTATAAATTTTGTTTATTTCCTCAATATCAGAGTCGATGGAACATTTCGTGTCATCCAGTTCTTTCATACTATTATCAGTTTTTTCGTGATCATCTTCATGGAATTTTTCAAGGCCTTTACTAAAATTATCTTTGGAATTCTGTACTGCAAAATGGATTAAAACAACTTGAAGAATAAAGATGAAGAACATGGTGCCGATTTTGTAATATAAGGGAGATTGTTGGTCCACAAGTCCCCAGTCGTATCCTAAAATGGCTACAGCCGCGAAGAAGCAAAAAGTTGTTATCCCAATAATTGAGGTAAATAATGTTAGACTAAAAGAGTTTGTACGGTTGCCAACCCAGTTTGTATATCCATCGATCTTTTCTTTACTTAAATTCAGATACCTATTTAGATATCCATTTATTTTTGATGGAGTGGATTTGTTTAGTTCAACAAGTTTATTCTGGTTTTCATTCCAGTTAGTTTCAAATATTTTATCGTTCTCTTCGAGTATGAGAATAACTTTTTGTTTGAATTCTTCACTTAAATTATTTGTATCATTTTCCATCGGACATCATACTGCAATTTTGATAAAGAAATCCTTAAGTTAATTAACATTTTGATTTATATGAGTACCAAAAGCATTAAATAATACTGAACTTTTTTATCCACTAAAGCATTCTTAAAGCTTCTCTTTCTTTGATTCTTATCGTTTTCTATAAGGTTAGTGCGAAGAATGGTCAGGGAATTTTTCAGCCGGAATAGGGGAATTTTCAGGTTCAATTGAACTTTTACAGGACAAAATATCAAAATATTTATCCATTTAATCGGATACTTCCATTTAATGAACAATCATAGTGAAACGGAAAGTTCAGGTCATAATTCAGTTCACTGTGATGCCGATAAAATTCCAAGATGGAAAGACGATTTTGAGCTGGCATTTTCTGCCTACAAAGGCTCCTACACTCCCGGAAGAATCGCATCAAGACATAAAACGCAACATTTTTCTTGGAGAAGACGTCCAGAAAACCGCAGATATCCGGAAAGGCGATGAAAAAGGAAGACATACAACTACAGTTCGCCAGCTCTTCCTGCTTCCAAACAGAACGGTTCTTATAGACAATCCTGGGATCAGGGAAATCCAGCCCGGAGACTCATCAGATGGCCTTGAGAAAACTTTTTCCGAGATTGTTAATGCAGCCCGAGATTGCAGGTTTAAAGACTGCACCCACCGGGACGAGCCGGGCTGTGCTGAAGGCGGTTGAAAATGGGCTTCATTCCTGAGGAACGGCTTGCCAGTTATCACAGGTTAACTGAAGAACTCGTGTTCCAGACAAAAAAGGCTGAAATCGGGCTTAAACGACTTGAAAAGGAAAAATTCAAACAAATAGCAGTGGACATAAAAAAGTATAAGAAATTTACTGGGAAGCTGTAAGATGAAGTGTGTTGTATATACTTCTTAATTTTATTGAAAGATAATTATTACTTCTCCTTCTTGTGTGCAACTCAATACACTCAGAGTTGTTTTGAAATATATATTGAGGTCAAAATATTATGAGAATGAAGGGTTATTATGGAAACTGGGTGGTTCGTAACTGCTAATGACATTAAACAATGGACTGAAACAAATAAACGTCAAGCTGAAGGATTATTGCCTGAATTGGTTCGCAGATTGATTCTAGCAAGTTGCAAACCAGATCATTTGCATTTTCCATCAGGAGACAGTATAGCTATTGGAGGATGGGATGGCACTCTAGAAGTTGATGAGGGGAATGAATTTGTTCCTTCTGGCTTTTCTGTTTGGGAATTTGGAACTAATGGAAATATTAATAACAAATTTGAGAGCGATTATCAAAAACGAACTGATGATCCAGGCGATATAAGCCTTTCTGAAACCGCTTTTGTTTTTGTTACATCCAGAATTTGGAAAGATAAAGGCAAAAAATGTTCTGAAAAAAATAAAGAAAACGTTTGGGAACAAGTTAGTGGAATTAATGCTGATGATCTGGAAAACTGGCTTCAGCAGTGTCCAAGTGTTCATCGATGGTTTGCCAGTCTTATTGGAAAACGAACAGGTGCAATATGGGATATTGAACAGGCATGGGAATCATGGGCCTGTGGTACTTCTATCAAAGCAACTTTTGAGCTTGTTTTAAATGGACATTCAGAACAATCAGAAAATTTATTAAATAAATTAACGGGTTCCCCATTATTGATTTCTGTTAAGGCGGATTCGGAAAACGAGGCTTATGCATTCACACTTGCAACTATAGTAAAGAATGAAGATTTAGCTCCTCGGGCGCTAATTGTTAAAGATCAAATATCATGGAATTTTTTGTTGGAAACTCAAAATTCCTTGATATTTGTTCCTCAGGGATTCACTCCAGAAAATATTGGGTACGCAAAGCAAAAAGGACACTTCGTTGTTATTCCAGTTGATTCAAGTTCACCACGAATAACTTCTAATGAAATCAGCTTGGGGAAAATGTTACGAGATGATAGGATTATAGCTTTGCAGTCAATGGGAATTAGTAAAGACCAAGCAGAAAAAATATACTCTGATACTCGAGGCTTTATGGGACCAATTCGCCGACATGAAATACTTGGTCCTCATGAATGTATAATTCCAAAATGGGTTGATCACTTTGATCCAAAAGTACTGGTTGCCATTTTGATGGTGACTAAATGGGATACTCGGAAATCAAAAGATAAGGAAGCTATTTCAATATTGGCCGATACTCCTTATGATCAACTTGAAAGTAAATTATACGAACTTACTTCCTTTGAAGATACTCCTGTACGCCTTATTGGAAGTTATTGGCAGGTTATTTCAAAAAATGATCTCTGGTCACTAATTGCTCGTAAAATCAATCGTCAAAGCATTGATCGTCTAGAAAACATCGTTTTTGATGTTTTAGGTGAATCAGATCCTTCTTTTGATTTGCCACCTGAAGATAGATGGTTGGGAAGTATAAAAAATGCAGTTCCAGAATATTCGGAAGAGTTAAAGTTCGGACTTGCTGATACGTTGGCATTGTTTTCAGCATTTGGAGACGATGAATGTCAGAATATGGGTGAAATTAAACTTACTGATCGAGTGACTTACTGGGTAAGAGAATTGTTGACTAAGGACATCTCTGCTCGAGGCTGGTATTCCATAGGAAGAAATTTAGTTCCTTTAGCCGAAGCAGCACCGGATAGTTTCTTAAAATCGCTGGAAAGTAGCATGGAAGGAAGAAATCCACCCATTGGTCCATTATTCATAGAACAGGGAGTATTTTGTGGATGTCCCTATTCAAATCTTCAATGGGCTCTTGAAACAGTATCTTGGAATTTAAACTATTTACCCCGAGTTTCTCTAGCTCTAGCAAGGCTTTCTGAAATTTGTCCAAGTGAGATACATAGTAGTGGTCCACTAAATTCTCTAAAAGAAATTTATTTAGGATGGGTAAATAATACCTCTGAAACACATGAAAATCGCCTGCATATCATTGATACAGTTTTGATTAAATATTATCCAGAAGTGACATGGAAACTTCTGGTTTCTCTTTTACTAGAGGAACGTGGAGGTTTTTCTTCTCCTATTAATAAACCAATTTATCATAATTGGGCAGATACTCTTAAAAAAGGAGTCATCATCAAAGATTATTATCAATATGTTAAATCTGTGGCAGGTAAACTTATTGATTTAGTGGACCATGATCCAAAATCAAGATGGATTGAGTTAGCTAAAAATGTAACTAGATTGCCGAAAGAATCTTTTTACAAATTCACTGATAAACTGCTGACAGTCAAAAGTGAGGATTTGGGTGACAAAGTAAGAATAGAGATTGCAAATGAACTCAGATCTATTATTTCTAGGCATAAAGAATTTGAGGATAGAGAGTGGGCTCTCCCTAAAGAAGCTGTTTGCAAGCTTGAAGAAGCTTTTGATTACATTATTCCAGATGATTTATTACTAAAAAATAAATATCTTTTCGATGAGTATGTTCCAAAACTCATTAATCCGATAATTAAACAAAAAATCGATCCTCAAGAGCGTGAAAAAATAATAGAAAATTATCGGAAGGATGTATTGCTGAAAATATATCAAATGAAAGAAATAGACGGAATAGAAAAATTAACTAGAGAATGTAATTTTCCTACGATAGTCGGTACTGTCATAGCCAAATCCGAGTTCAAAAGTAAGATTGAGTCAGAACTGATGGATTGGTTGGAAAGCGATGAAGAAAGCTTAATAATTGCTTCACAATCTTTTATTCTTTGGTGTGCCATCCTTGATGAAAGTTGGGGAAATTTAGTATCCAATCAGTATAATTATAGGAACAAAGATTGGATAGTTAACTTTCTGTTAGGTTTACCCTTTGGCAAAAATACTTTTGAAATATTAAATCGGATGGACAAGGAAGTTACAGAAGTTTATTGGAAAAAAGTTAATCGTTACTATTTAATGGATAAAGATATGGGACTGATCAATTGGGTAGCAGACCAGTTACTAATAAATGGAAGACCTTTGAATGCGCTTGATTCAACTCGTGTTTTTTATGGCTCAAGGCATGATGTGTCTT
This sequence comes from Methanosarcina sp. UBA293, assembly GCA_002499445.1. Lineage (GTDB taxonomy): Archaea > Halobacteriota > Methanosarcinia > Methanosarcinales > Methanosarcinaceae > Methanosarcina. The sequence continues at coordinate 11,483 of DALS01000022.1, forward strand.
TAGATTGTAATTTGCTAGTCCGTATCCTTAAAAAAATAGCATCTACTAACTATCCCAATAGTAAACAATCAATAACAAAAGCTGAACTAATATCAGCTATTCAAATTCGAGATCATAATATTCTTAGTGCTATTGAATATATACAAGAACAAGGGCAACTACCGAAAGAAGAGATAGTTCAAATTGAGTGGACTTACTTACCATTTTTGAAATACAACAGCCTGAAATCGGTTAAACCACTGTATCTCGAAGAAAAAATCTTAAATGATCCCGAATTTTTTGTACACCTTCTTTCTTTAGTTTTTGAGCCGGAGACTGAGGGAGATCTCACAGCTACCTCTAAAAAGGTTAGGGCAAAAAATGTTTGGCTATTATTGAGTATGATTTCGGAAATACCAGGCCAACAAGAAAGTTCTATTAATTCTGAAAAGCTCAGAGAATGGATACATAAAGCTAGAGAATACCTGGAAAAACTAGAGATTTTAGAAATTGGAGATAATCAAATAGGTACGATTCTATCAAATTCTCCACTTGGTACTGATGAAATTTGGCCTCATGAAGTTGTAAGAGATATTATTGAAGAGTTAAGAAGTCCTGTGTTAGAGCATGCATTCGAAGTTGGAAAATGGAATTTGAGAGGTGCAACAACAAGGTTACCTTTTGATGGTGGCAAACAAGAACGAGATCTTGCAAAAGAATATAATGATTATGCAGAAAAACTTGCTCTGCAATGGCCAAGAACATCAGAAATTATGCGGAGTTTGAAAAGATCCTATGAACACTATGCTGATAAAGAAGACTGGAATGTTGAACTATTGGAATAATCATTGAGCCTATCCTAAAACTCAAAATTTGCTTCTTTGATCTCTTATTAAAGTGACCAATTAAGCTTCTGATTCCGAAAACAATCTTGAATAATTCTGATAATTGAAATTAAAACTGTGTTTTGGGATGAGCTCATCAAATAATTCTGTGATTTGAAAGTGTTGGATGAGGGCAGCATCCTTTATTTTCTTACTTAACAGCGTAACATCTAAACATGAAAAGGGCTTTCTTGATTGCATAGGACGAGTAAAAGTAATAATTAAAATTTCATTGAGTAATATATTCTATTTTTCATGGGAGGCACTTTAATGGCAAGTAAAGTCTATTTTGCAGACCTGAGGGCAAAAACCCCGCAGGAGAATACCATCAGTAAGATTCAGAGACTTTTTGACGAAGCGGGTTTTGTCGAACTGCTTGGAGCAGAAGACCTGACTGCGATCAAAATCCATTTCGGAGAATACGGAAACGATGGTTACATTAATCCGGTTTTTGTCAGGCAGGTAGTAGAGAAAATCAGGGCAGCAGGAGCAAAACCGTTTATTACGGACACGAATACGCTTTACTCAGGCAGCCGGCATAATGCAGTTGACCACCTGACTACAGCGATAGAGCATGGTTTTGATTATTCTGTTGTCAGGGCTCCGCTTATAATATCGGATGGGCTCAGGAGCCAGAACGCTGTGGATGTCGAAATTGGACAGAAGCATTTCAAGTCCGTAAAAATAGGGTCTGATATTGCTGCTGCCGATTCCATGATTGTGATGTCACATTTGAAGGGGCATATCGTAGCTGGATTCGGAGGAGCCATCAAGAACCTTGCAATGGGCTGTGCTCCTGCCGCCGGCAAAAAAGAGCAGCATTTCAGGACAAGCCCTCACGTGGTTGAAGAAAAATGCGTAGCCTGCGGGGAATGTGTTGAAATCTGCCCTGTTGGAGCCTCATCCCTTGTAGGAGAGGTCTCAATGATCGAGCCTGATGTTTGCATAAGCTGCGGGCAGTGTATGGAAGTCTGTCCTTCAAGCGCAATTAATATTGACTGGGAAAATGATATTCCGGAGTTTCTGGAATGCCTTACAGAATACGCTTATGGCGCGGTTAAAGGAAAAGAAGGCAGAGTTGGCTATATTAATTTCCTGCTTAAGATTACCCCTGACTGCGACTGCGTGCCCTGGAGTGATGCGCCTATTGTGCCGGATATAGGAATTCTTGCCTCAACAGACCCTGTTGCCCTTGACCAGGCAAGCTATGACCTTGTAAATAGGCAAAAAGGACTTGTCAGTTCTTCTCTGCACTTCAACCACGAGGCAGGAGCTGATAAGTTCAGTGGCATATCGCCAATGGTCGATGGAACCCACCAGCTAAAGTATGGGGAAAAAATTGGCCTTGGAAGCCGTGAGTATAAACTGGTTGAGATTTGATTGGGAGTTGTCCGGACCTGGAGGTTTTCAGACCTCCATTTTATCAATGCTTAATTTGAGTCTCTTAACTTTAGAGTTTCTTAACTTTAGAGTTTCTTAACATTAATTCTTAAATTGAAAGCGCTTAATGTTGAATATTTTTAGTTTATTTTTTGCAAACCTACTCACACATTCAGAAAATTATCTATTGAGTCTTTTCAGCAATCTATAAGGGTCAGGTAACTCTGTTCCTATAATACTAAACTGTGCCTTTAACGCAGCTTGAAATTGCCTGAGTAAACTGGCTTTTTAAGCTACGGGAAATGTACAGTTGTTTGTGAGACAAATGGAATTAGAGTGTTCTAAATCAATTTTAGTTGATTTGACCGCAAATCTATTTTTTAAAAAGATAAATATAGCAGATGCAACCACTTAATAGATAAGTTAATCTTACCCAACTTTACTGGAGATGAATTAAAATGACCATCTGGGAATACGACGTTAAAGAGATAAGGTTCAGTGAGTGGTCAAAGGCAAAAGAGGATCTTAATAGCCTCGGCTTTGAAGGCTGGGAACTCATTAAGTTTGCGAACGAGATCGACGAAAATGGTATGATAGCAGCTGTTTTTAAGAGACCAGTCGATTACGTTGACGCATCCTATTAAGATACTTAAATTTCTCATTTTTTGCCCTGTTTTTTCTTGTAAAGCGCCAGCTTAAAACTTAGCTTGAAGTCTTTCTTAACTTTGATATGAAGGAAAGATCAAGAATTGTATTTGCGCGTAAATAATCTAACTATGGGGAGTATTCTTCTGGCGGACCGGCTTATAATATACCTTATGTTATAATTATACCTTATATAGAGAATTTCCTGTGAAACTAAAAAATCCGGAACAGCAACGTTATTATGCCATAAAGCAATTTCTAAATGGGGATTGAAGTGATAAAAGAAGCTATGTTCTACGAGAAAATCGGAGACAATAAAGTACACTGCAGTCTCTGTGCTCAGAGTTGCAAAATTGCCCCAGGAAAAAGAGGCTTTTGTGGGGTCAGGGAGAACCGAGAAGGAGAATTATATACTCTTATTTATGGGACGGTTTCAAGCGAAGCAGTTGACCCTATAGAAAAGAAACCGCTTTATCACTTTTACCCGGGGTCTTATGTTTATTCAGTCGGATCAATTGGATGCAATTTCCGCTGCAAGCACTGCCAGAACTGGTCAATATCCCAGACCTGTCTAGAGGAAGCTTACACAAGTGATATTCCACCTGACGAACTTATTCAAAGGGCGCTTCTCTCACGCTCAAACTCAATTGCATGGACGTATAACGAGCCCACAATCTGGCACGAATATACCTACGAGTGTGCAAAACTAGCAAAAGACGCGGGACTTGCAACAATTTATGTGACAAATGGGTATATGACGCCTGATGCCCTCAGACATATAGCACCCTATCTGGATGCAGCCAATATTGATATCAAGGCTTTCAATGAAAAATTCTATCACGATGTCGCTAGTGCAAAACTGGCTCCTGTGCTCGAGGCTTCTGCTCTTGCAAAACAACTCGGAATCCATGTAGAGATTACTACCTTAATTATTCCTGGTTTAAACGATTCTCTTGATGAGCTCAGGGAACTCTCAAAATGGGTATATAAAAACCTAGGACCTGAGACTCCTCTGCATTTTACCCGTTTCCATCCTCAGTACAAGATGCAAAATCTCTCTCCAACCCCTGTGAAAACCATGCAGGAAGCCTGTAAAATCGCAACTGAAGAAGGGCTGAAATATGTCTATATGGGCAATGTCCCTGGCAGTGAGCGCAACAATACTTTTTGCCCGAATTGTGGAAAATTGTTAATTAGCCGTGGCTATTTTGAGATCGAAAAATACGAAATCACACCTGAGAAGACCTGTCCAAAATGCGGAGAACATATTCCAATTGTAGGTGAATACACTGGCGGCTCAAAACAGACATCTGACGAGTACGAATATTAATCTCTCATTAATTAAACGCAACTGTCATCAGTTAAACGCAACTCTTATCAATTAAACGCTTATCAATAATAATTTCCCTTACCATCAGAAACCCTTTTTCCGTACTATTAGAAAAGGTATTTTCCATACCCTTCTTGAAAAATTTTTGTAATCCCTGCTCGCAGGGAAGGCACATATTTTTCAGGTTTGGTTTTAACAGCCCTATGCAGTTCTTCCAGCTCAATCCATTCTACATAGACGGCTTCTTTCGGATCAAGCCGGATTAAACTTGCAGTTTCTTCCGAACAACGGCCTGAGAAGACGGTATGGTAGGCACCTTTATTTTTTAAGATACAGGGAATTTTGAACAGTTTTTTGAAGGGAACTGAGATTCCAATTTCTTCGAGCATTTCACGCTCCATGCAGGTTTCATAAGATTCATTTGCTACAGTACCGCTTACTGAGTATGTATAACGGTCAGGGTACCAGCGTTTTTTAGGTGACCTTTTTTGGATAAGCATTTTGTTTTCAGGATTTAGCAGGATAAGTTGAGCGGCCCTGTGGATATGCTTTCCCGAATAAAATTCCTCTCGCTCCCGTAGCCCAAGAAAATTATCGTTTTTGTCGACTTCGCTGATCAGCTCTACCACAAAAGTACTCCATATCGATTGTTTCACTATAGTTATTCAGTAAAGGAAAAAATAAGATTTAAGGAAAAAAATAAGATTTTAGGTTAAAATGAGATAAATGGCTTGAACAAAAGGTTAAGCCTGAATTAAATACCCTGAAAAGAAAAAATATATCATTTTTCAGGTATTTCTCAGGGTTCAGAAACTTCTTTTGGCCTTTCTGTGGACCTCTGAATCTCATCTAGAAGCTGGTCGTCAGTCTTGCCTCTTATATCAATCCCAAGTTTATGGGCGGTTTCCTGTACCTTGTTCTTTGGAGCTGCTGGCTCCTTTAACGATTTCTCAAATTCCCTAAGGTTCTGTTCAGATTCCTTCTGGGCTTTCTTGAATTCTCCCACTGAACTTCCCATGGACCGAGCCAGTTCAGGAAGTTTGGACGCCCCAAAAAGGAGCACGACTACTGCAAAAATCATTATGAGTTCTTGTGTGCCTATCATGGCTTGACCTCAAGCTCTTCGTTTTATTAAATAAATATAATTTAGCAGGTAAATAATGACCTGAAAGAAGGTAAATAATGACCTGAAAGATAATGACCTGAAAGCTATAATATCTCTAAGTTAAGCTAAGACTTTTTATGTTATTATAAAGTTTCTATTTTTACTCATTATCGTAGACATTATATATTTAATTATTTCTAATTTATTTACTTCTTATTATTTCATTTATTACTTATTTCAGTCTATTTCCTTCAGTCTATTATCTTTTTATCTTAGCTTGATCCCGGTATTTCAGCCTTTTTTGGGCTCTTCCTGTCCAGATAGAGATTTTCCGGCTTCTGGCACATTTTCCAGATCAGTGTCGGATTTTGCATCTGTACCGGTTTCTATATCGGTATCAGTTTTTATTTCTTTACTGCTGCCTGGAGTGGGTTTTTGTTCATTCTCCTTCTCTTTCTCTTTTTCCCCTGGAACAGCTTTATTCTCGGCTTTTCGGGTATAGGCATCGAATTGATTCAGTTCAAGCTCAGCAGCCCGCTGTGCTTTTTTAAATTCCCCCATAGCGCCTCCTAAAGACCGTGCAAGCTCAGGAAGCTTCTGGGGCCCAAAGAGGAAGAGCGCAGCAATGATAATTGCTATCAATTCTTGTGTACCTATCATTGCTGGTAATTATTAACAATCAAATATAAAAAACCTTGTAAAAAGATCAATGACGGCCTAAGCTTTGAAACTCTTTAGGATCGTTAATCTTTAAACTAAAAATGATTTTATCAAATCACAGGCCCACCCTCAAAATAACCTGATAATTAGTAGACTGAACTCAAACAGGACTCCCAGTAAAAGCGCTACAAGAATTTGGGCAATGAAAGTTGGGTCAGGGGAAAGGAATAACGAAACTGCCATAATCATACTGTAGACCAGCATTCTCTGCTTTTTTAGGGTTTGGTACTCTATTAACCCCATCTTCACGGCAAAGACCACAAGCAAAGGAAGCTGGAACACAATTCCAAAGCCTGCAAGAATTGTAGTTATGGCTGAGAAGGTATTCTGGACTGAAAGCTGGGCTGTAGCCATGTCACCTGAGTAATAGAGGATATACTTAAACATCACAGGCAAGATGATAAAGTAACCTACAGCGGTCCCGAAGACAAAAAGCAGGAATGATGCCGGGATTACTTTGAGGAAAAAACGCCTCTCATGTGGGTAAAGTCCTTTGCCCGCAAACCTGTAAAGCTGGTAGAAGAACTGTGGAATCGAGATCGCAAGGGCAAAGACCAAGCTGAGCTTGAGGCGAGCAAAAATCCATTCAAGAGGCGAGTATGCTGCCATATAAATGTCAGTACTTATAAAGACCTTCCAGACAAACAGTACCCCTTTTGCCGAGAATGGGAAAGCGAGAAATATTCCTAAAAATAGCCAGAGTAAGACAATTGCTAGCCGGTTTCTTAGCTCAACCAGGTGGGCCACAATGGGTTCCTCGATATCTCCTGGGACACCTGAGGTATATGGATTCATTTCAGATGCTTTTTCGGTGGGGGTTGTTGTTCCGTTGCCTGTATTCAGTGAGTCCATCGTTTTCCAGCTCTATATGCACCTAGATAAATATATTAATATCGTAACATAATAATAAATGTAATTACAATTCTTCTTATTAAAGTATTCTAATTTCCCGGGGCAAGAGATTTTCACAATCTGTTTTACAATATAATTTGTTTTGCAATCTCTTTTCACAATATCTTTCTACTTATTCGCATACCTTATAGGGCCATACATACCTTATAGGGGCATACTTGAGTATATGACACCTGACTCGTCCAACCTGACTCGTCCACCTGAGTCATTATAATAGAAACGTTTAAAATGATTAATATAACCTGGGTAAGATAAGTTGCTTAATCAAGTTATAAGTTATTAATATAACTCAATTAAGATAATTTATATATCATAGTTATCTTAATTGATAGAGTTTAATTGAGAGACCATAAAATTCAGTTATTATATACTGATTAAAATAATTAGTATAATCTGATTAAATAATTAATGTGACCTGGTTAAGATAATAATTATAACGATCTGATTAAGATAATAAACACAATGACTTGATTAAGATAATAAACATAATGACTTGGTTAAGATAATAAACATAATGACTTGGTTAAGATAATAAACGTAATGACTTGGTTAAGATAATAAACATAATGACTTGATTAAGATAATAAGCATAATGACTTGGTTAAGATAATAAATATAATGACTTGGTTAAGATAATAAATGTAATATATTTATTATAATGAATGTAATCTACAAAGGTAACTGTTATTTCCCTGTTTCCATAGTCAAACATAAACCTTTCCGTACTCAATTTGTGGCTCCATTAAGCGAATTCTCTTGAATTGCTGGCAGGTTCAGGAAGCATTCAAAGGACTCCATAAAAAGAGCCGGATAGTCCTAAAGCGAAAAAACAAAAAAGGTAAAAGAAAGTTGAGGATGAAATCTGTGGGTAAATAAGTCTAAATCAAATCTACCCTCAGTGAAGATCAGTAAAAATAAGAATCCTCTAAGTGGGATAAAGAACTTTCTTTTACTTTTCCGGATAGGTACTCCATATGTCTGAAGCCATTGAAAATCTCAGTGTAATCCTGCTGACCCTACGGAATAAGTTGCTTACTATTGCTGGGGTTCTTATCGCAGGCATTATTTTCTCTTTCCAGTTTACAGGTCCTCTAATCCAGAGAATGAAAGATGACCTTCTCCCAGAGGGTGCAAAACTTGTTTACATATCCCCTCTGGAAGTAATGATACTACAGCTTAAGCTCTCGATTATAATCGGGCTGCTCATTACCCTGCCTCTTATTGCATTTTATATTTATAGAGCCATCTCGAGGCGGTATTCGATTCGCGTCCCGATATCTATAGGAAAAAGTCAGTTTGTTATACTGGGGATAGCTGCTGTTATCATGTTTATCCTTGGGGCTTCATACGCCTACTTTTTTATGCTGCCTTTCTTTCTCAAGTATCTCTATATGGATGCAGCAGGTTCAGGGGTGACTGCAACTTATTCGATCTTCAAGTTTATCTCATTCGTAGCGTCAGGCACGGTAATGTTCGGTCTGGTTTTTGAACTTCCTATAGTACTTACTTTCCTTACCAGGAACGGGTTTGTAAAATACAGAACACTTGTAACCTATCGAAAACACCTTTATATCCTCATAATGGTTGCTGCAGCTGCCATTACTCCTGGGCCAGATGTATTCAGTCAGATAATGATTGCTGTGCCCATGGTAATCTTCTTTGAGATAAGCCTGGTAATTGTGAGGATACTTGGAGTGAAAAATCGCATTTCTAAACCTGATCCTTCCGCATCGGCATTCGGAATTACTAGAAAAGACTAAAGGAAAGCGGAAACTGAAGGAAAGTGGAAACTGAAGGAAAAAAGATAAAAGAGTGAAATAAAAGGGACAAAGAGATGTGCGGATAAGAGGCACAGGCGTGTTTGGGGGTGATGTGACGATGGATGAGGAAGCACCCAAACACGCCTCCATATTCTTTTTCCGCACTCGCTATCAGCTTATAATTAGTTTTGACAGCATTTAAGATTATCGAAACTACTTTTATAAAACAGTTTTTTGACAGTATTGCTATCTTCTTTTTTCTAATTTTCATGTTTTTCCTAGTTCTTGCGGTTTTCATGGTATGCTTACACTAGATTTTTAGCACCCAAATTATAGATCTTTAAATAGATTAGGAGGTAGCATCTTGGCTTTGATGTTATGAGAGAAATAACAATAATTTAGAAAAATTCTAATAGTAGGTAAATAATTTTCAGATATAGCAAGGAAAATATTCCAGATGTATTCTTATTAAATATTTTGTTCTAAAAGGAGCTCTCCCCAATTTAATTTGTAATTTTCTTCTATTCATGACTCTGTTTATCGGAACACAGTAAATTATTATAAATCTTTGAATTATATTTAATATAAATATATTTAATTGATTATTTTAAATGGGGCCTAGTATTCTTATGGTAGATGTAGTTAAGGAATTAGAAGCGCTAAGGCAGAACTTGCTCGATTTGTCCCTTCGAAATAATCTTCTTAATTACCGCCCTTCCCAGAGAAGGACTCTCTTAATTACAGGTCGAAAGCCTGAGAAAGTTTATGAGCTCTTTGTTCTCCAGGAAAAATCGATGAGGTTCAGGGCAAACGCCAGGCTCAAAAAAGGTGAGAAAGTCGAAAATGAGGCAGAAGATGAGGCTTCGGAAAAGGAAAGCCGGTTTTTGAAAACAATAGGAAAAATCCTGGTTCCCGAAGAAAATAAACTCCAGAAAGAAAATAAACCCCAGAGTTCCCGCTCCGACCTTTTCTTGAAAACTCCGGAAGACAGCGAAACCCTTGATAAAAAGCTTTTTTACGTTTTTAACCAGGCAAACTCCATTTTTGAAGAACAGGGTTATCCTGTGCTTTACCTTGCGCTTGGCTTACTGCAGTGGAATGACAGTCGCTCGAGCGTAAAAAGTCCGAAAGCTCCCCTTCTCCTGATCCCTGTTGAACTCAAACGTATAGGAAAAGCTCGAAATTTCAGTATCCAGTGGACAGGAGACGAGATCTTTACTTCAATTACCCTCCAGGCTAAAATGAAAGAGTTTGGAATCCAGCTTCCTGAGTTTGAGATGCCTGAGGAAGCTGCAGGAATTGAGGAATATTTCAGGGCTGTATCCAGAGCAATCCATGAAAACAAGGACTGGAAGCTCCTGCCTGAAATTTGTCTTGACCTTTTTAACTTCAGAAAATTTGTCATGTATAAAGACCTTGATTCTGCAACCTGGCCTGAAGATATGTCTCCTGCAGACCATCCCCTGATCCGGAAAGTCTTTAACCCCGAGGATCCTCAATGCGAAGCTTCAGGTTTCCTTGAAGGAGAAGTCGACCTAAAACTTTCAGCAAAAGACACTTACCAGATAATGGACGCCGATTCCTCCCAGATCGCAGTTATTGAAGATGTAAAAGCCGGAAAAAATCTTGTTGTTGAGGGCCCACCCGGAACTGGAAAGTCCCAGACGATTGCAAATACGATTGCAGAACTTATGGCTCAGGGAAAAAGCGTACTTTTTGTAAGTGAGAAAATGGCTGCCCTTCAGGTTGTAAAGAGCAGACTGGATTCTGCAGGCCTAGGAGAGCTCTGTCTGGAGATCCACAGCAACCAGACCCGGAAAAAAGCCGTGCTTGAAGAACTGGAAAAAACCTTAAACCGTGAAGCCCCTTCCCCAATACGCCCTGAAAGGGACCTAAATGAACTCGAAAAGCTAAAACATGAACTCAATGAGTATACCCTGTCTCTTGGGGAACCTGTGGGGAAACTCTATCCCAGCCTCTATACTCTCTACGGAATAAGGGAAAAGACAAGGGCTTATTTTGAGTCAAAAGGCCTGAAAATGCCCATTTACAAGTTTCAGGAACCTGAAACCTGGGAGCCTGAAACCTGGGCTAATGCAGAGGCTGTTCTGGAAAAATTGGGTCAGGTCCTTCCTTTCCTTGAACCGGTCCGGAAAAATCCCTGGTATGGCTGTGAACCAGGACTTATACTGCCTGCTGATCTCGATGAAATTGAATCTCTTACAGGCGAATGCGCAGCTGCTTTTGAGGCGCTGGAAACGGCAATAAAACCCCTTAATGACCTCTCTGCAACCTCAAAGCCCGGCACCTTTAAGGGAATTACAACTGTAATCGATGCAGCAAGGTTCGTTGGAAACTCAAAGCCTCTGCCTGAAAAAATGCTTCAGAGTTCTGAATGGGAATCTGAGACCTCAAGAGCTGAGGCTGATGTTCTGGTTTCGAAACTCAGGCAATACATAGAGCTCAAAACCTTTGTGGACAAAACCTTTCACCCTGCAATCTTTGAGCTTGACTCTTCTAAATTCGAGGAACTTTCAGGCAACCTCCTAAAACTATTAAACCCAAAGTACAGGAAACTCAAGAAAGAGATCTCAGCCTGTTATCTCTCTGGAGTGCCTTTTAGGGACAGTAAAATCCTGCTTGACCTGGCATCCCTTTCCGAATTTAAAGCACACAGGCTGGAGCTTGAAAGTTCGGACGCAAAAGGCAAAAAGTACTTTGGGGATTACTGGAAAGGTTTTGAAAGTGAGCCTATCCTCCTTGAGGAGTACAGCCAATGGATAATTCTCTTCCGGAAGTATCTGGAAGAAGATATTTTGACGGAAAGGAGTTTCAAGCTCATAGGAGCTGGAATTGACAGCGTTGCCCTTGAATCCGCAGTCAGCAAGGTACTCACCGCAAAGCAGGAATTTCTAGAGTCGTTCAAAAAAGTTGGGACTCGTATAGGCACAGATTTTGGAAAAATGTTCGGAAATGGTCTCGAAGCCATAAAACTCAGCGCGTTAAAATCCCGTGTTACTAGGTGGAAAAACGAGACTTCCTCCCTGGTATTCTGGAGCCAGTACCTGGGATATAGGCAAATCTGTCTGGAATCAAGGGCAGCACCTATGATGGAAGACCTTGAATCCGGAAAAATTGCAGTCTGCGATGCAATTCCTGCTTTTGAAGGCAATTATGTTGAAATCCTCCTGAATCGTGCCTTCAGGGAGAGACCTGCACTTTCTACTTTCATCCGGGAACTCCACGAAAACAAGCTTGGCAAATTCAGGGAACTTGACAAAAAGGTCCTTCTGGAAAACCAAAAAAGGATAATCTGTTCATCTTATGATAATGCTCCAAAATTGACCTCAGGTGCGTCAAGAGCTTCAGAAGCAGGCATTCTGCTCAATGAATTCAACAGGAAAAGAGGGCATATGCCTATCCGCACCCTTATGAAAAAGGCAGGTGGCTTGATCCAGAAGATTAAGCCCTGTTTCCTTATGAGCCCGCTTTCAATTGCCCAGTACCTTGACCCAAGGAGCACGCGTTTTGATGTAATTATTTTTGACGAAGCCAGCCAGGTCAGGCCTGAAGATGCGGTTGGAGCTCTCCTGCGCGGAAAACAGGTTGTGGTAATGGGGGACTCAAAACAGCTTCCACCAACCGATTTCTTCGATACTGTGCTTGACTCTCCTGAGAGTGAGCCAGATGACTATATTACAGCCGGGGATATAGAAAGTATCCTGAATGTGTGCAAACGCAGTTTTCCGGTAAAGATTCTGCGCTGGCATTACAGGAGCAGGCACGAGTCTTTGATTGCGATTTCAAATCAGGAGTTTTACGATAATCGGCTCTATGTTTACCCTTCTCCAATGCAGAATGACGGAAACCTGGGACTTAAATTCATGCATCTTCCAGATGCGGTTTATGACAGAGGCAAAAGCGGAGCAAACCGTATAGAAGCAAGAGCGGTTGCAAAGGCAGTTTTCGAACACTTCAGCAGGCATCCTGATAAAAGCCTTGGGGTCGGGACTTTTAATGTGAAACAACAGGAAGCTATCCTGGAAGAAATCGAGATCCTGCTTAAAGCAAATCCTGGACTTGACCTCAATTTGGAAAACGAGAGAGGCGAGCACTTTTTTGTTAAAAATCTTGAGACTATCCAGGGTGACGAAAGGGATGTTATACTGCTCAGTGTGGGTTTTGGTTTTGACGGCAGCCGAAAACTTTCCCTTAACTTTGGTCCGCTTAACCGAGAAGGAGGAGAAAGGCGTCTTAATGTTCTTATTACACGAGCCAGAGAAAAATGTGTTGTTTTTGCGAATTTTACCTCAAAGGACCTGCATCTGGAAGAAAATTCAGCTTTCGGGCTTCGGGCTCTTAAAGTCTTCCTGGAGTTTGCAGAGAGTGGGAGACTTCCCTCCCCTGCATACAGCAAGGAAACTCTTAATTCGTCTTTCGAAGATGCGGTCTCCAAATTCCTGGAAGAAAATGGCTGCGAAGTCCACAGACAGATTGGCTGTGCAGGGTACAGGCTCGACCTTGCAGTCCCTGACCCGATCTATCCAGGGCGATACGTACTTGGAATCGAGTGCGATGGAGCGAGCTATTATTCTTTGCCTGTTGCACGGGACCGCGATCGCCTGCGCCAGCAGGTACTCGAAGGGCTGGGCTGGAAGATTTACAGGGTCTGGTCAACAGATTGGTATCTGCATCCGAAAGAGAGTAGGGAAAAGCTGCTTGAGGCTGTAAAAGGGGCTATAAAACTGGCAAAAGCACAGGAAAAATCCGAAATTAAACTCAATGTTCCGATAATAAACGAGCCGTCTGCCTGGGCGGGTCCCAAGAACCGAAACCCTGAGAGAGAGTTATCCAGTGCAGGAAAGTTATCCAGTGCAGAAAAGTTATTCAGTGCAGAAAAGTTATTCAGTGCAGAAAAGTTATCCGATTTTCCTGAAGCTCCGGGTTTACCCGCATTTTCAACTTCGCCTGCAGGGAATATGGCAAGCAAAAATGATGAAGGACTTGAGACTTTATTTTATGACAGAACTTCTCTCTCGGAAACTTTTGAAGCTGAAGTTCTAACAGAGACATCCTTTGGAGCCGAAGTTAAAGAACCTTACTCAGGGGATTTTTTTAAACTGGAAGAAGGACTTACACCTTCTTCAGATATAGATTTCCTGCCAGAAATAGCTTTAAAAGCAGAATCAACGGCTCTGATAGCTGATGGGAATTCCCGCAAGAAGCCTGTAAGAAGGTCAGGAAAATCAAAACTTCTTAAATTCAGCACACAGCCCTGCTCTGAAGAGGACGAAATTGGACTCATACCTGAGCCCGAGCCTGAGAAAGGAAGTTTTTTCCAAGCTTGCCCTGAAATTGATTTCAGTACAGATTCTGAGATGAAAAAGAAGCGTAAGCGGCTTAATGAATTTGCTTATATTTATGGTTCAGGAGGCGATTTCAAACCTGAGCCTGACTCTGAGGAAAATAATTATGATAATTATGCAGGCGAGGATGACGGTTATGCAGGCGAGGATGACAGTTACGCAGGTAGCTGGGATTGTGTAGGTAGTGAAAAATGGATTTTGGAACCTGAGTCGGAGTCAAAAAACGAATCCACGGTCGAATCTGCAATTGAGCCTGATCCAGAAAAACTGCCTGAAAAACCCAATTCGCTGGAAACTACTATCCCCCTTTACCAGACCTGCCATTCCTCAGGGCTTCCGCAATCAGGTGATATTTCTGAAGTTTCCGATAAGCGTCTTGAGGAAGCGGTTATACGGATTATAGGGTGTGAAGGTCCTATTCATGCGGAACTCCTACTGCAGCGGATAAAATCACATGCAGGAATTCCTCGCATGCTCGGAAAAATAAAGCAACGGATATTTGATATTGCAGCTCTTGCCGAAAGCTCTGGAAAAATCCAGGTCAAAGGTGAGTTTTACTGGCCAGTTTCAGAACCTGCCAGTCTCCTGCGCAGGCGTGATGGGGATATATCTGTAAAAATCGAGTGGATCTGTGACGAGGAAATAATAGAAGCTATCCGTTTTGTCCTGAACAGCCAGTATTCAACTCCTCTTGAAGATCTTATTGTTCAGACTTCGAGAGTTCTCGGGATAAAAAATACACGCAAAAATACCAGAGAAAGAATTGAGAAACTAGTTCTGTCAGGAATAGAGAATAATGTGTTGGCTGTTTTACCTAACAAAATGATTTATTTTACGTAGTTGGGCTGAAAACCTCAAAGATCCTGAGCTGGAGGGAATCAATCGTTTTTGATCTTCTTCCCCTTAGCTCTATTAGTTTCCTTAAGTCTCTTTAAATTCTATAAGTTTCTTTTTTTACTTATTTTTCTCAATTTATTTTCATTTTGTAATAAAGACCATCGCAGCTACAACCGTAGTCCATTTTCCGTCCTTGTCGCCTTTTGCAGTCTGGCAAATATGGTACGTGTCAAAGATATGTCCGCTTGCCTTATAGACCTGCTCTCTCTCATGCCATGCCATTTCCGCGTCAAACTCTATGCCAAGGGTGGTTGCAAGCATGGTTGCTGCAAGGTCTTCAGCATATTCTCCTGCAATGGTTTCTTCTTCTCCAAAAGAGTGGTGTTCAGAGATATATCCGTAGTTTTGTTCATTTACAGGGACCGCAGTTCCTATAGCTGAAGCCATTAAACGGTGAGGCTCATTAGTATCGTTCCTTGCAAGTACACAATAAACAATGGCACCAGGTTTCAACTCCAGGAGTCCTTCTTCTCTAGGTACTAGTTTGCAATTGGGAGGTAGAATGCTTGAAACACTTACAATATTGTATTTCTCTATTTTTGCAGCCCTTAGCGCAAGTTCAAAGGATGCCAATCTATCTTTGTGTACCCCCGTACCCTTTGTCAAAAATGCTTTTCTTGGGATCATGTCAACTCCTTAAAGAATTTATGCATCTGCTGTGCAACGCTTCCATTGTATGAGGAACCAATACGCAAATAAGTCAAACTCTATATAGTATAAGCTGGACTATTGGGCTCATAGTCCTTCTTTCATGTTTCAAATGTACACTAGGGTTATGAACTTTATCTTATTAATCTGAACTTATAAAGACCGAGTATTTTATGTGAGAGATGCAATCCAGAGTAGAATTCTGTTCGGTTAGTTCTTTGCAACTTTTTTTGCCCTTATTTATATCGTTACGGCTCTTTCGTATATATCAAAATCCGCAATCCCTTCAAAAACAAACCTGGTCTCGAGGGGAACTTTGCTTGCATGAGTCATTATATCCTTTTTCTCTACATTAACTGTAACCTGGTCCGGGAAAAGCCCTGACTCAGCCATGTAGTCAAGCACAAGCTTTCTCCCGAATTCTTCTGCAAACTCCAGGGCCTCGCTTCTGACAACGAAATGCCGCCTTCCTACTGGAGTGTATACAAAGACACCTTTTGTTTTAAGGTCATACTTGGATTCACTGTAAAGGGTGCGCACAGTTATCTCAATACGCTTTGTCCCTTTTCCTGCAAGAGCTCCGGCTGCATTTCCAACATCTGAGTATTCAGGGACAAAGATTTCGGCATCTATTAGCTTCTTTAGTTCGTCCACATAAGCTCGGACCGGGCCCCCTAAAAGGACAACAGGGATATCCACTTTTAATCGGGCAAAGAAATTGCCTTCGAGCATTTTTTTAACTTCAGCCCTATCCACGCCTTCCATAAGAAAAGCGATTAAGTCTCTTGCCATGTTCCTGGCAAAGAGCAGCTTTACTTTTAAACAGAACTCGTACCTATCGATCCCCATGAAGTTTGCAAGGAGAGTAGCTCCGATTTCAGAGGCTTCGGCATCCCATTCATCATATTCTCCAAGCACATGCAGGGCATCGGTTGGAGTAAAACCTATTACCTGAACAAGACGCTTCTGGATTAGAGAATTCATTACCCTCTTTGAAGGCAGGATGTTTCTGTCCCAGTAAACGTCTTTGAGTGAAAGTGGCTCGTTTCTTATAAGAGCGAGGAGTTCTCCTTCTTCGCGGCTCAGATTGACAGGTTTCTGCTCGGTCCTGACAAAGAATTTTGTTGCCTGGATATGCTCATCCAGTTTGAGCCTATCCGGAATCCAGCGCTTTTTCAGAGTGCTCATGAAATCGGGATATAGGACTGCTGCTCTGCAGAGAGGGATGACCCGCCTGGGGCCTATGTTTATATTGCCACTCTGGACCCAGATGTGACTGTCCCCACCCATAGCTGAGGTCTCCATACGCAATGCCCTGACTTTTGTTTGCCAGCCTCCAACAATTGCTCCTGTTTCGCTGAGGTGAGGAAGCCCTTTATGTATCAGGGAGACATCCGTGCTTGTCCCTCCAACGTCAATTACAGTGCAGGTTTCGTGTCCGGATAGATAGGAAGCCCCAAGCAGGCTTGCCGCAGGACCTGAAAAGACCGACTCAATAGGTCTTTTCATGGCTTCATGCATATTTACTACAGACCCATCGCAGCGGAGCATGGCAATTCTTGGGTTGAGGCCTCTGCTTTCGATCTCACTAACTACCGTCTTTAAGAAGCCCTCTGCTACAGGCAGGAGCTGGGCATTGAGGTAGGCAGTAACTCCCCTTTCATAGGCTCCGAGAGACTGGGCAAGTTCATGCCCGCACACAACAGGCAGCCCTGTAAGTTCCTGAATCAGGGTTTTTACGCGCAGTTCATGTTCAGGATTTCGCACACTGAAATAAGAAGAAACTGCAAAAGCCGAGACTCTGTCTTTTATTTCAAGTACGAATTTTTCTACTGCTAACAGGTCAAGGGCTGCTACTTCCTCCCCATTACTGTCATGTCCTCCCTGTACCATGATGTAGTTTTCAAGTCCTGAATCTACCGGGATGTCATAGTCCCCTATAAGAATAAGTCCAACAGGATACCCTGTTTTTTCGAGGATAGTATTGGTGGCGAGAGTTGTTGAAACTGAAACCGTGCTCACGAGTCTCAGTTTTTCTGGGTCAAGTCCGTCAACTGACTTTTTTATTCCCTCAAGAGGATCAGGATAGGTTGTAAGTGCCTTGTTTGAGCATACAATTTTTCCATCCGATTTCCGGATTAAAACCGAGTCTGTATAAGTCCCGCCTGCATCAATGCCCAAATTATATGCCATTTTTTGGTCGTATACCATTTTTGAATTATATACCATTTTTACATCGCCTTTTACGTTTTCGATGTTTTAGCACTGTACTTGTTTACGTTTTCAATGTTTTAACGCTGTCTTTTCCGTGCCGTTTGTAATGTTTTTGTGATGTTTTAATGTGCTATTTGTAATGTTTTTGCGGCTTTTGTGCTTTTTTTGCTAGTGCTGATGCTCTGAAAGCAGGGACCAGGACTGAGACTCAAATATTTGGCGATAGAAGGGACCAGGAAAAATTCAAACTTTTGGCATTCCAATTCCTACAAAAACGAGCTTTGTTTCTACAGGTATTGTCCCTGCTTCACTCAAAGCGATATCCTTTTTATCAACTTCGATATGGACCTGCCCTTTATCGAGCCCGGCTTCGGTCATATATTCCATGACAAGTTCTCTTCCCAGAGTCTCTGCATATTCTAGAGCTTCGGGATAGCTTCCAAAGGTTTCTCTGCCTCTTGGCGAGAATAAAAGGACAAGCCTTCTCTTATTCTTTGAATAGGTGCTTTTTATCAGGATTTCAATCCTTTTTATACCCTTGCCTACAACAGCTCCAACAGCATTTCCTACCCCGGCATATTCAGGGACTATGATGTCGGCATCGAGAATTTGTTTCAATTCTTCAACGTATGCTACCACAGGCCCTCCTATAAGTACTACAGGAATTTTAATCCTGAATTGAGTAAACTTGTCAGAGAGGAGAATTTTTTCGATTTCAGAAGAAGGCACATCCTTCTGAATAAAAGATATCAGGTTTAAAGCCATATTCCTTGCAAAATCCTGTTTTATCTGTTTGCAGAGCTCGATATGGTCAATCTGTGTATAGCGTTCAAGAAGTTTTGCTCCCACTTTTGAGGCTTCCCTATCCCAGGATGTATATTCCTCGAGTACGTGAAGCGCATCGGTTGGGGTAAAACCTATTGCCTGGATCAGGCGTTTTCTTATAAGCGAATCAAGCAAACCTGGAGAAAGCTTATTCTCGGTTTCCCAGAAGATATCGTTAAGCGAGGCAGGAAAATCTCCTATCCTGTCATAAAGTTCCTTTTCAAATTTTCCAAGGTTTGAGGGCTCAATACCTGTCCTTACAAAGAATTTGGTAGGCTGCACATTTTCTTCAAGGCGCATAGCCCCAGGGATTCTTCCTTTCCTCAGGGCTTCGAGAAATCCAGGATATTTGACAGCTGCAACGCAGAGTGGGATAACTCGCCTTGGGCCGATATTTATTTTCATGTTCTTGACCCAGATATGGCTGTCTCCTCCCATTGCTGAAGTTTCCATCCGGATGGCTTTAACCTTTGTCTGCCAGCCTCCGACTATAGCTCCTTCCGCACAAAGTTCAGGAAGCCCGTCTTCGAGCATGGAGACATCTGTACTTGTCCCGCCCACATCAATAACTGCACAGGTGTCAAACCCTGAAAGATAGGATGCCCCTACAAGACTTGCTGCAGGACCCGAAAAGATAGACTCAATTGGTTTTTCCAGGGCTTCGTTAATGCCCACGACCGAACCGTCGCATTTAAGCATCAACAGCCTTGAATTCATTCCCCGTCTGGAGATTTCTTCCCTGATTGAGCGGATAAACTGGTCTGCGATAGGAATCAGCTGGGCATTCAGGTAGGCTGTAATTCCTCTCTCATAGGCTCCAAGGTCAAGAGAGAGTTCGTGCCCGCAAACCACATGCATTCCAGTAAGCTCCTGGATACGGGCTTTGACTGCAAGTTCATGAGCAGGATTTCGCACACTGAAATACGAAGAGACTGCAAAAGTTGAAACTTTATCCTTAACCCTATTGACAAAAGCTTCCACAGCCTCCATATCAAGGGAAAACAGTTCGGCTCCGTGGTGGTCATGCCCTCCTTTTACCACAGTATAAAAATCGACATCCATTCTTTCTGGAATTTCATAGTCCCCTACAAGGATAAGCCCCACAGGATAGCCATTTTTCTCAAGGATCGTGTTTGTAGCAAGCGTAGTTGAGACTGAAACCATTTTTATATCCTTTAAATATTTTTCATCCAGCCCATCTATGGATTTCCTTATTCCTGTAAGCAGGTCGGGGTAGGTGGTAAGCGCCTTGCTCGAATTCATTACCTTGCCATCAGAATCCCGAATTATGATAGAATCGGTATAGGTGCCTCCTGCGTCAATGCCCATGCTGTACTGCAATTAAATGCCTCCTTTCGTTTTTAAAACTGGGACTCATGAGCCAGCTCATGAGATCAAAATTGTCGGAATAATATTATGATTAAGATATATAATCATTAGTAGGTAATTGCTATGGAGCCGGAATTGAAAAAGAAGTTACAAAATGAAACTAAGGATGGGACGAAAAAAGAACTTAAGACTGCTGCCCAAATAACAAAGGTTCCTGGAAGTATCCAAATTTACTCTTCAATCCAGATTTTTCATTAACCTCAAATTTAAAGCCCGAAATATATATAAATAATAATATTAAACCCCCTTCATTGAACATACGAGTTTCTATAATTCTACTTTAATGTTCGAATTTGAGTGAGCTGATGGGTATGTTACTTGCGGAAGTTTTCGATCAGCTAAAGGAGCTAGAGAAAAAATTTAATGAGATAAAGTATCCACCTGAAGCTGCTTTTCAACCGTCCTTCTCCTTAAAAATTCAGAAAGCGGAGCAGGATATTTCGGTCCACCACTTGCCTGCGTTTGAATTTGATGAACTTTTCGAAAAGGTAGAGGAATGACATATAAAGTAGTCCTTCATCCCTCAGTCCGAAAAAATCTTAAAACATTGTATCAGCTTGACAGGTCAAATTACGATTACGTAAAACATCGACTCCGCCTCCTGGCATACAGGCCGGAAATTGGAGTTTCTCTTGAAGCCGAGTTTGAGGGTAAATGGAGAATTCATATCGGGCCCTTTGTATTAATCTATACCTTTGACAGTGCTACAAATATCCTTACCCTGATGGTTTTTGAACATTATACATGGGCATATGATATGTACACTGCTTATGCGTAAAACGATGTGAGATAGTAAAGACAGCCTACAAGAAACTCAAAGATATTATGACTGCTGTTTTTGATCAAACACAACCGTTGCACCGCAACCGTTGCGCCGGTTGATCACGCTGATAGGGTTTGAGGATAAGGCTTTCAAACCCAACCGTTACACTGTTTTCGATCAAACCTTTTTTCAAAAGGGTTGTGATCACGTCGCTTCCAGGGTTTTCGATCAAACCTTTTCCCAAA
>DALS01000016.1:0-534 GCA_002499445.1 Methanosarcina sp. UBA293
GGATTTCTACAGAGCCCAAAATTACACAACTTTTATAAAATGACATGTTCAATATACTTCAGATATCACTTTGAAGAGGCTCATGCATGGAAGACCCTATTATCTCAAAAATAAAAAGCCAATTTGATAAAAAAGGAAATCCATCAAAGATTCCGCTTATGAGCGGAAAGCATTTTTTTGAAGCTAGGTCCGAAATAGATGGGGTCTATGTTGACAATCTTAAAAGGCAGCCATTCCTCCCCTGGGAGATCTTTCCTGAAGCTGTAAATTGCATAAGAGAAAATGGCGGAAAGATAAAGAAGGGAAATGCGACAAACTCAAAATTGGGAGACCCTAACCTTGGCCTGGATACACTAGAAGGCCATATTGCAAGCAAAATCTACGGCTGCAGGATAGGCGATCCCGTATTAAAGAGAATAACCCCTATAGCTTCCATCCTTGCCTGGGCTGAAATCTGTGAAAATACCCGAGGGCAGATAAGTATGCTCATCGAAGAAAAAGAACTGCAGAATTCAGAAAGTAAAAACGGAATTT
>DALS01000016.1:634-133878 GCA_002499445.1 Methanosarcina sp. UBA293
AGAAGAAGAAGAAGAAGAAGAGATAGATAGGCTAAGAATAGAACTTGAAGAGCGCGAAAAACATCTCCTTGAGAAGGATTCGAAACTGCAAGTCCTTCAGGAAAAATTCATTGATAAAAGTGAAGAAGCTGGAAGCCTTGAATCCAGGCTCAAGGAAAAAGAAGAAAAAATAGAAGGTCTTACTGAGAAACTCAGAGAAAATGTAGAAGATATGAAAACCCTTACTGAAAAGCTCTTGGCAAAAGAAAGAGAGATAGAAAAACTTATGGGAAACATCTCTATAAAAGATAAAGACCTTAAGACCCTGGCTGGAGAGGTTATTGCAAAAGCTGGAGAGATGAGAAAAATTGAAGAGAAGCTTGCCGGAAAAGAAAGGGAAATAAATACTATGCAGGCTATACTCGTTACAGCAGAAGAAAAAGTAAAAAAGCTTGAGGAGCAGCTCTCAGCCTATGAAGGAGAAGAAAAAATGGCAGTCCAGCTTAGAGAAAAAGAGGAGTTTATAAAGCAATTAAAAGGAACACTAGCAAGCAAAGAAGAGGCATTTTCGAGGATTAGCGAGGAGAACCGAAAATACAAAATGCAGCAGAAACTCGCATCAGAAGGGTTAAGGCAGATCGAAGAACAGAAAGCCTCAAGAAAATGGTGGAAACGCCTGTAAACTACCAGAAATAAAATAAAAACTTTGTGTTTAAACTTTGTTCATTGTTGGCTGCTCACGGCCTGATACCAGGAATGAGCTGTGAAGCAGGTGAAGAATAAGATCAGGACTAATTTTTCTCATATTTGTAATCTCCCCAATAATTTCGTCTTCCGTTTTCCCCAGAACTTTCAATTCTTTTATTTTTTCAAGAACGTAAGCCGGTATCACAAAATAATTATTAAGATCATGCCAGTGCCCGCTGACATCTCCCTTTACCAGATGAATACCTGAAGAAACAAGGTACATCTTGATAAACTTAGAGAGTCCTTCATAAGAAGATGCAGGAAGCTGAAGTAATTCTATTCCGGGACATGTCTTGACAAGACTAAAAAGATCCCTGTCAGAAGGTCTAAAGGCAAGATGTACTGCCTTCTCCTCTGCCCCCAGACAAAGGATCTCATCCCTGTTTGTCACTACTCTGATGCGTACACTGCCTAGCCCCATTTATGCTCCCTATCCTATATCTTAGGCATGTACTATCTATTTAATTTTGTGTTTCAGTCTTTCTGATCAAATTTTAGTACGATGATAAATTAACATTCAAAAATTACTAGAAAATAAAAAACAAATGCAAGAATGCAAAAAATCTAGTATTGCACTTTCTGCAACAAATGTAAACTTTCACACAGAGTAATTTATTACCAGTCAGTAGAAAGGTTTTAAAACTACCTCTCAGGCTTTACTCTCAGTCCTGCCGCAAGAGCCTGCCCAAACGAGATACATCCATCTCCACAGGGGACCTTGAGGTGAGCCAGAAATTCAAACCCTGCTTCTTTAACCGTTTCTGCAATGCACGAGGTAATATGATCATTGTAGGCAACCCCGCCACTCAAACCTATCATTTCAAGCCCCCTTTTTGCTGCAAGCGACACAGAAAGCTCTGAGATTCCCTTTGCAAGGCATTCCTCAACCGCAAAAGCAAGATCCACCGAGGAATATTTTCCAGAAAGTTCATATACTCCCAGGAGAAGCTCGGTGGTATCAAGCATGGGAACTCCTGAATTCTTATCTGTCTTGAAGACCACAGGAAGATCGACAACATGGGTACTCTTCTTTGCGGCAGATTCAAGTTTCATTGCCGGTTCTCCATCATAGGTCCTTTTGTTACAGATTCCAAGCAATGTCGCAGCTGCATCCAGCACTCTTCCTGTACTACTGCTTCGGACAACATTTACTCCAGTTTCAAGCTGTTTCATTACAGTTGAAAATTCCATATTTCCCTGTGGAAAAGCAAGGGGAAGTTTTTCCAATTCCGATTTTTCAAGTCTTTCGGAAAGAATACCCAGAACCATTCTTGAAGGTACCTTTGATGCAAGGTCTCCTCCTGGCATTGGCTGAGGAAGTAAATGCCCAAGGCGCTCAGATCCAAAGTAAGAAGATTCAAAAAGCTCCCCTCCCCAGACTGTGCCATCACTGCCATATCCAACCCCATCAAGGGCGATTCCGAGAATTCGAGAATCAAGGGGCAAGGAGTTGTCAGCCATAAGCGCCAGCATGTGGGCATGATGATGCTGAACCTGAAGTATATTCTCTCCCCCCATCTTTAGCGCAAAATGGGTTGTATTGAACGAAGGGTGCAGGTCGCAGCCCCAGTAAAGAGGTTTGATTCCTGTAAGCCTGATAAGGTGCCTGACAACTTCGGAGTGATACCTAAAGGTTTCCACGTGACTGGTATTTCCTATATATTGAGAAACATAGGCAAGCTTTCCTTTTGCCACAGTAACCGTAGAATTCATTTCAGCCCCTACTCCTATAGAAGCTTCGACTTCGAAAGGCAGTTCTACAGGTTCAGGCACAATGCCTCTGGAACGCCGGATAAAGGCTGCCCTTCCGTTTACAATCCTGACAACTGTATCGTCATTCCGGTTTGCAATAACCCTGTTGTGCAGCAGGAAAAAATCGGCAATCCCTTTAAGCATCCCAAGAGCCTCTTTATTCTCGACAACCATAGGCCGTCCTGGAAGGTTTGCCGAGGTCATAACATATACAGCATCAGGTACACGGTCAAAAAGTAAATTCTGCGTGGCTGTATAGGGAAGCATAACCCCTATATTGTGCAGGCCAGACGGAACTGATTCTGCCAGGGTGAATTGCTTTGTCCTGGGTAGCACGACAATAGGGCGGCGGTAAGAAGTTAGATATCCCCTGCCTGGACCTTCAACCTCTGCAAAGGTCTCCACAACGCCGGCATTTTTTGCCATGACCGCAAAAGGCTGCTCAGGACGCCTTAACCGCTTTCTAAGCTCCTTTACGGGCTCTTCTTTTCGTGCATTACAGGCAATATGGAAACCCCCAAATCCTTTTATGGCAAGAATTGAGCCCTGCTGAAGGAGATCCGATGCCCTGACAATTGCTTCGTATCCTTTTATAAGTACATTTCCTTCAGAATCCGAAAGCCAGATCTCTGGCCCGCACTTTGGGCAGCAAACTGGCTGTGCATGATACCTTCGATTTAGAGGGTCAGTATACTCTTTTTTGCAATCCGAGCAAAGAGGAAAATCTGCCATCGTAGTATTTTCCCGGTCATAAGGAAGGGTTCTGACTGTTGTGTACCGAGGTCCGCAGTTTGTGCAGACTGTAAAAGGATAATGATAATACCTGGAAGAAGGATCAAAAATCTCAGACCTACACTGTTCACAAATAGCCGTATCAGGAGGAATTATGGAGTTTTCAAAAACTCCAGTCTCACTGGGTACAATTACAAAATTTGACCAGGCTGAGAGAGGGACGTTTTTAGATTTGATTTCCACAATTTTAGCGAGAGGGGGCTTCTTTTTAGGTAGTTCTTTAATAAAATAGTCAATATTCTTCTGCTTTCCTTCTATAAGAATCTCCACATAGTTCCCTAGATTTTTTACGTATCCTGAGAGCCCATGGGTTTTTGCGAGCAGGTATATAAAAGGGCGAAATCCTACTCCCTGTACAGTGCCGGTAATATGGAGAAGCTTTGCCTCGTTTTGCATGTAAATATAGTGATTGATATTCGCCGTTAAAATAGTTTTCTAAGTGAAGTGACTACTTTCCTTATTGAAACGAAGAGAGCGTCTACCGGAATTTCAAAAAAGTTGTAATCCCAATCTCTAAAGTTTGAACTACAGATTATAAACATAGAAGATATGTAAATTATTTGTTAAAAACAGTGTTTTGTTAAAATTATAGTTTATTAAAAAGCAAAAGTTTGTACTAAGTAGAATATGCTAAGCTAGGATAATCCCATGAAAACAGAAATTTTACCTGGATCAGGATGATCCTCATCCTGAAGCTCAGGTCACATAAATTAGGGACTAATTGTTTTTATAATGATGATGAACCCCATGATCATCATAAAAAGGGAGATTTTCCAGGCTACCTGTAACAGGCGTGCCTGGTTTTTGGGTTCACCTAACTTAAGTATTGCTCTTTCAACCAAATTCGGTTTATCGTCACAAGCTACCATGTTCAAATCAAACTTGATTAATCCCCGGCTCTTGCTTTAATTCTCTTTAGCCTGAAGGTGTTCTCCCTTTCCATCTCCTCAAGAATGAAACGGATATACTTCATAGTTTCAACGAGTTCTGGAATAACTTTGAATTCAAGAGCGTTTACACGCCTCTTGGTCTTCTCAATTTCATCAAGAAGTCTTTTCATTGTTGTTTCCAGCTCTGCTGCCGTGATAATCTTTTCCACAAGGTCCTCATAGGCATCTGCAGACTCATCAATATATGAATTTGTCCCAACAATACCATAACCTCTCTCCACAAGAGATTTGCGGACACCTGTTGAACTGATTTTTGGCACCACAACACCCATGATGTTGTGCCCTGAAAGCTGGATTTCGGGAGATTCCTTTGCTGTAAAAGCAGTCGATTTGACTGCGACCATTCCATTTACAGCAGAGGCGAGATTGATTTTTCCTGTAGCGTTTACATAGGCAGCGTCCAGTTCGGTTCTGACGTTCCTTGCCTCGTTAAGGATCTTAAAGAACTCAAGAATAAGACCATCTCTCTTCATCTTAAGGAGCTTGTGCCCACTTTCAGAGAGTTTGATTTTTTTCTTGAGCTCGATTAGCTCCGACCGAGTTGGTTTTACGTCTTGAGCCATGGTAATCACTTAACCTTTCTGTATGCAGGGTGGTATTTCTGGATGTACTTGTTGTCAATCCTACCCAACTGGTTCTCAGGCAGGTGCGAAAGAATCTTCCATCCAATGTCCAGGGTATCTGCAATCGTCCTGTTTTCGTTTCTGCCCTGTGTGACGAACTGCTGTTCGAAGAGGTCGGCAAATTCAAGGAACTTGACGTCTCTCTCAGACAGAGCTTCTTTACCGACAATAGCCACGAGACCTCTCAGGTCACGTCCTTCTGCATAACCTGCGTACATCTGGTCAGAGACAGCCTTGTGGTCTTCCCTGGTCTTACCTGCTCCAATACCGGAGTTCATCAGCCTTGACAGGGATGGCAGCACATTGATTGGCGGATAGATACCTTTCCTGTGCAGTTCTCTGGCAACCACGATCTGGCCTTCGGTAATATACCCGGAAAGGTCAGGAATTGGGTGGGTAATGTCGTCACCAGGCATTGAAAGAATTGGAATCTGGGTAACGGACCCCTTGGCTCCCTTGACAATACCAGCACGCTCGTAGAGGGTTGCAAGGTCAGTATACATGTAACCCGGATATCCACGACGTCCAGGCACTTCGTTACGGGCAGCACCCATCTGACGGAGAGCTTCTGCATAGTTGGTAATGTCAGTCAGGATAACGAGAACGTGCATGCCGTGTTCGTATGCCAGGTACTCAGCTGCTGTCAGTGCCATACGCGGAGTAATGAGACGCTCGACAGCAGGGTCATCTGCAAGGTTGAGGAACACAACTGCCCTTTCCAGAGCGCCGGTTTTTTCAAAGTCGCTCATGAAATACTGGGCTTCTTCGTTGGTAATACCCATTGCAGCGAAAACTACTGCGAACTCTGCTTCGGTTCCGGGCACAGCAGCCTGCCTTGCAATCTGCAGAGCGATTTCGTTGTGCGGAAGACCTGATGCCGAGAAGATAGGCAGTTTCTGTCCACGGACCAGGGTGTTTGTCCCATCGATTGTGGAAATACCAGTCTGGATAAAATCCTTTGGAGGCAGCCTGGCGTATGGGTTCATTGCAGCTCCGTTGATATCCAGAAGCTGGTCAGGCACAATCCTGGGCCCGCCGTCCAGAGGATCACCGGCACCTGAAAGAATTCTGCCAAGGAGGTCAATAGATGCGGGAAGTTTCAGGGTTTCCCCTGTGAAAACTATACCACAATCCTTGTCCAGACCACCAGTACCTTCAAAAATCTGAACAACAACGATATCTGTTGATGAGTCTAGAACCTCGCCTCTGCGGGAGGTCCCGTCAGGCAGATTGATAGTGACAATTTCTTTATAACCTACCGGTTCTGTTTTTTCAACAAAGACAAGAGGTCCTGCAATCTGAGTGATTGTCTTATATTCTTTTACCATGTTTACCTACCTCTCAGGGATGCAAACTCTTTATCCATCTTTGCCAGGACGGTATCCATAGAAGCATCGAAGTTCTCTTCAAACTTGACTTTGGGAAGCTCGTCCTTGGATTCCATCTTGATAATTTCCGATATAGGAACCCCAGACTTCAAAGCATCCTGCGCAGCGTCTCCATACTTCATGATTGCCTTTAGGATCTTGTACTGTTCAGCAAACGGGCTGTAGGTATCTATTGGATGGAATGCATTCTGCTGCAGGAAAATTTCCCTGATCATACGGCAAATTTCAAGCAGAAGCTGCTGATCGTCTGGTAGAGCATCAGAACCTACAAGCTGCACGATTTCTTGCAACTCTGATTCTACCTGGAGCATTCCCATTGCTCTTTCCCTCAGAGGCACAAAGTCAGGAGCCACGTTATCTGTAAACCAGTCGTTAAGGCTCTCCTTATACAGACTATAACTATTCAGCCAGTTGATAGCAGGGAAGTGACGCCTCTGAGACAGCTTGGAGTCAAGAGCCCAGAAAACTTTTACGATACGCAGGGTGTTCTGCGTAACAGGCTCTGAGAAGTCACCGCCTGGTGGAGACACTGCTCCAATGACAGTAATGGAACCTTTATCCCCGCTGAGAGATTCGGCAACCCCGGCGCGTTCGTAGAACTCGGCAAGCCTTGCAGACAGATATGCTGGATAACCTTCTTCACCAGGCATTTCTTCCAGACGGGAAGAAATTTCTCTCATAGCTTCTGCCCACCTGGAGGTGGAGTCTGCCATAAGGGACACGTCTAATCCCATATCACGGAAATATTCTGCAATTGTGATTCCAGTATAAACAGATGCTTCTCTTGCAGCCACAGGCATGTTTGAAGTATTAGCGATAAGGACGGTACGCTCCATGAGTGGGCGACCAGTCTGTGGGTCTTCGAGTTCAGGGAATTCGCTTAGAACGTCTGCCATTTCGTTTCCGCGCTCACCACAACCAATGTAGACCACAACTTCAGTGTCACTCCACTTTGCAAGCTGCTGCTGAGTAACCGTCTTTCCAGATCCGAAAGGCCCAGGAATTGCAGCAGTTCCACCTTTTGCCACAGGGAAAAGTCCGTCAAGGATTCTCTGTCCTGTAACCAGAGGTTTATCAGGAGTAAGTTTTCTCCTCACAGGCCTTGGTCTCCTGACAGGCCACTTTTGCATCATTTGCAATTCTGTCCCGTCGGTCAGAGTACACACAGTATCTACAACAGTGAAGTTCCCGCTCTTAATTTCAGAGACTGTACCGGAAATGTCAGGGTGCACCATAATTTTGTGTTCAATGTTCACAGTTTCCTGAACAACTCCAATTACTTCTCCGCCTTTTACGACATCGCCCTTCTTAACAACAGGTTTGAATTCCCAGAGTTTATTGTGGTCAAGTCCGTCTGCGCTGACACCTCTCTGGATGAAGCTGCCCATCTTTTCAAGCAGGACGTGCAGAGGTCTTTGAACCCCATCATAAATACCGGAAAGAAGACCTGGACCAAGTTCCACGGACAGAGACATCCCTGAAGATTCACAGGGTTCTCCTGGCCTGATGCCTGCGGTCTCTTCGTATACCTGGATGATGGTCTTGGGCCCCAATATCTGGATGACTTCACCCATTAAACCTTCATTACCGACTTTGACCAGGTCATACATTTTTGCCTGCAAGCCAATAGCGGTGACGACAGGCCCGGCCACACGATAAATTTCACCTTTTACTTCCACAGATCAACACCTACCGCTTGTTTTATTTTATCTCTTAAATTCGAGCCTGCTCCACTGCCTCCGAGGGCTACCACTGTGGGCTGGACAGACTCATTTAAGTCTTTCCTTAAAATTTCCGGCAGATTACCAATGTCATCATTATGCATTACAAGAATTCCGACACTTTTATCCTCAAGCACAGATTTTACAGTAGATTCAGTGGTCGCGACATCAGAGGTTTCATAAACCTTTCTGACACCAGCCAGTCTGAATCCTGTAACAAACTCGCTCTTTCCGATCACTGCTAATTCCATTAGATAACCACCAACTGGTCTTTGATTAACTCATCACTGAGGCCAGTCTCTTTACCTCTGAAGATGATCCGGAGATTAGTGACCTCATTATTTTTATGAATGATATAGTCCAGAATAGGTACAACTGAGATCGGAGATACATGCGAAAGAATTGTTGAAGATTCAAGATAATATCTTATGAGCCTGCTTTCAAGAGTAATCAGAGAAGTGATATCTTGGCCCGTAACGCCTGAAATTGCATCCCAGTACTGAGTTCTTTGAAGCTCATTGACAAATTCCTCATATGGGAGAGGCGCTAGTTTTTCGGGCTCTAACTCGAGACCGCCTTCAATCATGAGAGGCATGATTTCATCAAGCTGCTGAACTCCTGCTTTTTTCAGCCTGAAAAGGTTAATTAAATTTTTAACGTCTACTTCCAATCTGACAACTTGAGCAAAGAGCTTGCGGTCTTTGGATCTTGGTTTCCCAATTGCTTCAAACAAGCCTGTATAATACATCTTGTCAAGTTCGTTTTCTATATATGCCAGGTTAGTCCCATCAAACTTCTGCAGCAGAGGGTAATATTCCGAATATTTCAGGGCCTCAATGATCTCTTGGTATGTGGCCTTGGCTGCAAGTTCTGACATGGAAGTGTAAGTAAACTCCCCGGCAGCAATCAGAGACTCCAGGATATCTTCAACAGATGCGTTGTAGATTTTACCTCGGAGAAATGTTTTTATGTTCCAGACATCATATCTTTTCAGGTATGCAACAACTAGGTAATTCAATTCTCCTAAGGTGATTCTTACCAACTTATCATAGGTGAGCGCAAGATTTCTATTCAATGCATGTTCTGCCAGATCGCCACCACTGTATTTCATTGCCAGTTCGTCAACGTCGTTTTTGTATTCAGACTCTTGGATAAAGCGGGTAATTTCATCAATCCCCATATTGAGAAGCCGGGGATACGATTCTTTAGGAAGCAGCTTGCTCTTCATAGCACGGACACGGGTTACAGCATAAGGATAATTAGAAGTGCCTTTTTTCTTATCGGATTTTCGTGAGGGTTTTTGTCCCCAGAGTCTCTCCAAAAGCCGCATCGAATATCACCCGTATAATAGATCAGATATCTGCTTCAATGAACGCTCATACACGTTTTTCAGGATTGAATCATATGTGAAATCTAACCTGACCGTTCCATCCTCGTTTTCCAGAACAACTCCGCCAATTGAATCGATATTGCCAGCATAAGACAAAGAAGTTAACTTCTTGACAATTTCTTCTGAATCTTTAGAAGAGTAGACCCTAGCTCCGCTAGCTTCGTGCTTGTTGAGAAGATATTTCAACAGCTCTTCTTTTTTGGATGCCGGCATTGACTTGATTCTTTCAACGGTCTGAATGTAAACTTTATCTAAAAGTTCTTTGCGCTTGTTAAGCGTAATTCTTTTTACTTCCAGGTTTGCACTTGATATGACCTGCTGGTGCAGATTTTGGAGGTCCTCTTCTGCCTTGACAAGGCTGTCTCCGAGCATCTTTTTCTGTACTTCTTTAGCTTCATTTATGATCTCGGAGGCCTTTGCGTCGCCTTCGGCTGTCAAACGGGAAACCTCGGCTCTTGCACCCTCCTGGATGTCTTTTACAACGATCTCTAGTCCCATGCTTACACCTCCAAATGGATTTAGAGCAAAAATAGTGCTCTAAGCTTAGAGCAAAAATTCTAAGCTGCTTAGAGTGCAACAATACCTAATAACTTAGAGCATTATAACCACTCGAAGCTTGCCTGGTAAGAAAAAAGCCCAAGTTAGCTAAAGCAATGCTCTAAGAAATCAATGCTCTAAGAAATTTAAGAGCGGGTAGCTCTTAAATTTAAGCAGAATTACTGGTTGATAAGCAATGCAACGACAAGACCGAAGATAACAATGGTTTCTGGAATGACAGTAAGGATCAGACCCTTACCGAATAATCCTTCATTTTCTGCCATTGCACCGATTGCTGCTGTGCCGATATCTTTCTCAGCTATTGCAGATGCATACCCAGTTACTGAGATTGCGATTGCTGCACCAAGTGCTTTCATTCCTGCTGCGTCCAAAAAGAGACCTGCTGTTGCTCCGTCTACCATGTTTTTATTCCTCCGTATATTTTCTTATATATCCGAATGGGTTGAATTTTCTGCCCCCGCCTTGATAGAATTTTCCAAAGAATTCTACATACTGCAATCTGAGTGCGTGCAGTCCGGGAGCGATAATACTCAGAACAGAGTTCAAACCGTGTCCGAGCATAAATACAAGTATTGCAGCTATTGCTGCGAAACCAATTTGAGAATGATCAGCCCAGATCATCCCGAAGGCGATGTCATTGACTGTACCTGCGATGTAAATCGAAGATAGACCGACTGCGATAATACGGGCATACGAAAGAACGTTACCCATAAGAGATGGCAATTCGACCACACCAGCGATACCCTCGCCCATGGCGAGCATCACAATACCCAGAACAAGAACAATAGCACCGACATACATCAATGCTGAACCGCCAACACTAAGATAACCAGCTGCTGCAAGGATTGCACCAAGCTCAATAATCATCCAACTGCCTTTTTCAAGAATAGCGTGTTTCATCCCGTGGTGCCTGGCGACATTTGAAAAACCGAGCAGGTACCCAAGATTTAAGTGAAGCAGTCCGACAAAAATGCTTAGTCCAATCATAGTCATTATCATGTGAGACCTATGAACTGGAAAAGTAAACACTTCTCCTCCAATACCTTCAAAGAGAGTAATAGTTTCCCAACCTGGAATCAGGCCTGGAACTACTCCATGTTCGGTATGTAAGCTCGCAAGCGAGAATCCAAGGAATTCACCATAAAGAACTCCAAAGAAAGCTGCTGATATCTCACAATAGATCAGAATATTCATGAGAGGCTTCACCGCATCTGACTTTACCAGTGTTTTGATAGCCAGTGCAAGCCCTCCCAATATCATTGCATATCCGATGTCTCCGAGAATCAGTCCATAGATCAGCGGCAAGGTTATGAAGATTGCTGATGATGGATCAATTTCAGTATATTTGGGCCTGGAATATAGGTCCATAACTTCCTGCATCGGTGCCACAACTTTAGAATTGTTATATTCGACAGGGACATTTTCCTCATCCTCATGATGGATTTCGAGGCTAGTAATGTATGCCTTACCTTTAGTGGCACTGCTAACTACACTGACAAGTTTGTCGTAATCTTCGGCGGGGGTCCAGCCATCGATTATAAACGCATTTTCAGATGTAGCTATTCTAAGAGGCAGTTCTGCTTTCTGACTCTCGATGGTTAGGACTTCATCGCTGGCAAGGATAAAGTCGGCGTACCTAGATTTCAAGGACTCGATTTCACCCTTTAAGGATTCAATCCTTTTGGTGACTTCGGCTTCTTTCTGTTCAATAAATCTTAACAGTTCGCTTGGGACACCACCTCTTTCCGGGACTCTAAACTCTTTGAATCCAAGACCCTGAAGTAATTCGTAAACTTTGTCGGCATCATTTTTAGCTACAAACAGTACAACTGCTTTTGATTGAGGATCAAAATACAGTTCGTATGCTTGGGTGATGCTCGAAATCTGACTTTCTTCCAGGCTGCCTTTTACAGTACCCGCGAAAACCCTGAGGCTCTCGTAGCCACGGTAATATTCGAAGTCAAGATCAATGGACAGATAAGGCAGGATGTCTCTCTTCTGAGACTCCAGGTCTTTTAATTCATTTTCAAGCTGGGAAATTGATTCCGTTTTAGCTGAAATTGTCCTGTCTAATTCATCTAGCTTCGAGTCAAGTTCGCGCAGAACAGAGTCAGTTTTCTGAACTACCGGTTTTTTGCTTTCAATCCCCAAATAATTGGCGATAGAACGGATCTTCACAAGCTTTTTAGATACTTCTCCTGCGTTTTTAAATGGCTTGCTGATCTTAAAACCAGACTCGTCTTCGACAAAATCTTCGACGTGAAAAAGATTTGTATCATGCAGTGCATCGATGGTTTCTTTTAGAATGCTTTTGTGCCCGACAATAACGGCCCTTGTCATCTCTTTAGGTCTACTCATTAAGGACCGCCCTCTCAAACTCCTGTACAAGGTAATTGACGGATTTGTCGATGTTAGCTTGAGCTTTTTGGGACATGGCTAATGCGTTTTTCTCACCATCGTTGACGATCTTATCTCTTTCCTCCAGGATCTTTTTTTCACCTTCTTTAAAAGAGTCTTGTGCAGCTTTATGTGCATCGATTTCGGCCTGTCTCAGGATTTCCCTGGCTTCAGCCCGAGCATCAGATATGCGCTTGTTTTTAGCATCAATGGCCTCGTCAACCATTGATTTGGCGCTTTCCTCTGCTTTTTTGATTTCAGATAAGATTTCATTTTTAGCCATGTGAATCTCCGTCTATTAAAATTTAATATAAATTTATAATAAAAATCCCTACTCCAATGGAGTTAGTTAACAAATCCTTCGCGAATGATCTATATAACAGCTTCGGTTTTATCAAAGAGGAGGGAGGAAACTGTAATTATAAATCGTTATATATCCAATATATAAGAATTTTTTAAGAAAATGTGAAATATAAATAGCTAAATATACAGATAAAATGAAAAAGATTAAATATAACAGTAAAAAAGAATTAAATTAGCACAATACAATATAATTAAGTCTTGAGGAGCACAATACAATATAATTAAGTCTTGAGGGATTATGAGACTAAACGCTTGGAAGTAAAATGTAAAGCGTGGCCCGAACTATTGGAGCTAAGCTGTTTTGACCTTTTTTTCAGATGAATTTCGAAAAGTCTTTAAGTGAAATAAAAGGTTGCTTTATTTCATTACATTAGCAGTTTTTTCAATCGACAATTAGTTAAATCTATTTCCAAGAAAATCAAACCTTTTAAAACAAATTTTCGAAAATAAACCCTTATTAAATCTCCAATACATATAATTCTGGTATGCAGAGTCCAGTATTCAATTCTTAAAAATAGAAAAATCAGACAATTTTCAATGAAAGAGGGATACATTCAGGAGAAAACCCCTAAAAAAAACTTATCCTCCAAACAAGAGATCAAAGAAGGGAAATAAAAAATAACATAAAAAATGTTATTTAAGCCTGTAAGGAATTCTCGCGCCTTGAGGAATTGTATGAATATATTCCCTCCGGAAATCGGGGTTACGCATCATGCAATAAGCGTCATTCTTTTTGTAAGCGGTATGCTTACCCATAAACTTCCAGATAGTTTCCAGAGAGTTATCACAGATATTTCCAAAAGAGAGAGGAGTGTAAGCACACGGCATCACTTCCCCATCAGAAGCGACATGTATCCAGCGTCTGCCCGCAAAACATCCAAAAAGGCTGGGACCCATGAAATATGGAAATGCAGTTACTCTGGGACCTTCAGGTTTAGAATTCATCATTTTCTGGAATTTTTCAAGCCTTGAGACATCTTTTTCCCCTATTACCTCATCCTCATGATCAAGCCAGCGTCCGACAGCGATGATTTCATAAATAGAGAGTTCGTGCATGCCAAGATCAGCTGCAAGGTTGTAAAATTCCTCAAGATCATCGATATTGTGAGGGGAAATGACCACGAACATATCAGTTAAGATCCCGGCACTTTTCGCATTCTTGATCCCGTTTAGTGCATCCCTGTATGCTCCATCTCGCCCCCGAATGCGGTCATGCTCAGCTTCAAAAGGACTGTCCAGGCTGATTCTTGAGGCGTATAAACCTGCGGCTTTAAGCTCCGTTGCCTTTTCTTCAGAAAGTTTGAAGCCTGAGGTAAAACAGGTTGCAATTGCCCTGGATTTATCCACTCTCGCTACCATCTCAACGAGATCGTTTCGGAGCATTGTCTCGCCACCATCGAAAGAAATGAGATAGGTACCAAGGTCTAGGCTTTGATCCACAGCTCTGGAGATCTCATCAAGAGTCAGTTCTCTTTCTGGCTTTATATCAGCCGCTCCGCAGTGAATACATCGATTTGGACAGCGGGCAGTAATTCCTATTGATAACTGGTCCGGAACTCTTTTTTTCATAATTGCTGCAATTTCAGCACTAATTACCCGACTGAAAACAGACCCCGGAATAGGCGGGATCCACGTAGAAAAAATAATCTCATTCTCATTTATTGAGATAGGTTTTTCTTCCGCAAAAATGTTATTTATGCGCTTTAGGAAGGGTTTTGCAAGCTGGGAGAGAGGACCTTCTGCATCAAGCACCATCTTTTCATTTTCCGCGCTGGCGTTTACTTTAAGCACCGGACTATCATATACTCGCATGAATACACCTGGTAAAATTATTGGCAAAGGTTGGTAGATTTATTAGATTAAATAGAAGCCAAATCAATTCATTTTTTCATTTTACGTACAAGGAATTCAGTTGTAATTCATTTTTCAGGAAGAGTTGAGCGATTAAACATTCTCAAGCATATCGACTGTTATATAATCAGTAATCTGAAAGAGTTTGTCCCTTGCCGAACATGCTTTGAATGTTAATAGAGTCTCTTTTGCGGCATTAATATGTAGCTTTACGGCATCTATAGATTTTTGTATTGCTTCTTCTCTTGACATGTTCTTCACATATACGCGCGGCAGTGTTTCAGATGTGAATTTTGACTCCTTACCTTCAACCACTTCAAGAAACTCAAGAATATCATCAACAATCTGGTATGCGGTTCCCAGAGAATTTCCGAAGAAATTAAAACGCTCAGCAAGGGTATCATCTGCCCCTCCAGTATGTGCCCCTATGGAAGCGCTGATAGCAAACAGAGAAGCCGTTTTCTTGTAAATGCACTCAAAGTAATTGCTTTCCCCGAAAGTATCCCTATCGAGTCTCAGGTCAAGGACTTCTCCCTCAGCCATATCCATTCCGGCTTTTCCGAATTCCCGAACCACTTTTTCCCCATAAGGAGAAATAAACTCAATGGACTTTGCAATTAGATAGTCACCACAAAGAAGCGCCTTTGAAGGACCAAATTTTTCAGGCGCAGAAGGCAAATTTCTTCTAATAAGCCCCTGGTCCAGCAGGTCATCGTGGATGAGGGAAGCTGAATGCATCATTTCAATAGCAAGAGCTGCATCGAGGCTCTGGTAATGTGAACCTGAGCAGATCTCACTAGACAGAAGGAGGACAATCGGCCTGATTCGCTTTCCTCCGGTATTACAGACATGCTCTACCATTTTTTTTAAGCTGGATTCCTCCATTTGAGCAATGAAGGTATTTATCCCGGATTCAACATATCTGTACTCTTCCCACTCTTCAATATTCATCAATATTACTCCGTGTACTTGGACGGGCATCCGGTAAAGATTTCATTTGTCTTAAACATAGGCTCAAAAACATAGTTCCGGCAATACTTACCTGTTTCCTTCCAGTAAGGTTGGAGGAAGAGTTACCTGTATATCTAAATGAACCTTTAAGTTCTCATTGTTTTCGTCCCTGAGTCCAAAAACTGTAAGTTAGGAGTTATCTCAAGGTTTTCGTATTCAATAATTTTCTGAAATTTTACTTTTTGCCCGAAGGGCTTGGGGGATCTGATAGAAGTTTAACTATTTTAGAACGGCTATCTGAAGACTCAATACCGTGTCGTCCTATAAAGAACACGCTTGCAATAAGAAAAAGTGCAATCAGTGTTCATTTTCTCATATTAACCTAAAACCTCGTATAACACGATCATTACATTAACTTTTTGTTAAGCTCTGAATACTTTATCAATTATAAAATGGATATATAAACTATTGGAAGCTAGTTGATCGAGAATTATATTAGAAAGTCAGGATCAAGAATCTTACAATAAAGAGCCTCAGGTAGACTATGTCACAGGAAATAACTGTTTTCAGGTCATAACTTGAAGGCTAGATTAATAAAAAACAAAGTCTCTTGTGAGACTGTATATTCAGCTTTATAGAAGAGATATCTGCTTGATATCAGAGAAATACTCCTGATAGAAAACAAGAAGATAAGATTTCTCAACATAAGTATAAAGAAATCTTATTTGTTTCCTTATTGAGAGAACAAGCTTTCTTTTAGACTTGAACTGTTACCACTTTTCGAATATAAACAATAATATTTTTGAAAGATAGACACAGAAAGATGGATATTTTTATTCAAAATTTAATAAAAAAATAAAAGATACAACAAAAAACCTGATTTAACAGCGTAATAAAATAATATAATTGAGAGTATATTTAAAAGAATATGTATTTAAATATTTATTGAAAATATATTTCCTGCACAAAACAGAGGTTAACAATAAGATAAAGCTGCTTACATAAAGTTGAGACGCATATCAGAAATATATCATAACAGATACTATAAAATTTGACTTCTCTATACTAGAGCAAAAAGGAGCATACTGTCGCGATTACATCGCAAATAAAAGAAAAATCAAAGATTTTTCTGATCCCGAAGCGGAACTCAGGGAGTGTAACTCGGAAGCCATTATTCTGCCGAAAAAGATATATATGGGAAATACCTCTTGATGTGTTGCAAGTTTGCGTTGATGGTCTAGTGGCTATGACTTGGGCCTTCCAAGCCCAAAACCCGGGTTCGAATCCCGGTCGGCGCATTTAACCTTTTTCGAGAAAAAACAGAAATATCTTTTTTTCATTTCATTCCTGATATTAATGAAATATAATAAATGAAATTTAAATGAAATCGAACACTAGTGCGAGGGTTGCCCAGCTAGGTCAAAGGCGATGGGCTTAGGACCCATTTTCGTAGGAATCCGTGCGTTCGAATCGCACCCCTCGCATTTCTTTTACAGAATATTTCTCAAACTCTTCATACCGGATTTGCCTTGCATGATACCTCTCTGAACCTGAGTATTCTACAAGTTTTCCATCTTCCAGTATGGATATTGAACCATGTCCGCAGCAGATGAGGCATTTCCTGTTTTTTTCGGCGACCTTTTCATCAATCTTAGAAACGAGTGAAAGGAGTGCCTGCCTTTCTTTTCGCGCAAGTTTGCTGTCAACATTCACAGACGTCATAAGATAATCAGCCAGAACATTATATTCCGTTCTATCAGGGCTAAGGCTTCTGAAATTGATTACTGCGTCCTCAGGGAAGAGTAATCCCTCTTCAGGGCATAGATAGAAGACCTCTCCATGCATATGCCCACCCATTCCTGCAAGAGCTTCAAACTCCAGGTCACCTATCTCGAACCGAGCGATGATAGGAAATGCACCTCGTTTATCGGTTATTTCAACTGATAAGGGGGTTTCGGAAAAAAAAACTACGTTTTTAGGGGGATTAAACCTGGAGAAAAGGTTAATTATCTTTGTATAAACCTCTTCCAGAATACAACTTTGACTGCTTGACCCATATGCCCTGCTGGTCTCCCGAGTGATCAGAAAAGTTTCGCGATTAAGATAGGATGGCACAGGAAAACAGCCAGCTGCTCCACAATGATCAGCATCGGCGTGAGTAATGTAAATTCTCTTGAGCCGGTTCAGGTCCCCAAGCCCGTAATGCTGAAACATGTTCACAACATCCTGATAATAGATCCCGTACCCGGTGTCAATCATGACCCTTTCAGAAGGGGTATCAAAGAGATAGATATTTCCCCCGCATGGAGGTTGAAAGCAAAAAAGCTCAATATCATCCTTTATTCGGACCCTTTGTACGTCTGCATAAAAATTATCCCCTGACGTCCTGTTAAGGAAATCCCCAACTTTCAGAATGTTTTCAAAAACTTCAATAGGATCTTTTTGAAGGTTTGAAAGTTCCTGAGCAATATGATTAATGTCATGCAGGAACCTCATCAAAAAAGTATCTTCTGCACTCCCGATAAACGACCTGAGCTTCTGCGCCAGCCTGAAATAGAATACTGTATCATCAAGTTTTTCCCCGGTTGTATCATACTCAAGAATCTCAAGCCTGTACCCGGACTTAAGCTGGTTTAGGAGGGCATCTATCATTTCAGGGTTTTCGATGTTAAGACCCACAACAAGCCTTTCAGGATGTTGCCCCCTCTCATCAAAATCAAGAAAGATAATGTTTGCTCCAGATGAAGTAATATAATTCAAGAAGTCAAATAAAGCACCAGGACAATTCGGGAGATAAACATGGAATTTCAGAAAAGCTACAGGCTGAAGGGAGGTCTGGAGATAACCTATTTTTTCTAACTCTTCGCGGATCTTCTCATAAGCCTGTGGAACAGCAGTCACTTCAAAGAAAACTGTATACATGTCTATCCTGCGGTCGTACTGAATCCTGTCAATATTTCCTTCGTGTCGCTTGATAATTTCAGCCGCCCTGTGCAATGCCCCTGGTCTATCAGGCATGAAGGCAATAAAAGAGAACTGTTCCATTAGACATCCCCATTAACACACCTATTTCTTGATAACTTATAAAATCCTGTTTTACTTTAAGCTTTCCTGCTAGCACTAGAGAAAGGAAATGGAAAATTTAAGGTTCAAGCACAAGAGCAAGAAGTCCCAGAGCTTCAAAAGCTTCAGTAATCTCTAGAAGAGGACTCTCCTTTCTATAAAAAAGATGAGAATTGCATGCACAGTCCGTGCACCCAAATCCAGACACAAAATCCCCTCCGATCCTGCTAGCAAGTGTACATTCAAATCGGGCAGAAGTAAAAGCATAAACTACTGAAATCAGCCTGAAAGCCTGATTCAGATGAAGATAATCTACATGCCAACTGGGATTCCGGTCCCGGTTCCGGGAAAGGTTGATGTGTCTCTTTACCCGTTTCAGACCCCCTGGCCCCAGAGCCGATCCCACATATATATGGAATCCCGGATAGAAAGAGAACTCGCCCTTTTTGCCCACTTCAAGCTTGCAGGCTCGGTTTTCGAATATCAAACAGTAGACGCCTTTTCCGGAAAAAATATCATTCTCAGAATAAATGTCATTTTCAGAGTAAGAATTCATCTCTGAATAAGCGTTTTTTTCGGAAAAACTCATTCTAAGACCTCAATCTAAGTTCAAAACCTCAATTTATTTCCTGAAACCTGAAAGTACTTTTCAAGCAGAGGCTCGACCATTCCCTCCAGTATTTCCTTTCCTTTAAGCGCTTCAACCCAGGAAACAGGTATGGCTTCAATTCCCAACCTGGAGCCAAGAATGCCGCCTGCCACACTCCCAACCGAATCCGAGTCACCAGTAATGTTCACTGCGGTCTGTATTGCTTTTTTGTAGTCATTCGGATAGCGTAATATACAAAAGTATGCCAGGGCAAAGGTTTCGTCTGCGTACCAGCCCTGTCCGAGTTTTCTCAAAGCTTCTTCGTCTCCGATGTCACTATAAGCCGTATTATAAGAACTTTCCAGGGCACGAGTAAATTCCTGAGAGATTCCCTGAGTTACTTCTAAAAGAGGCTCAAACATTTCTCCGGGTTCCACCCCGTCAAGGGCCAGTTTCACTGCGTATGCCCCTGCAATGGAAGCAGCTTCTGCAGCTGGATGGGAGTGAGTGATTCGGCCTGAAATCAGGGCAACTTTAACCAGTTTATCAGGATCATTCTTGTAGATAAAACCAAGGATTCCAGCCCGCATAAGACTTCCGCAGGTTTTAGAGCTGATTCCGGACTTGCTCCAGGGAATCCCGTCCTTAAGGTTTAGGGCTGCTCCCCTGGTAGTTGCTCCTGCACCCAGGTCAGGCTCGTCAAGCCAGAGCACAAGTTCCTCTGCTATATTGCTCATAAGCTCGGGAAGTTCAAGTTCTGCCCCTCGAAGCAGTCCCCTGGCAAGTACAAGCATCAACTGAGTATCATCGGTCCAGCGTGAATCAGACGGGAGATCAAGAACTCCTTTTTCTCCATACTTCCTTTTTATTTGCTCAAGGGTGAGATGCTCTACTGGGCGCCCCAATGCATCTGCGCAGGCAGTTCCGTATAGATAGCCGCGCAGTTTTTTTTCAATATCAGCGATTATTGAATCCATATACAGCATTATTTTGTTTTCTGCAATTAACTCTTTTAGACTTGAACTAATACTTTCAATCCTAAAGTCCAGTTCTTTACGGTTTCAAGCAGGTAATTTTATTCATTTTTTGAATATGGGAGTAGCATTCATAAATTTAGAAATTTTATTTTTGAATCTAGTGTCAAAAACGTTTAGTTATTGATCACATATTAAGCTCTGAATCTTTATGCGCTGATGGGGAGCTGCCAAAGACTATGTGCAAGAATTAAATTTCCATGACACTAGGTTTAAGATACCTTCTCGGAAATGAGTTAGGTCGTGTCTCCCAGTCATTGATTCAAATCCATATAATTTTAAATGTGTTGTTTGGGGTATTGAAATCACTTTTGAAATAGACTTCTCACAATTTTGTAGTTTGAATAAAGATTGTCCTGATTATGAAATAAAAAAATCAAGTGAATATAATCCTTTTAAAGACAGGTACGGCAAAAATAATCACGCACTCCTTAATTATAAAACCTGCAAGCTTTGCTTTCGTGAAACAAGAAGTACCGTATTTTTCGGACTTGATATTCCTCAGGAAGAAATTCTAAGAACCTTGGCTACGATTCCTGAAAAAGGAAGTATTCGCGGAGTTGCAAGAGCTACTGGACATAGTAAAGACACAATTTGTAGAATAAAAAACAGAAAATGTGACTGAAGAGGATTCTAAGGAGTATGTAATCGTGTAATAATGGAAGACCAAATGCATTAGTTTATAAGGATCACCCAATAAACAATGCAAAGAATCTCAACTTTATATTTGTCCTTAGAAAATGTCAGTTTCTTCCAGTCCACATACCTTCTACCAGTAAATAGATATTCTCTTACAGCCGTTCATGAGCTTTGACAGCGATATCTGAATCAATAAGGACAAA
This sequence comes from Methanosarcina sp. UBA293, assembly GCA_002499445.1. Lineage (GTDB taxonomy): Archaea > Halobacteriota > Methanosarcinia > Methanosarcinales > Methanosarcinaceae > Methanosarcina. Next base: position 21,625 of record DALS01000016.1, read on the forward strand.
GCGTTCTTTGAGTGGAGCTAAGTCGAATATCTTTTCATATTTGTCTTTTCCCAAGATCTCCGGAAGGCTCGTCAACATATCTCCAAAAAGATCGTTCACTTCTTTAACGTACTTCTCAATTTTGAGGTCAGCACTATACAATCCACGATCCATTCCTCCCTTTTCCTTGAGGAAATCAGATTGTTGCTTCAGAACTGATTTAGTGGTCTGGGAATCCAGGCTTCTACCAAGACGAAATTCCATCATTAATTCTAGTTCCTTCCCTAAGAGAGAAGAGTTTTCTCCGCTCACGATCGCCGGATTAAAAAACTCAAGTTCTTTTCTCTGAAGAGGAGAACTTTCTTTCTTCATAATTGTAGAATTAAAGCTATGGGGAATTTGCATCTGCTCAGTGTATACGTCCACTACTTTTTGAATATATGCTTTTTCCAGATCATCTTTTGAAGTTGATTGAACCCCCGTATCCATTTCGAGAGGATTTACAGAAGTTTTACTTCTTAATGCAGAACTGGATAATGAATTACAGGCTGCTAGCCTTATAAGAAACTCAGGAAATGTAGTGCCATATGTCCCGTAAGCTAATGAAGATGCCCAGTACCCTCTTGCCTTTGAAACTGTTACCCTTGCAGGGTATAAAATCCTATTTGCTGTTTGGTGACATACGCCTGTAACTCCATAAATAATGCCTGCATGGCTATTTGATTGAGATATACAATTTGCCACTGAAGAATTGCCACTCCCTCGGCAGATTCTTTTTCCACCAGATCCCCTTCCCCAGCAAGACCAAACAAAAGGAGGTTTGTCACTCGTCACATAGGTATGATCTGTCCCAAGAAAACCCGTTGATATAGCGTAACCAGTAAGTATAGACATAATAAATCACTTATATCATTTCATTTGTACTTGTTAACGATTTTTATGTTATGAGCCCGTTCTTCTGCACAAACAAAGTTTGTTCCTTCATATGTTTTAAGTTTAATTTTTACATTACTTCTTCCCTTGGATACGTAATCTATAACTCCTTTTTATTTTGCCGCATATTTCAAGTCTCAAAATAATTTTCAATTAATAGATTGGTTAGAATATGACATACAGGTAAAAATATATTACCCAGACAGTATATGTTTAGTATGCACATAGTTTGATTTTTATGCATGTAGTTTGGCTGATATGCACATGGAAAAATTAATGAATTTAAAAAGTGATATCGATTAACCAGGTGTAACATTTGAAAACCCACCGCGTTTCCACTACCATCTCGCAGAAACATTGGGAACTATTAAAAAAGCACGCTGAAAAATTTAAAACTCAGCAAAAAGCCTTAGAGCTTGCACTGGAAAGCCTGGAAAACAGCTCAAAACAGAGTCCAGTATTAAACCCGGAAGAAAAATATTGGATAACTCTTAAATGGGCAAATTCGTTGGTTATTGTTGAAAAGACTGCCTTTAAATTGCTTATAGAAACCGCCGATATTGAGCGGCTAAATGAACTTTTTATTCAGGATAAACCCATAGAGTATGCAATAGAATTCTATCTTCAGAAGCCTCTTAAGGAATGTAATCTAAAAGAATTCATAGATGGGCTAGTCATCAGTACCAGGATAACTAACTGGTTCGATACGATAGATTACACAGACGACGGCAGCCATTATACATTGAGAATGACCCATGATTTTGGTTTTACTTTATCTAGACTGACTGTCATGTTGATTGAGAGCGCGCTTAAAACTTATGGAGTCAACGCCGAGAGCGTAACTTCTGCGAGGACGATTTTCATAAAAATATTTAAAAATCAATAATTAGTAACTTTAACTTTGCATAATTTAAGAATAATACATTCAATGATTCACACGATCGACAAAAAAGTTGTAAAAAGAAAATGCTCCGATGGGGATTCGAACCCCAGTCGCAGGAGTGAGAGTCCTGAATGATTGGCCGAGCTACACTATCGGAGCGGCTTGTAATTATGCTTTGCCTCTTAGGCAGCATATCTTCAAGTAATTTATAAAATATAAACCTTTCGTTTGACTTTTAAAAAATAAGGAAATTGCCAGGTGGGTTTATCCCACCCAGCACACTTAAGAAAAGCTTTTCTTAAAAAGCTTCCTTAAACTTGAAAAGGATATCCGGATTGAATTTCTCAAATTTCAGCCACTAGGACGGTTATACAAACATAGCCTGGGGAATTGAGGGTTCCTCAGTGTTTACAACCTTTTCATGTGCCTTGAGGAAGTCATCCATCTTGACCTGTTTACCACGCCTGCGCAGCACAAAAATCCCGGCTTCCTTGACAATAACGCTGATTTCTGCCCCACTCATGCCTGTCATGACTTTTGCGAGCTTCTCGAAATCCACATCATCTGCAAGTTTCATCTTGCGAGTGTGAATCTTAAGGATTTCGACCCTTCCTTTCTCGTCAGGGAGCGGAACTTCGATGGACCTATCAAATCTGCCAGGCCTGAGGAGAGCTGGGTCAAGCAGGTCAATCCTGTTGGTTGCTGCAACCACTTTTACATTACCTTTCGGGTCAAAACCGTCCATCTCTGCAAGAAGCTGGAGCATTGTCCTGTTAACCTCTGCCGAGCCGCTGGTTCCGTCGTAAGTCCTCATGCTACCGACAGCATCGATTTCATCTATAAAGAGAATGCTTGGGGATTTATCCCGGGCAAGCTGGAAAATATCTTTGACAAGCCTTGAGCCCTCGCCTACGAATTTCTGTACCAGGTCAGAACCTGACATCCGGATGAAGGTTGCTTTTGCCTGAGAGGCTATAGCTTTTGCAATAAGGGTCTTGCCTGTTCCAGGAGCACCATGAAGCAGGACACCTGAAGGAGGCTCAATTCCAAGATCCTCAAAAAGCTCGGGTTCGGTGAGCGGCAGTTCAACGCTTTCCCGGACTTCCTGGAGTACTTCTTCCAACCCACCAATCATGCTGTAGTCCACCCCAGGAGAGTTAATGAGTTCCATAATCTGAGCCCGGACATCAGCTGCCCTACTAACTATTGAAATAATTGAGTATGCTCCATTTACTGCAACTCTCATGCCAGGTTCAATCTTACCAATGAATTCTTCAGGGGTCTGAGTAAGTACCTCCTGGTTGTTCCCGTGTTGCCTTATAAGCACAATTTCCCCGTTTACCTCAAGAATAGTTGCGATAAATAGAGGAGGCTCGGTAAGCTGTTCCAGATGAGCTTTTAATTTATTGATTTCCTGAAGGTGCCTGCCTGTTGCTACACTTGCCTCAAGAAGCCGGGCCTTCATGTTCTCATTTTGGACCCTCATGATTTCTATTTCAGTTAAGAGAGATTTCACATCTTCGGTATCGATCTTCCCGCATTCAAGCTGGAACTCTACCTTTGTTTTGATGTCTTCCAGAGAAGATCTTATTGCACTACTTTCGGACATTTGAAAACACCTTTTTTATTATGTGAAATTGAGTTTACATATAGTTTAAACATATTTTGCACAGGGATTATAATTTGCGAATAAATTAATTTGAAGACTAACTGGCTTACAGATTTATCACGCAAATCTGTAATCGAATTGATTAGTCATCGAAATCTCAGCAATTGCACAAAGACAGCTTGTAATTTTATCATGCAAATCTGTAACCGAGTTGATTAGTCATAGCCAATTAATTAGTCAAATTCTAAACACTACTTTCAAAGAGATTCCAGCTTACACAATTCATCAGGGATGATTATTCCGTCTCGGCTTTTACAAAATAAAGCTTGAGAAACGAGATAAAGCAGGAGAACCCCTTTTTCATAACTTTCCCATTATAGTAGACCTACACTATCAAAGGTTAGATAACATTTAAAGGATATCCCTTACCTTTAGTTGTATAAAGAGGTCTAGAGTATTATACACATACGAATATAAAAATTATATATATAGGTTCCTTCGATAGATGTGACCTGATAAACCAAGACTAAAGATTTATTTAGTTTTTCGATCAAATGGCTTTTGGTTACCCTCTTAACGTTTACAGATATTTAACCCCATTCAGTCTCACATTTCCTTTTTCTATATCTATATGCTTTCACGTTTTCTAGATCAAAGCAGTTTTTCCGGAAAGAAGTCAGATAGAAATCTATTAAGAATACAGGCTTTTAACTAACCCTATGATTTAGCTCTAACCCTTACCGAAAAGATAAAAGAATAAGGATAAAAGAATATTAAGTCTTCTCCTACTTGAAAGAAAGCCTCCCCTGTAATTTAACTGAATTAGTTTAGTTTAATTGAAAAAAGGATAGACAAGCTAATAACCTAAAAAATTAAAAAAGATAGCTTAAATAATAAAAGCACTCTATCAATCCGCATGCGTATATCGCAAGATTTTCTAAGGTTAGGTGCAATAGTCATATTTATTGGTTTCACTATATTACTATTAAGTGTAGTTCTCACCATTTCTTCACAGCATCCCGGAAACAGCCAGATTGGAGGAGTAATCATGCTCGGCCCAATCCCGATAGCATTTGGCTCTTCTCCCGAAATAACAACAAATATGCTAGGACTTGGATTAATAGTGTCAATTCTCTATCTGTTCCTTTGGAGAATGAAACGTTGATTGATGGAAGTATGTTTTTTACGATTGGACTTTTTACGATATTGATTGGGTTTCTGCTAATTATGATCGGCATAGCTATAAACCTGTATCAGGAACCCAGATCATCGCAGAGCTACTCAAGCAAGACAGATACCTTCGGAAAAGGATCCCGTTTTGAAAGTACTCCGAGTTCTGAGAGTTCACTTCATGAAAAACCTCCCGCAAGAGAAATAAAACCCGAAATCAAAGCAGGTGGAGTAATCATGCTCGGTCCAATCCCAATTATCTTTGGAAGCGATAAAGAAAGTGCAAGTACGGTAGCAATTCTTGCAATAATCCTAATGATTCTCAGCCTATTTATATTCAAAAATGTAATATTTTAAAAACACTATTCTTGAAGAAATTAGATATCATAGATTTCCAAGGATGAGACATTTTTTCTAGATATTTTTTCAAATCTCAATTAAAGGTATGGACATATTCTGATAATACATGAATAGTTCTTGTGACCAATTTAAGGCCCTTTCGTCCTGACTAATTAGTTCCCGATCATCCCACACACCTTCTTTGGTGGTAAATCCGATTAACATTAGGTCGTCAGTGATAAAGATTGCTGGAGGTTTTATTTTTTCATCAAGAATTCTTATTTTTAGATTTGGAGAGTTGATCAGTTCTGTTAAATCTTCTCGAAATTCCTTTTTTATTCTTTCAAAGACTTTCTATATGGCAATCAATGTGGTTTCAGTTCCATTTTTAGTTATATTCAGAGTTTCTCTTATGACATTGGGGTGAAAGTAAGGTAACAACATAAAATAACGGGTGGTTTTTACCAGATGAGGATAAAATGGCGGTGATATTTCTAAGACATTAGTAATATCGTATTCATACAAATAATTATTTTTCAAATCGCCAATTCTTTCATACAGTTGTGGAGGCAACGAACTTAAGTTTATTTTTTCCCAATAACCCCTATCTTTGTCTAATAATATGTTAATATCCATAATCTCCAACATCTTATCAATTAATAATTCGCCAATATTTGATAATTGAAATACTCCATTATTTTCGATTATGATTTTTTCTTTTTCTAATTGCTTTATCTGAGGTACAATTAAGCGCGAACTTATATTAAATGTGGATTTTATATCATCAATATCTCTTGGACCATCTTTCAAAAGCTACATAAGTCTTCGTCTTTTTTCTGACAACCATATGGTATTAATTAGATCATTTTCCATAATATATTTATTTAGAAAGACATATATTAAATACCTACCGTATCCCATTTTCCGCACTATTTTTTCACATATAATACTTCTCGTATTTTCTCTCATCAATTCCAGCACTTTAATGGTTTCTTCATCCAGATTCAACCTCTTCTTTATCTTCATACCATCAATTTCATGACTAACTCTGAAATTTTCCCGAACAAAAAATACCCATTTCATTAACCATAGAAATGGGAAAACGAAATAAATCGACTATCACTTGTCTTTGGGATAAAATAAGCATTTATAGATCCTTTATTGGCTTTTAAATCATTTTTAAAATTTTTGTAGAACTTCAACTGTGAATTAGGAGTTTTTCACAATTAACAAAAGCATGAGACCCCTGACAAAGCATGAGACCCCTGACAAAGCATGAGACGTGTGATATTGGTATTCTATTCATGTCAAAAGAATACAGCAATTGAATGAGAAGTATAATTTTTCCTATATATCAGTTGGTACATATTCTATAACTGTATTAAGGTAACCCAATTGATATTGAATTTATTTAAGTGTGGTATCTATTTGGGTTTTACTACTAAAACAAAATAATAAGGTTTGGAGATATGACAAAAAAAGAAGGTGTTGATTGTTATCATGCAGGACAATACATAGATAGCAAAGGGGTGCAATAAGAATGAGCGACTTAGGTCATAAAGAGAAGGTGCTTGCTGCACTAAATTTTGAGCCGATGGATAGTGTTCCTATCTGTGGACCGTTTCAAGGGTACTGGGGCCTCGAATACTCAAACGTGTCTGTTCAAAAGTCGTTCGATAATCCTGATCTCGCTGCAGAGGCTCAGCTTAAAGTGCTAGAAAAATGCGATTTTGATGGGCTTGAGGTGTTTTGGGACTGGCAAACTCCATTACAGGCAGCTGGATGTGAAGTAAACATAACTGAGGTGGGTGGGCCAAGCACAAGAACACATATCGTTTCCGATGCCTCTTCACTTGATGCTCTTGACGTCCCGGATCCCAGTCAAGATAAGAGGCTAAAAAGTGGTATTGAAACCGCAGCCAAATTAATTGATTCCATCGGAGATGAGCGGTACGTTTACTACGATCTGCTTGCTCCATTCACTTTGGCCGGGGAGTTGCATGGCGTAGAGAAAATGATGCTTGATCTGTACACAGATCCTGACTTTGTCAATGCGCTACTCTCTTTTGCGACTGAGACTTTAAAGGTATATAATAAGTACCTAACAGACTCACTCGATGTTGACGGAGTTTTTATGTGTGACCCTACCGCATCAGGTGAGCTCATATCGAAAGCAACTTTTGAAACCTATTCCCGGCCGTATATGAAAGAGATTTCGGATACTATCAAAGCTGCTGGAAAAGATGTAATGATACACATTTGTGGGGACGTGTCAGATCGACTTGAGAGTATACTTGAAATCCCTCATGAAGTCCTATCCGTCGATACACCCGTTGATCTGGCAGTAGCTCGAAAAGTTATGGGTGAAAGAGTTACACTTTTAGGCAATCTCGATGTGGCAAACACGCTTTTTAATGGAACTCCAGATGATGTGCGTGCTCAAGTAAGAAACCGTATCGACGCAGCAGGTGGTGTAGGACACATTCTAGCGGGAGGTTGTGACATCGCACCTGGAACACCGATGGAAAACGTAGAGGTATGGAAAGAAAATACTACTGTCTAAAGTCCGCGAACAAATTAACAAAAATAGGATGAAACAAGAATGACAGCAAAAGATGAAATCCTGAACGGCCTGGCAGATGCTGTAGTTAAAGGTGATGAAAGTAAATGCATAGAGCTTGCAAACAAAGCTCTGGAGAACAACATCGATGCTTATGAAGCAGTCATCAATGGCTGTACCTGCGGGATGAGCATTGTCAGTGACAAATACGAAAAGAGAGAAATGTTTGTCCCCGAGATCCTGATGGCTGCAAGAGCAATGAACGGGGCAGTGGAAGTCCTCAAACCTCACATAAAAGCCGATGAAATCAAGGAAACAGGAAAGGTCGCGATTGCAGTTGTCCTTGGAGATATCCATGACATAGGTAAAAACCTCGTCAAGCTCTTACTTGAAACTGCAGGCTTGACTGTTTTTGATCTTGGAAAAGATGTCGTTCCTGAAGATATACTGGACAATGTCAGAGAAGAAAAGACAGATCTCGTAGCCCTTTCAGCCCTCATGACCACGAGTATGATGGAAATGAAAGAAGATGTAAAGCTCCTTAAAGAAGAATTCCCCAATGTCAAGATAATGGTTGGAGGAGCACCTGTTTCTCAGGAGTTCTGTGACAGCATCGGAGCAGACGGATACGCTGACAATGCATCCGAGGCAATAAGGGTGGCTCAGAGACTGCTTGCCGAGTAAGGGAGGAAGGCTGAAAATGAATGATAAGGAACGCTTCCTTGCCTCATTGAAACTAAAAAAGGTCGACAGGGTCTCGGCAGCCTGCCCCCTGCAGACCGCAACTGTCGAAATGATGGAAGAGACCGGAGCTGCCTGGCCCGAAGCCCACCGCGACCCGGAAAAGATGGCAAACCTGGCCCTTGCGGCAAACAGGCTTGCTGGAATCGAAAGTGCAAGGGTGCCTTTTGACCTCTGTGTGGAAGCCGAAACCGTGGGTTCTCAGGTAAGCGAAGGGAGGCTTGACTCCCAACCCTCCATCCGGAGGCCAGCTTTCCGGAAAGTCGAAGCCTTCGAGGATGCCGTATGCCCGGACCCGCTTTCGGACGGCAGGATGGCAACTGTTGTGGAAGCAGTAAGGATCCTTGCTGAGGCTGACGAAACCGTCCCCATAATTGCAGGGATCACCGGCCCCTTCACCCTTGCCGGCCAAGTAAGGGGTGTTGAAACCCTCCTCATGGACTTCTTTGACAGAATGGATTTCGTAAAGTCCCTCCTTAAGTATTCCACGAATGTTCTGAAAACCTACGGCAAAGCCCTCGTGGATAACGGAGCGGATGCTGTGGTCATCATTGACCCTTCCGCAGGGAGCGAACTCCTGGGGACAGCGCACTACAGGGAAATGGCTTTTCCCTACTGTAAGGAACTTGTGAAAAGCCTGGACGTCCCAAGCATCCTTCACATCTGCGGAGACTCAAAACCTATCCTTGGGATGATGGCAGAAACCGGAGTAAACGGAATCAGCCTGGACCATCTTGTGGATGTGAATGAAACCAGGGAATTCCTCGGAGACAGGACCGCAATCATAGGGAACATTAACCCTGCAGATACCCTTTTCCTGGGGACCCCCGAAAAGGTAAAGAAAGAATCCCTGGAATGCATCAGGAAAGGAGTAAACGTCCTGTCGCCCGGATGCGGAATCCCGACCCGGACCAGCATGAAAAACATAAAAGCAATGGTAGAAGCAGCTAGGGAAAGCGCAGGTAAGTAATAAACGATAAAAAAGAAAAATCCCCGGAGCACGATTCTCCCGAGGTCATAGCGGCAGAAAAGGGACAAAACTCCGGGGGAAAATCAAATTGCGTGTGGGCACTCTTCCTTTGACTGAGAAGCAAAAACAATATTCTTGTGAGACTTCCCTTAACTGAAAACCTTTTTTAACCAGCAGTGCTCTTTTGCATCAATTCTCTAGACAGCCAGAGCACTGCAGGAACACAAACGCCCTAGGAGTTTTACGCTTCTTCATATAAAAGACTCTATGAAGAATGTCTCAACCTCCGTAGCCAAAATTTTTAATTCATGAGTAAACCTTAAAATAAATAGACTACATTATATAATAAGGTTTTATGAGTTTGCAGGCAGATTATGATAAAAAAATGACTTTAATTGATTCTATCCTACTGTCTGAGAAAAGACATCGAGTGATTGAGTCTTTATTTTGTTCGGATAAAACCCAAAAGCAACTTGAAAGATCACTTAAAGTCCAATGGAATTTACTGAAAGGACCGGTAAAACATCTAAAAGACGAAGAATTCATAATTCAGGATGGCAAAAAATATAGCTTATCTAAGATAGGGAGGATTATGTATGAAAATACACTTCCCTTGCTGGATATGGTAGAAACATTTAGTAAGAATCCTGATTATTGGATCAGTCGTGATTTAAGTTCAGTTCCTAAATATTTAGCTAAAAGCATTGGGAAAATGAAAGATTGCAGTGTGTATGTTCCTCGCCCGGATCATATGTTTGAACCTCTAATGGAACTTTTTAGTGAAACATATAAAGCAGTTGATTTACCAAAAAGGAATATCAAAATTTGTTTAGTTTTATTTTATTCCAAAACACTTGATGTATTATTAGAACAAATGGAGCAGGGATGCCATATATCCCTAATATTAGCAAAGCATGTTTATGACAGAATGCTCAAGGAATTTAAAGATCAATTGAAGTTTTTATTGGAATCTGAAAATGTGGATATTTTTGTATTTAATGAAAACAAATTGATTCCTCAAATTACAATTACGGATATTAAAGTTTTAATTATTTTTTTCAACCAAAAGAAAAAATATGATTATCATGAACTTTTGAGTTATGATAAATCTACTTTAGCCTGGGCAACTGAATTATTTTCTTATTACAAACAACGTTCAGAACATATAACCTTACTTTCAACAGGTCTCTGTGATAAGTAATAGATCCTAACTTCCGCCATTTTAATCGCATAAGCTTCTTCTGACACCATGTTATACGCTTAAATATTGGGAACTCAGATAGATATTTTCACATTTCTCTTAAATTTACAATAGTGGGTTTTTGTAAGCTTCTTATTTTCTTTTTGAGGTAAACTTTCGATACGCTGAAGGTATTATTTTTCAAGAATCTGAATCATTTTTCCATCATATCTTGTCCTTTGTTAATACTCCAAGCATATCTCCAGGAGAATGACTGATGTTATTGCCTGAGAATAAGGCTCTTCGCTATTTTGAGTGGGGCAACTTGTAATCACTGCCGAAATATGAGGAATCTTTGAACTCATTTTTGCTTGGAATAACTCATTCAAGGTCTAGGCTTATTTACTTGGTGTGGTCACTTTTCAACTAGGCAATTATTTTCAATTAACATAAAACAGCAAAGAACCTAAAAAATGTATATTAATTATGCGTTTACCTGCAAATGAAGGCAGATAAACCGGACAAAACCTTATTAAGGTTAAGCCCGAATCAGGGCTTATGTTTACGATAATCACAGGCGCGCAGTTCGGTGACGAGGGAAAAGGCAAGATTGTCGACCTTCTTGCAAAAGATTATGATATTGTTGCCCGCTTCCAGGGAGGAAACAATGCAGGCCATACGGTCAAGGTAGGAGACAAGGTTTACAAGTTGCACCTGATCCCTTCAGGTATTCTGCTTGATGCCAGAGTTCTGATCGGGCCTGGGGTTGTCCTGGATCCTGAGGTTCTGACTGAAGAAATTACGATGCTTAAGAAACACGGCATAGAAGTAGATGCCAAAAAGCTTGGTATAGATGCCAAGACAAGCATAATCATGCCCTACCACATAGAAATGGATGGGCTAAGGGAAGCGTCCAGGGAAAAGAAAATAGGAACTACAAAGCGCGGAATAGGCTATGCTTATATTGATAAAGTAGCAAGAGACGAATTCCGTGTGGCTGAACTTGTAGACCGTGAACGTTTCCTTACAAAACTTGAGGAACTTGCTCCCCAGAAAGAAAAAGAAATAGCAGCACTGGGAGGAGATCCGAAAATCGTAAGAGACCCAGCACTGATAGAGAAATATCTTGAGTTGGGCAGGCAATTTGCCACTTACGTGACAGACGTTTCAAGGGAAATTAATGAAGCTCTTGATAAAGGAAAATATGTGATGGCTGAAGCTGCCCAGGGCACTCACCTTGATGTCATACACGGGACCCAAAAATTCGTAACTTCCTCTTCTACAATCGCAGGCTCTGCCTGTGCGAACCTTGGAGTTGGTCCTACACGAGTAGATAACGTAATCGCTATAGTAAAAGCTTATATTACAAGAGTGGGTGAAGGCCCGCTTCCAACCGAACTTACAGGAGAACTTGGGGAAAGGATACAGAAAGCTGGAGGAGAATTCGGGACAACAACCGGCAGGGGCAGAAGGTGCGGCTGGTTTGATCTACCTTTGCTGAAGAAAGCAATTGCTCTTAACGGATATACCGAGATTTCCCTTACCAAACTTGACGTACTTACAGGGCTTGATCCCGTCCGGATCTGTACCGGCTATACCTTCAAGGGAGAAAGCCTTGAATACCCCCCAGAACTTACAGAAGATCTTGCTGAATGCACGCCTGTTTATGAAGACCTTCCTGGCTGGGAAACTGACCTTACCGAAGTAAAAGCCTTCGAGGAGCTCCCCGAAAACGCCAGAAATTATGTTGAAAGACTGGAAGAATTGATGAAAATACCCATTAATTACATTTCAGTTGGTCCAGGCAGAGCACAAACCTTTAAAAAAGAGTGATCAAGCTCAGTGGACTTGCTAGGCCAGGCCAAAGGCTGCGGACTTAAGATCCGTTTACGAAGGAAGTGGTGGGCTCAAATCCCCATCCTCATACTTAATTTTAAATGAATTCTTATTTTTTTTTGAGTGGTCTATCAATAATCGGCTGATATTATAAGAGTACTACATACATTCAGATTACGCTCTTACGTTCTGCTTTATGCATACTTTCCTACAAAAGTAAGCTTAGAAAACAGATGCAACTAAGCAAAAATACTCAACGACAAAATATCAACTAGCTACTAATGCACAACCCCATTTTTAAAGATGATATAATTCTGATGGGATAATTTGTATCTTCTTCATACCCTACGACTTTTACAAAACACCGACTTTTACAAAACATTGACTTTGACTTTTCAGAATGCGATTTGGTGGTTTAAATACCCTACAATTTATCAGGCAAGCTACGAATATTTAAATAAAAATATCATAATAATTGTCTTATAAGTTTTCACTCAGAGCTTGTATTTAGTGATTCAAGGTTATAGTGATTCAAGGTTAAATTGTAAGTGTCACACAATAGGGAACGATGCTAAACGCTGAGACAATAATCAGAACTAGTTCAATGATTTGGGGAACATTGAAGAGATCAATGAAATTCTAAGAGTCAAACTGAAAAGGTAACCACTGATTTTGTAGGCTTATACATGTGGCAAAGATAATTCTTAGGACAGTGGGACTAATGGAAAAGTGACCAGCCTGACCATGTAGTTTTTTAAGAAGCGGCCACGGCGGAGCATACCCCAAAGACTGAGAAGGTATTGGACTACTCGTAGAAGCTCTAAGAATTAGATGACGCCTCCATGAGAGGAGAGGAAAAATAGGACGGCTTCGTCTAAAAGTCGCAGTCTGTGGATCACTTTGTCCGGTTCCACAGTGAGTTGTTGAGAGATCGATTAACAGGCCATTTTCACGGGCAACCACGAGCTACTGAGCAGCTCGAACAATACGCATAGTCTCCGTATTCTAGTATAATACCAGACGTGTGCAGAGGTAATGAAGAATGGTAATCTTAGGATGGAATGCAGCTTCGGAACAGTATGACCCGCTTGATATGCTCGACCAGGCGGTCACGGCTGAAAAGGCGGGCTTTGAATCGATCTCTGCGAGCGATCACTTTCATCCCTGGGATCCTTCGGGAGAATCGTGCAATATTTGGACATGGCTGGGCGCGGCTGCTGCGAGGCTGAACGGTATCGAGATCGGCACCGGCGTCACCTGTCCAATCTTGCGCTATAACCCTGCGATTCTCGCCCAGTCGGCAGCAACCGTCGACAGGATGAACAAAGGAAACTTTTATCTCGGCGTTGGCACCGGGGAAGCGATGAACGAGTACCCGATGACGGGACTATGGCCAGAATACAATAAACGCCAGGACATGATGCGAGAAGCCATCGAGCTGATGAGATTGCTTTGGAGTGGGGACGAGGTGACCTTCAACGGGGAATATTATACGACGAGAAAAGCCAGAATGTACACGATGCCCAGACGGCGAATTCCCATCTATATCTCGTCACTCGTTCCGAACAGCGCGTTCTTCGCGGGTTACTACGGTGACGGTTTGATCAGCGTTGCCAACCCGCCCGAGGTGATGAAAGCGATTATCGCCAACTTCAAGGCTGGTGCCCAGAAGGCGGGAAAGGACCCTGAAAAGATGCAAAAGCAGGTCGGAATATGGGTGGCTTACACCGACGACGTAGACGCTGCTGTAAAGATATTTAAGCAGTACTGGGCCGGCACTATGATCTTTGCGACATATCTCCAGAACATCTATACTCCGGAAATGGTGGCAATGAATGGAGCGATCATGGGAGACGATGTGATCAAGAACCGTCTATGCATCTCCAGTGATCCCGACGTGCATGCGAAGTTCGCACAACGGTTCATCGATGCGGGCTTTAATCGGCTTTACTTTCATTCTGCAGGCCCGAACCAGATCGAGTTCATTGAGGGCTACGGGCGGGATGTGCTTCCGATCATCCGGGAAAGGAACCATCCTAGAGCTGCAGCCACTGTATAAAATGGATACTTGATTGTGAGGAATTTGCATGTTAGAGCCTTCTGAACGAGAGGGAATCCGCGAAGCGTGGGACATATACAAGAGACATACCCTGTCTAACAGCATTATCAACGAGATGGTCATACGGGACGGCGAGCTGACGTTCATAACGCAAGAGAACGGCGAGATACCCATTACAAAAAATTATGGGTATGGCCTCTATTACCATGATTGCAGGTTCCTAAGCGGTTTTCTAATGCGACTCATGGACACACCTCCGACACGGGTTCTGTCCAGCGATGAAAGAGGTTTTAGATCGACGCTTATGGTCACCAATCCGGAAATAAAGGATTGCACAGGTACCACCATCTCCAAAGAAACCCTCCTTGGCATCCTGGACACGGTCATACCTGGCTGCGTCAGGCATACTCATACCATTCGGAACTTCAACACATTCCCTGTGACCTTGAACCTGACTTTTGAGTTCGACGCAGATTTCGAGGATATATTCACCATCAGGGGCATCGCCCCACCTACTGCTGCGAAAGTGCTACCAGCCAGGGATGATGGTAAAAACCTTTACTTATCCTATGAAGGGGAGGACAAGTATCGTCGCAACACGATCATCGCATTTGATCCATTACCCACGAAGATGGGAGGGAAAAAATGTACCTTCGAGCTGAAGATAAGTCCCCACGGGTCACAGACAGTAAACGTGGAAATCTCCGTTGAGGAGATTAAGCCCGACAAGGAGCCGGAAAGACCAGTGAAAAATCCCGATCAGCGAATGAACCAGATCATGAGATCTTATATCGCAGCCCTCGAATGCTGCGACAACATACCGACCAACAACAACATCCTCAACAGCATCATGGTGCGTTCGCTGGCCGATCTGAACATGATGCGCATGAGCCTAAACGGATACATGTTCCATTCGGCGGGGGTACCCTGGTACGACACGCTATTCGGGCGGGATAGCATCATCTCAGCACTCCAGCTATTGTCATTCGAGGCAGGGCTGGCAAAAAGTACGTTGCTCGTGAACGCAAAATTCCAAAGCAACAGATCAGATGAGTGGAAGGACCAGGAGCCTGGAAAAATTCTTCACGAACTAAGACAGGGAGAGCTGGCCAACCTGAATCTGATACCTCAAACGCCATATTACGGCACAGTCGATGCCACTCCCTTGTTCCTGATTCTCCTGACTGAATATGTTAACTGGACGGGAGATATCGAATTGGTCAAGCAGCTGGAAAACAACGTGGATCGAGCCCTCGAATGGATCAATGTTTATGCAAATATGGAGGGAAATGGATTTGCCTACTATGCGACGAAGTCTCCATTGGGCATTTACAACCAGGGATGGAAGGACTCGCCCGATTCGATAAGCCATTCAGATGGCACGCTGGCAAAACAACCGATCGCAGTTGCTGAAGTACAGGGATACGTGTACATGGCTAAAAAACGCCTTGCGCCGCTATTCAGAAAGCTGTGTCGAGAAAGCGACGCCATCAGGCTTGAAAAAGAGGCTGGAGAACTAAAAGAGAGGTTCAACCGAGAGTTCTGGATGAAAGACAGGCAATTTTTTGCCCAGGCATTGGATGCGGAAGGCGTATGCGATGTGATATCGTCGAACCCGGCACAGTGCATGTGGACAGGAATCATCGATCAAAAATACGTAAAATACCTTGTCGACAGGATCTTCAGAGATGACATGTTCACCGAATGGGGTATTCGCACTCTGTCCTCAAAAGAGCAGCGGTACAATCCGCTAGGATACCATAACGGTACGGTCTGGCCGCATGACAACGCGATAATTGCCATGGGCTTGAGAAAGTATGGTTTCATCAATGAGATGTCCTTATTGTTCACGGGCATGTATGAGGCGGCTAAGGCATTCGAGGACTACCGTCTACCGGAGTGCTTCGGTGGGCTGACGCGCTCAGAGTACGGCATCCCCGTGAAATACCCGGTAGCCTGTAGCCCGCAGGCGTGGGCGTCTGGGACCGTGCCGTTTATGCTCATCGCCAGCCTGGGCATAGCTCCCGACGCCCTGAATAACCGGCTGATCATCAACAAGCCCCATCTGCCTTCGTGGCTAGACAACGTGCAGTTCAACAGCGTGAAAGTCGGCAACACGCTGACCGATCTGAATTTCAGGCGCATTGAAGAGGAGACACTGGTCAACGTATCCAAGAGGAGCGGGGAAATAAATGTGCTCATCGAGTATTAACTGCTGGAACTAAACGGAAAAATTGAAGAAAACAGGCTTAACAATAGATTTAGGAGAGCATATGGCAAAAGTATTAATGTACACCATAAGCACCTGCCCTGTATGCCGGAAAACAAAGGATTTTTTCCGGGCCAGAGGCATACCATTCGATTTCATCGATTACGATCTCGCCAGCGAGAGTGAGCAAAACAAGATCGCAGCCGAGATGATGAAGGGTACCGGCAATATCGGCTTTCCGTTTGTCAGGATCGACGATGTTGTGGTCATCGGGTTCAATCCAGAAAGGTTTGAACAACTCTTGAAATCGGAGAAGCTCGATCCGGCAACCAACTAGGCTTAAAGGAGATAATCATCATGACAGGAGAAGTGGACCTTTTTTCACAGTATCGGATGGGCGATCTTACGCTGCCAAACCGCATAGTGATGGCGCCAATGACCCGCAACCGCGCAGGGGATGCCGACGTCCCGGTCTTACTGACAGTCACTTATTATGTGCAGCGAGCCTCGGCCGGCATGATTATCACCGAGGGCTCGCAGGTTAGCCCGCAGGGGGTGGGCTACGTGCATACACCTGGCATATACTCTGCGGCACAAGTCGCCGGCTGGAAAAAGATAGCAGAGGCCGTCCACCAGGCTGATGGCAGGATTTTCATTCAGCTCTGGCATGTAGGGCGAGTCTCCCACCCCGACTTCCTGGGCGGCGATCTGCCGGTCGCACCATCTGCGCTACCAGTCGAAGGCTTTGTCCACACACCAGGTGGAAAAAAGCCAATTCCTGTACCCAGGGCTCTGAAAACTGATGAGATGCCGGACATAGTTAGGCAGTTTCGGCAGGCGGCGGAGAACGCTAGAGCCGCCGGCTTCGATGGTGTAGAAATCCATGGCGCTAACGGCTACCTGTTAGACCAATTCCTGCGGAGCGGGTCCAACAAACGAACCGATATGTATGGCGGCAGCCTTGAGAATCGGGCTCGTCTGCCGCTTGAAGTCACGAAAGCCGTCATCGAGGTATGGGGCAGGGATCGTGTCGGCTACCGAATCTCCCCACACAATAATGCGCATTCTATGTCAGATGCCAATCCATTGGAGACCTTTTCCTATTTCACCAGAGAACTGAACAAAATAGGTCTGAGCTACCTTCATTTAATCGAGCCCATTGGGGGCAGGGCAGGGTTTGTGCCGCCAGAAGCACGACTTGGGCCTACCCTTCGCAGGATTTTTAAAAGGACATTCATACTAAATGGGGGCTACGACCTCCAAAGCGGGAGCGAAGCTATTTCAAGGGGCGAAGCAGACCTGATAGCCTTCGGAGTGCCATTCCTAGCCAATCCTGACCTACCGGAGCGTTTCAGGCAGAATGAGCCGCTGAACGAGCCGGACGTGGCCACCTTCTACGTGGGCGGCACAAAAGGCTATACGGACTATCCGGCTCTGGTCCCCAGATGATGCGGCTCAAAACATATTACTGTAAAGTCTTCAGGAGATGTGTATACTTGTGATTCTACACTAGCTTGAGAAAGTTATCATCCCCTCAAGATGTACAGAGTCATGCAGTAGAGCCATGCAATATAGTGTAATAGAGGTATCCTAACACATGAATATGACCAGTGGCCGACATGAGGCAAAAAACGCTTCCCCTAGGAAAGGAGCACTGCGAGCCCTCAACATCCTGTTGAGGCCAGTGTTGGGTGGCTCGCTCGCGCTTTTAGCCGGGGGATTAGGCTATATTACCGGAAACCTGTGGCTCTTCCCAAGCCTTGGCCCTTCCATTTTCATGATGGTTGAATCGCCCCATCTAAAGTCATCCAGCTTATACAATATGACTATTGGCCACCTGGTCGGCATTATTAGCGGCTACACCCTTGCTATCATGACAGGTGCTGCTTATGTTCCATCTCCATTCGTGGTCGGCCATCTACAGTTATCACATGTTGTGGCATCATGCATTGCCATAGCAATTGTAATACTAATTCATATAGTTCTTAAGGCATTACACCCGCCGGCCATTGCCACTACCTTTCTAATTACCCTTGGTAGTTTTAAGGCGACATGGCACGATCTATCTGCGATCCTTATAGGCATAGTGATAATAGCCGTCGCCGGAGAAATTGCGAGGTACATGATACTCTCCATTGAGCACCGAGATCTTATAGAAGTAATAGGGAACGAGTAGGAATAGGGAATGAGTAGGAATGATGCCAAAGAATTTTATAGAATCTTCTATTGAACCTGATTTCATGGCATTGTGCCAACAACGTTATCTTACCATCAACCACAGACTCTACAGAACTGAGAATATCAAGCTCACTGACAACAGAACTTACTGAAAATTTATCCCAATTCCCGCAAGACTACATAGAACCATAAATTTCATAGTCCGATATAACCTACAAGTCCGTTTTACATCATATCGTGCCCTGTGGAATATTAAACACGCTTTTCATCGTGCTTAGTTTTATCTCGTCACACATTTCTTTCAATTTCACAAAAGCTGTTTTAAATTCTGGTTGTTGACGCCACGCTTGCACACACGCTGAAGTTTTCCATGGACCAAATGATATAAACCGATTCTTTTGCTCTAAATCTTGCAACAAGATAATTCCAATGCTACACATCTCATTAGCCTTAGTCCAATTAGCCAGATCTGTCCAAATCTTTAGAAATTCTTCTTCCTTCCCTTGTTTTACAGACCAAATTTCAGCGGCATATATTACTTCTTTATCCCCCATCATCAATCACCCATCGGATTCACTTTCCCCACATAGAGTTATGAAATATGTATATATAGCTGTTATTTTTATCCCAAAATTATTTCACATGCCCTATTTGATTTTCCTGATATGCTATTGGTTGTCAAATTCCTTTTTAAAAATTTATCTGAAAACTTCCCTCCACGCCCGCATGTTCGAAGTGAGCAGATATCGGGCGGTCACTGGCGAAAAAGAACAACAACCCACATAGCAAACAGCCATATGAGCTCCATAGTAATGAAAGTCTCTATCCATTTTAACCCCTGAATAATTTAGTAATTTCCCATACGCTAAATATTGAAAAGTCTGAGCCTTAAATTTGCAGATTGTTTTATGTCTTAATAATATGATTTAATGCCATTATTATTTTATTTATCAATCTTATTCTCAACAAAAAATCATTGTATAAGCTAAGCTCTCCCAATGACTTTTTGTACAAGAGATAGGATACAGGGTGATTTAGAAACGTACCTTTCAGTAAATGACCAGACGAGACTAAAAAACGGAAAAATAGCGGCATTATATAAAAATATAGTCACTTATTCTTAAAGAACATTATTGCTTTTTATTGATAAATTTTTTCACCATTTCTATATAGATGAATAAAAGGCAATGTTTTTATTATAATAAACATAATAATTTATTTAACTAAGCTGCAAGTAAATTTACCTTTTCCGAAAATAAAATATTTTATAAAAGAATAATAAGTAAAGCCTGGAGATTATCATGAATCTTGACAGTGAAATTTTCGGAATTAAAGTTATAGGGTTGCTAATTATTATTTTATTAATCTCTATATCGGGATGTAGTTCAAACCCGGATAAGGAAAATTCAAAAGCCAGTGAAAATGCACAGTTAGTAGAATCTGCACGAGAAGCAACTACAACGGCAAACGTAGCCAGCACAGACAAAAATATTATAGCTCTAGAAAGTACTGAACCGATGTCGAGTTCGGCAAAGGTTATATATCTCCATCACAGCACCGGCGGAGTCATCTGGGACGGTGGGGTAGAGACTTCGATTTCAAATTACAATACTGAACACGGTACAGACTACAGTATAACACACCTGGAATTTCCAAAATCGTCCCCCTATGGATGGAATAATTATCCTTATGATTATTGGAATATCTGGGTAAATCATGCCGGCACTTCTGCCTATAAAAAAGAACCGACCTTGGAGATACTGACTCAGACTTATGACGTCATCGTTTGGAAGCACTGTTTCCCGGTCAGCAACGTTGCTGCCGATACCGGTTCTCCAGATATAACTTCCAGCGTCAAAAGCGAAGAGAATTATAAGCTGCAATACAACGCCCTGAAAGCGAAGATGCATGAGTTTCCGAATAAACGCTTCATCGTTTGGACCGGTGCAGCTTTAGTAGAAAGCACGACTAATGCCGCAGAAGCCGAGAGAGCAAGAGGCTTTGCGAACTGGGTCAAGACAACATGGGATGAGCCCGGCGATAATATCTATGTCTGGGATTTCCGCGACCTGGAAACTGGAGGCGGGCTATACCTCTTGCCGGAAAATGCCGCATCAACTTCAGATTCTCACCCTAATCCCACTTTTGCCGCTTCCGCCGCTCCACTGATCGGCCAACGTATCATTGATGTCATAGAAGGACGCGGTGATAATTAGTTTTATTCAAAACCTGACCATCCTTTATCGTAAAACATTTTGTAAAGAGTTCGAATCCAGGCGTAAAAAATAACTCCTCCTTTCGAGAGGTTGTTTTACCTTGCAGCTTACCACACATCTTTCAAGGAATATAGTGATTTCGATATTGAGTACAGCACCTTATAACAGAGTATACGACGCTATGCTTCTTCTTGAAGAAGGTAACACACAAAATGAGGAAAATAAATTAAGCCCTTAAAAGTCATATATTTCAAATCTGAAATGGTCTTTAATAACTTTCTTTTGTTTTTAATTAGAATCAACTTGATAAAAAGTAGATTAACTGCTTCAAAGCAAAGAAGTCTTATGAATCCAGAGATTATGTAATATTTTAGAAAACTGTTGTCGAATACCCTATATTTTGAAGACCATATTTTTTCTATCGATAACACAATTCTCAGTGCTTGTTGATGTTAGTTTTTAGCCAAAAATAACATTACGAAAATAAAAACAAAGGAAACCTATAATCGCCTTTATATTCTTTGAGAGGGGTAGAATATCGAGTGATAATGATAATTAAAGACCCAATACTTATTATTCAGATCGTTGAAGCTGGTAACCGGAATAAAATCTATCGAAACCATTGAGCCCAACAGAACATGCACAACAGCTGCAAAGGGGAATTTCTATCTCAAATATTAAGCACATTACCTGACACCTTAATGAGAAAAATAAAAACCTGTATATTAAAATCAATAAACTCTGTTTTTGTACTGAAGAAAAACGTTACAAAATTGATCTAAGTGTTCAGAAATTTCAGCACACTTTCAGTTGAATCATTTTGGGGATGAGAATCATCCCATCCCCCTTATTCAGCATACATAACATGAATAATTTCAAAGACGAAAAAAGACTAGTTTCAAGCGTAAGGATCCCTTAACGCCTTGTTGACGCCGAAGGTCTTACGTTCCTCAACTGTCTTCCTGTTCTTATCGATTTTCTCCTTCGCAAGCTTTGTAACGAGATCAAGGCCGGGCTTGACATCCTCGATTGGCTTTGTCTCGAACAAACCCGCGGCGACAGCTTTAGACCAGATTTCGTTACCCTTCTTGGTGCGGATGAAAACCGTGGACCAGCCGTCAGGGCTTCCGACCGAACCGGTCGAGATGTCGGCGAGGTTGGAAACATAGTCAAGGCAGACATGACAGCCTGGCTGCTCGTATTTGTGGGTTGCCTTGATGGGCAGGCTGGTGACGTTCCCGCGCTCGGTGTAGACCCAGAACTTGCCCTTCCCGATATCCATCCTCTTCACGGAGTTGAGGCTCTGCGCTGCATGGTCCTCAACAATGGTTTGCAGAGACTTGTATGGGAAGTTCTCCATACAGAAGAGCCCTACTGTGAAGGCGACCTTGCCCGGGACGTCCCGCATGTTGATTGGATAGAGCTGAGCCTTCCTGACGGCCTGCATCTGGCAGCAGACACCGGTGACTCCGACTTTGTCGAGGCCAAAGGACCGGGTTGCTTCCTTGAGCCAGGAGATCTGGGGGCTGATGCTGTACTTTGTCCCTCGTGCCTTGAGAATGTCCTCACGGCTCATCGCGACGAACGGCCTGGGCTCCCAGGGTCGATCGCCTTCTCCTGCCACAATGGTCCCATCGATGATTCCTTGCTCAAGAGCATAAACCATGAGGGTGGTGGCAATGCCGCCGTCCTGTGCCTTTTTGAGGATTTCCTTGTCCGTGCTCCTTGCCGAAACGCAGGTTATGTATTTACCGAGATATGGATCTTCAATCATCTTTATCTCCTCACTTAAGCGCTCCAGCAATTATCTCGTTGATGTTCTCGAATTCTTCCATTACGTCGAAGTTGAAGAACGATCTCGGACAGGCGCCGTAGCAGGAGCCGCACTTGATGCAGAGGTCACGCTCACCCTGCGGCTTCCCGAATTCCAGGGTGATAGCCCGCACGGGGCAGGAGGCAGCGCAGGTGCCGCAGCCCATGCAGAGTCCCTGGTTGATCACATCGGTCATCAGGTCACAGAAGCATCCTGACGTGCCGCGTTTTGCAAGATCCATGAGGGGCTTTAAGTACTTACCCGCAAGGGCCTTCTGATCCTCGTTTCCTTCCAGGAGTAGGTACGCCATAACAGCTACGTTCCTTATGAGTTCCGGGCTAGGGGGGCATCCGGGAATATATATATCCACGTCGATGAGATCCCCGATAGGGAGGAAAGACTCGTGCTGAGGCTGATTATGCTGCCCTCCACGGCTGAACCGAGTGATGTTCCCATAGCTCGAGCAGGAGCCGAGGGCCACCACGATCTTGGACTTCCTCCGCGTCTCTTTGATATCCTCCACTGATTCATGGTCCTGGAGGCAGACCGATCCCTCAACAAGCGCCACATCCATCTCTGGGATATGCCGGACATCGGCAAGCGTGAGGCCATAGACGAGATCGGCATAGTCGTCTAGAATCTTGATGAGTCCCAAATTATTGTCGGCCATGGACACGAGGCAGCCAGTACAGCCGCTCAGGTGCACATGCCCGAGTTTGATTTTATTTGCCACTGATTTTATCTCCTTTGTAGCTTCCACCTTTATCTCCGTCACAACCTGAGCGAGCTTGGCTTCCCCGCCCATGGTTTTCTTGATGGAGTTAAGCAGTTCCATAATCCATCCCAATTTCCTTCAGTATCTTGGATACAGCTTCTGGAATGGCTCTCTGTACCTCGTCTGTAATTCCGATGACCATCTCAGGGGCAGAAACGTACTTCTTCTGGCATGCAAGGATCCTGATCCGAATATCGTCCTTAATAAACTGGAGCGGCTCGGCCAGATCCCAAGAATGGGCATCTCGATAGCTCCCCACAGGAAGCTCATCAACAGAAAGCCACCTTAGCTCGCCGGGTTCCCCCCTGAAATCCGCGATGTCCACGATAATAAGAGTCTTCGTAGACTCAGGATTGAGTAGGGTAAAGATGAAATGGGGGCCCCCGAGCCCTGCGTCAACGACTGTAACATTCTCTGGAAGCTCGAGTTCCTTGAGACGCTCCACGACTGCGGGTCCGAACCCATCATCCGCAAAAAGAGGGTTGCCGCAGCCTGCCACCACGATCTCGGAGTACAGCGTTTCCATTCGTTTCACCACTGGAGGAGTTTCTCGGCGACTACCTTGTCCTCCTCATCCATCACAATCATGTGAGTTGCGCATGAGACACACGGATCATAGGCCCGGACGACCATCTCAGCTATTTGCCAAGGGGCTCCCGTCAGAGCGCGACTGCAGGTCGGGAGGTTCCAGGTTGTGGGCACAAGCATCTCGTACCACAGCACTTTCCCATCCTTCACCCGTGCAAGGTGGACATTAGTCCCGCGTGGGGCTTCATTTGCAGCCCAGCCCATAGACCCATCTCCCTGTGGAATGTGGTCGGCGACAACCCTGCCTGAGGTATTCAGGGAATCAAGGCACTTAAGGATGGTGTAAAGGCAATCAGGATACTCCATCTGTCTGGCGATGTGCTGGGCGAAGGTACCCTTCTCGGTGAAATTCTTGAAGGTGGCTAGCCTGGCCCTCGGACCGACCTCAACAGGCTGGCCATCATATGTCGGAACACTGTTGCAGGCTTCCATCTGGGGGTTAGCCTTGGTGCCGATCTTTGTTGTGCCTCCTACTGGATAGTTCGGATCCTCAAGATCAATGGTTACTTCACCCATATACCATTCCCATGGCCGGGTCTCTTTCCATCGGGAGAAGTCCCATGTGGGGTTTTCGTCAAGACTGGATGAACCGTACATTGAGGATGTGGCCATAGCCCCCTGGTTGTGGTACCCGAGCGTCTTGGGAATAGGAATCTTTTTACCCGCGACTTCTACGAACTCCCGGTTCTGCATGTTCCTGATGACCTCGAGCATAAACTCCATCTGCTCGTGGGCTAGGACAAGACCTTCTTTCGCCAAGTCGGCAATCTTCTGCTTTGCCCTGGGGCTCACGTTGCGATACATTCCGCCGATCCTGGGGTTGGAGGGGTGAATCGCCTCGCCCCCTGCTAGGGCTCCAATTGTCTGTCCGATCTCGCGAATGCGGATGATCCTTGCCATAACACTCCTGACAGGCTCCTCCTTGGCGAACATGTTGAACTTTGTCTCTGTTCCAGGGATATAAAAATCCGGAAGGATCAGGATGTTATGCAGGGCAATACTGTGAAGGCGGTTCGCGGCATGGAGAATTGTCCGCAAGAGCTTTGCATCCGTGGGAATTTCGCAGCCAATTGAAGCTTCTATGGCCTCGGTACTCGCCAGGGTGTGAGCAATAGGACAGATACCGCAGACCCGAGATGTGATCTTCGGGACTTGGTCCATTGTCTTACCTATGGCAAGCTTCTCAATACCCCTTACCGGGGTGATGGAGAGCCAGTCTCCTCGCTCGACAATACCCTCATCATTCACTTTCAGGGTGAGCTTGGAATGGCCTTCATGTCTCGTGGTTGGAGAGATTTCTACAACTTTTGTCAATGGTATGCCTCGTTTTCGATTCGATGTTCTTCAGGCTGTACCGCAGTTAAGGCACATTCTGCATAATTATTTTAAGATAATTATCCGCACATAAATAAAGTATATTACATTCTTACTTTATTCGGTGCGTAATTCCTCAGTATTAATATGTTAAACTTATAACGAAAAAGAATTGAAAATGTGATATTATATAAATCCTTTCTTTATAAAAGAGATTAAAAAAATGATGAGAATAAATTTTCGTATTATAATCGAATTTTTATATTATTTATCTAAATATTTATTTATATATTTATGTTTTCTATGATAAGATAAAGCTTGAAATTATCTAAAACATCCTACTCATGAATATACGCAACATATTATTATAGTTCAGAGTTTGATTAAACAGAAACCATTGAAGACCAGGAATAAATAAGACGTAAGAATGGGGAAAGATGTTCATTATTATTGGGAGTGCAGGGCCGTGAAAGCTCCCAGCTTTAACTCCAGGGAGTTAACCCTCTAACAAGGCATTTACTTTGCTAAAGTGTCCTTTACTTGTATACCATAATCGACTGCATTTTTTGTTCAGATTCCAGTATAAATCGAGAAACAGAACCTGTTAGTTAAATGAAAAAGAGTCAAGGCCTCGTAAAGCCTGCCCATTAACATAGATTTACCGATTTACCCGATTTTATACTATCTAGATCGAAATAAAATTAAAGGTTTTTGTAATTTTGGGCAAGGAAATGACATTTTGTTAAGTTATATAGTTAATGAGAATAGATTAGTATGGATCGAATCACTTATAAGATACTTACGATAACCTAACAAGCTTGTTTCAGGCCTTGATATTTATTAGTTTCTAATTTATATTTCTATTGATATTATATTCTGTGAATGATTTTCTTATCGTGATACAATTTGAAAATCGCTTTGATAGGCACGCAATACGTCGAATATAAGGTGAAGATAGAGTGCACCAATAACATATTCTTCAAGAAATAAATCTGGCTGACTAATTTGTGAAAATAGTAACAACTCAATTCGTCTGCCTGTGAAAAGCGATTATAAAACAATAGCTTCGAATTGTATCAATTTTAACAAAAATTAGGAGTGTACATAAATATGGGGAAAATGAAAAAGATGCTGGTCGTTTTGCTGGTCGCTTGCCTTGCAATATCTCTGACAGGTGCAGCAGCAAGCGCCGGTGATGGATATGGATTTAAATATGGTGGACACGGATACGGACACGGATTTAAATATGGTGGACACGGATACGGATATGGATTTGGACATGGATTTGGATTTGGACATGGATTCTTCGACCGCGGCTGTGACCGATGGGGCGGTTGTAACTGGTGGAATGGTTGTGACTGGAATAATCGGTTCTGCTGGTGATTGAACGATTAGTTCAGCAATCGGCATTTAAATGTTGACGGTTGGGAGGTGAGATATCTTCATCTTCTAACTTTCCTATATTATTCTATTCTTTTTATAAACGCATTTCTTCATCCTACTTTCCCATTTTCTACCATCTCATTTATTCATAATAATAAATTTATAAGCCGTAGCTGAGTCCTATCCCTGTAAATACTATCCCTATATATTCTCTAATTCTGATATCTTTATACTGACCCTTCTTTATGATGACGGCAATACCGTTTGAATATTACTCGTCCTGTTCCCCACCTTTTTTAAAGTGTTCCATGTCTTCCGCCGGACCCATTAATCTGGCCAGCCATTTTGTTTCCTCGAAACTCTCAAGTAAAATCTTCAAAACGATTGTAAGAGGTATGGAAAGCAACACGCCTCCGAGTCCAAATACGAAATTCCAGTAAAGAAGAGCAAGAAACAAAAAAGCAGGAGACAATTGTAGGCCCTTTCCCATAAGTGACGGAAAAAGAACGTTTTCTGCAAGCGCGTCGACGACAAAGATAATAACAATGACTGCAAGAGCACCTAAAGGCCCATACTTGAAAAGTGCAAGCATTATGGGAGGAATAGAAGCTATAACCAGACCAATATAGGGAATGTAACTTAGCAGGAATATAAGGACTCCCCAGAGAACAGCATAGTCGATACTTCCAATAAAAAGAAGGAGAGCTATTACAGTGGCTGTAATAATGTTTATTTCTGCTCTTATAACAATAAATTTTACCAGCTTCTTGCTAAAACTACTCAGCCTCAATCGAAGTTCGGATTGCTTTCCAATTTCCTGATCCACTTTTTCAGGAGCATTGGCAGCATCTATTAGCAAGAATGCTGCTGTGACTATGATGATTCCTGCTGTTGTGCTGGCGTCCACAAACCCATTAACGATGTTCATTAAGAGAGAAATCGTAATTGACACTATGCCACGAGTAACTGTTTGTATGGAAAAACCTTTATATGAAGGAATATACTCTGCAAAACTATTCGCAAACGCAGTTAATTGAACTTGATAGATCGGGATCTGGCTTCCAAACTGGAGTGCTGCTCTGACAACTATTGCCCCAAGAACTAGGATAACTAGAGTTAATAGTGAAATTACCAAAATAACACTCAGTCCACCTGGAACTCCTTTTTGTTTTAGCCAGCGGACAAGGGGGGTAAAAAGCAGTGCGATGAATACAGAGTAAATAACGGTTGTGAGTATAGGAGATATTTCTCTCATTCCAATTGTAAGGACGACAGCAAGAGTGCTGTACACTAAGATCCTGGCTGGTACTGAACTACTATTTGCTTCCATATTTTACAACTCCTCATTCGGTTTACAGCAGGCAAATTATTTTCTTTCTCTAGAGTTATGAAGCCACTTAAACTGCGCCTATAACTCCACCCCTATCTCCATTTGTTCAAGAGCTAAAACAATCTAGGATACCTATGTTTTAGTGCTTTTTCACTTGCCAACGTCAGGAAAAAAGAGAAAGAAAGGAATCGCATCACCGTCATTGAGTCCACTCTCTACGTTGAGTGCCGCCTGATTCCTGCAGGTATTTTGTATTGTTAACTATCGCCTGACTTAGTCATGTGCCATCCAATCGATGCTGCCTTAATTGCCAGGATCAGGAAGGCATTCTGTCCTGGAGAAACTTCCATCCCTTGTCCTGCAAAATATTCGTATTTAGGCTCGCGTTTTTATTCCTACGATAACTGCTCCAATTCCCCCGATAATAAGGAAAAATCCGAATATCCAGGGTAGAATCAGGATTCCTGCCAAGGAGTTGGTTAGTAGGAGCAAACCAAGGATTATAGTAAGGATACCAAGAATTCCCATACCCCATCCTCCTCCTTTAAGTGCCCAGGCAAATTTCACAGCGCCGGTGATAATAACCCAAACCCCTATAAAGATAATTAGGAGTGTAAGAACTATGAATGGGCTGTAAACAGGATACATCAAAATAACAATTCCTGCAATGAGACTCAAAATACCTGAAAGTAGCTTCCACCACCGATTCCCCGGAAAGACCAGCGCCCCTATAACAGAAACTATTCCTCCTGCTAACCAGAAAATACCCAGAACTTGTATTAGCAGGATAGTAGTTATTACAGGTTGGTATAATAGAAACAAGCCTGCAATGATGGCAATAATTCCTTCCAGAAAAACCACCCACCAGGGTGTATCTATAACTTCAAAACCTATATGGGACTTAGTGACAACTGGTTGTTCTACAGTATCATCAGTTGGTTCCATATACTCCATCTCCCTAAATCTTTGGATCTTATCAATACTGCCTGCTCTAGGATATTTTTGCAACGCAAAACATGCCAGAGTCAAAGAGGAGATTGCTTTTCCTCACAAAGAAGAATATCCTTATATCTGGAAAAAATACTGATGAATTCAGTAAACTTATACAAACTCACCCTCGATTAATCCATATTTGGAAAGAACCTTTGCTAACTGGATCTGACTTGAGTGCGTCGCTTACTTCCATTTAAAGTACCTTTTCGACACGATTGCAACAAATATTCACAATCAATTTATCTTTTTAAGATACGATTTTCTTATGATACCAGTCACGTTTTCCGTCTCGCACTTGACTGAAGGTTAATTCTTGTAATATAAAATTATATAAATTATTATATATAATAAAACCTATTACTAATTCTCAAAAAAGCTCTATATCTAGAGACAAAAGGCTTGATTCATAGAAGAAAAGATAAAAAAGGTATAAGCGAGCAGTCAATATCACAGCTATGATAAAAACTTTGGACACTGTTCTATATATTTTACCATAGTTGGAACTAAACATTTATCTTGCAGAGACTTCTTTAAACTAATGAGATATGTTTTAATGCGCCTCTGTCTCATCAATAAACAAGATTTAACTCCCTATTCAGTTTCCATAATGAGTTCATCTGGGGTTTTATTTCTGTAATTCACAAAATGCTTTTATAGCTTGAAAGTAATTACGCTCAGTGTTGGCATTGGCATCAGTTGACAAAAGCCAATTGATACAATTAGATCGTTTTTCAGTTTGAAATTCTTCATACTATAATCACCTGATCGATTGTATGGAATTTACATGATTACCTAAACACAGTAACTGATAAATGTATCAACTTCCTTTCAGTTAAAACTAGAAATCATATTTACCGGCTTATCGGGCTTGAAGGCCCAAACCATAGAGTCCATAAATCCAGCTATAAGGATAAGAAAGGACCTCTCGAAAGAGAAAGAGTTACCTCGTTTCGGGAAAAGTAAATTTCTGGCAGCCAGAGGAGAAGAATCGGCTCTATCTCCTGGACCTGCAGAGATACCTAATTTAGAAAAGGTGGCAAGCAATGACAACAGTATTTGATGTCCCTGCGACGGAACTCATCGAAAAGGTTGCAGGTATCCTTAAAGAAAATGAGAATATCGTTCCCCCTGAATGGGCAAAGAACGTAAAAACCGGGGTTCACAAGCAACTCCCTCCGAACAATGATGATTGGTGGTATATCAGATCCGCTGCCGTCCTGAGAAGAATCTATACCGACGGGCCTATAGGAATTGAAAGGCTTCGCTCTGTATATGGTGGAAAGAAGGATAATGGGTCAAAACCAAACCACAAAGCAAAAGGCAGCGGTTCAATTGCTAGAACGACAGTACAGCAACTTGAGGCTGCAGGTTACCTTCAAAAAGTAAAGGACGGAAGAACAGTATCTGCAAAGGGACGTTCCATGCTTGACAATGCATCTAATGAGCTTAAGCAGGAACTTCTTGAGAAGATCCCTGGACTTGCGAAATACTGAGAATTACATATGAAGGGTCCCAGAATAATTTCTTAGGATTCCCTTCTAAATATTATTAATCTTAATTTAGATTGCTCCGGATAACCGGTTTTTTTGGGTGATTGCCTATGATGGACGACGAACTCAATGAAATCCGAAAGAGACGGCTAGCAGAAATTCAGAGACAACAGGCGCAGAGTCAGCAGCCTGACATCCAGGCTGCTTACCAGCAGGAACAAGCTAGAGCTGAGATGGAAGCTCAAAAGCAAGCCATCCTGAGGCAAATCCTGACTCCTGAAGCCAGAGAACGCCTTACAACCCTGAAGATGTCAAGGCCAGCCCTTGGGGAACAGCTCGAAATGCAGCTGATTTCGCTTGCTCAGAGCGGAAGGCTCCCGTCTCAAATCGACGACGAACAGCTTAAAACGCTCCTGATGAGGATGCAACCAAAAAAGCGTAAGACATCCATAACTCGGGTTTAAACACAATGAGAATTTCGGTCCTCTTTAGCGGAGGAAAGGACAGCTCGCTTTCTGCCCTTTTAATGGAACCGTTTTTTGAGATAGAACTCGTGACCTGCAGTTTTGGTTTGCTCCCTAATTGTGAGCTAGCGGCAAAAACTGCAAAAGAGTTAGGGTTTCCACACAAAGTTCTTTCTCTAGAACGAGAAATCCTTGAAAACGCTTACGAGAAACTAATGAAAGATGGTTTCCCGAAAAGCGCTATTAATTATATCCACGAAAAAGCCATAGAAACCCTTGCTTCGGACTCGGAAGTAAAATTCATTGCTGACGGAACCCGAAGAGATGATAGAGTTCCTGTGCTCTCAATCTCACAGATACGAAGTATCGAAGATCGATTAGGAGTTCAGTATATCTGCCCTTTGAAAGGATATGGCAGAAAAGCTGTAAGCATTCTTGTAGATCGTTATCTGAGAATTGAAGAGGGGCCAAGTGAGAGTATTCCGAAAGCAGACTACGAAACCGAGCTCAGAGAGTTAATCAGGCAGAGAGATGGTGAAGAAAAAATAAAGGAACTGTTTCCTGCCCATATTCAGTCCCATGTACTTACCAGGAAAAAACTGCCTTAAAGAAGGCATGCCTTGAGATAAGACATTCTTCTCAAAGGGGAAAGTTTTGGAATAAAGATTTATACAATAATCGAGTTATATTCAACCCTTATAGTGGTGCAGATTAACCGAGACCTTCACAGAATTTACCGAATATGGCTTTAAAGACTGCCATTTAACCTGGTAGGATAAAATCTCGATTACATAAGGGTTAAGATCACAATCAGCTAATTATTGGATATAACCGGAATTTAACAGAATTAATCTCTACAAGTCAACAGGTGTGATCCACTTGAGTCATAACATGAAAGGACAGAAAATACGCCTGGCAAAGGCGCACAAACAGAACACACGCATTCCAGTGTGGGTTATTGTAAAAACTAACCGGAAGGTAGTGAGTCATCCCAAACGCAGGCACTGGAGAAGAAGAAGCCTGGATGTGAAGTAAGCGAGAAAGGTGGGAAAAATGGCAGACGATATGGTAAAAGAACAGATCTATACCATCCCCCTCAGGACGGTAAAGAATGTACCTGCATGGAAAAGAGCAAACAGAGCAGTTACTGAAGTAAGAGGTTTTCTTGTTAGGCACATGAAGGTTGATTCTGTACAGGTTAAACTGGACAAATCAATTAATGAATGTCTCTGGGAAAAGGGTTGTGAAAAGCCTCCTCTCTCCATCCGGGTCAGAGCTGTAAAATTCGCAGACGGTGAAGTACAGGCAGAACTTGCCCAGTAAAATATACCAAAAAACGCGAAGCTTCAAGGAATATGATTCGAACAGTGGATATCTACGACACCCCGATTATTGGGGTCTTTGCAACCTGCACAGAAGATGTTGTTCTCGTTCCACCTGGAACAAAAACCGAAGCCTGTGCTATACTT
Source organism: Methanosarcina sp. UBA293 (assembly GCA_002499445.1). Lineage (GTDB taxonomy): Archaea > Halobacteriota > Methanosarcinia > Methanosarcinales > Methanosarcinaceae > Methanosarcina. Next base: position 54,106 of record DALS01000016.1, read on the forward strand.
GAAGACTCACTGGATGCAAGGGTTATTGAAACCCTTGTAAACGGGAGCGTAGTTGTAGGAGCCCTTTGCAGAGGAAACTCAAATGGCTTCCTATTTTCATACGGGACCGATACCAGGAAGCTGCAAGAACTGACAGGAGTAAAGGCTGAGATCCTCCCAGGCAAGCTGAATGCAGTCGGAAACATAGTACTTGCAAATGATTTTGCAGCACTTGTCCACCCTGAACTGTCAGACAAGGCTATTGAGACTATTGCAGACACCCTCAAGGTAGAAGTTTACAGGGGAACAATTGCCGGGATAAAGAACGTAGGAATGGCAGGAGCTGTTACCAACAAAGGGCTTCTAGTACACCCGAAAGTGACATCCTCAGAAAGAGAAATTCTAGAAGAGATCTTCGAACTTCCGGCATATATAGGGACTACGAACTTTGGGACTCAAATGCTAGGCTCAGGTCTGCTTGCGAACTCAAAGAGTTATCTGGCAGGTTCAGACACTACAGGACCCGAACTTGGAAGAATCGAGGAAGCCCTTGGATTCATAGAATAATTATTAAGTATCCATCTGTTCAGGAATAAAGCTACAGCAAGTGTGGTGACCAAGATGAAGAACTTTATTGTCAAAGGTAAATTTAAATCAGGAAATTCCTGGGCGAATTTCACAAAACAGATCGCAAGTCAGAATGAAAAGAATGCAACAGATAAGGTCTATTCCGTCTTTGGAAGCAAACACGGTATAAAGAGAAGAGAGATCGAGATCGAAAGCATTGTTGAGATGTGAAGGACATGGAAGACGTCAGTGAAGATATCAGAAATCTGGCAGCTAGGCATCAGGAGTTCCAGAGACAGATTGAAGCTATAAATCAACAGGCAAATATGGTTCAGGCTTCCATTACAAACTGTGACCAGACAATCGTAACAATTAACGAGCTTAAGACCGCTTCAGCAGAAGGAAAAACTGCCGAAACGATGGTGCCTGTTGGTTTTGGTTCATTTGTTTATGCTGAAATAAAAAATGCAGAAAAGGTTGTTGTAGACCTTGGAGCTGGCTTCAGCGCAGAAAAAACCGCAGAAGAAGCCATTGAGACCCTGAACCGCCGCAAAGATCAGCTTACGAAAATTCTCGAACAGATGAATACTTCACTGACTAAATATGTACAGGGTATGCAGGCCCTGGAATCCGAAGCTGTAAGGCTTCAGCAGTCTGGCCAGGCTTAAAAACCCTGGCTCAGATGAAAAAAGATAGAACTTAAACCATATTTTAGAACAAAACCTTTTATTTTGATTAATTGCCTATTTTTTTATTAAACTTCTTTGGGATGGGATCCTGTGTTCAGCAAATTCAAAGAGAAACTTGGGAATTTTAAAAAGGCGCTCAGCAAAACCATTGACGATAAAGCAGTAGCTATTGAACCGGTGATAGAAGAGCCTACACCTGAGATCAAAGAAGGTTTTGAAGAGGACATTGAGCCCATTCAGGAGGAAGAAGCTCTCGAAACGCCCCAGGAAGAGGAAAATTACGAAGTCGAACCCATTGAAGTAAAACCTGTAACGACTGTACCTACTACTGTCGGGAGCGAAGATAGGAAAAAGGCTGAATACAGGAAAAAACTGGAAGATAGAAAAAAAGAGATAGAGAGCAAAACTGAAGAAGAACCCATACCTGAAGAAAAAAAGTCCTTTTTTAAAAAATTCTCAAAGATTGGATTTACACAGAAAGCAAAAGCCCTGGTCTTTAACAGAGAGGTTTATCTGGACAGCAAAGACCTGGAAGAGCCTCTCTGGGAACTTGAAATGGGGCTTCTTGAAAGCGATCTTGCCCTCTCGGTTTCCGAGGCAATTGTGGAATCCGTAAAAAAACAGCTTACAGGTACCACAAAACGCATTGGCAGCAATACCGGAGAGATTGTAGAGGCAGCCTTGAAAAAAGCGATCCTGGATGTCGTGTCTGCCAATACTTTTGATTTTGATGAGTATGTAAAGGATAGGGAAAAACCCGTCCATATTGTTTTTGTTGGAATTAACGGGACCGGAAAAACGACTTCGATTGCAAAAATGACGCACAGGCTGCTCAAATCGGATTACTCGGTAGTTCTGGCTGCAGGAGATACTTTCAGAGCAGGTGCTATTGACCAGCTTGGAATTCACGCCGACAGGCTTGGAGTAAAAATGATCAAACACCAGCCTGGAGCCGATCCTGCAGCAGTTATTTACGATGCCGTGCAATACGCAAAAGCCCATAAAATCGATTTTGTACTTTCCGACACTGCAGGCCGAATGCATACCAACCTTAACCTAATGTCGCAGATGGAAAAAATCTGCAGAGTAAGCACTCCGGACCTTATAATTTTTGTAGATGAAGCTGTCGCAGGAAACGATGCCGTTGAAAGGGCTGCACAGTTCAACGAAGCTGTGCCAATTGACGGATCGATTCTAACTAAAATAGATGCTGATGCCAAAGGGGGAGCTGCGATATCTATTGCCTATATCACAGGCAAACCCATTCTCTTTTTCGGAATAGGACAGGGTTACGAAGATTTAAAAAAATTCGAGCCCGAATGGTTTATAGACCAGCTTTTCAACCAGACCGTTTAAGCGTTAAGTGAACAGAGGTAACAGAATCTCCCGAGACAGAGAATAATGATTCTCCTGAATTAATTCGGGAGAATCATTTCACTAGTTCTGCTATGACTAATGTAGGAGAAAATTTTAGATTTCTCCAGATTTTAGATTTTCAGAAGATGAATTCAGATTTTTACTCGAGAAGTCAGGGCTCCTCAGGAATTATAATCCAGGCTATAATATAGGCGACTACACCACTTCCCGCACTCATTACAGAAATAAGTAACCATAAAAGCCTTACAAGCGTAGGATCAATATTAAAGTGTTCACCTATCCCACCACATACACCTGCAATAATTCTATTCTTCTTTGACCTATACAATTTATTCATTTGACCACCCTAATTGCAAATACTTGAATATACTACATTTCCAATTGTAAATAATACTACTCCCCTATTGCAAATTGCTTATCTGTAGCTATAACTATAGTTATAAAATGCTCAATTATGCTATATTAATAGATTGCTTATATTCGATTTATAAGTAACTTCGGAGATTAAGAATTTGCCGAGACCTCTGTATTCGCAGGTATAAATTAACTTTTAGGCTAGCTTTTTACATCGCAATCCTTTTTATAGAGATGTGCAAGAAAGCTGGCGTTCAGATTTTAGCCCAGTCACTGGTTACATTTTCAGATACCAAGTTCTCCCCAAATGCCTGCACATATACTCTAAATTTTTCCCCTGCAGGAACCTTAAGACCTTTGGCAGTATAATTGTAAATTTCTTCTGGCTCAATTGCAATTGGAGAACTTTCAATCTGGTCCCACCAGGAAAGCTTATCTTCAGCCTGAAGGGCAACATAAATAGTTGTATTCTCAACTTTTTTCGAACCCAAATTGCTTACGTTAACACTAACATCTACAACTCCCTCTTTTTTTGAATATTCACATTGCGCTTTGAAATCAAGATAAGTCATAGGTCTTTTATAAACAGGGACAACATGTACAGGCTGATCTAAATATTTTTCTGGGATTTCCCCTATCTGCCAGTCTCTGCCTGTAGTCTCAAGATAATAGTAATTGCTTCCTTGGTATTCGAAACTCCTGCCCTTTTGCTTAGGGTTACACTTTATCCCAAGAGCCATATGTTCAGGAAGTTCCAGAAGGACAACATCGTAACCTGCAGCCTGAAGGATTGCTACAGAGAGAAATGAAGTATCCTCACAATCCCCACCATTTACATAGAGAGTTTCATAAGGGAACCGAGGGTACTGATCGTAACCAGTACTTTCAAGATCCGAGATATAGTTTAAAGACTGAACAAACGAAACACAAAAGCTTGGGATTTTGCTTTCCTCAAGCCCGTAAGTCTTTGAAAGAGAAAGCAAAGCATCTGCAATCCCCTTAATTAACCAGTCATCATAAGGATCCGAAGCAAACAGATCATAATCCCTGTTTCGAGGCCTGGATTTATATTTCTCATAAAGTTCATCGTTAAGAGGCAGGGTAAGCTGCCAGCAGCGACCTTCATATTCCCACGAGTAAGTCCGGGATGAATTTCCTGGATTAATTGACTCCTCTGTAATCAGGATATCGGATGGCTCACAATTTATGGAACCTAATCCGGCCAGATTCTCCCCAAGATCGCCTATATCAGATTCCACGGAAATCTCAAGGCAAGGTGAGGTTAAGAAGGATTGGATCAGATAAACAAGTAAAAAAAGACAAAGCAAAACGGTTACTCTTCTCATAACTTTCCCCATCCAGAATTATACAGTTTATGAGTTCACTCCCAGAGGTTTTCCCTGAGATGAGAGTACACGGGATTCACTTCCATCAAGCCTTCTGGATAGGGTTCAAAAAGAGTCTGGTTCATTAGGTACTGATCCTTAAAGCGCACGGCCCATGCCCTGATGGTATTAATTGCAGGACAAAGAGAGGTTTTTCCTTCCCTGTATTTTTGGATCCAGTCAAAAAATAGCGCTTTTTCCTGGCTTGAGAGCTTCTCTGAAAAATGCCCGAAAGCGTGCATGAGCACATTAATACTTGAAGTATACTTGGGAGGTCTAGAGAGGGCACTGTAAAGATGCTTTTCGTACTCAGAGACCAGTTCCTGAAAAGCTCTCCTTCCTTTATTTGCAACAATAGCTCCCAGTTTCCTGAGTTCAGTCTGGCTATACGCCATGAGAAGATACTTGTTTTCGGTATGGAGTTTGACAAGGTCTCTCATGGAGCCTTCTGATTTTACTTTTCGGAAAGCAGCAAGCATAAAGAGTCGGGTCAGGAAATACTCTTTTATGCGAGGATTCCTTAGCCTTCCTTCATCCTCTATAGGAAGATAAGGAAACTCTTTAAGAACTGCCCCTCCAAAATATCCAGAAGTCTTTCCAATTGATGCTAACTTGGGTAAGGCAGACTGGTAAACTTTTACATCCTTGATGCCACAGGAAGGAGACCTGTACTTCAGGATAAAACCGTCAACTTCTCCCGCAGAACCAAGGAAATCATTGCAAAAAGCCTTCATATTTTCAGTTACATCCCTGCCGCTTGCGAACTGAACAAGCCGCTGTTCCCCGTCCTCAAGAACTATTCTTACCGGATCCCTTGGGATACCGAGCCCTATTTCCACTTCCGGACAAACTGGCAGGAAATCAACATACTCCACGAGGTCTGATACTATCGAACTGCTTATTATTCCCCCATTATATCGACAGTGATCAAACCCAAGGCATTTACTAACCACAACCTTTGGCCGAACAAATTCCCTCATTTAACCCCCATATAAGAAAGGATTTCCAGCATAAATTACTTTCCAGAAGAAGGACGTAAGACACTCCTTTTTTAAAAATAAAAAGTTAGAGAGTACGAATCTTCCAAAAATGACTTAAAGATACTTAATATAGAAAAATAATAAGTCTGAAAGGAATAAATAGCTCAATAATAGACCAAAGGTCAATCAAAAATTGCTTTATGACCTATGGTTTGAGAATAAAAGTTTCAAGGGAAATTTCAAAGAGAATGAATTTTTAAAAACGTGTTTTTCAACAATAGAAGCTTTTTGTATATTTTTCAGAATATATTTATAATTACAAATCAATAATAAGACAACATATGAAGGAGGTCAAGGGAAAGGCAGTGTTTTTAAGGGTTGAACCCCCCGAAACTCAAGTCAGTTTCCAGATCCCGAACAAAAAGGTATACTCTAAAAATATAGGTGAGAATATGGTAGAAGCCGAGTATGAACAGATACACATGCCTCTGATTGGAGATGATGCACCTGCGTTTACAGCAGTGACGACTCAGGGACAGATTAATTTTCCAGACGACTACAAAGGCAAATGGGTAATACTCTTCAGCCATCCTGCAGACTTTACACCTGTATGTACTACTGAATTCATTACTTTTGCCAGTATGCAAGAGGAATTCAATGGCATGAACACCGAGCTTATAGGACTTTCTGTAGACAGCGTGTTCTCCCATATTGCATGGCTTAAGAGGATTGAGGAAAAAATCGAGTATAAAGGGGCGAAAAATGTAGAGATCAAGTTCCCGGTAATTGCTGATCTGAAAATGGATGTTGCGAAAAAATATGGAATGATCCAGCCAAATGCCTCAACTACACAGGCTGTAAGAGCTGTATTCATCATAGATCCTGAGGCAAAGATAAGGGCAATGCTTTATTACCCACAATCAGCCGGAAGAAACATGCAGGAAATAAAGAGACTTTTGACCGCACTGCAGAAAAATGAAGCTGAGAAAGTGGCAACTCCAGCAAACTGGCAGCCAGGAGACGATGTTATCATTCCAGCGCCCAGTTCTATGGAAGCCGTAAAAGAAAGACTTGGCAAGTCAGAAGAAAATATGTACTGTCTTGACTGGTTTATATGCTTGAAAAAGGATAGCAAAAAATAATCCAGAAAATAAATAAAAGAACGAAAGAAAAAAAGAAGAAAGAAGTTATTTCTTTCCAAGTTCTTTTGAGCGTTCGCTTGCTCTTATAACAGCGTTCATAAATGCAGCCCTGATTCCAGCTTCTTCAAGGGCATGAACACCCTGGATTGTAGTGCCAGCAGGAGAAGTAACCATATCTTTGAGTTCTCCGGGATGCAGTCCTGTCTCAAGCGCCATTTTTGCAGCCCCAAGTACAGTCTGAGCTGCGAGAGTAAGGGCACTTTTCCGGTCCATTCCTTCAAGGACAGCCCCATCAGCCATTGCCTCAATTACCGGAAAGATAAATGCAGGTCCACTGCCTGAAAGACCTGTGACGGCATCCATTAAGGATTCAGGCACCTGGACTGCAGTACCAACCGCAGAAAAAATCTCAAGAGCAATTTTCAGGTCTTCAGGAGTGGCATTTTTACCTGGAGAAATTCCTGAAGCAGCTTCAGAAACTGTGGCTGCAATATTTGGCATCACACGCACAACTCTTGTGTCTTCAGGAAGTGCGTTTTCATAAGTGGCAAGAGGCACGCCTGCTGCAATCGAAATGACAAGTTTATCGGCAGTTATGTAAGCTTTAAGGTTTTCAAGTACCGAGCCCAGAATCTGGGGCTTCACAGCAAGAATAAGAATATCGGAGTCCCGCACAATAACAGCATTGTCAGTCGATACATTGATACCAAGCTGTGCCTTCAGCTCATTCAAAAAAGGCTCGTATACATCACTTGCGCCAAGATTTTCAGGCTTTACAATTCCAGCCTTTATAATTCCCTGCATAAGAGCAGAGCCCATTTTTCCTGCTCCGATAAATCCTATCTTTTGACTCTGAACTGTCATATATCATTTCTCCTATTCTCGAGATAAATATTATTTCTCCTATTCTCAAAATAAATAAATAAATAAATAAATAAATGAATAAACCCGAGGCGATTACCCCAAAACTTGTCTGCAGCCAATATTGAGTAAACTGGAGCATTGAGTAAACTGAAGCGATTTTTCGCCCATAAGAATTAATTTGAATTCTTTAGAGATCCCAAAAATCAGTTAAATCCCTGATACACAGGAAGCTTAACTCAGTTCTTCAAGTATGCCAATATTCTCTTTTTTTATTACATTGCTGTAATTGCTATAGCCTAAGATACCCTCTATTTCGTCGGTATGTGCTCCTTTGACTTTAATGAGTTCTTCAGAGGTATAATCTGTAATGCCTTTCGCAAAGACCCTGCCTTCACACTCGAGTTTAACCACGTCTCCTCTATCAAAGCTCCCCTCGACTCCTACAACTCCTGCTGAAAGAAGGCTGTTTTTCCCAAGGACTGCAGCTTTTGCTCCTGCATCCACACGGACAGTACCTGAAGCCCTTGCAAGAATAATCCATCGAGCACGGTTCTTCTTGATATGCCTTTCAGCCAGGAAAAGGGTGCCTATTTCTTCCCCTGAAAGAACCTTCAGAAGCACTTCATTAATTTTGCTATTTGTAATCAGAACATGGCAGCCTGCCATGCTGCAGATTTTTGCGGCTTTTATTTTAGTCCTCATTCCCCCTACACCCTTGAAGCTTGTAGGATCGCCCCCATAGCTCTCGATTTCAGGTGTGATTTTTTCCACAAGAGAAATGAGTTTGGCATCATCGTGTGTCTTTGGGTTCTTGTCAAAAAGGCCGTCAATATCCGAGAGAATAATCAAGAGATCAGCATCGATTTTGCTTGCAACCATCGCAGAGAGCCTGTCATTATCTCCGAAGATCGCATCAATCTCGTTTGTACAGGTACAGTCGTTTTCGTTAATTATGGGAACTACCCCATATTCTAGAAGAGTGGAGATACTGTTTCTGAGATTCAGATAGGAAACCCGGTCAGAATAGAAGTCATAAGTAAGAAGGATCTGAGCAACTTTTATCCCGAATTTTGAAAAAGCTTCGCTCCAGTATTGCATCAGGATGCTCTGTCCTACGGCTGCCGCTGCCTGCCTGATAGGGATTTCACGAGGTTTTGGGGCAATACCTAGCTCATAAAGCCCTACCCCTATTGCCCCTGAACTAACTACAATTACTTCTTTTCCGCGCCTTCGAAGCTCGGAAACCTGGGCTGCAATACTTTCTAAGAAGGGAGGATCAATACTGCAGTTTTCTTTTGTACTGTCACAATCCTGTTTTGTAATTGAGGAAGTACCGATCTTGATAACGATTTTATTTATATCATTGAAAATTTCTTTTCTGTCTGTCAATCACAAGGCCTCGTAGAGTATTTTGGAAATGCGGCTGAAATAAACAGCAGCCACAGTCCGAATTTTCCATTGCTTGCACTCTATTCGCGCTGGTATTTCGATTCAGATATATAAACATATCACAAATGTCCGACAGAGCCTCAATTTATATCTTTAAACTTAAGGTCAAGTTTCCTGTGCGTATAGGGTTTTGCGTATTCTCCTGCATAGTCTGCAACGACCTGTCCATTCCCAAGTAAGACATATTTGTAGATCAGCAGTCCTTCCATGCCTACAGGCCCACGGGTATGGATTTTGTTTGTACTGATTCCAACCTCAGCTCCTTTCCCGTAACGATAGCCATCTGCAAAACGAGTTGAGGCATTTACCATAACACTTGAAGAATCAACAAGTCCCATGAACATTTTTCTTCTTGAGGCATCCTTAGTTATTATTCCATCGGTGTGGTGGGAACCGAAGGTGTTTATGTGGTCAATTGCCTCCTTTATGTCATCAACGAGTTTTATCGAAAGAATAAGATCATTGTACTCAAGACTCCAGTCCTCTTCCGTAGCCTTTGAAAGGGGAGAAAGCCCTCTTTTTTCAAGCAGTGAGTAAGTGCCCTGGTCACAGCGAAGCTCAACCCCCGCCTCAAGATACATCTCTGCCATCTTTGGCAGGAAAGCCTCAGCAATCTTACGGTTTACCAGAAGGGTTTCAATGGCATTACATACCGCAGGATACTGTACTTTTGCATCGAAGCAGACCTTCCAGGCTATATCGAGATCAGCATACTCGTCCACATAGATATGGCAGATCCCGCTGGTGTGTCCAAGTACCGGAATTTTCGTATTTTCCTGGATAAACTTGACAAACTCGTTTGAACCTCTAGGGATTAGAAGGTCTACATAGGCATCAAGACTCAAAAGATCCATTATCTCTTCTCTGGTTTCCATAAGCTGGAAAGCTCCTACTGGCATGCCTTCTACGGATTCTATGGCTTTTACAAGAACCTGAAAAATTGTGCGGTTGGACTCTTTAGCTTCACTTCCGCCTTTGAAAATAGTCGCGTTTCCGCTCTTTAGACAAAGGGACATAACCTGAGGCACCACATCGGGTCGAGATTCAAAAATAACCCCTATAAGGCCGATCGGACAACTTACCTGATAGAGAACAAGGTCCTTGTCTAGCTCAAGAGTTGAGAGGGTATCCCCTACAGGGTCTTTGAGCTTAATCACGTCTCTAATTCCTGCAATCATTCCATCAATCTTTGAGTCGTCTACTTTAAGCCTGTCTACAAGAGCCTGAGTAAGCTTACCTTTCTTTTTCAGTTCAACGGCATATTCAAGATCTTTTAAGTTTGCATCCAGAATAGCTTTCCTTTCTTTATCCAGAGACTGAGCCATGGCTTCAAGCGCTTGGTTTTTAATTTCTGTACTTACACTAGAAAGCTCAATAGAAGCCTTTTTTGCCTGTATCACTTTAGTTTTAATATCTTCAGCCATATAATCACCATTTGAATTGGATACTTCTGAATGCCCTAATTCGAGAGTTGGGCAGCCAAACCTGTTAACTTCATCAAACTTGTTAACTTCATCAAACCTGTTAACTTCATTAATAGACTCGATGAGAATAGGTGGATTTACAAGAGATTTGACGTCGAGAAACACCGGATATGGATAATGGAACTTACTATTGATTTATAATAATTTAATTAATTTGTAATAACCTGATGAACTATTTCGTTATAATAATGGAGTTTATTATTGAATAATCAACTTTGAGTTTAAATTAAATACTGAGAACTAAAGATCAATTTTCTTTAAATATTAAGGATATATTGATAATTCTAAAGATGTATTAATTTTCCCGTTGGGTTTAGAAAGTAGGCATGGACGAAAAGAGGGTTAAGACAGTCTATAATAAGCATCACAACCTAAAAGGTTTGCAACTTAAAAGGTTTAACTCCGGTTCTTTATTTCTTAGGGTCTATGCCAAGTGCACAAGTGATCTCTATTATTTAGAGATTATATTTAGAGATATATTTTGAGCTTATTATAAAACTTAATTTAACCTCATTATTGCTCTCACTTTACTTTAGAAAAATTATATTCAGGATCTAGAACACGATTGATAATTCAATACTTGATATCAAGTAAAGTAATGTTGATTTCTTTTAATTGATTCTTTCAAAACGAATATATATACGACGAACATAACTATACAATACGCGACTCCATTGATTGGCAGCGTATACTAAATCTGAAAAAAGAAATTGCAAGGTTCCCTTATAATTTTTGAAGAGCTTTTGCATAAGAGATTAAATATTACAACCTAGAGACCAGGCTATCTACAATATCATAAAAGAGGTTGAAAAATCATAAGAGGTAAGGAATACCAGAAAGCCTTGGCTGTTTAGTGTCTCTTATACACAAAGATTATTATAGGGGTAGAACCATATCGAAATGGGGATAACTTTATTAATTGGTGGTGTGTAAAAAATGAAATCATTTGCATTAGTCCGGGCAGACGACTCGGATAAAGTAAAAATAGCTTTACATGATCTAGAACGGTATGGACATATTCAATTTTCAGCTACTCCAAGATGCATAGAGCCAAACTACGCTGATGAGCTTCTTGTTAGTGTAATGGGCGTTTCCCTTAAGTCAAAATGTAACTCTGCAGCACTGGTAGAATTGAATAACCACGCTGGGGCGGCAATTAGCAGACTTAAGAAAATTCACCCTCCTGCTCATATAATCATTATCAGTCCAAGACACAAAATGTTTGAAGAGCTAGCCGGTAAGTTTCCAAAGTATCCGGAATTTGATCGAACATTCAACCATCAAAAGAGTCCACAAAATATGGAGATAATTCAGGAAAAAGGAGAACCTTCCAATCCCATGCATAAAGAATAAAACTGATAATTAGCTAAGATTAGTTTTTAATATTAGTTTTTGAATTCTCTTTTTTAAATTCAAATTTATTGGAAATCCTGCTTTGAGCAGGCTCCAGTCTTTACTCTCAGCTTAGAAACATAAGTGTACAGACTTTCCACATCTTTAATTTCTTTCTGAGATATTAGCCTCAGTTTGTTTCGAATCTCAAGCTCAGGTTTTAAACCGAAATGTTGCAAATACTCAGAAAGTTTTACAGCTAGCATGTCACCGCGTCTATCCCAGTCCGTTAATATGACTACCTCACTACCAAGTTGGGCAATTTTCTCGGAAAGGTTAAAAAGAGGATGTCGAGTTGCAAGTTCAAAATTGCCTTCAATTTTAAGCCTTTTCAATGAGATAACGTCTCTTTTTCCTTCAACAATGATAATTGCTCCCCTTTCTGAATACTCGGAGAGCTCAGAGAGCAATTCTTCAATTCTTTCAAGTCTTTTTCTGTAAATTTCAGTATCAGTCACTTCGCTTGCAACCTTTTTTATTAATTAGAGCTTTAAGAAGACTGCAGTCTAACTCATAAGAGCTGAAAAAGTTATTCTTAAAACTTTATATTAAAATTATAGATTTATTTTTTTAAAGAAGCTCCAAAAATTGAAACTGCCTGTTTGTATGAAACTCCTTTTAACAATATGGACTTTTTACTGCTTGTGGCCCCACTATTTATAAAAACATCCGAGCTGCTAATTCCAAAAAGTTCGGCAAGATGTTCCATAAGCTGTTCATTTGCCTTTCCCTTCTGGGCATTTTTGGTTAATTTTACTTCAATTCGCTTGCGCCACTCGTTATAACCACTCGGAACCAAAATTGACCTGGAACCAGGAGTAACCTCAATATAAACAATTATATCGGAACCCAAATCTTTTACTGCCTCTTCAAAAGACATATTTATTACCTTATTGGAAATTCTATGAATCAATAACGAATTGCTGATGAAGTAAAGAAATAATCGGGAACAATGAGAAGAGAACATCAATTAAAGTTTCTAAGATCAATAAGACCAGTTGAAGTCTCAAACTAGATTTAAAATTTTGTTTGAAACTATTTAAAGAGCACCTAGAAGAGTTATAAAATAAGGAGGAATAGTGTTGTAGCCCGAGCGCACTAACTCCGAAAGCTCATCCTCTGGTATTCCGCAGTCACTTTCAGTTACCCTCGTGCCGGGCAGTATCACACTACCATTGTACCGCATTGGGGTTGTCTGTACACTCATCGTTAGGATTTTCCATTACCTCGTGCAAGGACCTATACAATGCGACGAAGTCACATTATATACATACTAATATATAAAAATATCGTTGGGCTATGGATTTGCTATGTTGCATATATATTTATAGGAAGCATTTATACTAGAAACCCATTTTCCTTAAGAAAAGGGAACTTTTACTATAAGCACAATAGAAAGCAATCAGAAGATGCTGCTTTAACTCTGAAAGCATTATCTAGAGGATGATGAAAGCCGAGGTGTGTAGGTATTTACGGCACTGAAAAAATAATTCCCGGGACAATTATTGCAGGCCCAGAGCTGGAACCTATTGAGGGATATATCTGCATAAAAAGAGGAATAATTACAGAGATTGGGGAAGAACGTACACACTCTACCAACATAATAGCTCCCTGTTTTGTCAATGCGCATACTCATCTCGGAGATTCAGTATTCAAAGATCCTCCTCTGGGAAAAATATCTGGATTTAAGACTCAAAAAGACTTGGATGCTCTTGTAAAGCCTCCTGGCGGGTTAAAGCATAAAATTCTAAGAGAAACCCCATACATAACCCTGATCGAATGCATGAGAAAGTCCCTGCTGGATATGATAGAAACCGGGACTTGTGCTTTTGCAGATTTCAGGGAAGGGGGGGTTGTAGGAGTAGCAGCCCTAAATAAAGCTCTTGAAGGACTTAAGCTTCATTCCATGGTACTCGGTAGACCTGCAGAGCCTGAATTACCTCTTCAAATAGTACTCGCTGAAGTAAAAAGGATTCTTCTGCGCTCCACCGGACTTGGAATGAGCGGGACAAATGACCTTGATCTCAAACTATTGGAGGAAATTGCTACCTATACAAGGCAGCATAAAAAATTCTTTGCAATCCATGCAGGAGAAAAAGATACAAGTGATATAGAAAAAGCATTATCTCTTGAGCCGGATCTCCTGATTCATTTGACAAATGCTACAAAAAGAGATCTTGAGCACGTCGCTGATGCAAAGATTCCAGTTGTTGTCTGTCCAAGATCTAACTTTATTACAGGGGCTGGAATGGCACCTATTGCCGAGATGCTGGAAGCTGGAATAGGAGTAGCTGCAGGAACAGATAATGTAATGTTAAATTCTGTTAATATGTTTGCTGAAATGGAATTTATGTCTAAAGTTTTTTCTATAGACGATAGGCAAGTATTTAAAATTTGCACACTTAATGGTTCTTTTGTAATGGGACCTGATTCTACGGGTCCAATACAAAAGGGAAATAAAGCTAATCTCATGATCCTGAATGGAAGTTCCAATAATCTTGCAGGGATAAAGAACCCCATAAATGGAATCACAAGGCGGGCAAGGCCCGATGACATACTAGCAGTATTTCATTCGTAAAGCAACGGTGAACAGAGATGATTAGCGAACTTTACCGGAATATAGTGATTGCAACAGACGGATCCGAGAATAGCCAGAGAGCTATTTCTCAAGGTATTGAGATTGCAAAACTCAGCGGAGCTACAGTTCACGCTCTTTACGTGGTGGACTCAACTTCATTTTCCTCAATACCTATGGACGCAGGCTGGGAAGCGATGTACGAAATCCTGAGAGGGGAAGGGGAGAAAGCGATATCCGAGGTTAAGGAGCGCGGAGAGGCATCAGGGGTTGAGGTAAGAGAAGTTCTATTAGAAGGTCACCCTAGCAATGAAATTATAAATTTCGCAGAGAAAAATAATGCTGACCTGATAGTTGTGGGCACACTTGGCAAAACCGGGCTCGACAGATTTCTGATGGGAAGCGTTGCAGAGAAAATTGTAAGAGGCTCAAAAGTCCCGGTCCTGGTCGTCCGGAGTGAAAAATAAAATTAAGACTTTCTGTCAACTGGAAGCCTTTTAAGAAAGAGAAGTAAGAGAAAGAAAACCAGGATTCAGAGTGTACAAAGGTGTAGATTAAATGCCAAAAAACATCTTCATTGAAGATATCATGGTAAGGGACGTAGCATGCGCAACCCTTCCAGGATCAAGGGACGAGGTTCTTAAAATTCTTAAGAACAAACATATTTCAGGAGTTCCGGTACTTAAAGATTCCAGAGTCGTGGGAATTGTAACTAGGACAAACCTTTTACAGAACCCGGAAGAAGAACAATTGGCTCTTCTTATGACACGGGGTGCGATAACCATAGCCCCTGGAGCGGATCTGCAGACTGCAGCACGCCTGCTCTTGGAACACGGCATAAGAAGGCTCCCTGTTGTAAATGATGGGAAACTCGTAGGCCTTGTCACGGTGGCAGATGTTGTGGGTGCAATTGCAGACATGAACATTGATATTCCGATTAAGGATTATGTAGAAAAGCAAGTAGTTACAATCTACAGTGAAACCCCCCTACCTGTTGCTGCCCGGATTATGGAACTTGCAGGCGTCAAGGCTGTCCCCATACTTGATGCTAGCCTGGAACTTGTAGGAATAATCTCGGACCGGGACGTTATTGCTGCCAGCGTGATTGAGGATAGTGTAGAGATGTCAGATATGTCCTCAGGTCTGGATGATGATGCCTGGACTTGGGAATCTATGCGAGATACAATGAGTATTTATTACAGTGTATCAAGGATCAAGGTTCCCAATCTGCTCGGAAGTGATATAATGATTAAGGAACCGATCACAGCCACATATATTGCATCTGTCAGCGACTGTGCGCGGAAAATGAAACGAAATAGGATTGACCAGATTCCAGTTATCAATTCAAACCGCAAACTTCAGGGACTTTTAAGAGATCACGACCTTCTGAAACCTCTGATAGAAATCGAATAAAAACTAGCAAAAGAAATTAAATATATTAAAATTAAATAGCCCATCTCTAAAATTGTTAACCTTTTAGCGTGAAGCGAGGAAAGACTAAGACTATTTAAAATCTGCTCAAGCATTCTTCAAATAGGAGGCGTTTTCCCAAAATGCCTTCTACAACTACTTTTTTCAGGAGCTAGAAAAATGGACAGACCTTTTGTTTTTATTAATTCCGCTATGTCAGCTGATGGCAAGCTCTCAACAAAGGAAAGAAAGCAGGTCAGAATCTCTGGAAAACTTGATTTTGAGAGAGTGGATGAACTCCGAGCCAGGACAGATGCAATTATGGTAGGAATAGGAACTGTCCTTTCGGATGACCCAAGCTTAACTGTAAAGTCTCCAGAGAGAAGGGAAGCCAGGAAAACCGCGGGAAAAAGCGAAAACCCAGCAAGGATCATTGTTGACAGTTCAGCAAGAACTCCGCTGGATGCCGACATTTTCAAAAAAGGGGAAGGAATAAGGATTATTGCAGTTTCAAAATCCGCACCTGCCGAAAAAGTAAAAAAACTGGAAGAAAAAGCTGTTGTCATCAAGACAGGGGCTGAGAAAGTTGACCTTCCAGAACTTGTAGGAAAGTTAAAGGAATTGGGTATAAATACACTTATGGTAGAAGGAGGAGCAACCCTCAACTGGGGAATGCTGTCTGCAGGCCTTGTTGATGAAATTTATACTTTCGTAGGAAACCTAATCATAGGGGGCGTTACATCTCCAACTTTTACTGATGGAGAAGGATTCTCAGAAGCCGAACTCCTCAGACTTGAACTGTCCTCAGTTGAAAAAATAGAAGACGGTATACTCCTTAAGTGGAAGGTTAAAGGGAAAAGAAATTGAATTTTTTCTTTTCTTTTCTTTTCTTTTCTTTTCTTTTCCTTACGATTTTAGCGAAGGGAGAATTTTTACACAATTTTGCTTTTTTAGGAGGAGATGCAAATAATCAACCCCATACAAAACCTTAATCTTACGATTTGGTTTTGAGATTTGGTTTTGAGATTTGGTTTTGAGATTTGGTTTTGAGATTTGGTTTTGAGATTTAATTTTGAGATTTAGTTTTGAGAGATGAATCTCTTCCAGAGTGCCAAAAACTCTAACGTTCAATCACATTATCATCATTTCTTTTATGTGATACTATATTTCTTCAGCATGAATATATAATTCCGAAGTCTTTTTCTTAATAACAAGCCTAAATATTTAATGGATATGAGGACTCAGTTCCAAAATCCAGTAATGAATGTAAAATTGAAAGCCACTAGATTTTGGAATAGAATCTGTATGATGGAGGATCTGAGAAAGAAATGCAGTTAAAATACGGATTAAATAACAGTCCTAAAGGACTGGAAATGATAATATACGGTTTACAATGGTTTGTTGTGAGCATCCCGGCTTTGTTAATTATAGGAAAGCTAATTGCCACAATGCAATATGATGATCTTGGGCAGCAGATCATATATATACAAAAACTTCTTTTTGTCACTTCCATTGTACTTATTGCTCAGATATTGTGGGGACACCGTTTGCCTCTGGTATTAGGGCCAGCCACCGTCCTGTTGATAGGAGTTATAGCATCTCAGAATGCCAGACCTGAATTCATATCAACATCTATTTTTATAGGAGGTCTATTACTGGCTTTGGTTGCTTTTTCCGGGCTTTTTGCTCATATGCAGAAGCTTTTTACGGTGAGAGTAGTTTCCGTAATTCTTATTCTTATAGCCTTCACCTTATCCCCCATAATTCTTAACCTAATCTTTTCTCCTGAATCAGCCTTCTCTCCTCTTTTCAACCTCCCTTTTGCCATCTTGCTTTGTCTTGGTATGTTCACTGCTAATAATTTGCTAAAAGGAGTCTGGAAAGCAACTGTAGTTGTCTGTGGCATTCTTTTCGGGAGCGTTATTCATACATTGTTACAAACCGTTCTAGCTCCTGCGTCTTCTGTCTCCGTTCCAGAGCTTCCCATGTTCGGCCTTTTCTTTGAAGATCTCTCGTTTAAACTTGCCTTTGATCCCGGAGTCCTGCTCTCGTTCTTGTTCTGTTATCTTGCACTCTCCATAAATGACCTGGGTTCGATCCAATCCGTAGGAAGTCTCTTAAACGCCAGCTCAATGGAAGAGCGTGTCCGCAAAGGAGTTGGGATTACAGGGCTTGGAAATGTCATTGCAGGCCTGTTCGGAGTTGTCGGCCCTGTTAATTTTTCATTCAGTCCAGGGCTGATTACCGCCACTGGTTGCGCTTCTCGCTATTCTTTGCTCCCGGCCGGTATCGGATTGCTCTTCCTGTCCTTTTTCCCTGCAGCGATTAATTTTATCAGTAGTATTCCTCCGGTAGTGATAGGAAGTGTTTTGGTCTATCTGATGAGTGCTCAAATAGCATCAGGGTTGCTTATGCTTACAGAAAGAAATGCCATCAGTGGGTTTAATGAAGGACTGGTAGTCGGATTTCCCATACTGATCGCAACGATTCTGGCCTTTATTCCTTCTGAGCTCCTGGCAACTTTTCCTCCCGTAATGAGACCAATTGTAGGAAACGGGTTTGTAATGGGGGTAGTTACTGTAATCTTGCTTGAACGTTTGATATTGAAGATTGAGAATTAATACCAGAACAGGCATGCATTTACTAATAAAGTGTGAACGCTGTAAGGATCCAGTCTTACTGACAAAATCAAAATATTGCACTGGCCTGCTGGATCTTCCTCAACTTCCAGATACCCAAGGAAGAGGAGATCTCAAAAGTATCCTTAAAACCATCTACATGGACAATTACCAGATAGAAAAACAGACCGGAGCTAAAATCCAGCTGCCGGATTCAGACGCAAAAATTGAGTTTTTTTCGGATCTGTAGAAAACCTATCTAAATCATTTACAAGAGGATAAAATTAAATAAGTAAAAACATATCCGGCTATTCAGTTCAAACTAGTTAAGATTTATTATTTTGAGGATTTCTACAGAGCCTTTTTTTCCACAACGCAGGCGATAAGTCATTTTAATTTCTTTTTAAAATTTATTATCTTAACGAGCCGTGCCCTGGATTGAGCAATTCTGCTGATTATATTTCCGATTTAGGTCTGAGTTTTTGCTTTTCAAACTTGCCTTTGCAATATACAAAAACTTCCAGCCCACATTCGCCTTTAAGAAATTCCCTCATTTTACGGTCATATATGCTCTGGACGTGTTTCAAGTGGTTTTTCCTGAAGTGAGCCTCCACAGTTTCAAAGAAACCAATCATATGTGTCAAATAAGCCTCTTCATAAACTCTGGTTTCCCGCGCAATTGCTTCACATTCCGAATCTTCAAGTTCGGAATTATAGCACCCATGTTCGTTTAAGCCACTTATCTGTCGCCAATCAACCTTACCTGAATCGTCTGCTTCCTGATGGAGCATATAAGGATAGACCCTGCAGATTGAAGGGCGGTTTTCATAAATTTTGCAGCGTTTATTCTTAAGAAAAACGCAGGAGCCGTCTGGATTTGTTTTCAGAGCATAGCCTGAGACATAAAACCTGCCCTTCTGGTCACAAAACTCGTAATAAGGAGCAGGAGAGATAAAATCCGGATTTATTTCCCTTAAAACAGCCAGGTCTGCATCGAGCAGAAAAACATGATCATTAAAGTCTTTAGTGCAGCAGCGTGCACAAAGCTCACACCTGAACCCCAGTTCTCTAATAATGCCAACAAATTCAGGGTCAGGAAATTTCTTTAAGCCTGCAAGTTCTTCCCGTGCATCTGCAAGCCTTGTTTCAATGTTATTCTTTTTTACGTTAATCACCTTTTTAATAAAAGAATTTGCAAGTCTACTTTGTTTTAATCCCATGTCCGTAACATTTAATTACTAGCATCTCTCTTTATGATAACCCAAGGCTTGATGACATTTATAATTTCGCACTTTCAAGCTCCAAGGAATACTAGATACTCGTCAAGTATCATTGAAAATTATCGATTTAACATTATCGAACCAGGAAATACCTGTTTTGAATCCTGTTTGTTGAGACCCTGCCGAGGAGATGAGAAAAATCCGCGGCAACCGGCAGCGTCCAGCAATAAATGAACCTAGGATAGGTTACCAGATAAATTATAAATAAATTCAGAGAAAATAAAGATTAAACTTAATGAGGAATGATAATGGGCAAAACCGGCAGCATTAATTGGGTAAGGATAAAAGGCAGAAAAGGCAGAGTAATCAAGGTCAAGAAAGCACATGCTCAAAAAGCACACCCAGGACCTGCACAGCGCTTTACCTCTTCAGGTCATAAAAGGCGCTTCATCAGAAGATCTCCAAAAGCCCTTGTAAAGTGATTTTAAGGGCTTTCTAATTTAATTTTTTCATATTTTTTAATTATTTAGAATTTTTTCTTAATAAAATAAGCTTTTCAAGGAATGTTTCTCAAATATTACCTTTTTCTTCACAAATCTACATTTAATTTTTTAAACAAGGTTTGTCACATAGTCTTTTCAAATTCGGTTTTTTGAGAAGTAACTTCTCAAATTCTCTTATAATATACCACTCTTATATTGTACTATTTCGAGATCCACCGTGAATTAGAGCAGTTTCAAGCCCACTTACCCAGAGCTAGATATACAATGCTTACCCCTGCGAGGCAGAGCATGACATTAAGAAAGATATTCAGGAAAAAGAGAGATTATGCCCTTCTTCAAGCAATTTGAGAGTTTCATATGTGAAAGTCGAAAATGTCGTAAAGGAACCTAAAATTCCTATATTTACTAGATAAACCATGGATTCAGATTGAGAAGAAAAAGTGAGAAGAGAATGCACAATAGTCCCTAAAAGATTTACTGTAAGCGTGCCTGCAGGGATATTCTTAACCTTGGGAATTCTGCTTGAAACTGTATATCTAAGGCATGCTCCTATAAAACCACCTGCGCCTATCAAAAAAAGATTGCCCAGACCCGATAACGAGAGCATATTTATTCTTCCCTGTTTGAAAGAGCCTTTATTACACTCCTGCCCATAAACACGCCAACCAGAGTGAGAAATAGGTTTGCACTGATGTTTCCCATAGCAGGGAAAAAAGGCATTGCTAAAGACTGGACTGCAAAAAGCTCGGAAATACAAATGTAAGCACTGCGGGAGAGTTTTTTAATGACCACACAGGTTATTATTTTTACAACCTTCGCAAGGATGAGAAAACAATCCTTCTAGCTCTAAAAATGGCTATGAAAGGAATGAGTATGGAAGCTATTGCCGATGTTTTATATATACAAGCTGCTACTGTTGCTCGTTGGTTATCTCTTGCAGCTGAACAATGTGATAAAGTAAACGAGCTTATCCCAAAATCTGTTTTATTCCAAATCAATAAGAGCTTCATGACTGTTTTTCATGATCAGATATTCGATTGTCTGTCCAAAATACGAGATTCAAAAATCAAATTTTGAGTTTCGGGATAGGCTCATTATTTAAATGCTAATTTATGAGTAAAACAATAGTGAAAGCAGGTGCGGCGGATTGGAGGACCGTGCCTGAGTGGCTAATTCATCAGGAAATTTCAGCTTTAGGGCCCTTCAAAATCAGTGTGTAAATTAAGATCCCAAAATGTTTATTTTAGGTCATGTACCTGTAATTAGAATCCCCCAAAAAGATATACTATAAAAATCAAAATTTAAAATAATGACTAAAATTAAGCTTTAATTGAAAAATGAATGTAATAATAACTCTATTTTTTGGCAAGCTATACTTATTTGTAATTATGGCAATTGATCACATTTATTTCCTTTATACAAAAGTTAACGTTAAAAAAGGACTAATCAATTTCTAAAAATGAAATTGAGATCATAGATTCATTTAAGCATAAAAAGAGTGTTTTGCACATGTATTTTACATTTGAGGATAACGACGCAATACTTAATCTAAAAAATAAAGTTAATTAATCCTTAAAAAGCGGACAAATTTTTAAGGACCCTATTCAGCTTGTAACGTAAAGAAATACGAGCACGTCACTTATTTTTATCACTGTCATAAAATATAACTTTAATTTTTTCTTCTGTGATCAATCCTTGATTAATTACCTCATCTAATTTTGGTCTAATCCTATCAATATTCTCTTCAATATCAGAAACCTCGATGAGTATTGGCATATCAGTTGATAATCGCAGTATAGAAGTTGTATGAATGCGGCTATGTTTCCCAAAACCAGTAATGCCCCTAAAAACAGTAGCTCCGGCTATGCCTTCAGCTTTTAACATTTCAACAATGTGCATGTATAGGGGCTTGCCTTTGTAGTGGTCAGATTCTCCTATGAATATTCTCAATAATATGGCTGTTGACTCTTTTTTCATGCAATTTTCCTCACTACCCGCCGTTTGATCCGTTTTCATTTCATTCCTCCCAAGAGGTAAGAGCTAACACTTAGAGCTACAATCTTACCTAAATATACAGCCATCATGGAAAATAATACTGTCGATACTACATTTATCGCCATCAATGTTAATTTTGAGTCATCAAGTAATCGAAATGATTCATAGCCAAACGTTGATAGCGTTGTGAAAGCTCCCAAAATACCTATTGTAAGAAGTATTCTGGTTTGATCACTAAAGACACCCTGATATTCAGAAAGATACATTATTAAGCCCAAAAAGAAACTACCAACAGTATTTATTGTGAGTGTACCCACTGGAAAATCGACAAATCCGTTCTGTATCCATCCGCCTATTATATATCTTAGAATAGCGCCTACAAAGCCGCCAATCCCGACTAACAAAATAGTATACACATTACAAACCTCAACAGTTATGTAGAAGTCATTAGCGTAAGCGGTTTAGACCATAATGTCTGGGCGGACTTCATCACCGATAGGTTAGCGTTTACCGGCATTAAATAAATAAATTACGGAAATACAAGATTGAAAATTCTGTCTTTCAAAAAAATCGGTTTCAATTTTAGTGAATGAGCCTATCCCAAAACCTATTTGGCATGAAAGTGCTTTCAAACACTTTCATTTATTTGTGCCTGTTATTCGAAGAGTTTCATGTGTGGTTTATTCATTTCAAGAAAATGGAGAAATACAAAACATAAGCCTTGCCCGTTTATTTGTCCGTTTCTCGATATAGGTTCATTCAATCAGAAATACATCCACTTCTTCTCCTTCCTCATAACCTTCTATGTGTTCAGGAACTAGTACGTAACCGTCAGCCTTTGCAACAGAACTCAGGATCCCGGCTCCGGCTCCGACTAGAGGACGTACCTTATCTCCTTCAAATACAACGCGGACAAAACCAACGTACCCTATTTTTGAACTTATTTTTGCAACCAGGCGCCTTTTAAGAATAAGCTCAGGGAGCTCCGGAATTGCTGCCAGTTTTCTAATTCCGGGGTGGACAAAGAGATAGAGGGCAATGAGTCCGGCTACAGGATAACCAGGCAGGCAAACAACAGGAACATTGTTTACGATACCAAGGGCTGTAGGCTTTCCAGGACTAACTCCTATACCGTGCACGAGCAATTCTCCAAGAGTGGAAACAACCTCAGGAGCATGGTCTCTTTTCCCTACCGAAGTTCCGCCTAAAAGAAGGATCATATCGGCATCCAGATTTGTTTCTACAGCTTTTTTTATACTATCAGGATTATCAGGCACTATCTCGGTACAGCGAGGAACTCCACCCCACTTTTCCACATAAAGAGCCGACATCAGCCCATTGGTCTCAAGCACTTTGCCCGGAGGAGGGACATCCCTGTTATCCTTACAGCTTACAAGTTCATCCCCTGTAGGAATAACTGCAACAAGAGGTTTTTTGAAAACCTTAACTCTATTAAACCCAATCGATGCCAGCACGGCTGCATCACATGGACGAAGAAGGTGCCCTTCTTCAAAAACCCTATCTCCTTTTTTTATGTCCTCTCCGACCTGTCCTATATTCCTGTTTGGGTAGACCTGAGCCCTGACTTCAACAAGGTTTCCTGCGGTAGCGGTATCTTCAACCATAACAACAGCATCGGCTCCTTCAGGCACTGCAGCCCCGGTATGGACCCAAATCGTACTTCCTTCTTCTATCTGGTCGGAAAGTTGCAGCATTACTGGATTTGCAGGGGAAGCTCCCAGAGTATCAGAAGCCCTTACTGCGTACCCGTCCATGGCAGCACGCCTGTAGTGAGGCACATTCCTTTCTGAGACTACAGGTTCTGCCAGCACCCTGCCTTTACAAGACTCGAGCGTAACTTCTTCTACTTTTCTCAGAGTAGAGATATGCTCAAGAAAAAGTCTCAAAGCTTCATCAACCGAGGTTCGTTCTTTGAATACCTTGCCCATAGTTTTTCTTCCTGAAAAATTAGCTCCTCCTTAGCCCCCTACTTAGCCTCCTGAAACTGGAGGCAGGACTGCAAGCTCATCAGCCTCAGAAAGAGGGGTATCAAGCCCATCAAGATGCCGGACATTATTTCCATTTATAAGGACATTAATTGAGCTGCACATAACAGGAAGTTCACTTTTTTCTTCGGGTTTCTCAAAAATAATATACTTTAACTCGGGATATTTTTCAGTAAGAGATAAAAGGACATCAATAACTTTTTCTCCCGATAATTGCAGCTCCGATGTCCCTGCCTTTTCACGCAAATTTGCAAATAATTTGATCTTTACTTCAGCCATGAGAGAGACTATTTCATCCTATATCTTAAATATACCTATGCCTTATAAAGAAGCAGCATTGCTGGTAGGGAGCATTGCTGGTAGGGTTGGGGAAATAATGCAGCAAGGTCAGGATTACAATATCGGAAACTCACAAGGGATTTCTAGGAAAAAATATAAAATGCTTGGGCTGCTGATTATCCTCTTTGCCCTGTTAATAAGATTGTTTGACCTGGGAGATCGAGTTTTTCATCATGATGAAAGCGTACATGCAAGTTTTACCCTTAAACTTCTCGAAACCGGACAATACAGATATGATCCAGCTTACCACGGCCCTTTTCTTTTCCATTCTACCGCGGTTGTCTTTCATTTTCTGGGGATAAACGATACAACAGCACGCCTGGTCCCTGTCTTTTTCGGAGTAGCTGCAGTCCTTCTGCTTTTTTTGTTAAAGAAGGAACTTGGAGAAAAGGGCGTACTCTGGTCGGCTTTCCTGCTTGCTTTTTCTCCGAGTATGGTGTATTTCTCAAGATTCTTCAGGAATGATCTGATTATTGTTTTCTGTACGCTAGCTACGGTTATAGGGGGAATTCGCTACCTTGAAAACCTTCACAACTCAAAAAGATATCCCTATCTCATCCTTGCCGCTTCTTCTCTGGCAATTGCTGTATCCTCAAAAGAAAACGCCTATCTTATTATTCTCATGCTTGGAGCTTATGCAGGGATTTATGCTTTGTACAGGTTTTATTCAGATTGGAAAAATGGGAGTTTGAGCCTTAAAAGAACTCTATTTCTCAAGATTTCAGCGGTTTCTCCTTTCCTGCCAGAAATTCTGCTTTCAGGCACTCTTTTTATTTTTATCATAATGCTATTCTACACAAGCCTTTTCCGAACTCCAGAAACCCTATTTTCAATTGTGGAGAGGGCTTTTTCCCACTGGATGGCAATGCACAAAATTGAACGCATAGGAGGTCCTTTTTATTTTTATATTCCCATCATGCTTGTGTATGAAAGCCCAACTTTGATTTTTGGAGTTGCAGGCATTATTCATTTCCTGAAAAAAAGAAGCGAAAATTTCTCCTTTTTCCTGTTTTTATCCTACTGGGCAATTGCGAGTTTGCTGCTCTATTCCTATCTCCAGGAAAAAGTCCCTTGGCTTGTTGTACACATCATCCTGCCCTTTGTAATTCTAGCAGGAGCTTATCTGGGAGATTTTTTATCCGGAGCACCTGGCAGAAGACAGGAGAATTTGCCAGAACAGGAGAATTTGCTAGAGATAGAAGGCATGAATTCCGGAAAAAATAAAAAACCAGCTTTCAGAATAAAGCGTTCAGGAACCCATACCTTTATTGTGGGGATTCTAGCCCTTACCCTGATAATATTCCTGACTCAATGCATCTCAGTAAATTTTTACAGGAGCATGGAACACGATGAACTGATGACATACTCGCAGGCGCCCCAGGATATCAGAGAACTTATGGAGAAAGTAGGAGGATTCAATCAGGGACCTGAAACTCTAAGGATATCTATAGTAGACCCCGAAAACCTTTACTGGCCTCTTCCGTGGTACTTTAGGGATTACGAAGAAGCGGCGTACTATAAAGAACCTCCAGCAAACAAAGAATACGACGCAATAATCGTACCTGCGGCATACCAGATGTATGATGAGATTCCGGAAAAAACTTATGCTTCATATAACTTTCTTTTGCTCCCTGGAAAGGAGTTTACCCTTTATTACAATAAAAAACTTGAAAATAGCATATGAGAGATCCTGAAAATGGCTCTTCGCTGTTTTGTATGGGTGGAAAATAATTGCGTAGTTACACAGTCGCTCGGTCAAAATGAAAAACATCGAGTTTGAATATGATTTTCAACAACAAATGTTTCTAATATTAGACATGTCACTCTTACATATAGAAAGTGGGTATAAATTACCCACTCGAAACAGCGAAGAGCCGAAAAAATAATTATCTGTGCCAATAATTAAATTAATTGCTGAGACTAAAATTCAAAATATATAACTTGATGGTATGCGTGGGTATTCGTAGAGATAATCTGGATATTTCTGCGGAAATATGGCTTGAACTATTAAAGGACAGCAGTGTTTTCAAAGATAATGACATAGCTCTTATGAAGGCTCTCTATAACTGCAAAGATTGCCGTGAAAAAGCTTCGGAACTTGCCTTTATTCTTGGAGTTTCAAGGTACTCTGTTCTGAATCTTCAAATAGGTAGGTTAGGAAAAAGAATAATAAATAAATTACCAGATGTGAAATTTCCAACAAATAAGGATGGAACTATTCGCTACTGGCATATTCCTTTTTGGGCTGAAGATGCTGAAAAGAAAGGTCAATATTTTTGGGAACTACGTCCAGAGCTAAAAAGAGCTATCGAAAAATTCTTGAACGAAGACAAAATTAATGTGCCTCGTTTAATAGTTCCTACAAACAGTGAACCTGAAGTACAAATTGCCCAAGAAATATCTAATAAAGAAATTAGTAACTTGTATGAAGGAGTGAAAAAACAAATTACAGTAAATGCTTATGAGAGAAATCCAAAAGCAAGGCAACTATGTCTCCAGAAATATGGCTTTAAATGTTGCATATGTGGATTTGATTTTGAAGAAGTTTATGGTGAAATAGGAATTGGATATATTGAAGTTCATCACCTTACACCTTTAAATGAGATAAATAAAGAATACCAAGTAAATCCTGTTAATGATTTGAGACCCGTATGTCCGAATTGTCACTCTATGTTACATAAAGCAAATCTTTCAATTGAACAATTGAGAGATACATTGAGAAAGTAGTCGAATTTTTAACCAATGTACAATCCCATCTTCAGAGCTTACATTTCCTTAGCTTTTTCCCTTTTGAAGTATTTTACAAGTTCCATAGAAATAAGCGTGGTAGAAGCGAGAGCCAGTACTACTCCCAATTCAAGAAGAGAAAGCGGAACAGTCTTAAAAGCAGTCTGGAAAAAAGGAATATAAATTACTACCAGTTGAAGAATTATTGTTGTCAGAACTGCATAAACCAGAGGTCTGTTTGTAAAAAGCCCCAGGAAAAAGACCGAGTATCGGTCAGACCGCCAGTTGAAGGTATTGAACATCTCTGAAAAAACCACAAGCGTAAAAATCAAAGTCTGCAGTTTCTCAATAGGGAAGCCTCTATCAAGAGCCCAGGTTAAGACGATTAAGGCCTGAAGAGCAATCAAACCTCCGACTCCCAGTCCGGCTGCGATTTCCCGCCTAGTAACAAGCCCTTCCTCAACGTTTCTTGGCTTTTGTCTCATAATTCCACTGTCAGGAGGTTCAACTGATAGAGCCATTGGAGGCAGACCGTCTGTAATCAGGTTAATCCAGAGGATCTGAACCGCAAGCAAAGGCAGAATCTGCCATCCCAAAATCGAGATAAGGACTATGAGAACCTCGCCGATGTGAGCTGATAGCCCATAAGTAATAAAGTTTCGGATATTCTTGAATATATTTCGCCCTTCCTCAACCGCTGCAACAATGGACGCAAAATTGTCGTCTGTAAGGATCATGCTTGAGGCTTCTTTACTAACATCCGTACCTGTAATCCCCATAGCTATCCCCATATCTGCAGCTTTAAGGGCAGGGGCATCATTTACTCCATCCCCGGTCATTGCCACAACATATCCTTTTTTCTTAAAAGCATCGATTACCCTCAATTTATGGGCAGGATAAACCCTGGCATAAACCGAAACCCTTTCAACTTTGTCTTCGAACTCAGCGTCCTCAAGGTTATCAAGCTCCGATCCTGTAAGGGTCAGGTCGTCTTCCTTTAAAATCCCGAGTTCCTTTGCAATTGTAGACGCCGTAATCTTATGATCCCCTGTTATCATTACGGTTTTAATACCTGCGTCTGCACATTTCTGGATTGCAGTCTTTACTTCTTCTCTGGGGGGGTCTCTCATGCCCATTAAGCCTGAGAAAACCATATCCGCCTCAATTCCCTCTGCAGTGTGCTCTCCGGAAGAAACTTTCTCAGGAGAGACATCCTCAACCAGAGAGCGGAATGAGAAAGCCATAACCCTGAGAGCCTGGTCAGCCATTTCCCTGACTTTCCCTGAGATCAACTGTTTTGCCTCAGGAGTCAAGGCTTTTATTTTACCATCAAGGAAGACTTTCGTACAGGAGCCGAGAATTACCTCAGGAGCTCCTTTTGAGAAGGCAACAAGTCCTTTTACAGGAAAACTGTTAGAATCAGCCTCCACTTTATTGAGGGTAGTCATTCTTTTTCTTTCGGAGGAAAAGGGTATTTCTCCAAGGCGTGGGTACTTTTTATTAAGCTCAGCTTTATGGAGCCCTGCCTTTGCGGCAGCAACCACAAGAGCTGCCTCCGTAGGGTCTCCTTTAATCTCCCATTTCTCATCCTTTTTAAAAAGACCAGCATCATTACATAGGACGGCCCCCAGCGAGAGAGCCTGAAGATAGAGATCTTCTGCAGGAAATTTTATATCTCCTTTAAAAAACTCTCCTGAAAGAGAATATCCTACACCCGTAACCTTTAAAACCTGCTTGTTAACACAGATATTCTCAACCATCATTTTATTCTGTGTAAGTGTACCTGTCTTGTCCGAGCAGATAACATCTGTAGCTCCAAGAGTTTCTACAGATGGCAGTTTTCTTACGAGGGCATGCCTTTTGACCATACGTCTTACTCCAAGCCCAAGCCCTACTGTAACCACTGCAGGAAGAGCTTCAGGAATAGCAGCAACTGCGAGGGCAACCCCCCATAGAAACATATCAAAAAGAGGGAAACCATAAAGAACGCCAAGCATTGCGACAAAAGCCACAATTATAAGAGTTGCAATACCAATCCATCGGCCGAATTTGTCAAGACTCTCCTGTAGGGGAGTTCTGGATCTCTCTATTGTCCCTAGAAGCCCTGCCAGTTCTCCAAAAGCTGTCTCCATCCCGGTTGCCGTGATAACACCACAACCTCTTCCGTAAGTGACTGCAGTTCCTGTGTAGACCATATTTGTCCTGTCAGCCTCAGGAGTTTCTGAAGGCAGGGGTTTGGCGCTTTTCTGAACAGGCACAGATTCTCCTGTAAGGGAGGACTCATCAATTTTGAGATTGAATTCCTTAATTATCCGTGCATCTGCAGGAATGCGGTCCCCTGTCTGAATCAAAATAAGATCTCCAGGAACGAGCTTTTTAGAAGAGATTTTCTTTTCGATGCCGTCTCTTATAACAACGGTTTCTGGAGAGGTAAGAGACCTTAGAAGTTCAATTGCCTTTTCAGCACGGTATTCCTGTAAGAAGCCAAGAGTGCCTGCAAGAAAAACCGTAAAAATGATAACTGCTGCATCAATCAGCTCCCCAAGCAAGACCGAAATGATAGAGGCGGTTATCAAAATGATAATCAGTACACTTTTAAACTGTGAGATAAAGAGCCGCAGGACTGAAGCTTTTTCCTCTTCTTTAAGTTCATTTTCGCCATACTCTTCAAGTCTCTTTTTAGCTTCCTCGGAACTCAAACCTGCTTCAGATACCCCTAACTCTTCAAAAACGGAGTTGATCTCCTGGTCGTAATACACCCCTTTACCCCTCATGCCTCCGAATACTCCGGAGATATTCCGCAATTAATATATCCGTTTCTTTAATATAAATTAATTTAAAGCATATATAGTGGTTAAGAATATCGAAATTAAGAGGTTTTAACAGAAACATAGATATGCGAACCTTTGTGGAAAAAGAACATTAAACTTTAGAATTTTGTATCCAGAGAGGGGGTTGGATTTTAAAAATATAAATTCTCGAGCTTTAAGATATTAAGTTTGAGATCTTAGCGGACATTAAGTTCGAAATCTTAACAGACATTAAGTTTGGAATCTTGTAAAGCATTAAAATTCTGATTAAAAGATAAACATATAATGGAAAGTTGATATGAAAATTGTAATAATAGGGAGTGGGCTTGCAGGGCTGTCAGCCGGATATAAGCTTTGCAAATCGAATGAAATTGTTATTTTTGAAAAAGATGCGGAAATAGGGGGAATGGCCGCAAGTTATTGCCAGGATTTTACCGGAAAGAAGTATTTTATAGAGAAGTATTACCACCATATATTCAGGAGCGATACAGAACTTCTTGACCTGATAAGAGAATTGGGGCTTGAAGATCAAATGCTGTGGCTCAAGGGAAAAAATGCCTATTTTGTGGACGGCAAAAACTATCCAATGAATACTCCAGCTGAAATTCTAAGGTTTAAGCCTCTTTCATTTGCGGATCTGGTAAAACTTGGTCTGCTGGTGCTCAGGATTAAGATGATAAATGATACAACTTCTTATGACAGGATAAATGCAAAAGCCTGGATTCTTGATACTGCTGGGAAATCTGTATACGAAAACTTTTTTGCTCCTCTTATGAAAAGCAAGTTCGGTGAAAATGCCGAAAACGTTTCGGCAGCCTGGCTTATAGGCCGTGTGAAAATAAGATCAGATAGGGGAAAGGAAGGAGAAAAACTGGGGTATCTGAGAGGAGGGTTTAACTCTCTGATAGAAGCTCTTGTAAAGGATATTGTTGCACATGGGGGCAGAATCCTACAAAATAAAGCGGTAACGGAAATTGTAATCAAAGACAATACAGTACAGGGAGTGGTTGCTAATGGAGATTTTATACCTTGTGATGCCGTGATTTCAACCGTTGAACCTAAAGTACTGGATACGCTTACTAAAGGCAAGCTTGGAGCTCTTCAAAAAACCCTACAAAGCATTCGTTATCAAGGAACTGCGTGTGCTTTGATAGGACTTGACAGAGGGCTTATGAAAGATGGAAACTACTGGCTTAATATAAAAGCTGACGTGCCTTTTGGAGCCGTAATTGAGCACACGAATTTCATGCCTTTCGAGGATTATGGAGAACACCTTGTCTATGTAACCTCCTATTTCCAGGATAAAAACGATCCTCTCTGGCTGAATAATGAAGAAGAAGTCCTTGATTCTTACCTGAAGGGTCTCGAAACAATGTTTCCTGATTTTATAAGGCGTGATGTCCACTGGGCAAAACTTTTCCGCAGAATGGATACTGCTCCTGTGTATGAACAGGGTTATCTTCAAAAGGTTTTGCCGTTTGCTCCTGGTCTGTCAGGGCTTTACCTTGCAGGAATGTTCTCACCAACCAATTACCCCGAAAGAAGCATGAACGGCTCTGTAAAAGCCGGGTTTGAATCCGCAAATACCTTAGTAAAGAATATCTTAATAAGTAAAACATCTTAATAAACAAAATGTCCTAATAAAAAGAAATTGCAAGGTCTGCTGACCCTGTAAGGTTTGCTGACCCGATTGGAAATCACTTCGTGTATCTTAATTAAAAGTTTTGTGCACATAAAGAAACCGTTTGACTGAATATAGTCTTTCAGGACGAACTATTATATAGTCAAAATGATAATAATATACTGTCTGTATCTGCATGCAGAAAAAAGTTCTGCATGACTACCTGTCCTTCCGGATTTATCATTTCATTGGGGTTAGCAATGATGAACAAGGAAAAGACAGTAAAAACCTAAAAATCTGGACTTCTGCCGTTAGTTGGCACTTTGGGAGCATGCCAGTCAAAACCCTTTTGCGGGGATGGCATAGGAGAATAGACTTGTTTTCCCTTAAGGCTTGACTCTCAAAAAGGACTCTCAAAAAGAGATCCCGGATGCTGTAAAAGAAGCTGCCTTGGCTTCCGGGAAGGGGTGTTGGCAGCGTATAAAATAGGAGGAGTGGAAAAGATGTTATTCATGGACGTTAGTACCTGGGATCCTTCGAACCGCGATAAAATCCTTGAGCATTTTAAGAAACTTGAAATTCCAGACGGAATCGATGTTATTAACCAGTGGGTTGACCTTTCCGGAAACCGTTATTATATCCTTTATGAAGCCGAAAGTGCCGAGGCTTATGGAGCTTTCAATTTGCCCTGGTCGGATATCTGTATAATTGACAGCGCACCGGTTATGGAAGCTTCCGAATTCATGCAGCTTCTGCCCAAATACCAGAAAAAATAAACTCTACAATTTATTGACATATATTTAAAGAAAAAATCCGATGAGCTGCACATTAACTGGCTCATCTTAAAATATTTATTTGACATTTTTAAGTATCAAGACTTTCTCATGCCTGTTTTTTACTCAGTACATCAAGTTTTTAGCATTACTGTTTTCAGATCAAGATATTCAGAAAGAGCATCAGGTCCATTTTCTCTTCCGATCCCGCTCTCCTTGGTACCTCCGAAAGGAACCTCAGGAGCAACCTTAAGGTGCTGGTTTAGCCAGATGATTCCTGCATTTAATTGTTCAAACCCAATACGAGCTCTATCAATATTTTTTGTCCAGATAGATGCCCCAAGTCCATAGCAACTATTGTTTGCTGCTTCAATTGCTTCCTCAAGATCTTTTACCTGGACGACAGGCAAAACCGGCCCAAATACTTCTTCCTTCAAAAGCCTGGATTCTACGGGCACATCTGTAATAAGCGTGGGCTCGAAAAAATATCCCTTGCTACAGGCGCTGCCCTCTGGAACCCTGCCTCCGGTAATTATCCTACCTTCATCCTTTTCTTCGACATCTCTGACAAGCTGTTTTATATATTCCCACTGCTTGCGGTTGTTCAGGGGTCCCATATCAATGTCTTCATGCAACCCGTTTCCGAGTCTTAAGTTTCGGATACCTGTTTCAAGCTTTTTTATGAGCTCTTCAGCTACGGATTCAAAAACAAACAGCCTCTTTACAGCAGTACAGGTCTGTCCACAGTTGTAAAATCTTCCTCTAAGAGCCCCTGCAACTGCATCCTCAAGGTTGGCATCATCACAGACAAGCATGGGATCACTTCCTCCAAGTTCAAGAGTTACTCTTTTCATCCTGCCAGCTGCAAGTTCGGCTATACGCTTCCCTGTCCCTACTTCTCCGGTAAAGGAGATTTTTTTTACTTTAGGGCTCTTAACCAGGGTTTCGCCGACAACCTCACCAGGACCAGTCACGACATTCAGCACACCGGCAGACAGCCCTGCTTCGCTCAAGATGGAAGCCAGAGTAAGGTTAGTAAGGGGAGTGTTGCTTGCAGGTTTCAGAACAAGCGTATTCCCGGATATGAGAGCAGGGCCTATCTTCCATGCCATAATAAGCGCAGGCATATTCCAGGGAATTATAGCTGCGCAGACTCCAAGAGGCTTCTTTACGGTAAAAGCGTATCCATTTTGAGGGATCTGAACGAAATCCCCATGAAAACTGCTTGCAAGCCCGCAATAATACTCAAGCACATTTGCAAAACCCGCTATCTCATTTTTAGCTTC
Source organism: Methanosarcina sp. UBA293 (assembly GCA_002499445.1). GTDB lineage: Archaea > Halobacteriota > Methanosarcinia > Methanosarcinales > Methanosarcinaceae > Methanosarcina. The sequence goes on from DALS01000016.1 coordinate 87,651, forward strand.
GGCAAGAGTTTTTCCCTGTTCCCGGGTGAGCAGAACAGAAAGCTCATCCTTTCTCTGTCTCACAATTCCGGCAGCTCTGTAAAGAATCCCGGCTCTCTGCTGCGGAGATGTGGAAGCCCAACCGCTAAAAGCTGACGACGCAGCTTCAACAGCCATTGCAGCATCATTTTCCGTGCCTTTAGGAACCCGGTCAATAAGTTCACATGTTGCCGGGTTTATGATATCGAAAAACTCGCCGCTGTACGATTCTACAGCCTTTCCGTTAATCTGCATTTTCATATCTATCAGTATTCATAAAGACCTATTTTAAGACAAGAGGTACTGGAGGTTATGTGAAAATCAGATAATCCTTGCTATAACAGATAGTCGATGACAATAGAACAAATCCACTAACTTCCTATCGCGCTTATTCATTGATCAGCCTGTCAAAAATAAGGAGCTTGGATTCTGATTCATGAAATTTAAATGAAGCCTTATGAATCAACCGCCTGAAAAGTTCTCTTTCTTCAAGTGTGAAATCCGAAAGGAGCATATCGACAAAAAAAATCAATTTTTCCAGAATCACCTTTCTTACTTCCCTTCCTTCTTCAGTCAGATAAACCCTATAAGCCCGAAGGTCATTTTTATCTCTTTGTCTGTACACGTAACCTTCTTTTTCCAGGTTCTTGATCGCTCTTGTACTTGTTGCTTTACTAACTTTAAGCGTTTTTGCAAGAATTTCCTGAGATATGCCATCCTTGCGATATAAAATCATTAAAAAATCAAATTCTCCGCTTCCGATCCTGTAAGCTTCGAGTTCGATCGCCATACAAGCTAGATGGCTTCGGTAGATGATGGCGATCGAACCGAGGATTTCTCTTGGATCTGCCATGATTTTATCCTCCATTTTATAACACCGGGAAGTTTGCTTTGGAATAAGCTAGTTAAGAATTAATAACGGATGAAACAGAATTAATAACAGATGAAACAGAATTAATAACAGATGAAACAGAATTAATAACAGATGAAACTAATTTGAGATTATAATCGTAGATTTTTAGGTTTATATCTTCTTTCAGACACTATTTAGAAATGTCCAATGCCTTTCCTGCGCATAGCTTTTTTCCCATGTAATAAATAATACAATAGCAGACACATCAACGCAAAAACTGCCATGCGCATGTATATTCCTCTGTAACCAGTAAAAGGAATAATAAATCCAACCATCAAAGGCCCAGTTCCCATTCCTATGTCTGAAAACGCAAAATAGGTTGAATTCGCCAATCCCATACGGTGTTGTGGAGTTATTTTAACAGAAATAGCCTGAGTACTGGACTGTATAGCTCCAAATCCAAGCCCTATCAAAGCTGCGGCTAACAAAAGTGTATAACCGTGATGAGTTTGGCTAAACAGTATCATTCCAGCCGTAAATGTCAGAATTGCCGGGTACATGATTGCATTTTCACCATTGGAGTCAAACAGTCGACCAATAATCGGCCTTGAAACTAAAATTACTGCGGCATATACTATGAAAAAGAAGCTGGCTGCATCCACGAGATGAATTTCCCTGGAGTACACTTCAAGGAAGGACACAACACTCGAATAACAGCTGAAAATAAACATACAAACAATTGAAATTGGAATTACCCTGGGTTCAAAGAAGTTGTTAAATTTGAATCCCTTCATTTTCTCCAGCTGTTCTTTTGTTAATTCCATTTTATGTAAGGATGATAAAAATGGCAGAATTACAAGACTGATTGCTGAGGCAATTGCACAAGTAGCAAAAATCATGATGAAACTGCCGTGCTGGCTAATTAACATACCTAAAAAGGGGCCGATAGCGGTTGCGAGTATCTGACTTAATCCAAAATAGGCAATCCCTTCACCCTTCCTTTCCATAGGAATAATATTTGCAACGATTGTAGCCGTTGCTGTAGTAGTAATACCAAATCCCATGCCATGAAGGAAGCGGACAGTAAATAGATGAAAAATATTATTAATCCTAAAATATAATAGCGTCATAATTAAGCTTAAAATAACTCCCGCGTAAAGGGTCTTCTTATGACCGATTTGTCCGATCCATTTTCCGACAAATAGACGTGCAATAAGTCCGCCAATTATGAATATGCTGGCAGAAAAGCCCGCTTCGCCTGGGGATGAATTAAATTTACTCATCGCATATCCAGACATGACTATCATTAATAAGTAAAAACTTAAAGCAGCTATAAAATTTTCAACGAAAACGACTACAAAATCGTTAGTCCATAATCGTGATCTTTTTGAGTTCATATATTATGTCTCGTTATGTCTCTTTTTTCTTTTAAGATCTTTTAAGATTAGTAAAACGTGCCACTTTTTGTATATTTAAAAAGCCATAATCGAATTCGGAAAGCTAGCATGCAGGTTTACCGTATCTGTTTAGCGGCAGACTAGACTAGAGGCTGTTTCAATCTACCCTTTTTTAATATGTTGAACTATTCTCGAATAACTATCCTTGAACAACTATTCTCAGATAACTGTTCTCAGATAACTGTTCTCAGGGAATTATTCTAGAAGTACTATGTTTGAATTAGTTACATTATGAAACTAATTTGATCTTTATAAATTTTTAACGTATATATTAGTTACTAATGAAATCAAAATAGGATACGAATTAGCGAGATAAGAATTAGCAAAGCCGAACACAAAGTAACAAAAACCTGAATACAAAACGAGTACAGAGGAATAGTGAATAATGAAGGCTTGCTACAGGCCTCTAGAAAGAATCAAATCATGTAAAATTTAAAAAAGATAAAATCGGAAGAAAAAGAAAATTTTTTCCATACGATAAAAATATAAATCTATTTACAAAATACATGTTATTAAAATACATATTATCGGCACTTCTGTCAGGTAAATAAAAGTTGGGGAACAGGAATACCGACTGCGAAAGTATTTGGAAGATTTCAATAACCTCTCAGAACCAATATTGACCTTTAGTGACCTTTCAGAACCAAATAAAAAGCTCAGGCTTTGAATACAGGTTTTGTGCATGAAAAGTACACTTCAAGAGAGTGGGGCTTTGGAAAGTGTAGGTTAAAAATCAATTTTAAAGGGAAGAGAGCTGTGTTAGAGTACCTTCATGTAATTTTCTGGTTTGTTTTCATTGAAGTACTGGGCTTGATTTCCATACCTCTTGTCGGAATAACTGGAAATCAGCTTGCTGACAGAGGATATTCTGCAGCGAAGACCCTGGGAATAGTGCTTGTTACGTATTTTGCCTGGCTTTTTTCGTATATATGGGGGTTTAACAGACGCACGATCCTGATCTCAGTAATTTTACTTTGCCTTATATCGATAATTGTCTATCGAAAACGAAGAATTTTTCCAGAAAAAAAGGTCCTGTTATCAAATGAACTCATATTCGCTGCAGGATTCTTTTTTTTCCTGCTTGTACGCATTTATCTACCTGAGATTTACAGGCATGAAAAGTTTATGGATTTTGCATTTCTCAATGCAGTAATGAGAACTTCTTCATTTCCCCCGGCAGACCCCTGGTTTGCAGGTGGGTCCCTAGATTTTTACTATTATTTTGGATATCTATCGGTAGGAGTTCCGGGAAAACTATTTTCGGTCGAACCGTCCATGCTCTTCAATCTAGCTATTGCGCTCACTTTCGCCCTTTCTTTCAATCTTCTTTTTGGGTTTGGATACAATCTAACTAATGGAAAAACTAGATATGGAATCCTTACGGCCTTATCCGTGATCCTGCTAGGAAACTTGCAGGGACTTAAAGAATTCATATCTGTATATTTTACAAAAGAGAGCGCCTCAATGGGATACTATTGGAGCAGTTCGAGAGTCATCCCCTACACAATAAATGAGTTCCCTTATTTCAGTTTCATACATGGAGACCTGCATTCCCACATGCTTGCAATTCCTTTCCAGCTTCTGGTACTTGCTTTCCTCCTGAACATATATTTCAGAAAAGAGAGAAAAAAGGCGTATCATGGTAAAGACAGAAACTGGGTTTTTGAAAGTTTTCTGGCACTTCTTGTTTTTTCAGTGTCTCTTGGCTTTTTATTCCCCTCCAATTCTTGGGATTTCCCAATATATATTGGAGTGACATTTGCGGTTATTTTTGCTTTTTATTACGGGCATTACATCCAAAACCAAAGCTTATCCGGTTCTATCACCGGCTTTTTAGGAACCATTCTTCTGGTTTCTTTTCTCAGCTTTCTTTCGTATTTGCCCTTTTACCTATCATTTAAACCACAAGCTGCAGGTGGATTTGATTTTGTTCCACCTGAGCTTCGAACAACAGTTAAAGACTTCCTGATCCTATTCAGCCTCTTCCTTTTTTTGACCTTTTCTTTCCTTATAACTCGTCTGGATTCCAGACGAAAAGTACAATATTTTATTCTTTGGATAGGGATCTCTGCAATTCTTGCCAGAGAATGGTCGATTTCCCTGCTTGTAATCCTTCTCCCCTTACTTGCCCTTTCGCTCTATTCGTTCCTGAAAGATCTTCCTGAAAGAAGCAGTGCAGGATTCACATCTCTCCTTATAACAACTGCTGCATTCATAGCCCTTTTATGTGAGATAGTTTTTCTCGATGACCCCATTACCGGGAACTTTGCCCGCATGAATACGGTTTTCAAATTTTACATGCATTTATGGCTTTTCCTCGCTATTGCAGCTTCTTATTCCTTCTATCAACTTTATCTCCGTTACAGGACTAAGCCCGAAAATAACCATTCATCGATTAGGGGTTATGGAAAAAAAATCTGGATGGTCTCACTTGTGCTCCTTGTAGGCTCTTGCAGCGTTTTTCCTGTAGTAGCAACGTATACGAGGATAGAGGACATGAATGCGAAACCTGCCCTTGACGGCATTGAATATATGAAAGACCTGGATAGAGGGGATTACTACGCTATAAAATGGATACAAGAAAATATCAAAGGAACTCCGGTAATTCTTGAAGCTTCCGCAGATGACAGTAGTTATCATTATACCTCACGCGTTTCAGCAAATACAGGACTTCCAACGGTCATTGGCTGGGCAAGGCATGAACGGTTCTGGGGAAGAGACCAGGACGAAATCAGGGCCAGACTTGAAGATGTAAGTTCCATATACAGTACCAGCAATGTAAAAAAAACTCTTGAGCTCATGAATAAATATAACGTAAGCTATGTGTATATCGGTCAGCTTGAACGGCAGATGTACGATCTAAAAATGGATAAGTTTGATGACAAAACTTATTTTGAGCTGGTTTACCAGGATTCAGTCCAGATATATAAAGTAAAAAAGGAAATATAAAGTAAAAGGAATTTTGAGTTTTTGGTTTTATGGGGGCCTTAACTCTGAATTATTTGAATTTTTGTATAAAATTCAAAAGATACAAATTGTAAATTCGCTCCTAATACTTGGATAAAAATAAAGGGGGTTTTATCCATAACCAGTGTTTCGGTAGTCTTACCAGCTTATAATGAGGCAGCGAATATCGAAAAGGCTGTATTTGTTACAGCTGAAACACTTTCTAAGATAACTGATCTCTTTGAGATTATAATAGCAGAAGATGGAAGTACAGACGGTACGGATAAAATAGCTTCCAGACTCTCGGAACAGTATGCTTACGTTGTCCACCTGCACTCGAACATGCGACAGGGCAGGGGAAAAGCTCTTAACAGAGCTTTTAAGGCTGCTTCAGGGGAAGTCCTCTGCTATATTGATGTGGACCTTGCAACCGATATGAAATATCTGGAGAAATTGGTCAGGGCTGTGAGCACCGATGGCTATGATTTTGCCACTGGCTCAAGAATGATGCCCGAAAGTGATGCAAAAAGACCATTTAAGCGGGAATTTGCGAGCAGAGGATATAATTTTCTGGTGAGACTTTTTTTGCATTCAAAACTCTATGATCACCAGTGTGGTTTTAAGGCTTTCAGGAGAGATGCTCTCTTTGAACTCCTAGGCGAAATCGAGAATGAACACTGGTTCTGGGACACTGAAATACTTGTGAGAGCCCAGCATAAAGGATACAGGGTAATAGAGTTCCCAGTTTACTGGAGGCATGGCGGGTCAAGCAAAGTTAACCTGGCAAAAGATGTCAAAGGAATGGGGTCCGAAATATTCCGGCTCTGGCGAGAACTCTCATTCCCACTCGTTGTTTCAGGAAAAGGGAAGGTCTTTTTAACAGCTGCCCTTGCAATTCTAATCCTTGCCTTTGTTGCAACTTTTCTGGGAGCCTCCGATATTCTGGAAAATGTGAAACAGGCATCCTTTGGGACTCTGGTGCTCGCCTCTATGGTATATTGCATTTCCTGGCCTATGAGAGGAGTTCGCTTCCAGCAGATCCTTAAAAGGCTTGGAAATCAATACGGGCTTGGGTTTCTTACAGGCAGTATTTTTATCAGCCAGTCTGCAAATGTGATTCTTCCGGCACGGATAGGAGACCTGAGCAGAATGTATATTCTGAAAAAAAGCAAAGATCTTGCTCTTACAACAAGCTTCTCCTCGCTGACTGTAGAAAGAGTCTTTGATATAGTTGCGATTACTTCCATAGCAATACTTGCATCTTCAGGGGCTGCATCCCGTTTTGAGCTTGCTCCGTGGATGGATTACCTGATAAAGTTGTCCGGGATTGCAGTAGTGCTGTTCTTCTCAATTCTTTTTATTGTGTCATTCCGAGAAGGCCATACTAAAAACATATTGAAAATGGAAAAATCCCAAAGCGGGCTCTCTGGAAAAATAAAGGACTTTGCATCTACTTTCCTCCACCAGCTGAGTGTAGTTGCCGTCCGTCCGAGCGCGTTTTTGGCAGTGACCACATCTTCTCTTCTTATATGGGGAGTGGATATATTCACCTGCTTCTTAGTCCTTAAATCTTTTCCAACTGTAGGAGTGAGTACCTCAACCACATACATGATATCTCTGATTTTCCTGGCTGTAGCTCTCGGAAACATTGCAAAGATCTTCCCTATAACGCCTGGAGCTATAGGAACATATGAAGTTGCCCTTACTGCAGTCTTCGGGCTTGGAGGAATCAAACCTGAAATAGGGTTTACGGTTGCCGTACTTGATCATATTATAAAAAATTCAATTACTTTGATCGGAGGAGGCCTTGCTCTTTCCGAACTCGGACTCAGGTGGGGAGAAGTGCTTTGTACAGATAAGGATATTTTGAAAGGAGAATCCAAAGTAACACAGGATAACGTAAAGCGAACCTGAATACTTAAACCGGAGAATCAAAGAGATAACTGGAAGTATTAACACAAAAAATAAAGTAATAACCGCATGTTTTATTTGAATTGGTGGTCAAGTAGAAGAAATGTCTGAGAAGAAAATAATAGAAGTAAAAGATGCATACTGTCTTCCAGAAGATGCGCTTGAGGCTGTGCATACGGCAATGAATGAAGACGTAGGAGAGATCGTTAGCCTGTTTAAGGTACTTGCAGATCCCACTCGCCTCAAGATTCTCAGAGCCCTTGAAGTCCAGTGCCTCTGTGTCTGTGTCCTTGTAGAGTGCACAGACCAGAAGCACTCAGCTCTTTCTTATCATCTTAAGCTATTAAAAGAAGAAGGTCTGGTTGACTCACGAAGAGAGCGCAGTTTCCAGATCTATGAGCTTACGGAATTCGGAAGTCAGCTCCTGAAGCATATTGAAAAGCACCTTGAAAAAATTTAAATTAGAGAAATCAAGAGGACTTTTTCCTCTCTTTTGAAACTTATTCCTCATTTTAAGCCTGATTTCCCTCAATGCTTTGAGTGTTAACCTTCCCTGCTAGGGGAAGATCAGATTTTATCGTTTGACGCTACAGTGGTAAGCTTTGAGAACTTTACCCCTTTGAGAGACATTATAGCTTCGGCAAGCTCCTTAATTTCTTCACCTTCTCCATCTAGGACAACTACTTCAAAACAGTTGTCATGATCAAGATGGATGTGCACAGAAGATTTTATCAAATGCGAGTAGTTATGCTGGATATCTGCAAGGGCATTTGAGAGTCCTCTTTTTGTGTGGTCGTAAATAACCGCAACAGTTCCGACACGGTGACCTTTAATATCACCCATCCACTCATAATAGGAAATATAACTCCTGATGGCATCTCTTATGCCTTCAGAACGAGAAGAATAACCTCTTTTTTCAATAATCTCATCAAATTTATCCAGAAGGGTATCGGGAAGGGAAACCCCTATCCTCTTCAATTCTGTTTCCATCGTATCACCAGATAATCTTGAATTTGCCTATAAGATATTACTTACAAGATAATACTTTAATTTATCGTAAGTAACACTATATATGTTTTATTTACTTAGCCACTAATATAAAAGAGTTGCTAACATTATTTGTTTTTAAGTAATATTAATCTTTGGGAATGATTAAAATTCGATAGCAGGAAAATATATAGGCTCTTTTATTGAAAACAAACAATATAAAAATACATTTTTTCTCAGCGTAAATACAGCTTCCCGGTATAAACATATTTTCCGGTAATTTTTATTATTTTTGCGCTGTTATCGTCTGTCCACAAGCCTTTTAGGTCTTCCCTTGACCCTGCTCAACTCAAGCCCCATAGGATCTGTGAAATTGAATAAAATTTTGAAAAAGCCTTCATCATAAGCTCTGGAAAGTGGAGGCTTATACTTGAGAAAAGCACGGATAAAATTCTCTTCTATTAAATCCCGGTCACACATATCCGGGTTTTCACACTCCATACTGACCCTGAGTATGGTTTCCCCCTCATCCTCTCCACCATAAAGGAAAGCCTCATACTCTCCTGTCAGGTAGTCCATGTTTTCACGCTGGAAAACACCCCTCTCAACATCTACACGGTTAAAGGGAGCACCCTCCACCCACATTGTTTCGGCCTCCCGTTGTGGAGTCATAATTTTCATGTGAGTTCTTCCGCAAGGGCATTGCTTGCGCGTAATCACTACAGTTGTATCTTCAGTATCATAGTTTAAAAGAAGATTTCCTGCTTTTGCCCCAACAGGGAGTAGTGTGCTCAGAATGACTCTTCCGCATTCTCCATCAGGTACATAATCCCCAATATGAGGATCATAAATGTCAACATGAACAAAATCTTCAGGTACATGCAGCCCGGACACTTCATTACATTCCCCGCACATTGTGCCTTCCGTGCTCCCATAGGTGTTATACACAGGGCAGCCCCAGATTTCGGAAAGGTAATTCCTCGACTCGTCAGCAAAAGCTTCTCCTCCCACAACCAGTTTATTTACCCCTGACTCTTGAGGATCAGTGCCCTCAGCCTGTATCCTTCTGGCGAGGCTCAGGAGCTTAAATATGCTGCCTACTATGCCTGTAGGTCTGTAGGCTTCAATAACTCGCAGAGGAAACGTGCATTTGCCCTCAGGAATGATGCTCATGCCAAGCTGCCTGGCCGCAAGGGTCATGGTGTTTGCCCCTACGTTCATTCCATAAGAAGCACAGACAACAACTCTATCTCCATGACCGAAACCCTGTGACCTGAAAATCCGGGCATATTTTTCCGAGTACCTTTCCCAGTCTTCCCATGTAAGGAAAAAGCTTTTTGGAGTTCCGCTGGTTCCGCTGGTCTCATGAACTGTAAAAACGTCCTCCCAGCTTACACTCCTGAACATAAACTCCTCCATCTCTGGAGGCTGGTTTTCACGGATGATCCTTCCCGAAATAATAGGAAGGTCCAGAAGGTCTTCATGAGTTTTAATCTCAGCCGGGTCTACGCCCTGCTTTTCAAACCATTTTCTGTAAAAAGGAGAATTTTCTGCCGCATATTTTACCGTATACCGCACTCGCTCCTCAATAAGGGCATCGAGTTCTCCTCTGCTCATTGTTTCGATTTCAGGGTTGAAATAAGGTCCTGAACTGTCCATATAAAGCCCCCTTAATTGAATGATTAGATATAAGGAGAAACTGTTATTTATTGGCTGCAGATACGAGAAATTTGCTAGATTTCTGCTTTTCAATTGGAAATGTTAACACAGGGAAACTCAAATCCTGCAATCACAACCTCTTTCTTTCAGAAGCCGAACCTGTTCCTCATAAGAGTTTAGAAGCTTATCCTGAATAGCTTCTCCTGTCGCAAGGGTAGGATCGAGAGGAGTGTGATGTTTGTAGCCGCGTTTTGCCATTTCTTCGACCAATACCTCATGTCTCAAATAGAGAGCTTTGAGCTTTCCCCTCCAGCGCATGGTTTCAGGATGATGAGCATAGCCTTTTTTATTGTTGGTAATAATCGACCACAGAGCATGTAGCTCACGATGCTCCCCAAGCAGGTGCAGTCGGCATAACCTATCAGGAGGTATATCCCAGATCCTCATAAGATTAATTCCGAGCACATTTAAGAAAGGGTTTTCGAATGACAGAAATGTTTAATGACAGAAATGTTTAATGACAGAATGCTTAATGAAAAAATCGCTTAGCAAGAGAACTACTTAATGAGAGAATTAAATCTCACGCTCTGTGTCTGATTCTTCGTTCTTATACATATTTACATACAATCTGAGAAAACATAGTCTATGCGACAGGGAACTTTCTGGTGTTCTGGAATTTTTCTGCTGGCTGTTATTTACCTTTTGTCCGCTCCTGTGTTTGCCCATGTGCCGGTTTTCGGAGAGGGAGGCAAAAATCCTGAGACAGCAATCAGGATTGAAGACCTTTCGAAATCAAGAGTCCTTTATGGGCAGCTTGCTCCCGGAGATCTCAGATATTATAGTTTTAAAATGGAAAAAGGAGAGAGAATCGTACTTGGACTCATTATTCCCGTTGAGCAAGGAAACGAGGGTTTAATCCCGAATTTGATTCTTATTGAGCCAGGACTTGCTGAGGAAGGGAAACTGCCTGAGACCCTGGAAGTGCCCCAAGGATATGGGGCAAAAGTACTCTCCAGTAGCCTGCCTGAGAGTCCTATATATGAAGGATTTACCCCGAGCGCCTTCTACTCTCTTGCCCGGATCGATATCAAAGCTCCGGAAAGCGGGATATATTATGCTGTAATTGGTGAGATACAGGAAGTAAGTGCGATAGAAGGAAAACATGCAATAGAAGGAGAACGTTCAATAAAGGAAATTGGTGTGCAGGAAAAAGGGATCTCAAGAGAAGGAAATTATGGGATAATTATAGGATATAAAGAGACTTTCACCTTAAAAGAATGGATATTCATACCCCTAAACCAGATAAAAATCTACCGCTGGGAAGGGCAAAGTCTGCTTTTGATCTTTACTCCTCTTGCGCTAACTCTTATAGCCGGATTTTTGGTAATTTTTTTAAAAAGAGAAACTGTAGCTGAATTTAACCCAGCGCGCCTCTCAGGAGTACTTGCAGGTCTTTTCTTTCTGGGCACAGGAGCATCATATACATTCCAGATGCTAATTTCATTGGGTAAAAGTTACTATTCCTCAGAAATTTTCATTACTCTAATTTTAATCTTAGCCAGTATAGGACTTGGGATTGTTGCAATTATCTTATGTCTCAAAGATGAAAATTACGGCACCGGATCAGTAAGAAAACGAGTTTATTTTTCCTGCTTGGGAATAGCCGGGCTTTTATTCTGGGCAGGATGTTTTATAGGGCCACTTCTTGCGTTTGAAGCTGCAGTATTACCCTGGAAGCGTAAAGGATAAAATTTAAAAAAGTTTAAACCAAAAAACAAAATTTTAAAAATAATTAAGTGATACAAATAAGTATATAATTTTTAAATAATTATTAAGTAACTGATTCTTAAACAATTATTAAATAAATGTTTATAAATAAATATTAAGCAACCGTAATAATAGAGAATTTATTCCAGGGGAAAAATTATGGTAAAAACTTCACTGAAAGTAGGGCAATTTGCTCCTGATTTTTGCCTGCTCGACCAGGAAGGTAATCAGACATGCCTTGAAAACTTTAGAGGAAAATGGGTAATTCTTTTCTTTTATCCAAGAGATAATACGCCAGGGTGTAGTCTTGAAGCAAAGAATTTCAGTTGCTTAAGAAAGGATTTTGAAGCCGAAAATGCAGTGGTCATCGGAGCTAGCAGGGACAGTGTTCAATCCCATAGGCGATTTATCGAGAAAAAAGAACTTAAAATAACGCTGCTCTCAGACGATCAGGCAAATGTCCACAGAATGTACGACGTCCTGCACCCAAAACATTTCCGAGGCAAAGAAGTTATAAGTGCGGTCAGGACTACGTTTCTAATAGATCCCGAAGGAAAAATCGCCAGAATATGGGATAATGTTAGAGCCGCAGGACATGCTGAAAAAGTACTTTCAGAATTGAAGAGTCTGAAAGAGAAGTGAAATGAATATCGAAAAATTAGATTCGGAAATTAGATAAAAAAATGAAAGGAATAAGGGTAAAAGATAAAAGAAATAAGAGTAAGATCTTTAAAAAACAAAAACAACCTTATCTTAATTTTATATCCAGCCTTCTGAAAAAACACAGCTGGTTAAAGCCCCCTTTTACAGTATTAACACCGGAAAGGAGCTTTTCTAATCTTTTTTACTTAGTGATGTACCGCGGCCTCACGAGCATGATAAGTATCAGCTCTTGTAGCGAAATAAATCGTATAAAGCGCTGCAAGCCCAACAATTATATACACAATTCTCGAAAGAGTGCTTCCCACCCCGAAGATAGCATCTACAAGGTTAAAATCGAAGAGCCCTACAAGCCCCCAGTTTAAACCGCCCACTATGACGAGTATAAGTGCAATTAAATCCACTGGATTTCTTACTGCCATAGATATCACTCCATTTTTGCTTTATTTTCTATTTTATAGATGGGAGAAATATAAAATCCCCGATATTAAAATTGGATGCCTTTGTATATATATATGACTGATACAAAAATTGAAGCCGTTTAAAGAAGAAAAATAGGAAATAACACACTTAACCGTTATTTTGGTGCAGGAACTTTTCTAATTTCAGGCACCATTTTATTTTTTATTTTGTGATAGTGTAGTAATTTCAATCTTTGTGTGAAAATTTCCAAACGTTTTTATAAACATTTTCATAAAAAGCAAAATACTAGATCGAAATAAAGCATCAAAATAGTAAATTAGATGTCTGAAGTAAAAAATTAGTAATATTTGTTCTATTTAAGCTCGCGCTTTTTTAAGGGAGGATTGCGAAAACCTTGAGATTTAATTAAAACCTTGAGATTTAATTAAATCTCATTTAAAGCCATTTTCCTCAAGCCGAAGTTAAATAACCAATTCCTTCGCGAAACTCACTTGTGAGTATCAGACTTGTGAGTATCAGAGAGCATAAAACAGACCAGATACTAAATGTATAGAGATTACATAAAAAATTAAGTTTACAAATACTTTCCCAGCTTTATAGTCAGAATGCGCTTGAGATTCACTTTCGTATAACTCAACGTATAATCTGTAATCTATTGATTTTCGGTTCCAGTTATCAATAAAAACACAAAATGCTCCTACTAACATAATTAAAAAGCTAGCTTCTGTTGCTAAATTAACAACAGAAGGGTAACTCCTAATTATTAAAAAAGTAAGTATAACACCATCAAGACCTATTAGATATTTATAATAAATTAGATATTTATAGTAATTTTCTAAAGAAAAACAATTGAGATTCATAATCATACACCGTATAAAATCTTTCCATTAAAATTAAAACATGTAGATAAATATTAATTTAATGGTTGATGCATATTTGTTTACCTGATGATTCGTAGGTTTGAAGACCAGTCTATCGAAAAATAGATCATTTTAAGCTCTAAATCTGGAAGCAGGCGAGACACTTCAGTCATCCAGGAAAAGTGCAAGTTTAAATTTTAATAATCTATATAGATTGATAGAGTCTCGTAGTTCCTAAATCTAATTCCCAAATGTACCTAATTTTTCATAAAATGTCTTATTTTCCTAAATTTTCCTAAAGTATCTAATTCTCCAAAAATTTTCTATAGAAATATTTAAAGCTCGAAAACCTGCCCATCATATCCAAGAGGCAAAAATACTGACTCTATATGATGAGGGCGGAAGAGATGACTCAGATGAGTCAAAACTATTTCTTTTGCATTGAGCTGGACTGCGAGTGACATAGCCTCTTCGGAATTCATGTGCTTTTTGATATGGATAGGAGGCGGGACTATAGCATCAGCAATAAGAAGATCCGGATTTTTCATAAGTACCAGGCTGGCTTCGGGAATCTCCGAATTTGTGTCTCCTGTAATTACCACTTTTTTATCGCCTTCATGAATTATAACTCCTGTCGGAACTTCCACAGGAGGGTGGTTAACCTTAAAAAAGGTGAATTGCAGCCCAATTAGCTCGAATGGCTCATAGAGCTTTACATAATGATACCTTGGTTTAAGGAAGGAGACATACTGGTCTATGTATTCAAGAGTTTCATAAACTCCATAGACATCAACCTTATTTTGAACTCTATAAAACTCTCCAAATCCGGAGTAATGATCGTAATGCCCGTGCGTCCAAATTACTCCATCTACACAGGAAAGGTTTTGCTTGAGAAATTGCTGCCTGAGGTCAGGGCTGGTATCAATAAGGATTTTGCCCTTATTAGACTCTACGAGGATAGAAGAGCGAAGACGCTGGCTCTTCCCACCCTTTCGAGCATCCTCACAGGTAGGGCAATTACATCCTATTTTAGGAGTTCCGACAGCATCACCGGTCCCGAGCAGTGTTAGTCTCATCGTTATTTTTTCCTTTCGTACTCTTCAGATTTGAAACTAGCCCTTTCATCAAAAGAGTTGACCGCTTCCAGCAGGTCCTGCTGGGTAAGTACTTTACGCTCTTCGAGAAGAGCACTAAGGACAGCTTCCCTTATAACTATGCGTAGATCCGAACCTGAGTAGCCTTCTGTCAATGCCGCAATTTCCCCAGTATCGAAATTCCCTTCAATATGTCGGGTTACGATATCCAGGATATCTTTACGCATTTCAAGGTCGGGAAGAGGGAAATGAACTATCTCATCAAAGCGCCTCCAGGCCGCACTATCAAGCATCCTGGGGTGATTGGTCGCGGCAATAAGAAGGACTCCATGCTCTACGAGGCTGATTTCATCTATAGCCTTAAGAAGGGTGTTGACTGCCCGCTTGATAGCTGCATTTTCGTCAGATGTCCTTGCTTTTGCTACGAAATCCAGTTCATCTATGAAAAGAATGCAGGGATTCAGCTTCTTTGCAAGTAAGAAAACTCTGTCAATGTTCTTTGCAGTTTCACCAAGATACTGGTCTGTTACCATGGAGAGTTTGACTTCAACAAATGGGATTGAGAGTTGTTCCGAAAGCGCACGGGCAACCGAAGTTTTTCCAGTTCCTGGAGGACCGACAAATAGGAGTTTTCCTATATCATGCAAGCCAATTTTCCGCAGGTATTCTCTGTGCTCAATGGCTTTCATAATCTTTTCGACTTCGCTCTCCTGCTCTTCAGTGAGTACAAGGTCCCTGACTTTTTGCTTTACATCTTCAGGAGCGATAATAACCACGAGTTTGAGCATATCTTCGCTTTTGTCCTCTTTCCTGATCTCCGCGATCAGGGACTCTATCCATTCTCTGTCGACTTCCTTGGGCCTTATTTTCGCCTTTGCAAGTGCATAGTTTGCAGTCTCATCTTTCCTTATTTCTCCAAAGTAATAAGCCAGGACAGGATTATTTCCAATCCGTTCTTGGGAGCCTTCCTGCTTTTCAAACCATTCTGCAGCAAGGTCGAAAGCACTCAAACGAAGTTCAAAATGAGATCTATCCATACTTATAAAGGGGACATTCCTTACAATTTTTTCAATATCCTTAACTCCATACAAGTTTTCAATTCGAATGAATGTGGCTGTAATGGGTTTAGGAACTGTTTTTTCTTTGCTACTCCAGTAATTTTTTCGGATGTGTTTTGGAAGATCATTTACATCCAGCTCTGAATAGCGATTATAGATCTCTGCGGTTAGCAGTAGTTCTACGATATCTAATATAGCGCCTGACATGTTTTTACCTGTTGCGTGCTTGGACTAATCCACTATTAAGTGTTGGGCACTCAAATGCGGTAAGTTCTTAAATCATTCTTTAAGTTGTTAAACCTAGTAATTGATTTTCTTCGATGATAAAATTTACGAAGCAGCCGATATTAAGAAATCCCGGCTTAAGGTGATAACTTTATCTAGCAGAAGAAGTTATCATCTAGTCTATCTCTTTTGAGAACCAGGTACAATTTCGGAAAAGACTGTTACCAGTTCCGGATATGTCATACTTTTCAGATAGAGATTATAAATTCTGGAAATAATCGAATTGTCTCTGTGAAGTTACTTCGCATTTGTGAAGAATTTGATATGTTCAATTAATTTCTAGAATGTCACTACGTTATCAAAACTTCTGCATTATCAGAACTAGTATATTAAAACTATTATTCCTAAGACCTCTATCTAAGGAAATCCAGAATTATCCCTAGAGGAGACCATTGCATGACAAGAGAACAGCTCTATTCAGGGAAAGCGAAGACTATTTATAAGACGGATGATCCTGACACCCTTATTGCTAAATTCCGAAACAGTCTGACTGCATTTAACGGAGAAAAGAGAGGGGAAATGGAAAAGAAAGGGTATTACAATGCCCAGATCTCAAAAAAACTCTTTGAGATGCTTGAAGCAGAGGGCATAAAGACACACTTTGTTGAAATGCTTTCTGACATCGATATGCTTGTGAAAAAAGTTGATATCATAAAAATTGAAGTTATTGTCAGAAATATTGCTGCAGGCTCGATTACAAAAAAATATCCCTTGAAAGAAGGTACCGTTTTCAAATTCCCTGTGCTTGTTTTTGACTTCAAGAGTGATGAATATGGGGACCCCATGTTGAATGACGATATTGCTCTCGCTTTAGGATTAGCAACACAGGAAGAACTTGCCACAATTCGGAAACTCGCTCTGAAAATCAATGAACTGCTTGTGCCCTACCTGGATGAAAGAGATATCATGCTTCCTGATTTCAAGCTGGAATTCGGAAGAAAAGACGGAGAAATTATCCTTGCAGATGAGATTTCCTGCGACACTTGCCGATTCTGGGACAAAACCACCGGTCAGTCTATGGATAAGGACGTCTTCAGGTTTGACAAAGGGGACATCTCCAAAGCTTACGAAGAGGTTGCCCGTCGCATAGTGCCTGAAATATTTGAATAAAAGTGAAAAAGGCCAGGAAACTTGAATAAGCCAGAAAAGGCTTCAAAGTTTCCCTACCTGCTTATTTTTTAAAGAAAAAATCCAGTGTTGTCTGAAACCGGAAGTCAGAAAGCAGCTTTGCCTGCTGAACCCATTCGACTTTTGGCGTGCTTATCCTGCCTGCAAGATCTGAGACTGCGGCTTCGAGAGAATTGAATTTTTTAGGAGGATTCTGAAAAGCCTTTCTCATGCCCTCCCTGACGACCCAGACCCCCAGGGGAGCCCAGTAATCCGGGGTTATTTCCCTAAGCACGAAGACCGAAGCCTGTCTTTTGATATTCTTAAGGTACTCAAGCGCAGGCAACCGCGCTGCATAATAACCTCCAGCAAGGGAAGAATATCCTTTCTTTCCTTCATATCCCTCGCTGTCTTCTCCAATCCAGCTTGATTCCCCTGACCAGACTGTCTTTGGGAGCCAGACTTCAATAAGCTCGAAGGAATAGGCCCTTGGAAGGATAAGGACTTCAAAATGGTTCCCGAAATGAGTCCCGCTAAAAAGCTGAATCTCTGAAGTCCAGGGAAAATCCTTTATACGGTCTGCAAGTTCCTTTCCTGCCATCTCATCCACGGCTGTAATTGACCAGCGCGTTGGCACAATTTTTCGTGCTCTTCCGAGCAGGCCAATAGAAAGCAGGCGAGTGATATGTTCAGCCGAGACATCTCCTTTAAACAACTCAAGCACAGCATCTTTTGCCAGGGCATCAGTGTCATAGACCAGATAATCCACTTTTTTCGGGACTTTCGGGTTTTCTGTGAGCTCAAAGTTTTTTACAAGCCCTGAGGGACCCATAGGCGTGAGTACGGCATCGAATTTGAGTTCCTGTTTCGGGGGCTTGAAAAACCATGCTTCGGTATCCACAGGCTTTCTGGAAAGGGCAAGTTCCTGAGCCTTTACGAGGAGAGGGTTTTCCTTGCTGTGAGCATCTTTGACGTGGAAGTTTGTGTTTGCCCTGACCATGTGAGAACGTAGAGAAATGATATCTTCAATCTGCATATTTGCCCAGGAGGCAGGTTCTTCAAAAGCTGAGGCTTCATTCTCCTTCGCGAAAGGTGGAATGAGCGGACCTGCCGATACCCTAGGATAACCGTAACTTCCAACAAAAATAGCAGGTGGAGAGGCTCCAAAAACCGAATCTCCTGAAATCGCAGGAGCGATCGATTGTAAGGACTTGAATTTTTCAAGAATTGGGCAACGAGGGCGCCCACAAAGTCCTTTTCCTTTACACTTAATACATAGTGTATTATTCACTTTAAACCGTATCCTCGCATATAATACAGGCTTTAGCCTCAGGAGCATTTCTGTATAGCCAGCCAGATTTCTGAACATAACTGCAAATGCCACACATGCCTTTTGCCTTTTCCTGTGAGGATAAACCCTGGTTTAGAAGCACTGATGCAAATTTCTGAATCTCTTTTTGAGTCTCCTTGGAAAAATCAACCTCAGCGCCGCGTTTTTCACTCACGTACTGGGATACTGCAGCTCTTGAGAGCTCAAGGATGTCTGCTACATCCTGTTGCGTGCACCCATACTCAAAAATCATTGTTCTGGAGAGTTCTGCCCTGATTGCAGGCAAGACTTTCTGTACCATAATTTCACATGTTGTTTTCATGGGAGACCTACACCGTATAAATCAAGTAAAATTTAAAAGAGATACTCTCCTGATTATTTATATATCCGTGTGTTTTTATTTTTTGACTAGAGTAGGTCTCCCTTCAAGATGTAGAAAATGCATGCTACCGAAAACACTGACAAAAATAAATATGATTCTGGACCTGAAATATATTACTATTCTCAGACCCGGTTTATATTTAGAAACTGGTCAGAGTTTAGTTTTTAATCTGTTCAGCAGAGAACCCCTTTTCCATGAGGACTTCTTTCATGCGAGCCAGGTGATTACCCTGAAGTTCCACAGTATTTCCTTTTACCGTACCGCCGCATGCGAACTTTGATTTAAGATAAGTGGAAAGTTCGTGAAGATCAATTTCACTTGCGTCGAAACCTTCTACAACGGTAACTTCTTTTCCGTATCTTCTTCTGTTAACTTTTACAGTAATTCTCTGTTGCTCTTTTGCAACCTCTTCGCAAATGCAAAGTTCTCTTGGAAGCCCGCATACTGGGCACATTCCGCTGCTCATTTGTTGATATGTCCTCCGAATTCGTATCAATATTACAAGTAATTTACATCTAAAAATAACTGAATAGATATAAAGTAGTTATCAGTGAAGGTATTAAAGCCTAATGGTATTTTTCAGGCCATTATTCTTGAATATCTGATAATAGCCAGAAATACTGAAACATAAAATCTAGCTATAGCTCTACTATCCTTCAATTTCCATGTAATTCTGTGTTTGTTTGTAAAGTATATTTAATAGCTTTATTGGTTAAAATATAGACAGCAAGCGAAAGAAGCTGGAGTTCTAAGAGATATAAAAAAGGATTGAAGCTCCTAGAACAGGCCTAAGCCGAAAAACCAAAAAGCTAAAAAGCAAAAGAAGCCTAAAATCCTCACTTTTGCTGGAAAAAACTTCTTTTAACCAGCAAAAACTTAGATATATCTTAAATCCCAATTCTTTCTACAACTTGCTATTGTAGATATGCACATCTATTATATAAATATAATTATATAAAAATAATAGGCATGGATTAATCGACGAATGCGAGTCAATGTCTGGGGGAACCTGATGAACGAATTGAACGATTTAATAGGTTTTGTGAACGGAAATAATACAAGGCAAAAAGTGCTCTCCTTACTTTCCTCGAAAGGAGAAATGGAAGGGAAAAGAATATCAAAAACACTGAGAGTTGCACATCCCACCATTGAAAGAACTCTTGAAGAACTAAAACAGAAAGAATTAATCACAAAAAAAGATGAAACATACTCCCTTACCGATTCCGGAGTAAAAGTAGAGAAAATGATCCAGCAGATTTAAACCAATAAAGTCTATCAATAAAACTTAATCAATAAAACTTAATCAGCAAAACTTAATCAATAAAATCTTTATCTCTTTTACATTGAATACCATTTTTACTTATCAGCCTTCTTGAAGCCGATTTTAATTCTCCTATTAGATTTTAGAGCCATTAGATTTTAGATCCGACCTCAGCATTTTTTATAATCAAAACTCGACAGATCACTCATATAAATCCAATCCGAGCAATTCCGAAACGACTCGAAAGATCTATTCCATAAATTCGCCCTCTTAACAAAGCACAACAAAAAGGGTAGAATCTCCTTAAATGGGACCTGGGCAAGCTATTAGAAATATTTATCTAACCCTTATTCCTTTATGTCGGCATAGACTGTAACGCTAATAATAAAACCTGCATTTAAGGAAATTATTTAGAAAAACCGAAGCTTCGGTAGCCAAAGAGAATTAAGTATCAGAGGCAAGGCAATGTTACCTGAAGAAGATCTTAAAATAATTAAAAAAGAACTCGGGCGAGAGCCCACCTTGGTAGAACAGGGTTGCTTTTTAAATATGTGGAGTGAACACTGTTCTTACCGCTCAAGCGCGCCCCTCCTGAAAACTTTTACTACTACGGGTGAAAACGTAATTATCGGCCCAGGAGACGATGCTGCAGTTATCAGATTTGAAGATGGATATGTGCTTACTATTGGTATGGAAAGCCATAATCACCCCTCATATATCGACCCCTACAACGGAGCTGCTACTGGGGTAGGAGGCATTATAAGGGATATAATCTCCATGGGAGCCCGTCCTATAGCCCTTGTGGACCCTCTCTATTTAGGGCCTCTGGATACGCCAAAAAACCTTTTCCTTTTCGAGCAGATAATTAAAGGAATCGCAGGGTATGGAAACTGCATAGGAGTGCCTGTAGTCAATGGCGAGACATTCTTTGACCAAAATTACAGTGGAAACCCTCTTGTGAATGTGGTTGCAGTAGGGCTCTGTAAGGAAGAAGATATTATAACTGCCCGCGCCCAGAAAGCCGGGAACAAGCTTGTGCTCGCAGGTTCAACCACAGGAAGAGATGGACTTGGAGGAGCTTCTTTTGCCTCCAGAGACCTCGAATCATCTGACGCTAAAGAGCGCACAAACGTCCAAGTTGGAGACCCGTATATTGAGAAGCTTCTAATAGAAATGACGCTAGAAGCCACAAAGAAAGGCTATGTGAAATCTTGCAAAGACCTTGGAGCCGCTGGCCTTGGAGGAGCAAGCTCAGAACTGGCTGCAAAAGGAGGCCTCGGTGCCCGGATCATTACAGATGTTGTGCCCCAGCGCGAACTCAACATGAATGCTTATGAAATTCTGCTTGCAGAATCTCAGGAACGCATGCTCTTTGAAGTAGCTCCTGAAGATGTCGACGCCATGCTTGCTCTGATAGCAAAATACGATCTTAATGGGGCTATAGTTGGATATCTGACAGACGAACCAAACTATACAGTTGAGTTTGAAGGGGAAATTGTTGCGGATATTCCAATAAGTCTGCTGACAGGCGGAGCTCCTATCTGCGAAAAAACCGCAATAGCTCCTATTGTCCAGGTTGAAGAAAGTAAAGCCCCTGGAACTCCAAAAGACCTGAAGGCAGCTTTCCTGAAAGTCCTGTCTTCCTATAATATCGCCTCAAAAGAATGGATCTACAGGCAGTACGACCATGAAGTCCAGTTGAGAACAGTTGTCAAACCCGGAGAAGACTCAGGAGTGCTCAGGATTACCGACAAAAAAGGAATTGCACTTTCCTGTGGCTGCCAGCCAAGAGCTACTCTTCTTGACCCGTACAACGGAGGAAAGACTGCAATCATGGAAAATGCCATGAACCTTGCTGTAAAAGGTGCAGAAGGGCTTGCAATTGTAAACTGCCTGAACTTTGGAAACCCAGACCGCCCGGATATTTACTGGCAATTTAAAAACGCCGTACTTGGGCTTGGAGACGGAGCCAGAGAGCTCTCAATCCCTGTTGTGGGTGGAAACGTTTCTCTGTATAACGAAAGTGATGAGTTCAATACCGCAATTCTTCCAACACCCTCAATAGGAATGATGGGCAAAGTCGACCTTGAAACCCTTCTTCCATCAAGCTATTTTGCAAACCCCGGGGATACCATTATCTTAGTAGGAGAAACAACTGCAGATATGGGAGGTTCCGAATATTATGCCTGTTTCGGAGCCCAGAATGCCGGAAAAGTTCCTCCAGTCCCGAAAAATGCCCCTGAAATAATAAAAGCCGTTATCGAAACTGCCAGGAGCGGAAAACTCAGCTCGGCGCATGACCTTTCCCTTGGAGGGATTGCTGCAGGGCTTGCAAGGATGTGCAAAGACTACGGTGCAAAGGTAGACCTGAGTAAAGTTGCAGAAATGAAAGCTGAGGAGCTATTATTCTCAGAGGCTCCAGCAAGAGCCCTGCTTGTTACAGGCGAACCAGAAGCAGTACAGGAGATTCTCAAAGATGTGCCTCATATGATAATTGGCAAGGTAGAAGGCAATTCCCTTGAGGTAAAAGGAAAAGATTTCGAGATTTCCCTCTCCCTCAAAGAAATCTCAGACGCATACGAAAGCCTTACAAGGTTTATGATGGAATGACCTTCCCGAGTTCCGCTTCGGGAGCACGGCTCCGTTTCGCTCACTTCGTTCACTCAAGCGGAATAACTTACAAGGTTGCGGTTTTTCCACGTAGGTCTTGTATTGGGAGTAAAAGAGTTTCTTTGCTTCCAATAAGATGGGATGAGATCCCATCTTACCTTTTAAGCTATATTTTAATTGAAACTGGTGCTTCTAAATCCTTGCAAGCTCAGATTTGACACAGAAAATATTTTCTCGTTAACCCAAAACAATAGTTTTTAGTAGGTTTCGGTACTAGATTATTTTGTTATGAGAGCTGTATGCATCTGTTTGGGAGTGCACCTGCCTTACAGTCCAAAATGGTACTGGCCTATTGAAGGATTTTTTGGGGTGCCTGAAATGGATCGGTATTTTGACCGAAACAACGTTTTTTCAAAATTTTTAAAAACAGGTCGGCAATTTTTGCGTCTTAATGATCTTATCTTGGAATCCCTAGAAAAAGGGGGAAAATATTCCTTTGATCTATCCGGGCCATTTCTTGAACAATGTAGATGGGACCCTGAACTTCTTGAATCATTTCGTGAACTTCGGGAAACTGGGAGGGTAGAGTTTACAGGGAGCTGCAGTTATCATTCCCTTAGCTCACTATATCCCGACCTTTTCGAATTTAAAGAAGAAGTGATTATGTACAGGGAAATGCTCCAGGAGTTATTGGGAACCAGTCCAGAGACTTTCGTAAATACAGAGCTTCTGTATACTGAAAGAGTAGGGAGGACTCTCACTGATCTGGGTTTTAAGTGTCTTATTGCTGAGGGGTCCAGGAATCTTATGAACGGATATGAGCCTGTATATGTCTTTGAAAACCGTCTTTCGACTCTGTTAAGACATATAAACCTTAGCGAAGACCTTGAATTGCGATTCTCAAAAAAAGACTGGCAAGGCTATCCTCTTATTCCTGAGAAGTTTGCGGACTGGATTGCAAGCATGGAAGGGGATGTCCTGACCCTTTATTTTAATTATGCAAATCTCTGCTTCCATTATAGAAATAAAAGTATGATAACCAATTTTATTCGAAGTTTCCCAAAAACCCTCAAAGACAGGGATATTGAGATGCTCACTCCGTCTGAAGCTATGAAAAGATTTGCCCCTTTGAAGCTTCCTACTCTGCGAACCGAACAGACAATCCGCTATGGTATGCATAACGCAATAGGAAACCATGCTCAGCAACTTTACCTGCGAGAACTGGTAAGAGTTGGAGAAGAACTCTCACGGCTTAAGGAAAACAAGAATTACTGGAAACTTAAACAGATATACGGTTACCTCCAGCAGAGTGAAATCTTTTTTTCCATGAATTCTGGAAATATCAGGGAAGGATATGAAAGGGCTATAAACTATTTTTCCATTCTTTCCGATTTCAGGAGAGCTGTCCTGGAGGAAAAAACATGACCTCGCTTTGCATATACTTTCAGTTGCATCAACCCTTCAGGCTGCGCAGGTTCTGGCCTGATAACCGATCAGGTTTTTTCCGTTATTTTGATGAGAGAACCAACAGGGAGATCTTTGAAAGAGTAGCCCGGAAATGCTATATTCCTGCAAACAGGATTCTTCTGGATGCTCTTGACAAACATAAGGGAGAATTCAGGTTTTCTCTGTCTATTACCGGAACTCTACTCGAACAATGCGAATACTGGGGAAAAGATGTACTCGAAGGCTTCAGACAGATGGCGGAAACCGGAGCAGTTGAATTTTTGGATGAAACCTTTTATCATTCTCTTTCAAGCCTTTTTGAAGACAAAACCGAGTTTATCGAAGAGATAAAAGAACATAGAGAACTTATTTTTGACCTTCTTGGAGTTAAACCTCAGGTTTTCCGCAATACTGAACTACTTTACAATAACACGATAGCAAAGCTTGTTTCCGATCTCGGGTATAGGGCAATCCTTACCGAAGGTGCAGACCATATGCTTGATGGGAAGTCTCCCAACATGCTTTACAGGGCAAAAGGCTCGGGACTTCCAATAATCTTTAGAAACTACAAGTTAAGTGACGATATAGGATACCGATTTTCAGCAAGGTGGTGGGATGGATATCCCCTGACTGCAGAAAAATGGGCATCATGGGTTTCAGGAATTAATGAAGATTGCATTAATATCTTCATGGACTATGAGACTTTCGGAGAACACCAATGGGAAGAAACCGGAATATTTCCCTTCCTGGAAAAGCTCCCCGAAGAAGTACTCAAGACAAAACTGAATTTCAGTACCCCTATTGAGCTTGTCGAGAAATACTCACCTGTAGCCGAAATTGATATTGGGGATTTCTCCACGATTTCCTGGGCTGATATGGAACGTGATACCAGTGCATGGCTTGGGAATGATATGCAAAGGCGTTGTTTTGAGGAGATAAAGCTGCTTGAGCCCTTTGTAAGGAAAATAGACGATCCAGAGATCCTGCGTATATGGAAGCACCTGCTGACTTCGGACCATTACTATTACATGTGTACCAAATGGCTCGGAGACGGGGATGTACATTCATATTTCAGCATTCATTCTACACCTTTCGATGCAGCGGTTAATTTTATGGCTGTACTAATGGATTTCAAAGCCAAGGTATTCAGAAAACTTAGCGCAATAGCTTAATTAGATGTGCACATACTAATTCATGGGAGTCGAGTCGCATGGTAAGGGACTTATTCATGTTTGCAGGCTTCAATGAAAGCTCGCAGATTGTATGGTTTAAAATAATCTATTCGAAAGAGCCAGGATCTTTATCCTCAGTAATCGATTTTCTCGAAAAAGAGAATGCGTTTATCATGTTTGGTCATCTGGATAATATTACACAAAAAACAGGAGAATATTCAGTATTTACTGAGCTGAACAAAGATGTTGATCCAGGGGATTTCGCCCAGAAGATAAAGGAACTTGCAGTCGTAAGTGAAGTAGATTACGGGATTTCAAAATACGGAATGGTTTATTCCATGGATTTCCCTCTAAATGTCATAGGAGTCAGGGGAGTTGCGGCAAGAGCACTCACAATTGTTGATATCATTAAAACTTTTAACCAGAATGCACCGCATGCAGAAGGACTTCTCACGATTTCAGGTCTTAAAGGTGGGATTCACGCAGCAAAATATTTTAAGAGCATCTTGAATCTTAATGACAGCAACTTTGCAAGCGTGCTTGCAGAGCTTTACAGAGGTGTAGGTTGGGGAATCCTGGAAATCGACTGTAACCCTGAAACTTATGAAGGAAAAGTCATTGTTAAAGACTCATTTATAGCTGATGTTTATGGAGGAGCAGATCAGCCAGTTTGTGCCTTTATGAGCGGCTATATTGCGGGTTACCTGACTGAGTATTTTGGAAAAAACATAAGTGTTAGGGAGGTTAGTTGTAAAGCCACAGGCAAGAAAGTCTGCGAACATATAATCTCACCTGCGCCTTCCGGCGGTACAAGTCAGGAATATCAGTTTAGAGGGGAGACACGGTGATAAGGCAACCTAATGTCATTCTCGGAAATGACGAGCTACTTGTAACAATGGGGAGAAAAGGAGAAATCTTAGGCTATTTCTACCCTCGACGAGACCATGCTCAACACGTCGAAGAATCCGTAGCCTGTATCCATACAGGAGAAAAACTTCTCTGGACAAGTGACAATGAATGGCAATCCATCCAGAATTATATAGAGGATACCAATATCGTATCCACAAAACTTTATCATGACTCGGGAATACGGATTTCCATTCTTGACCTTGTACACCCTATCGTGCCTGTCCTTATCCGTAGATTTAAGATCCAATCCCAGAAAAAGATCTCAGGAAAATTTTTCTATTATTCAAATTTCAATGTAGGAGAAACCTCCAAGAAAAACTCAGGATTCTGTGATACTGATACTCGCCTGCTTGTTCAATACTGGCAAAATTATCATATAGGGATATACTCCATCCCAGATTATACTGAATGGCAAATAGGCAAGGCAATGGACACCATATGGTGGACGAATTCAAAATATGATATGGAAGACGGAAAACTCCAGAGAAATAAAGAAGATATAGGAAATATTAATAACGCGGCTGGCTGGGATCTCGAACTTGAGGCTGGCGGAACAAATGAGTTTATTATCTTTATAGGAGCTGCTTCTTCCAGACGCCTCCTGTATAAAAGAATGCAGGAAATCTCAAAACTGCCACTGGAATACATTTTTGAAAAGACACGAGAACATTGGGTTATGTGGCTTTCTAGAAAGCAGGTGCTCAAAATGCCAGGGCTCGAAGGACACGATAACCTGCGTCAGGAGCTGTTCACCGCCTACAACCGAGCTCTGCTTGTGCTTTACCTCCTGAATGACCGCGAATATGGGTCCTTTGTAGCTGCTCCGGAATTTGACTCCAATTTTGAGAAATGTGGAGGATACGGTTTCTGCTGGAACCGAGATACCTCAGAAGTCGTGCTCGCACTAAAGCATTCCGGCTATCCAGAGTATTGTGAAATGTTTTTCAAATGGTGTATCCAGACCCAGCTCTCTGACGGTTCCTGGTTTCAACGTTACTGGCTCAATGGGGACGTAGCTCCCTCCTGGGGCAATTTTGATTACTCGACTCAGATAGATGAAACGGGAGCCACACTCTATGCTATGGATGTTTATTACAGGATTCTCGAAGGCCTGAAAAAAGCTGAGTTTCTCGAAGAGGTCTGGGTTTCCATACTCAGGGGAGCTGAATACCTGATGAAGCGGACCAGGTCAGGAATTCACGAAAGCTGTATGGATCTCTGGGAGACTTACTACGGAGTTTTTACGTATACGAATGCCTCAATCTATGCCGGGCTCATGGGGGCTTCTCACCTAGCTGAAGAAAATGGGGAAGCTGGTATGGCAAGGCGCTGGAAGAAGAGGGCGGAGTTCGTCAAACAGGCCACGATTGATCGTCTCTGGCTTCAGGAAGGCTATTTTGCAAAAGGAGTAATTAACGGGAAACTTGATAAAACAGTTGATGCAAGCATTCTGGGTACCTATGTTCCTTTTAGAATGATCTCTCCAAAAGATCCCATAGAGAAAGATATGATCCAGTTTATGATAGAAAATATTAAGAAAAAGCTCTCAGTTCCCATTAACCTCAGTTACGGCATCAAGAGATATGAAAATGATAGTTATATAAACGGAAACCCATGGGTAGTAACTACTCTCTGGCTTTCGGAAGCAATGCTTTCCCTTGCCCTTGATCTTCCCAGTGAGAAAACAACGCTAGACCCGTCATATGAAATTCCCTATGAGAAAGAAGAAGGATATGACGAAACCGTGAAAAAGCTGACCGATGAGGGGATTCAATGTATTAAATGGGCTCTTGCCGGAGCAACCAGTACAGGACTCCTTCCAGAACAAGTTGACCAGTCCACAGGCAAACCTGCTTGGGCAATCCCTCTTGGATGGAGTGGGTCTTTGATGATTGATAATATTTTGCTTCTGGACAAAATCTGCAGGAGAAAAGCCGGAAACTCAAAAGAAAGTTAAATGAAAAATGAATTAAAAAATTTTCAGGCAAGAATTCTTCCATAAGGACTTTCTTCAAAGTAACTGACAAATTGCTCAGCTGTCTTACTAGACCCTCCGGAATCCGAACCCAAAAGCAGCCTTGAGAGACTTGCTCTATTCATATATTGGACTTTTGGCTCTCCTGTAATTCCTCCAAGTTCCGCAGCTTTGTCAATTGCATCGTAAAGATTTCCAAAGCTATCCACAAGCCCAAACTCCTTTGCCTTGACTCCTGTATATATTCGACCATCCGCAAGAGCTCTCACTTCACTTCTGGACATGTTGCGTCCCTCAGAAACTTTGGTTATGAAATCTTCATAACTCTCCATAACCACAGCGTCAGCATACTCTTTTTCCTCTTCGGTAAGTCCTCTCCAGGTACTTCCCATGTCTTTGAGTTCTCCGGACTTTGCAACATAATAATCAATACCATCTTCTTCATAAGAAGCAGACATGTTCTGGAAGACCCAGATCACTCCGATAGATCCTGTATTTGTTGAGGGATTTGCAACAATGTAATCAGTCGGTGCAGAGATATAATATGCAGCACTGGTTGCAAGGTCTCCCATAGATACAACAACAGGAATTCCTTTCGCCTTGGCTTTCTCAATTTCCCCTACAATTTCCTGGGCTGCTGCAGGAGATCCTCCTGGACTATTAATTCGAAGGACAACTGCCTTAACGGTGCTGTCTGCGGTAGCTCTGCGGAGATTTTCAGAAATCTCTTCGGAAGTCGCATAGCCTAACCCTGCAGGAACATTACCGGAAAGTATGGTACCTTGAACATAGATAACAGCCACCTTTTCAGAACTTCCTAGATCTCCCCCAACCCCAAAACTGTAGGAAATCACTGCGATACATCCCAATATAATAGTGATCAGAAACAGTACAATGAGCAGGTAAGGCACAAGGCTACGTTTTTTATCTTTTGTAGATGGATTAGAATTCATACTAAAGCTCTTATTTTCAATTTTTTCATTATCAGATTTTTCGGAACCTTCAGACAGCTCCTCTGAGTTCGTGCCTTCAGGATTTGTGCTTTTATCGTTCATAGTTGATAGGACCGTATATCTTAAGATTTATCAATTTAATCTTTGGTCTTGAGAATCATTAAAATCTTTAATGGAGAGAACAAATTTATTATGGTAGCCGGCAATCCAGGAATAAAAACTTGCAGAAATTCGACGGCAACAATTTGCCTGACAGCATGAATTGTCGAAGCTAATATTTATCTGTCCCTACATTTCATCCATCTTTATATAGAAATATTAACTATCCCTCAAATAGATTACCTTATAATATATACACATTTAAATAAAATATGTCATCTCAAATTTTTAAAAAATGCTTACTCACAACCCTTTTTAAAAAAGGCTTGACCGCAAACTTTTTCAAAAAAAGTTTGATCAAAANNCAACGGTTGCGGCCCAACGGTTGTGTTTGATCAAAATTTGTAAGCGAAATATACTTTAGAGTTGTTATCATCGAGAGGAGTATATACAAAAAATACATGGAGATAAGAATGTCAGAATCATCCACTAAACCCATACTTGTCACCTGTGGCCTGCCTTATGCTAATGGCAAGGCGCATATCGGGCATCTCCGGACCTACGTGCCCGCTGATGTTTTTGCCCGTTCCCTGCGAAAGGAAGGGAGAGACGTTACCTTTGTCTGTGGTTCGGACGCTCACGGCACTCCCATTGTCGTAAACGCTGAAGAACTCGGGATCACTCCTAGTGAGCTCGTAGAAATATATCACAAACATTTTGACGAGACTTTCAAACAGCTTGGAGTTTACTTTGATGCTTTTGGGACAACGGATGATCCTGAGAATCACAACAGAACTCTGGACATTGTCAACAGGCTGATTGAAAAAGGCTATGTGTATCCAAAAACTATCGAAATAGCCTATTGTCCGAAATGCAATCGTTTTCTTCCTGACCGTTACGTAGAAGGTACCTGTCCTCATTGCAGCGAAATAGCAAGAGGAGATGAGTGCGACCAGGGATGCGGAAAGCATCTTGAACCCGGAGAACTTAGGAACCCTATCTGCACTATCTGCGGGGGACCTGCCGAGTACAGGCAGCAGGAGCATTTCTTTTTCAAGCTTTCTGATTTCAGCGATTATCTCATGGACTATCTCTCAAATGAGCTTTGTGGAACCACCAATGCCAGGAACTATGCCCTGGGCTGGGTAAAACAGGGACTTGCGGACTGGTGCATCACTAGGAACCTGGAATGGGGAGTAAAGTTCCCTGGACGTGATGACCTCGTGGTCTATGTCTGGGTAGATGCTCCTATAGGATATATCGCTTTTACTGAGGAGTGGGCTGCAAAAGCCGGAGATTCCTGGGAAAAATACTGGAAAAACGATGGGGAAATTGTCCATTTCATAGGAGGGGACATTGCCTATCATCACTGTATCTTCTGGCCGGCAATGCTTAAAGGTGCAGATTACTCAGTGCCTACGGCAGTGGTAGCTTCAGGTATGGTCAAGATCGAGGACAAAAAATTTTCAAAGACCCGGGGTAATGTAGTCTGGGTAGGAGAAGATTACCTTGACCATGGTTTCCATCCCGACCTCTTAAGGTACTATCTGGCAAGTTATACCTCTCATACAAGGGAGCTGAATTTCTCCTGGCGCGTGCTTCAGGAAAAGATTAACTCCGAACTTGTGGCTGACCTCGGGAATTTCCTTTATCGGACAATGCTTTTCGCATTCAAAAACTATGGGGAAGTTCCCGCCGGAGAGCTCGAACCCGAGGTTAGGGAAGAAATCGAAAAAGCCTTAAAAGAAATAAAATCAGCAATGGCAGAATACGAGTTTAAAAGAGCCGTTGATTCTGCAATGGCTCTTGCATCTTTTGGAAATACCTACTTCCAGTTCCATGAACCATGGAGCCTAATAAAACAGGACAGGGCAGCTTGCGGACAGGTTGTTTACAACTGTCTTCACCTGGCAAAAGCTCTCAGCCTTGTCTTTGAGCCCGTGCTCCCGCAGACCATGGAGACCGCCTGGGAAGAGCTAGGCCAGGAAGGAGACCTGCATACTATCCTGTATGATGAAGCTCTCGTGCCTATAAAAGCAGGCACAAAGCTTGTGAAACCCAGGATCCTTTTCACAAAGCTCGAAGATGACAGAATCAAGGAAATGGAAGAGATCGCAAACCAAAGGGTAAAAGCCGCAAATGCAAAGAAAACCGCAAGAAAGGATAACGAAAAAGAGCCAGCCAAATCCGAAGGAATGGGAACTGCAGAAGAAGCTAAATTAGAGAAAGCAAAATTGGAAAAAGTGAAAGCCGAAGAGCCCGAACAAAGAGAAATCCTTCCCACGATCGAGTACGAGGACTTTGCAAAACTTGACATCAGAGTAGGAAAGGTTTTACTTGCCGAACCAATTAAAAAGTCCAAAAAACTTCTCAGAATTGAAGTTGACATCGGCGAAGAAAATCCAAGACAGCTTGTTGCAGGGATGGCTTCATATTACACTCCAGAAGAGCTTGTAGGGAAATACGTTATCGTACTTGTCAACCTGAAATCTGCCAAACTCTGCGGAGTCAAATCAAACGGCATGATGCTTGCAGCTGATGACGGCATAGAGATCGTAACAGCCCTGACCACCGACAAAGAAATAAAACCTGGTTCCAGAATATGCTGAGATTTTTCAGCATATTCGGGTCAGTGTAGATCGAGACTAAAAATAAATAATAGATGTTAAAAATAATCAGAAATTATACCAGTGGAAGATATTGCCTGTGGAAATCTTTAATTTTATGCAAAGGATTTCTACAACTTTTATTTCTAATAGGACTTAAGCAATTTCTGCAAACCCTTGAATCCTAACATTAATAACGGTAAAATCCCAGATTTTATTCTGAGAATGGTATGGTTCAAAGGGTCAATCTTTCCAAACTTGTGGCATCAATTTTGCTCTGTCAGTTTGCAGGGTTAATAGGTTCAGTATTTACAGCTTCATCGCTTGAGAACTGGTATCTTTTTCTGGAAAAACCAGCCTTCAATCCTCCAGCCTGGGTTTTCTTTCCAGCCTGGGTAACACTTTATACGCTTATGGGAATCTCACTTTACCTCGTCTGGGAGAAAGGGCTGCAAGAGCAAGAAATTAAAAAGGGGATATTCATTTTCGGCATTCAGCTAGGTCTTAATACTCTCTGGTCTATTCTATTCTTTGGGCTAAAATCTCCTTACTATGCTTTTGTCGAGATAGTTCTGCTCTGGTTTGCAATTCTTCTGACAATATTAAAATTCAGGAAGATCTCAAAAACAGCTTCTTATTTACTGTTCCCTTATATCCTGTGGGTTAGCTTTGCTATGCTGCTTAATTACTATATCTGGATTCTAAACTCGTGATATAGGGCTTTGAAACCAGTTCATTAATTCCAGATTATGGGAACAAATCCGTGCTTATCTGTATTTATCCGTGGTTTATTCAAGATATTATTAAAAGTCACTGATTTTCAGAAAGGGATTTTGCAGGGAACTTGTCTCCCATGTTCTTGACCATCTTATACATTATCTCATAATCCTCCACTCTGATCTTAACCTTCAGGTTCCCTTTTATCTGATTGTATTAGATTTTCGACTGCATACAATTCTGTTCAAATAACAGCAACCATAGTTGCTTCTTTCCCTCCTTGGGCAGGCACCTTTATTCCTCCTTCGGACATGTTTTTGTGAATTAAATCTTCAAAATTCATTGTAACTACTTCTGCTCCTTCAGGTACATCAAATACGAATTCGGTATCTGAAATGTCAGTGTTTATTTTTAAATCTTGAATTTCGATTTCCATTCTCTGTGATCCCTGGTGGATCTCATATTTTAGGGGTGTCCAGGTTTCCTTATCAACCCAGATTTTTATCTCGTCAAGTAAATTGCTTTCTTCCCTTCCTTCTTTAGGTTTTGCTTCAAGCAGATATGCAGTTCTCCCGTCAATAGTATCATTTCCAAGCACAGAAACATCGTATTCATCTAAAATATCGTTAAAGAGCTTGAAGTAGTCAAGATCCGATTCTTGATATTCTTCAGGAACTATTATTTTCTGGACAGCATTTGTCCCGGGATCGTATAACCATTCAATTTTCCCATCATAAATCATTACAGTCTCATTCTCTGTTCCTTTTGTAATTGTTTTCTTCATATTCGGTTTTTTCCAGACGATATTAAACTTTCTTTCCTGAGCTTTCTCTCCTTCAAGAAACGTTGTTATACAAAGAGTATATGAAGAATCCTCGATAGTATTTTCTTTTTCCTGCATTTTCACTGCAATTAGTTCAGTATTTTCTGCAATCAGTTCAGTATCTTCTGCGTCTAGTTCATTCACGCAGCCAGATGTAAAAATGATACAACTTATCAGAATAAGCATAAAAACAATTTTCTTCTTTACCATATTCCTCATTCCAAATATCAATTAACCTGTATTAACAAAATAATATGATTTGGTAACTATTCAGCCTGGGTAAAACAATATCATTAGCCATCTTTATTAAGATTTAATAGGCAAATTTCGTGAAATTGATTTTATTTGATTGTTGGCTATTGATTGCGTTTTCTCAACATTCATTGGCTAGTAATCAAACATGCCGATTTCATCAAAGTCAACATCAAACGATGGATTTTGGCAGGCTGAATAGTTACATGATTTGTTCAATATCTATAATTTGAACAAATCAGCAACATTTTTTTGAACTTCATAAATTATTTCTAATGTCACCTATACAAATCATAATTTTTTTCGACAGATCATTAAACTATCAAAACAGATGCTTAATTTATATGAATAAACGTAAAACCCTGAGTCTTTAGCTCAGGGGTAGTTCACTAACCCCAAATATTCATGTACCTTCAATAATTTTGAGGAACAATTTCTGCAGATTCATTTCTTCTTCCTCGAACATGGATACGGTGCCGCCTGCTTGCCTGACAGCTTTTGCAATCTCTGTACGGAGCTTCGTTTTTGCACGCACATGCAGTGTCCTATCCTGAATTTCAAGAGCCTGCACGCCTTCTACATTCTTTATGGATTCTGCTACCTCGGAGAGAGGGATATCCTGGACCTCAAGCAAATAGTGCACACCTTCCTTTGCTCTGATTATATCCCGCAGATCCTCTACAGATCCAACTGCCAGCAGCTTTCCTCTTGCGATTATTGCTATCCGATCGCAGATTTCCTCGACCTCTTCCATAGAATGCGAACTCAGAAAAACGGTCACTCCTTTGCTTTGGTTAAGGTCTTTTATAAGATCCCTCATCATCTGGGCTCCAAGGGGATCAATGCCGCTTGTTGGCTCATCAAGGAAAAGGACTGAAGGTTCGTTAATGAGAGCCTGAGCAAGCCCGAAACGTTTGCGCATGCCTGTGGAAAAACCACCTATTTTCTGATCGATAGCACGGGAAAGGCCTACGGTTTCAAGCAATTTTACAACCCGCTGTTCCCGGACTTTGGAATCCATATTATAAAGTTTTGCATAAAAACGCAGGTTTTGTCTTGCAGTGAGATTGTCATAAAAACCGGCAGGCTCAGGCAGGGTTCCTGTCCGTTCCCTTATATTTATCACTTCGCGGATAATATCGAAACCTGCAACCTTTCCGCTTCCTTCGCTTGGTTCAAGCAGGCCGATAAGCATTTTCATGGTTGTGGTTTTACCAGCTCCGTTTGGGCCCACAAAGCCGAATACCTCTCCATTTCTTACTTGCAGATTCAGGTTGTCCACTGCCCGGATTTGATTCTCTTTCCCGAATATTTTACTCAAATGAATGGTCTCGATTGCGAATTCATCTGCTTTCTGTACAATTCCACTTTGTTCCAGATCCATGCCTATTGATTCCATACTCATTGATTCCATGTTCACCGCCTTCCGAACTTACGTACTACAAAAACAAGCACAAGGATTGCAAATCCAAGCATTGCAATGCCAATGAGCCCGCTACTTGATGATTTCTCCACGTTTACCCTGATACTTTTCTCAGAACTAACTAAACCGTCACCTTTTGCCCGTATGAAAATCTCCTTGACACCAGAACCGGCATTGGCGTTTGCAGTGATCTCTACAGGGATGCTTCTGGTCTCTCCTGCCTCCAGTTCATCTATCCTTCCAAAACCCCGGATCTGCGTACTTATGCCGCTTACTGAGTTAATCTCGAGAGTAACATCTTCCAGGGCTTCGTCTCCTCTGTTTTCAATGCTAACACTAATTTCGGTGGAACCGCCTGGATTCAGCGTCACTTCACTGGGGCTTGATTCGACTTTGAGCAGTTCCTCATTTTCGATATTATGGTTGATCCCTACCTCAAGTTGCTGGGTAACTCTTTTGTCTTCGCTCACCGCTGCAATTATAATCGGATAAAGCCCGCCTGTAGCGTTTTGGGATGGTTTTACCTTTACAGTAAATTCCTGTTCCTCTCCTGCAGGAAGCATAAGGGAAGAAAGCCTTCCTTCCTTGTCTTCCCTGGTAAGAAATTCAGCTTTCCACCCTTCAGGCAGGCTTAAGACTTCAAGTTTCAGCTTAAGCGGTTGATCATACCTGTTTTTTAAAGAAACCGTAAATTCCGCAGATTTTTCAGGCCGAATATCAAGCCCCACAATGTTGGAATTCAGTTCTACATATGCACTTAAATCCTCATCCCTGGAAAGTTCAGGATTTATGCTAACACTGAGCGGCAAAAATACGCTCTGGTTTCCTTTTTCCGGGCAGGCTGCTATCAAAATTTCGTAATCTCCTTTCGTCGCATTGAGCGGAGGATTTACGAGAATTTTAAACTCCTGACTTCCACTCCCTGGCACTCCTAATCTCGTAATTCTGGCCCCATCCATGGAAAGCAGGTTAACTCCCCACTGCTCGGGTTTAGAAACCATGAAGATCCGGAAATTTGCTCTACTTTCATACTTATTTTCTAAAAAAGCTCCGAAACTGACAGGAATTCCAGGATGGGTCTTTTTTCCTGGAATGTCCGAATAAATTTCCAGATTAGGCATTGCAGCCCTGTCAACCGTTATTGTAAATTCCCTGTATATCGTATCATAACTTCTGATGTTTTCTCCATAGGGACGAAGACCTATTTTTAGAGTATACTCCCCGTCTTTTGTATTTTCAGGAATTCTTACTTTAAGAGTCAATTCCTTTTTGCTGGCTTTTTCAGGCAGAGTTATGTGGCTTACCTGATTGCCATCCGCATATATGCCTGCTGTCCAGTTTTCAGGTATTTTACTTGTGAAAAGCATAACCGATATGCTCTTAGATGTATTGTATCCCTTTTCCACAGTAAAACTAAACTCAACAAGGTCCCCAGACCTTGCAACCTTCCCGCTAATATCGTTTCCCACCGTGACCTCAGCAAAGCCAGCTTCAGCCGGAAGGGACGTGAGAATAAGCAATACGACTAGCACAAGGAGGAATTTCGCTTCATTTTCAGGCACGTATATACTTCCTAAAAATATCATATTATATATGGTAACGATCAGGAAAATTAGTGAGCTGTAAGCGGGACTACATAGTTTAGCTATTCTAAAACGTAACCACTTTAAGCCATTGATTTTTTTCTCAACTAGTATGAATAAAGAAGAACTGTTGTTCCCAAAACTCTACATCATCCTGAGAAATACCTATCACTTTAAAAAAATATCTTCTTCTTTAAATATATTATGTCCGAAGTCTCTAACTATCATGAAAAAAGATCTCGAATTATTATCATTCTTTTTATAATATTTACTAATAGTGAATTGTTAGAGACTTTGGACATAAAATATATGAATGTGTGAAAAAAATAATAATTTAGGGAGTTTATTGGGGAGTTCAACCGGATGTGAAGAAGACGGTTGAACTCCAACCCCTAAAAGAGGTTAAATCTGCATAGTTTTAAAATTACTTAATACTTGCGGATTTAACCTCTCAATAGAAAAATTTAGAGAGGTAAGATGAAATGAACATAAAATCTAGTTTAATGGTAGCACTCATAGCAAGTATCATGCTTGTGGGTGTTGCAGCAGCCGAATATCCTGATGCAGGAGATACGTGGAGTACAGCAAAATCTTTCAGTTATAGTGGTCAGTACACCTATGTTGATGGAACATTAACTGCGAGTCCAGCAGACGGAAAAGATTGCTGGTATAGTAACAGTTATGCTGTTAATGATTGGCTTGAATTGTATCTTGATAGCACTTCAGTAAACAAAGGTGTGAAAGCTGAGATGTTCGATAACGATGGAGATCTCATGCAGCGTGTACAGAAGGGTAATAATGCAGTGCTTGATTATACTCTAGATAGATCCCCTGTCCATGTTGATGTTACCGGTTTTCCGGGTGATGGAGATTATACTTTTACCGTATACAAGAGGTAAATGAAATCTCCCATTCTGGTAAAATTCCAGAATGAATTATTTTTTTTAATCTGGAGATTAACTTCTGAGTTTAGGATGGGATTAAAAATGCTAAAAAATATATTTATAATAGTTGTATTATTGTTTGCTATAAATATATCATACGCAACTCCCGTATCAGAATGCCTGAGTCTTAATGTCACTCCTTTCGATAAAATAATCTTAGGGGACACTGGATTTGTAACAGTTTCGACCGAATACAGTCCGAATGGGGAGTATTTACTGATAACCTGTTCCAAATCGACCTCTATTTCGAATAACATTTATAAACACTATCTTTTAGACGTTGATTCCCATACTTTTGGAGAAATAAATTACGGAATTAAAGAATTTAGTAGCTATTCCATGCCTGGAGCAAAATGGGCTCCATCTGGAGACAGGATCTATTTCCGAGTCTCAAGAAATGCTGGTCCATCAGACTATGGTAATTGTTTTGTCGTTTGTAATCCAGATGGTACTAATTTAAGGGGGATAGGAACCAACTATACGGACCTTTCAAGTATAATAAATAATCTTGGGAGTATTGGTTCTCAGAATAATCTTAAATGGAGTCCAGATTCTACTAAAATTGTATTTGATTGGGAAAAACCCGGAGATATTTCTTTTGGAGTATATCTTACAGATGAAAATGGGATAAATGTTCATAAACTTCAATCAGAAGCTTCACAACCTATATGGAAGGATTCTAATAGAATTTTTTTTATCACTGATGAAGGAAATGTGGTGCTTGTCGACAATAGTAACGACTTAATTCGAACTTTTCAGCCTGAAAACAAAAATGAAAGATATGTACGTTTTTCCCTCAGTCCTGATAGAGAAAAAATAACATTAACTTCAACAGCAGGGAATGGTCTATTCCAGACCTACATTTCCAACGCCGACAACACAAACTTAAAAAAATATATCTCTAATATTGATGGTTCGCTCTTAACAGAATCTGTAGGTGGTAGATGGAAACAAAATAGCTCAGTTCTATTAGTGGATCACAATGGGTGCCTATATATCATAGAAGATGGTGAAAATAATAGGCGCCTTTTGTATGAAGGTAATGCTACCAAGCCCCGGTGGTTCCCCGACGGTAAGAGAATATTATTCATTGAAAATAAAAATAAACTATATTCAATCGATGTTAATGGAACCAACCTAACCTTTATTACTAATTTCGGACTGACCACTTCTTATTTCTGGAGTCTTTCCGGAGATCCACAATTTTCGATTAGTCCATCTGGAAATATCATAGTTTTTACATCAGCCCTTAACCCAGTTACCGGAAAAATTGTTGAAAGTGAACCTGACTCTATAAATCTAAAAAATATTGCTGCTCCTTTATTTATTATTAATTCTGATGGTTCCAACCTTACTCAAGTAACACCTACAATAAAGGGCAAATATGATACATTTGAAAAGTGGAACCCAGATGAAAAGCAATTTACTATTGGATCTGTACTTTTTTCTAAAAATAGCGGCTGGAATTATGAAAGTAGCTCTTTGGTCGAACTAGATGCTTGGAATTCTTCATTCTGGAAGAATATGTCTATATATGAAATTATCAATAGTGAAGTTCCTGCTACTGTTGATAAAGTCCAAATTGATGAATCCAGCTCTACAAACACATCACAGGTTGTTAAGCATGAAGAAGCAAGCAAGCAATCTCCTTCGTTTATGTTTTTACAATTTTTTACCTGTATAATGGGAATTTGGTTGCTACATAAAAACCGGGAGCAGTGATATTGTGAACAAAGATAGCGTTTTAACACTGGCACAAAAAGAATTTTCGGACAAACTGTATGAACCGAGTTTTATTGTGTTGCTGGTTATCTTTACAGGCACTGTACTCATATATTTGCAGAATCGTGGAGGTGGAGATAATTTTGGTGAAGTTGTCCAAGTGATCGCGGTATTTTTCCCATTGATAGGAATCGCTCTCGGGTATGATGGGATAATTAAAGAAAAAAATAATAAAAGCCTGAATGTTTTATTGACAAATCCGGTTTTCAGGGATAATATTATTACAAGCAAATTTCTGGGAATTTCAATGACTCTTGCTCTTGTTGTGTTTTTATCCCTAATAATTATTGCAGCTTCTGATTTCCTTATTTCCGGAAAAATTGCTGAACTTGATTCACTCTTGCGTCTGTTAATTTTCGGGATATTTACTTTCCTTTATTTATTAACTTTTGCAGCATTCGGGCTGTTTAGTTCAGTCTGGTGTAAAACTGAAATTGAGTCCCTTACCTTTGGAGTTCTGGTATGGATCAATATGTGCTTTGCCTTCGGGCCTACTATCATAATGCTGGCATCTATTGTATCAGGTCAAACACTGTTTGATATGACGGAAAATTTTGCTTCGACAGCTTCCTTATTTCAAAATATCTCGCCTTTGCATCATTTTGCAGAGATAACAATTGGAGCTCAAGACTTAAGTTATTATGGAGGATTTGGTATTCAGAAAGATGTGCATGGATTTCTGGACACTCATTATTCACTACCTTACCTGCTTAGATATTACTGGCAAAATATAATAATCCTATTAATTCTCCCGCTTCTGTTTCTGGCAGCCTCGTATATTTCATTTTTGAGAGATGATATTTAAGGAGGAAATTCTGTGGAAAATTTCTCAAATGTCAAAGTCATAGCCCAAAAAGAGTTTACTGACCATCTAAAAAGTCCGGTATTCCTTTCTTTTACAGCGACTTTTACGCTTGTTGTCCTTGCGTGGTCGTATGTACAGGGGACAGAAGTTGAATATACTTTGAATGTTCTTGGTAGTCCCGATATAATGAGAGGATTCAAAGGGGTAGCAGAGGTTGTCGGCTGTTTTGCACCCATTATAGGTATTGTACTGGGTTTTGATGCGATTGTCAAAGAGATAAGATCCAGTTCTATGAATGTTTTATTGACACATCCTGTATTTAGGGACAATATAATTCTGGGTAAAATCCTGGGATCAGGCTCATGTATTTTGCTGGTTCTCTTCTTTTCCATCAATCTGGCAACCGGAGTCATGCTCATGGCTTCTGGTCTCCCTGTTACGATGCAGCAAATCATAAGGATCGAAATGTTTGTATTTCTGACTTTTTTTTATGCTTTAATTTTCCTTGCAATCTCTATAATGATTTCGACAATAGCAAAAAAATCAAATAATTCTTTTCTATTCAACCTTATTTTTTGGCTTGTCATAACAGTATTACTTGCCAAGTTAATCTTTACTGTAAGTTACGCTTTTTCGGAAGATCTCAATATAGCGAATAGCCAGACTCAGACCATCAAAAACTTCTTACCTGATTATCATTTTTCTGCGACTGCCGTAGGAATAAAGGATATTAATACAGGACTTACTTCTGGAATAGGAGGGATATTTGATACCCGCTACACACTTGGAGCCTGGATAGGGGAATTCTGGCCTAATTTGGCGTATCTTTTTGTGCTGCCAATTATCCTGCTCATAGGCTCCATACTCGCATTTTTGAAAAAGGACATAACATATTGAAAGTAAATGTTGTAACGGAGGTAGTTTTTTATAATCAGTATTTTTAAATTGGATCTGGGTTAATTTACTTATATTTATCTATCAAATAATTATATGATGGATTTATCTCATAAATCACATTCCTTCCTATTTTTGTTCCCTTTACGAATCCTATCTCTTTAAGGTATCTCATATGCCAGCTAATCGTAGCTCTTGAAACTCCAATTTCCAATGCAAGAGCTATATTTGTATTACACTTTTTATTTCGTATTTCTGAGATTATTCTTTTATTCGTTACGTTTTTAAGGACAGAAATAACTTTTTTCTCGACCTCATCACAAGCTAAATTACTTACCAAATATCTTATTTTTCTGTCATCATTACAGGCTTCGATTTTGTTTTGAACTTCAAGAGCTTTTATATGATATTTGACTGTTCCCCTATTCAAACCTATATTATTTACAATCTCACTAATATGTGCTCCAGGATTGGTTTCTATATAACTGTAGATGAGATTTCGGTTAGGGTTATCAAGTAAATTTGTGTGTTCTGTAATCTTAAATCCGAGTATTGTGAAAATCAGCTTTGTATGATACAGAAGTATATCTATTACCGACAACAACTGCATTACGGCCAACCAGAGCAGAAAATGCCAGTATGGTTCTATAGTATCCTCTACTATTTGCACATTTTCTCCGGTTACGGAAATCCCAAATTCATCACCATGAGCCGGGGTTACAATATATTCCATAGCTCCGGCTGTTAATATTAAAAATAAAGAGAAAAAGCACAGGAGATAGATTCTCCTGTAATTAATGCAGTGCGACATTAAACGTGTAGTCTTCGGTTCCACTGATCGATTCCCCGTAGACCTTGAACTTCCAGGTTCCCTGTTCCATGTATCCCTGAGAAGGGTTTATATTGAGGCGTATCCTGCCATTTACACTTCCGTCAGAATTATCACGATAAGTTCCAAGGTTGCTTCCTGAAGGAGTATAAATGCTAAGGGTAAGGGCATCACTTGTGTCTCCCCAGTTCAAATCCACTTCAAGATAATTTACTCCTGAGCCTACGTTTACATTGTGAATTATGGTCTGCCCCTGGCTTATATACTGGGTTGACCATAGAGAAAAAATAGAATTCTCTGAATCAGGAGAATTTTCTGTCCAGGGGCTAACAATGTAATCTTTTTCGGCAGAAGCCGGAGTCTCTTCAGTAACGGAGTTTATCGCGTATTCTTCTTCGGCTGAAACTGCAGGAATAGTCAGTAGACATGCAAGTATACATAAAATAAATATTTTCCATTTATTCATACTGTCACCCATGGGTGGTAAGAAACCAGAACACATATAGCTTCTGTGTAAACTCTTAAATAATCAGTATTACAATTGCCGTAAAAGTTGCTACGGTTCTAGGAACTTATTTGAAAAACGGCATAATGATCCCCTTTATCGAGGATAATTATTCAAAAAAGTAGAGATTATGAGGATGTTTTTTGTCCGAAGCATCAGGAGAGAATAGTAAATTTTTTATATAGCTTCTAAAAACATTTAAAGAAGCTACTTTTCGGCTCCTATTCTTCTGATTTGCACTAATAAACTTCCATGGTCTTCATGATGGAAAGGGCTTTTGCAGGAAACATGTCTCCCATGTTCTTGACCATCTTATACATTTTCTCATAATCTTCCCCTTTGTGCTTGACCTTCAGGTTCCCTTTTATCTGATAGTATTAGATTTTCGACTGCATATAATTCTGATCAAATAACAGCAACCATAGTTGCTTCTTTCCCTCCTTCAGCAGGTACATTTATTTCTTCTTCGGACATGTTTTTGTGAAATTAAAAAAATGGGTGAAAAAGATAAGCTATCCAGGATAGCATCTTTTACACTTTAAAAGACTCAACCCATTCCGGCCTTTCAGGAGGATTATTTGCCAGCATTTCTTTCCATCCTTCATCGGTCAATCTTTCCCCTGAGGGCTGCCAGAACTCATAATAACTCATTACAGGGCCTGCTCCAAGCGCGATCCTGCCGTCGGGCTGTTTATAAGCTACTATTATCAGGTCCAGTTTTCCGGTTCCTTCTTCTAAAACTCCAATAGCAGAGGTGTAAGCATCTGCAACCATAATAGAGCTCTGGGACGTTATATCCACACTTTCAAGCATTGGAGCTATATTTTGCCCGAAATTCCTGATGAACTCATATTCTGTATCTGTCAGCTCTTTGTTTTCAAGCTCTTTAATCGAGATTTCCAGCAGTTTTTCAAGAGTTCTTTCAAGAGTTGAGAAATCTTTGTCCGATTGTTCATCAAGTACTTCCATTTCCGCCAGCCCGTTATGTGCCATTTTTGTAAGGGCAAGCATCCTGGCATAGAATTCAGGAACTGGCTCGACATACCCTTGAACAGGTTTTTCTTCCGGAATACGAGGAGTACCCATGAAGTAAGTCTGCTTTGCATAGAGGATAGTATCGTGTTTGAGCTCGGTCCAGGAAGCAAGGGCTGTGTTAAGCTGCTTATCTTCCCAGGCTTTGGTTTGCATAAAGGTAGGATACCCCTCTGGATAACTTACAAGGAGAGGCTTTAAGGCGTATAGTTGAGCCCAGTAGAGGTTCTTATTCCATTCATCTTCATCAAAAGTTCCAAATTCATTTTCCAAAGATTTGTGAGCTTTTTTGTATTTCTCATTTTCAGAAATACCCTGGGTTTTCAGATGTTCTTTTGCTCTTTCAGAGCCAAGAAGACTCATGATATTCAGGGCAGGAGGATTGAGTTCCTGGAGAATATAAGAGTCAGGAGTGAAGCGCTGACCCATGAACCTGAACCCTTTTGCGGCCTCAAGAGTTTTGCTTTCAGTTTCTGAGCCTGCTGGAATTATTTCTCCTATTCCCCCATAAATTTTCGGGCTTTCGTACCTTTCCAGCTCGGATTTCAGTGCTGTAAGTTTTTCACTGTCGAAGTTTGTTCTTTCTTTATCATTCCCAAAAGCGGTATCCATAGCATTTACATATTCATAGGGTCCAAGATCATCAGAATAACCTACATAGAAAGCCGTCACTTCGTAGATTCTGTCCCATTTGGCCTGAAGATTTTTGTCCCTGTCAAGCTGGTCGGAAATTAAAAGAGCCTGCATAGTCTGAATTCTTGCTTCCTTTTCCGGGTCTTCTGCAATAATCATGTCCGGCTGAAGGAGCATACTAATTCTACCGTGCCACATCACAGCCTTAAAATAATTCTTCATTTTTTCAGAGGATCTATAGTGCCCCCGTGGGATGTACTGAGAATAGTCTTCATCGTACTTGAAAATAGGAGACATTCCTCTTTTCTGAGCTTCTATCAAGCGCAGTTCAGCTTCTACATCAGCTTTTACAAATGAAGGGACTTCGAAACTGTATTGCTTTGTATCCTCAGGATCAAAGGATATAACTCTTTCTGGATCTTCCCATGACTGCTCTGTCTGTTCTGTTTTCGGC
The DNA here is from genome assembly GCA_002499445.1 of Methanosarcina sp. UBA293. Classification (GTDB taxonomy): domain Archaea; phylum Halobacteriota; class Methanosarcinia; order Methanosarcinales; family Methanosarcinaceae; genus Methanosarcina. The sequence continues at coordinate 132,155 of DALS01000016.1, forward strand.
TGGAGAAGACTCAAAGCAACGGCAAAGTATGCAACATTTCTTCTTGCAGCTTCCGTTATTTCTTCAGGGGCATTATCCCCTACCAACCTGTTATAATCCTCTATTGAGACTTCAAGCAAAGCTTTGTCAAGTTTCCAGAGGTCGTCAAAAAATTCTTTTTCTTCGATCCTTTTTAAGGTCTCATCAAACTGGATGTGGTAAAGGTGAAGAAGAGAGTCTGACGTAATGAAAATAGGAACATCAGCTACTTTCAGGTCCTTGTAAGTTTCATTAACTCTCACCGGTTCAAATTCAAATATATTTCCAGCCGCCCTACTTTCGATTACAACAAATCCATTTTTGTACAGTAAATACCTGCTTTCGTTCGTCAGGGAAATATTCTGGATGAATTTGTCATAATTTGCAATTTCGGAAGCCTTTAGAGGCAAAGAGTAAGGGGGAACATCTGCTTCAAAATGCAGATTTTCTTTACTGTATAGATTTTCTTTATCGTAATATCTGGAAAAAGAGCTTCGCTTTTCAAGTTTAAGGGAATCTATATTTTCTTCAGAAGAGATTATATTTCCTGCATGTTTTGTGTCTGGAACATCTTTATTTTGAGTTTTATTTGTTGTATTTCCAGGATCTTTTCCTTGAGCCAGACTATCTTGATCATCAGTACACCCCGAAGTAAAAATTAACGATACTGCCAGCAAGCAGATAAAAATAGTTGCGATTGTTCTTTTCAAAGTACATCCCTCATATCTATTTATAACGGAATATGCTGAAAAGTGGAGTTTAAATTAGATCTGGGGGAATCGGCCAAGTTCAGTCAAATATCTTATCAAGTGTCCATCATATCTTGAACTCATTCCTATAAGTAATTTGTGACAAAGTTATCTAAATAAAAGTACATTAAAAAATAAATTCTCATTATTATGATAATATAATAATGTTTGACTGATAATTGAACGATTTAATCATAAAATTTAAGTAAACAATCTCATAAGATGTTAGGTGCCGATATCAAAATTACCTGATAAATCAATATCTAGCTTTTTTGTGAGTTCAATAGGTTAGTGAGTTCAACAGATTATACGGTTATTATTCCTATAAACATGGGAGAGTCGGAATTATTAGCTTTATTTATATCTATCACTACAGAACTCCAGGGATGCGGCAGTGTTCTGCAGGTGTCCTTAATTTCGCCGTCTAAATTAACTTTAAATTCGTACTCCCCTTCTGCCCAATATGTATATTTTCCTTTAGACAACGGCATTGACCATCGAAGCAATAGCCATAATGATTTGGGCTGTGCTATGCGTTCTTCGGTAGCCAATTCATACGATTCTTTGAATATAGATTCATTATGCGAATCAAATACTTCAACTGTTATTTCATGACTCTGGAGGTCACTATTATATACATAAAATAGAGGCGTTGGAGGTCCGACTAACAAATATGGGAAAACAACGAAATAACTCAACAAAATCAATACTAAAGTTCCCAAAAGAATGGATATTTTTCGGTAGTTTTTAATATTTATACCTCCATAAAAACGCAAAATATGATTTTTGTAACAAAAACCATATAATCACATCAAAATTTTAAATCTTGTTTTTAATGTTCATTTTTATCCATGAACTCACTCTTATAACTAATTTATATTCAAATTACTTAGAGATTGGCTTTTTATAGCATTTATTAATCAATATACAGGAATTATAGTTTCTCTCTCAACTAAT
>DALS01000064.1:0-81109 GCA_002499445.1 Methanosarcina sp. UBA293
CAACACAATCGTATTGCGCGAGGAATACATACAAGGCAATTCTCATATATAAAGGTTTGTATTGCGCCCTTAACTCACTTGATTTGTGAGGGAGGCAAACAAGGGATTCTTTATATCATAAACATTTATGCTATTCACCTCTGCACAATCGCATTGTACGAGGGATACCTACTAAGTAATTCTAGTATTTAAAGATTTCCCATTCTGCAATTTTCTACCCCGAGATTTGAAACGAAGTTAATAGATTAAGAATACAAAATTATCTAGAAGAGAATTTCCCAAAAAATCCCGTGATCGGAAACTTAATCGATTATTCAAAGCTTGAGTCTAAATCTGCTAAAAATCTAAAAACATATATTTTTAAGAATTTTTTGACCATATTATTAAGATATGCATTTAAAATGAACTTAGTTAAAAAAATTCGATTAATACAAGACATTAAGAATAATAAGGCTTTCCAATGGCGAAAATTGTAGCTTGCAGTTCAGTGTTAGAACCTTAAACTTGCTCAGTGAGTTTTATATATATAGGACCCTAATTAAATTAAGGGGAGTTAGGAGTCCCTTTAAGAATTTGGGAAGAATTTGGGAGTTTATACCTGTTTAGACATCATTTAGTTGTCTCTATGAAAAAATAGGGGAAAAATTAGACAGCTGAATTTTATTAAGATTTACCACAGGGAGAATTTAGTTTTTAGCCCGGCTTCGGCCCCCTGTAAATCATCAGGGATTATTGCTCCTCAAATCCCAAAATGGAGGTTAGGATTTGATAGATATAGATCCAAGTGGTATTCTGGTTCGATACAATGTAAAAATGGAAAAGGAAATGACACCGGAAGAAGCTGCAGAAGAGCTTTACCCCAAGGATTCAACAATTTACCCGATTGCAAAAGCTATCTTTGAAGGGGAAGAAGATGATGTTGTTGAGGGGTTACAAAAAGCCATTAGTTCCGGAAAAGATCCAATTTCTCTTATCGACGATGCACTGATGGTTGGAATGGGAGTTGTCACCAGGCTTTATGACGAGGGAATTATTTTTCTGCCAAACGTTATGATGTCTGCTGATGCCATGCTAGAAGGTATCGACTATGTAAAGGAGAAAGCAGGAAAAGCACCTGTCACTAAAGGAGTAGTCGTCTGTCATGTTGCAGAAGGTGATGTCCACGACATTGGAAAGAACATTGTAGCTGCACTACTGAGAGCAGCAGGCTATGATGTAGTGGACCTTGGAAGAGACGTTCCTGTAGATGAAGTAATAGCTGCGGTTGAGAAAGAAAATCCCCTCATGCTTACTGGCACAGCCCTTATGACCACGACCATGTATGCATTCAAGGAAGTTAACGACAAACTTATGGAGAAAGGATACAGGATTCCATTCGCATGTGGCGGCGGTGCTGTGAACCAGGACTTCGTGTCTCAGTACGACCTTGGAGTATATGGTGAAGAGGCAGCCGATGCTCCAAAGATGGCCGATTTCATCAAGGAACACGGGGACAACATCGTAAAACTGAGGGAGCAATTCCATAGACACTGAGGAGGTGGAGTAGATGGCAGTAACAAGATGTACTAAAATGGCTTATGCAAGCGCAGATGAAATGGTATTTGGAAAAGCTGTCAAGCCAGTCAAAGCCGGTCTGGGACTTGAGATCGGTGCAGGCTACACAACTCCTGAAGTGAACTATGCCCCAAGACCTGAAGCCGGAGAGTCCAAAGAAAAACTTGAAAAAGAGTACGAAAGAATCACCACTGACATTATGGCAAGGATGGTTCAAATCGGAGCTCCCTCTGTTGTGCTTGAAACTGAACACGTTCAGCAGATGTCCAACAACCCTGACTGGGGAGCAGCCGTTGCACATGTCCAGAAAACTATCATGGAAGATTATCACGATGAATATGGCATAAAATGTGCACTCAGGCACACAATTGGTGATATCCGAGAGAGCAGGGAATACCTCGAGCTCAGAGGAGGGGACAAGTACAATATCTTCATGGAAGCCTTTGAGCAATGTGCCCAGAGCGGTGCTGATATGCTTGCAGTCGAGTCAATGGGTGGAAAAGAGGTCTTTGACTATGCCATTCTCAGAAACGATATGGCAGGAGTACTTTACGGCATAGGCGTTCTCGGCAGCATGGACATGGAAATGATCTGGCAAGACATCGCATCAGTTGCAAAGAAGAATAATGTAGTAGCATCTGGTGATACAGACTGTGCCCAGGCAAACACTGCAATGTTCATTGCAGGCGGGCTGCTTGACAAGAACCTCGCCCACACACTCGCAATTATTGCAAGGTCAATCTCCGCAGCAAGGTCTCTAGTTGCATATGAAGCGGGTGCAGTTGGTCCTGGTAAAGACTGTGGGTATGAAAATTCTATTGTCAAAGCAATTGCAGGTGTTCCAATTTCTCAGGAAGGCAAGACCTCAACCTGTGCCCACTCTGACCTTATGGGTAACCTGACAATGCAGTGCTGTGATCTCTGGTCCAATGAATCAGTTGAATACCATGGTGAATTCGGTGGTACAACTGTTCAATGCTGGGCTGAGACCCTGGCTTATGACTGTGCCCTAATGAATGTTGCTCTTGATTCGGGTAATGAAAAAGTACTCAGGGATATGTTAGCAGCTTCGGATATGTATAGAGATGCACAGGGATACGTACTCGCATACCAGAACGCATACAGAGTAGGGCAGGCAATTGCAAAAGATGGAGATGACATCTACCTCCGTGCTAAGAACGCTGCTCTCGAAAGTATCAAAATCGTTGAAGAAGGAGCAAGGGGAAAACTTGAGCTCTCCAGATTTGAAGCTAAAGCTCTCGCAGATGCGAGAGCGGCTTTAGAGGCCCTTACTGACGACAAAGAGCAGTTCATGAGCGATTGCCTTACGAAGTATAAAGAAGAAATAAAAGTCTTCAAGCCAGAGAACTACGGCCTCTAATCAAGGCCAGTTCTTCCCTTTTTATTTTTGACACAGGCCACGAAAACCTCAATCAAAAGAACTCTAAAAATAACTCTATCCAGACTCAAGAACTCTATTCAGACTCAGCACATGGAAAATAAAGAAAAAAAATTGCTCCCTTGCTCCTGAAGTGAAATTCGGGCGGCATAGTTTGGGAAAATTGAAAACGTTGAACTTAATTTAAGAAATTTAAAAAAATTAAAAAGATAATAAAATTAAAATAAGAAAGATAATAAAACTAGAATAAATTGGTTAAATCAATTATAAATCAGTTAAATCAATTTTTACATTGGGGATTTTCAGGCATAATACTCATCTCTTGCCTTGACCATAGCCTTGATGTGAGAAACTGGAGTCATGGGTGCGATTCCACAGCCAGGAGCCAGTACATCTACGCCTTCGGCAATAGCTTTTTTCGATTCTTCTTTTATCTTATCTATCGGACCCGGAAGTAGAACAAAGGGACTCGAGATATTTCCTACAAGTCTTGACCTATCCCCAAGTACTTCCTTAGCCTTCTTTATGCTGCCAACTTTTTCTTCGACGCTCAACCCTTCAAAACCACAATCTGCCATATAATTAAGTATAGAATTCACATTGCCACAGATATGGAGGACCATAACCGAATCTACATTTGAAGAAAAATTTTGCAGCCTTGGTTGAAGTTCATTTTTAAATGAGTCTGGACTCATCAGGTCAGGAGATGCCACAGGATCTGCGACTGAGATAACATCTGCTCCTGCAAGTACCATAGAATTTGCATAAGCTATTGTGGCATCAGTTGCAAAGTCCAGCACCTGCCGTAACATATCGGGTTTCTTGAGAGACCATTTCATAAAAGACTTTACACTCGCCAAATCGGAAGCAAGAGTGACTGGTCCTTCCATTCCTCCTATAATAGGTATATCTGGTCCTACCCTTTCCCTTATAATTTTGATTGAATCAAGTACAGCCCGGATTCTGCCCATGTCAAGCAGATTATCAGGCATTTCCATGCCTTCGAGGTCCTTAGGATACGGATGCGCAATGACAGACGGCTGCCTGTTTTTAGTTCCCATATTAACCTCGCAGCCCAGAGCCTCGGCAAGTACAGTCAGGCAATATGGAACTCTTACAGCTTCAAGCCCGCTAAGCTCATAGTTTGCAATCGCCAGTTTTGCCAGTTTTTCAGGGTCAGAGTGAGCCTCTGGCCAGGGGGCTCCCACTTCATCCATTAATTCAACAATTCCTGTCTGGGTTACGGAACAGACCGGTACCTTGTCAACTTCTTTTCCTTCCAGTGCGTTTAAAAGTCTCTCTTTTAGTGTCATCTCATCCATAATTGTCTCCCCCACTTAAGTTTCAATTTGGAAGTTCTTGACCTTATTCCATTACTTAGCTTTACTTATTATTGGTAGTGCTGATCTATTAATAGCTCTGGCCCTTTAGACCAGTTACTAAAGTAGATCAGTTATTAACACAGCATTGGAATCTCTTTAAGGCGCATCAAGTTTTCAGAGTTTCCACCGCAGGCAATAAACACTCTCAGATAACGAAATCCCCCTGCCCAGGTTGACTAATATTATCTATGTTTTATGCTATATGATTGTTTGGAAATACTCAAACTAAAGATACTGCCAGTAAAGAAGAAAATGATATCTACTGGTAGCAAAGTGCTAAAGAAAGCAAGTAAAAGTTAAGAAATAATAGAGTAAGAAAGTAAATGAAAAATCGCAGAACAGAGCATACAAAGCAACTTCAGGAGAATGAATTACCTAAAAAGGTTTTCCTTGTTTGCTTTAATAATGAGACATATCAGTGTCTTCAAGAACCATTATTTAGAGTTTCTGAGGCTTAAAAAACTCAAATAATTCGTTTTATGTCTTAAATGCGCGTTATGTATTATTATAATCTTTTTTATAAGTATACTGCCTGCAAGGCTTATCATAGCTATATCTCTGAAAATATTTAAAACATACCAAAATTATTCATTTGTGCTCAATAATTAAGGATCGTTTATATACAGTGTTAAAAGATTAGATTCTAGATAAAAATTAATAGTAAATTTCGATCCGGATGCAGCATCAAATTTTGATGGTTAGTGCGGGTAATTTATTCCTGCATTTGAAAAGAGCTCTTAATCTGAGAGAGAGGAAAAAATACTCGCAAGAACTCTGAAATCAAAGAAATAGAGTAAAATATTATTAAAGCCTGATAAAAAAGACTAATGCTTAATTATTCAGATCTTTTAGCTTGCAAGAATATGATTAGAAAAATATAAGAATAACAATTGGAAAAGTGCAGCAATACAGTTAGAAAAGTGCAGGAACACGTTTAGAAAAAGGGATTGGAGGAGTTGATTATCAATCACGATGAAGCCTTTCAAAGAGGCATTAACCTGATTAAACAAAAAAGGTATGAGAAATCGATTAATGTTTTCAACAAGCTTGTGGACAAAAACCCAAGTCACACGGGAGCTCTTTTTAATAGAGGACTTGCCCTGCTGAAAATTGGAAAAATAGAAGAAGGCCTCAACTCTTTTGATAAGGTCCTGCACTTCGAGCCAAAAAATTCAGATGCCCTGTACAAAAAAGGGGTTGCTCTGGCCGCTCTAGGAAAATTTGAAGCAGCTCTGGAAGCTTATGATAACGCACTTGTATCAAATCCTGAGAATCCAAAAATTTGGTATCAAAAAGGACTTGTATTTGCTGAACTTGAAAGGACTGAAGCTTCAATTAATTGTTTTGAGAAAGTACTTGAGCTTGAGCCAGAATGCGAAATTGCCTGGTATGCCTTGGGAACTGTAGCTGGAGAAGCCTGCCACTACGAAGAAGCCCTGGAAGCTTTTGGACACGCCCTTGAGATCAACCCGAAAAATGCAGACGCTTGCTACGCAAAAGGACTGGTTCTTACAAAGCTTGAGGAGTATGAAAAAGCGCTGGAATGCTTTAATTCCCTTATTCGGGAAAAACCAAGACATACAGATGCCTGGGAACAAAGATGCCTTTTGCTGACAAAGCTCGGAAAAAATAAAGAAGCTCTGGAATGTATTGACTGGTTTTTAAAAAAGTTTCCAGTTAATGAGACTGCTCTCTATCACAGAGGCATTCTTTTAAACGAACTTTCCCGCTATGAGGATGCTGAAAAAACCTTTTCAAAAATCTTGAAAATAAATCCAGGGAATAAAGAAGTCTGGCTCAGGAAAGGGCTTGCTTTTCTCCAGCTGCTCAGGCTCAATGATGCAATAGAGGCTTTTGAAGAAGCCATCAAGCTGGATCCTACTTATTTTGAAGCCTGGAATTACAAGTGCTTTGCTCTGATGAAACTTGAGGTCTATGAAGAAGCCCTTGAAGCTTTTGACTCTGTGCTTGAAGTTTATCCGGAAATGAAGGAACTCCAGTATAACCGTGCTCTCGCTCTCGCAAAACTGCAACGTTTTGAGGAGGCAACACAGGCATTTTCCAGAGTTGCCGAAATGGATCCTGTAGGAGATGCCCTGTACCAGCAGGGATGCTTGCTTGCTAAGGTAGGGAAGTATGAAGAAGCCCTTAACGCCTTTGATTCCATGCTCGAACATAATCCAGGATTTATTGAAGCTCAGAAATTCAGGGGCACTATGCTTGTCAAGTTAGACCGTATTGAAGAGGCACTTGAATCTCTTGCACAGAGCCTTGAAAAAGAACCTGAAAACTATAGGCTCTGGCTTAGGCAAGGATTAATCCTCCTTGACAACAAAAAATTTGAGCCTGCCATGAAGGCTTTTGAGAAAGCTGCGGAACTTAAACCTGACTGTGAAGCCTGCTGGATGAATAAAGGTTTTGCTCTTTACTCCATGAGACGTTATGAAGAAGCTCTCAAAGCCTTTGAAGAAAGTCTGCGGCTGAACCCGTATCTTGAGAACGGCTGGAATAAAAAAGGAATAGTGCTTGGAAAGCTTGGAAGAACAGAGGAAGCCCTTGAAGCTTTTGGAGAAGCAGTAAGACTCAGACCTGATTTTGAGGATGCTTTGAGAAACAAAGGACTAATTTTACTGGCTGCGGAAGAATACGAAAAAGCAAGCGAAGCCTTTGTCGAAGTCCTTAAAACAAACCCTGCCGATCTTGATTCAATTTACAATAAAGGAATAGCCCTGCTCAAACTCGGAAAAGCAGAAGCTTCCCTGGAATGTTTTGAAAATCTTCTCTCTCTTAATCCCGATTATCCTGATCTTTTATACAGTCTTGCGGTCGCCCAGGTAGAGCTAGGGAAGCAGGAAGAAGCCCTGAAAACCTTTGAAAAACTTGTTGCAAAAAATCCCGAGGACCTGGAAATTCAGTGCAGAAAAGGAAAACTTGCAATAGAGCTCGGAAAATATGAGGATGCACTTCAGACTTTCAATCAAGTGCTCAGAAAAAAACCACAATCCAGAGAAACCTGGTATAGAAAAGGGCTTGCCCTGATAAAACTGGAACGCTTTGAAGAGGGAATAAAAAGCTTTGAAAACGTTCTTGAGATTGACCCTGCCTACAAGGACTCATATTACCAGATTGGGCTTTCCTATTTTGAACTTAGAGATTTTGAAGAAGCTATAAGAGTTTTTGAGGTAGCATTTAAAATAGATTTTGAAAACCTTGATGCTCTTTACATGAAAAGCCTTGCTTTACTACGATTGGGAAGATATAAAGAATCGGCTTCAGGTTTCAGGGAGGTCCTTAAAAGAAATCCTTCACATACTGAGGCTCTTGCACATCTGAGCACAGCCTGCTTCAAACAAGAACTTTACAAAGATGCCCTTGAGTTTTTTGATATGGTCCTGAGGGAGAATCCAGAGAGGAAAACTGTCCTTTTCAGGAAAGGGGTTGCTTTAAAAGCTCTTGGAAAAGTAAAAGAAGCTTCAACTATCTTTGACTCTATCCTTAAATTGAAGCCTGACTGTACTTATGCACTTGAACAGAAAGGGTATACTCACTTTGAGCTTGAGGAATATCAGGAGGCGGCTGAAGCATTTAAAACGGCGCTGGAATATTGCCCAAAAAAGGAAGATCTGAATTACTATAGAGGTATTTCCTTTTTCAGACTTGGGAACTTTGAAGAAACTGTAAAATCCTTTGAAAAGGCTCTTGAGCTTGGCTGCCTGAAACCTGAATTGTCTTACTATAAAGGAATTTCCTGCTTCGAAATCAAGGAATATGAAAAAGCAGTGAAAGCCTTTGATGCTGCCCTTAACACCGGAGCAGCCAATCTCGAGCTTCTGCACAAAAAAGCCCTGGCGCTTTTCGAACTCGGAAAGGCAGATGAAGCAGTTTGTGCAGTTGACACTCTTCTCAAATATCTCGAACTTACAGCAGAGAATTTTAATATTAAAAATGCTGAGGATATTGGGAAAGAAAGTGAAGGAGAGAATGAAGGGGAATTAAAAGGAAAAATTGAAGAAAAAAGCACAGGAGAATTTAAAGGAGAATTTGGAAGAAAAGACTCAGAAGAAATTCCGGCTTTTGAAGATTCCCAGGTTTTTGAAGAACTGCTTGAAAAGTTTGCATTCTCCCTGATAGAGCTCGGAAGGTATGAAGAAGCCCTACTGCCGCTTGGAAGACTTATAGCAAACGAATCGACTTCAAAAGCAGCTCTTTGCAACAAAGGGACCGTACTTATGAAGCTCGGCAGACTGGAGGAAGCTCTTGAGACCTTTTCAGAAATTCTTTCACTTTATCCTGACTTTGAAAAAGCCTGGTACAGCAGAGGGCTCATTCTTTTCTCTCTAGGATACTACGCTGATGCACTTGAAGCCTTTGAGCAAGCTATCCTGGAGAATCAGAAGGAAATCCCAGAAGAAATTAGGGAAGAACAAATAGAAAGTCCCGGATTTAAAGATAAATTAAACGACGCTGAGCTTGACGTCGCCTGGACAAAAATGGGACTTTCCCAACTCGAATTGAGAAGTTATGAAGCCGCTCTTGAGACATTTGGAAAACTTCTTGGAGTAAAACCAGAGGTTGCAGATCTCTGGTATCTAGCAGGGCTTGCTTTAAGGGGACTTGACCAGGACGAAAAAGCCATTGAAGCTTTTAAAAAGGCTGTAGAGCTCGATTCAGCCCTGGAAGCTGCCTGGGAGCAAATGGGGCTTGCCCTGCTTGGACGGAAAAGATACGAGGATGCCTGCCAGGCTTTCAGTTCCGTCCTGGTTATAAATTCTGAGAATGTAAACGCTCTCTACAACAGGTCGGTTGCGAATTTTGAGCTCCAGAACTTCGAAGAAGTGGTACGTGACCTTGAAAGAGTACTCCTGTTTGCCCCTGATTTCCCGGATTCTGTTGAAGCTTATTACAGGCTCGGGATTGCCAGAATGGAGCTTCAGGAGTATGAAAAAGCCCTCGAGATTTTTGATATTATTCTCGAGCAGAACCCGGCGCACAGGGAAGCCTTATATTACAGTGCGCTTATGCTTTTCAACCTCGAGGAATACGAATCTGCTGCCGAAATCTTTGGAATGCTGCTGGAAGCCTCGCCCGAAGACCCCGAAAGCTTGAATTACTTCGGACTCTGCCTGCTAGAGCTCGAAAGCCCGGAGGCTGCTCTGAAAGCCTTTGAAAGAGCCGCGCTTTTCAATCCGAAGAACGAAGATGCCCTTTACAATGCAGCCACGACTCTTATCAAGCTCGGGAGGGTACAGGAATCCTTTGGCTATTTTGACCGCATCCTTAATATTTCCCCTGAGAATGTCGATGTCTTGAACTACAAAGGAATCGCCTTCTGCACACTTGATATGTACAGGGAAGCCCTGAAAACCTTTGACCTTGTGCTGAGAAAAGACCCCGAAAATATCAAGGCGATCTATAATATAGGGGTTGTCTGCTTCAAACAGAAACTCTATGAAACTGCCTGCCGGGCTTTTGGCGAAGTCCTTGCCCTTAACCCCTGGCACGAACAATCCCTGAAATATCTAGGAATTTCTCTTGCAAAAATCGGAGAGTACGAGGATGCTCTGAGAACCTTTGACAGGTTGCTAAGGATAAACCCGCGCGATGTTCAGTCCATGAATTACAGGGGAGTTATCCTCGGAAAAATGGAAAGATATTCAGAAGCCATAAAGACTTTCAATGAAATCCTGCGTCTCTATCCCGACATGGCAGACGCGAAAAGGAAACTTGAAGCCTTAAAATGCATTGAAAACCAAGAGGATTCCAATGAAGGTTTCTACTGAGGTTTTGGGAGAGGATAGGTTTAGAAAGGGGAGAGTGAGGTTTTTTTAGACTTTTTTATGAAGGCTGGTTATTAAAATTCTCTTTGAAACGAAAAAAACACGGAATAAGAAAAGAGCTCATCCCAAAACCCATTTTTTATTCTTAACTATTAGAATTACTCTAGAAACTATTAGAATTACTCTAGATTGCTTTAACAATCTGAAGCCTGGTTGGTTACTTAAATGCGGGAACCAAAGATCAAATTTGAGTTTTGGGATCGATTTGATAATCAGTTTTTGGTTAATATCAGGTAATTAAAAACAAAGAGTTTAGAAAAGATAAAAGAGGTGGCTTTATCTCCTAATATTCAGGCCTGTTTGATAGCCCCTTGGGAAGCAATCACTATAACCTCTTTCGTAGCCTCTAGCATAGTCGCTTTTCCTAGCTTCTTTCTTTATAAATGCACTGTAGGGCTTCTTGCTGTCGGCTTTGCCTTCTCTAAATCCGTCTCTATAGCCATCTCTACAACCGTCTTTGTAGCCTCTGTTATATTCTTTTTGATTTCCGCCTGCCGACCCAGCTTTCAGGCCTGCTTGATAACCTTTCGGGAAGCAGTCACTGTAACCTCTTTCATATCCTCTATCATAGTCGTTTTTAGTGGCAGTTTTCTTTATGAATGCACTATAGGGCCTTTTGCTATCGGTTTTACCTTCCCTAAATCCGTCTTTATAGCCGTCTCTACAGCCATCTTTGTAGCCTTTGTTGTATTCTTGCTGGTTTGCGCTTACCGCCGCAGCTGTCACTGACACTATGAAACAGACTACCAGCAAAGCAGCCAATGTCTTTTTTATACCCGTTTATTCACTCCCCCGATCTGTTTCAACTTTATCAATTTTGCGTATCAATCTTGCGGATGTTAGTTTTTCGATTTACCCGATGTTAGCAGATGCATTTATTTTATCAATAAATAGTCCCAGTTTGTTTTTGATGAGGATATCAACAATCTAAACTATATCATCATTTATCTACTAAACCTGAACTTGCTAACAAAGTGAATTTCAAACATACGCAATATGATAGTTATTACTCATGTAATATAATATTACTAGAAATATAAGTACAGAATGAATTAAATTTCTGCATCAAAAGAACCAAGTTTTATATAAGCACACAAACCTGACTTCAAATTTACAGTGAATTGACAACATTGTCCAAGAACTTCAATTAGACCAACTATTATCAGAAAATTATCAGAAAATTGGGCTATCAATTCCACAAGCTACTGAATATGTATTTTTAATAATACAGATAATTATTTATAAGCAACCAATTTTGTATCTATGGTAGTTATGTTTAAACTGAAGGAAATAAAGAATAATGCAAAAAAGTACATAGAACTATGTAAACTTATATACTCAGACCCGCGAACTCCAAAAACTGCAAAAATCTTGCTATGGATAGCCATAGGCTATGCATTATCACCGATCGATCTAATACCGGATTTCATACCCGTAATTGGACATCTCGATGACATAATAATCATTCCTGTTCTTTTGTACATTGCAATGAGAGCAGTACCCAAAAACGTGTATATGGAAAATTATGTTCAGGTCTTAAGGACATAAGTTTTTTCCAGAAAGAATGTGTAATTTTAGAATTTCCTTTCAGAATTTCGATTCAAGCAAGAAGCTTATAAAATTCATTTTTATTTAAACCATAGACAGTTTGAATTTTTAAACATAGATGAAAGAAATTAAATCAAATCCAATCAAATCCAATCAAATCCAATCAAACTTTTTACAAACCTTTTCTCCTGAATATTAATTCCTAAAAGTATATGCCTTTTGAAGATAAACAATACTTAACTTCACCAAAAGTACTTTTGAATCCATTTCAGGTTCAATAAAACAGAATCCTTATCGATTTTTAACGCGGGGTATTAGAAGTGTTGATGATGGATATTATTACCTGGGAGCCGAAAGACTCCCTAAAAGTTGCGGAATTATATGCGAATTATGAGTATCCGAAGGGTATAAAAGTTCTCGATGAATGGACTGACCTTACGGGCTACCGCACATTTGTGATTTATGAAACTGAAGATGAAAAAACTTATGCGACTTCAGTACTGCCATTCATGGGGCTGTGCAGGTTTGAGACATTCCCAGTCATGAAACTGGATAAATTTATGCAGCTTGCTCAGAAATTTGCCGAGAAAAATGTAGGAAGAGGAGCAAGCGCTGAGCAGGAGAGAGAAGCCGCTGAAAAGAACATTCTGCAAGAAATAGAAAATCTTGAAAAGAGGATTGAACATCTTGAGCGCCATTCTTTTATCCAGGAGGAAGATGTTACCTAAAGCCGATACTATATAAGCCGATGTATTACCTGAAACTATGTTATCTGAGACAAACAAGATATTACCTGAAACTGCCTAATGCCTACTTAGAAAGGAAAAGTGAACTGAAAAAAGTTGAAAAAAGAAAAGAATTGGAAAAATTACTCTTCCTTCTTCCTTTCCTCAAAAGCTTCCTTTACGATTTTCAAAGCGCAGAGATCACCGCACATTGAGCAAGTCTCGCTTTCGGTTTTTCGGGCATCCCGGATCTTACGGGCTCTATTGCCATCGATTGCCAGTTCAAACTGCTTATCCCAATCAAGGTCCCTGCGGGCATAGGCCATTGCCAGGTCTTTTTCCCAGGCGCGCTCTCTCGGGCCTTCCTTTATAAGGTCAATGGTATGGGCTGCAATCTTTGTTACAAGCAAGCCTTCTTTTATATCATCGAGCGTTGGAAGTGCAAGGTGCTCCGAAGGAGTTACCATGCAGAGAAAATCTGTACCGTGCATCCCTGCAACTGCTCCTCCGATTGCACCAGTAATGTGATCGAAACCAGGAGCAATATCAGTTACCAGTGGGCCCAGAAGATAGAGAGGGGCATCGTTACAGAGTTCTTTCATGCCTCTTACGCTCAATTCGATCTCGTTTAAAGGCACATGGCCAGGCCCTTCCACGAAAGTCTGGACATTGGCAGCCCTTGCCCGTTTTACGAGTTCGCCGAGTGTGATAAATTCCATGAACTTCGGGCGGTCAGAAGCATCGGCAATGCAGCCAGGGCGCATGCCATCTCCAAGGCTCAGGGTCATATCATATTCTTTTGCGATTTCAAGCAGATAATCATACTCGGCATAAAAGGGATTGTCTTCCTCATTGTGCAGCATCCAGGCAAGGGTAAAAGAACCTCCTCGGCTCACGACATTCATTATCCTTTCACTCTGGTGAAGCCGCTCAAGAGCATTTAAGTTGACTCCGGCGTGTATGGTAACAAAATCCACACCCTGCTCAGCATGTTTCCGGACCGCGTTGAACATATCATCCGAGGTCATTTCCACAACAGCTTTTCTGGAAGCTGCAGCCTGGTAGATTGGAACCGTACCTACAGGAATACTAACGGACTTGAGGATGCGGGTGCGGATATTGTCCAGATCTCCACCTGTGGAAAGATCCATTACGGCATGAGCTCCAAAAGCTTCTACAGCCTTTGCTTTTTCGACTTCGGCTTCAATGTCTATAAAGTCCCTTGAGGTTCCGACATTGGCATTGATTTTTGTGCTCATATATTTGCCAATGCCGATAGGAAGGGTCTCTCGCCTGTTATTTACTGGAATCGCTATCAGCCCTTTTGCCACGCAGGAGCGAACAATTTCAGGGTCTATTCCTTCAGCTTTTGCCACGGTTTCTATTGAGGAGGTGACGATTCCCTTCTTGGCATCTTCCATCAGTGTCATTTTTACTCCAGGTTATGGTGAATAAAGAAAATATAATATTATAATATCGATTAACAGATGATGATAAAAACACATAGTAATGCATGAATAATTTAAATTACAATTAACTTCGCTGTCTTACTTTGTCTAACTATCATTACTAGAATAATGGTGTAAAGTGATCCAACATTTCTTTGTTACAGAGTAGGACAGACAGAGTTAACTGATATATACCTTTTCACGTCTCGGAAGTCGCTTAATATGTATAAGCAGACAAATATATAAATAGTGTATGCATATTGTCTAGCGAGTATAAACCGAGAAAATTGAGAAAAACTGCAGAAATTGTCTTTAAATTAAGGGTTTTACAAATAACCTGTTCAATTAAACCTGATCAGCATAATTAAACTAGTGAAAATAAACAAAACGAGAGAAAGAGACAGCATAGAAGTCGTTCCTGTGTATTAGAAATCTTTCTTATATATTTCTTTATGCAATTTATTACATGCCTCACTACTTATTTACTCACTCATTTCCTTTACAGCTCGTTACTTATTTACTAATGCATTTCCTTATGCATCTCGTTACGCATTTAATCACATATCCCTTACTTATTCCATTAATTGTACTATTTTACATTTCAAGACTATCTCAAAATTATATTTCAAGACTATCTCAAAATTATATTTCAAGACTATCTCAAGAACAGAGTTAGGGTATTTCATATGACAGTTGTCGCATTTGCAGAAAAAAATAAGGCAGCAGCCCAGATTGCCAGCATCCTGGGCGATGGGGAAGTAGAGAGGATTACAGTAGAAGGGCTGCCAGTATATGAATTTAAATGGAAAGGTGAAGAGTGGCTGGTAATGGGATTATCCGGCCATATTATGAATTATGATTTTCCGGAGCAATATAACAAATGGAGTGAGGTAAACCCCGGTGTACTCCTTGAAGTCGACCCCGAAAAACTTGTAACGCGAGCTGACTACGCGGCTGCTGTAAAAACCCTTGCAAAACGAGCAAAGAAGATCGTCCTTGCCTGTGACTACGATAGGGAAGGAGAGAACATAGGATTTGAAGCAAAAACGCTTGCTGAAGAAGTTACGGATGTACCGTTTGCAAGGGCACGTTTCTCAGCCCTTTCCACAAAAGAGGTAAAATCCGCCTTTGAGAGCCTTGTAGAACCGGATTATAACATGGCAATGGCTGCCGAGACAAGGCAGATCCTTGACCTGAAAATGGGAGCTGCTTTTACTCGCTTTGTCACGCTTTCTGTCAGGGAAAAAGCAAGGACAAAAGGCGTCCTTTCAATTGGTCCCTGCCAGACGCCAACCTGTGGGTTTGTATATGAAAGGGAAAAGGCAATCCGGGCGTTTCAGGCAAAAGACTTCTGGAAGATAACTGCAACTTTTTTGGCAGAAGGCGGAGAATTCGAAGGCACTCACAGAGCAGGAAATATTCACGATAAGGAAAAAGCCGCAGAGATTTTCAAACGACTTAAAGGGACAAAAGAAGGACTAGTTGCCAAGAAAACCGTAAGGGAAACTAAAACCAACCCACCTAATCCATTAAATACTACCGAATTCCTGAAAAGGGCCTCCAAATTCCTTGGAATAAGCCCGGAAGTTTCTCTCGAGGTTGCAGAACAGCTTTACCTTGCAGGATTTACCAGTTACCCAAGGACCGAGACAAATAAGTATGCTGATGACTTTGATTTCAAGTCCCTTGTTTTTGATTTTGCACGCCAGAAGGAGTATAAGCCTTTTGCGGAAGCTATCCTTACAGCCCCAATTGTGCCGAAAAACGGAGATAAAGATGCGCACGACCATCCTCCGATCCATCCCATTAGAGCGGCTTCAAGAGGAGAGGTAAGCTCGGCAGTAAATATTCCTCAGGCTCCTGAGGTCTATGATCTTATAGTAAGGCATTTTCTGGCAACCCTTATGCCTGCAGCAGTATTTGAAAAAACCCATCTCCACCTGCTTGTGCAGGAAGAACCCTTCGATTCATCCGGAACCGTGCTCAAGGATTCGGGCTGGCTTGAAGTTTATCCCTTTGAAAACAAGAAGGATAAACTTCTTCCGTTTGTTGAAGAAAACCAAAAAGTAGGCATAAAAAAGCTCAGGAATACAAAATCTAAAACCAGCCCACCAAAGAAGCTGACCGAAGCCGAACTTCTGACTCTTATGGACAAAAACGGAATTGGAACAAAGGCAACCGCTCCAACTCATATTGAAACAAATAAGAAGCGAGGATATTTTGAGACAAAGGGAAAAACGGTTTCTATCCTGGACACAGGCTTTACCCTTATGGAGGGACTCTCCCTTACCGTCCCGATTCTTGTCAAGCCGGATATAAGGGCAAGGATCGAAACCTTAATTCAGGAAGTCGAGGATGGAAAAAAAGAGTTTGAAGCTGCCCTTGATGAAGGTACAACCCTGATTCAGGAAATGTATGCTCAGCTTGAAGCGAATAAAAAGGAGTTGACTTCAAGCATAGCAGGCACAATTAAGGACGAAGCTGCCCTTGAAGACAAGAAAAACTATATAGGAACCTGTAAGGCTTGCGGGCACGTCCTCAGGATTGTGCAGACGGATTCAGGGCGCTTTGTTGGCTGTACAGGCTATCCTGACTGCAGAAACTCATTTCCCCTTCCAAAAGCCGGAGCTTTGACCGTACTCAGGAGCAAGGAATGTAAGAAAGAAGGAGCAGCTGTCCTGAAAGTAGGAAACAAGTATAATTGGGCTGTAGGTATAGGCCCCTGCTTTGCCTGCGACCTTGAAAAGGAATGTTATCCGCCTGAAACTGTTGGTCCCTGTCCAGAATGTGATGGAGATATGTTTCTGATCACCTTTAAAGATACCCGATTCCTGGGCTGTACGAAACGCTGTGGGTATACTCACTCAGTCCCGAAAACCGGAAAATTAACCCTGCTTGACAGAAGCTGTGAGAGCTGTGGCTGGAAATTTTTCAAAATAAAGAAAGAAGATGAAAGCCCTGAAGAAGACATCTGTGTGAACCGGCGCTGCAAAGAAGGTAGGGAATACTGGAGAAAAGCACGCACAGGAAACTGAGACCAGAATCAATTTCAGAGTCTGGAATCTAAAAGAAACTGAGATATAGAAATTAGAATACTAAAACAGGCTAAAGATCCAGATGCTAAAGATCCAGATACTAAAAGGATTAAAAAGAAAAGAGACCAAGAAAAGAGACCAAGAAAAGAGATTAAGAAAAGAGATTAAGAAAATCCTTTCGGATTTTCCCCTGCCTCTTGATGTTAAATCAGAAAGAAATTATGCAGATGCAGGCACGGCTGCAGATGCAGATGCAGGCACGAGTTCAACCTGGGTTTTCCTGATTTCGACTCTGCGGAGCGGGTAAATAAACTTGGCCTGCCTGTAAATAGCGGCTGAGAGCCTGCCAAGGATTGCTTCCTGCATAAAGGTCTCGAAATCGGATTCTGATGCGCGCTTTTTAACGATATCAACCATCATTTCCCTGATTGCTGTTATCTGGCTCGAACGTGCCCTTTTGATAGTGAAGCAGGTTGGTTTTACACGGATGACATAGCCGTCTTTGGTCCTAACATCGATATTGGCATCGATTCTTGAGGTCTGCCTTTTCACGATTGAGCGGATATAGTCAGTTGTGAGTTCATGACCTATGAGGTCGGTGGTTGCTGTGTCTCCGACAACGTTGTTGACCCTAAGGACGACCTTTGTGTTATTCTTGGTCATATCGTTAGTAAGCTCTCCAACTGTGACTTCAATTTTGCGCCCTACAAGCAAGGAAGGATCTCCTGCCATAGTGTTACCGACTACGCTCCTTTTTAAGTAAACAGGAGCTTCAATATTATACCATTCCTTGGATTTCCATCCGTCAATTTTTCTCTGTACTTTCTTTCTTGCCAAGTGATTCCTCCGAAGTAATGTTCATTTTTATTTTAATTTATTTTTATTTCAATTTAATTTATTTTAGTTTTATTTTAATTGTATTAATTATGAATTGTTTTTGTATGCTGCTGATTTGTCCTGTGGCCCTCATGCCTTTCAGTTTCTTCTTCCGGATGGCTCGGGTGATCTTTCTTTAATCAATGAGCGTGAATGACCTTCAGCGCCTTTGACAGGCTTTGCACTGCCGGCGCAGTTTATGGTGCTTTCAGCACAATTTTTTCCTTTTCGAGATAAATTTCCAAGCTTCTATAGGCTTCCGAACTTAAACCCGTCCCCTATCTTCCGGCAACTACAGGCTTCTGATAACCAAAAATACAATCCGAAAATGGCCAGAAGTTCTTAGAAATTAGCGGTATCTACTAGTTAATGGCTCACTATACATATCATTTCAATATATAAATAAATCGGTCAGAAACGCTTTCTGCTTATCATCTAAATAGAAAATTTAAAAAGTTTAAAGGAAGCGGATTCCTTTCGGCATTTCACCCAGCCTCTTTTTAAATTCTTCAGGCCAATTTGCAGGGTCAAGCCCTTTCTGGGCAAGGAAAACCGCAGCCCACCTCTCAAGCCCGACTCCGGAACAACCAGACCAGAGTTCTTCTCCGGACTGAAGTTTCACGTTGAAACCTTTGGGATACTTATCTCCGTTGATGCTCACGTTCTGGAATTCGAGCCATTCTCCATCAGGCCCACGGTAAGGCAAGCAGGCTTCGTAGTCTGTTGTACCAACAGTATTTTCTTCGGCAAGCCCAAGCAGCCCTTCCTGTGCCATAAACCAGGGTGTGACTCTTGCTTTTCTCCATTCGATATCCAGGATGTCATTGAAGATGTACATATAACGCTCATGTAATTCTTCTGCACATTTTATGACCTCTTCTTTTGTTCCGATCCAGACAATTTCGATCCTGTGGAACTCGTCTACCCTTTCGATCCCATGGATTCCGCCACTTTCATATCTGTGAGAAGTTCCTGATCTGTCAAAGACTTTTATAGGAATTTCATCGTTTGGAAGAGTTTCCCCTGTTACGTACATCCAGAAAGGCGGACACTGGGCATAGCACATGCCTCCGATTGGCTCTGCGATTTTTTCTTTGAGCAGCTTTGTGGGCACTTCATGAGTAACCTTGTAATAATCGGCAACCTCTTCCCAGTAATCGGGGTCCCTTGTTTGCGGAGGGCATACATAATATATCTCAGGATATATGCCTTTGGCATGTCCGGACTTCATCCAGACTTCCCAGGTGACCAGTTTCGGGAAAATCATTTCCCTGTACCCGAGAGGCTCCAGAAGTTCTTCAAAGACGATCTTCTCAAAAGTCCGGAAAATCCTTGTTGACTGAGGCCCGTGAATCCATTGCCCTCGGCTTGCGCCTCGCTTGAGCCAGCCCTCATTCATCATGGCCTGGGTCGGGTCTTCCTTGAAAGGATGCTCCATTGGCTCTCTCTGCCATAACAGGTTCCAGTGTTCGGCTTTTGCCCCGTACTGGGCAGCCTCGATCTTCTCTTCAAGGAGTGTGAGAATCCTGTCCGGTACCCGGTTTTTCATCTCAGCTTCCCCGACATCAAGCTCGAGCATGATTCCGCCTTCGATGTTTTCCATGCCTTTTATGTAAGGCACTTTCAGCATCCTGAGCTCACGTTCAGCTGGCATCCGAATGGTAAAGGACTCAACCTCAATTCCGCGAATTCCGATCTTATACCTTTTTCCGAGCGCCTCGGCAAGCTGTTTCCTCAGCCTGAAGATCGCGTCATGCACCCTGACATACCTGCCAGACTCAAGCGTAAGCTCGATCCTATCCTCCCCGAGCTTCCATTCCGTAACTTTTGCTCCCTGCCCTTCAGGCGCTCCTCGGGTGAGAAGGGTATTGTTTGCCTCTTCGAAAAGCGCAGCTATAGCCTCCTTTGCAGGAGTGGGGTCTGCACTTGTTTTAAAGTAAGCTTTGAGATTGAACTGTAATTCCAAAGTTTGAGCCTCTTTTAATTGGTGTGAAATAATGTAATTGTGAATTAAGATAGGGATGTAAACAGAGTCTAAAATCCTGTTTCTGATATAAATGCCTATTCTATAGCAGATCGTAACTCAGTATTATAATAAGAAGTAATAATACTGAGCATATAATGAATCAAGTATTCTGATAACCTAGTATCCCCAACTCAGACGTAAAATATTAATGGTTCAAACATTATAATTATAATTTGACAGACGAGTCTACAATTTAAACAGAATTAGATATATCTATCTGTTGTCCGCTTATATTCATGTGATCTACGTAAAAGCCTGACCAGCTGTTTTAATATTTAGCACCTGCAAAAAATAGCTAGATGCGTGGTAGATGATTTAATTCTTTTAAATTATATTATTGTAATCGATGTTTATAAGTTGATAGTTTCCGATGTCAGCAATTGATCAGGAATTGTCTCAAAAAAGCCGCGTTCCATAACTCTAAAACTGAAATCTGAACTTTGTGCCGAAAATGAATTAGCCAGAAATAGAACCCCGGCTACGTCTACGGTCACTGTGTGACCGGCGTTCCCAAAGATGAGGTCTTAATTATATCTATTTGCTTGAGAGTTAATTGAAATTCTATTTTACCTTTAGCTACCTTCCTCCCATCAACCTCTGCACAAAACTTACTTAATAACATATTCCTTTCCATCAATCATAATTTTCCATCCGGGATCTAAAAACTCCGATTTCACAACCGGTTATTCTCTTCCTTCTCTCCCAGCATCTACCAGCCTCTCGTTTGCGGTCAGGATCTCGACTCCAAGTTCGCTGAAATCTTTATCATGGGTTACGAAAACCATGTTTTTTGCGCGGCAGATTTGGGCAAAGAGAAGGTCGTTAAAATCGTATTTT
Organism: Methanosarcina sp. UBA293; assembly: GCA_002499445.1. Taxonomy (GTDB): domain Archaea; phylum Halobacteriota; class Methanosarcinia; order Methanosarcinales; family Methanosarcinaceae; genus Methanosarcina. Next base: position 20,668 of record DALS01000064.1, read on the forward strand.
CCCTGCTTAAAAAGATCCATGACTTCTGGAAGATCTATAGCCTGCAGTTCAGGATCGCAGGCAAGGGTACTTCTGAGAATTTTCCTTACGTTATAAGCTATTTCCTGGGCAATTACCCTGAAGGTCAGAGAGTTTCGAAATTCCTTAAACCTTGTAAACTCGGTCTGCTGTTTGAACTCGATTCGGGAGAAGGCATTTATGAATTCCGAAATTATCATACAGTTAATATAAATCGTGCCATCAGAGTTTCTGATTTCTTTCAAAGCCCTGGAATAAGCGTCCGACCGCTGGTCAGGCCAGCCGATTGGGCCGTAGATATACAGCCAGATATTGGTGTCAAAGAAGTAGCCTTTACCTTCGGGGAAATTATAATTCTCAATGGAATGAACCTTTACAGGAACAGGTTTTGCGAGCCTGGATCCTCCGGCGCGAAGCCTTGGACGGCGTTTAACTGGGAAAATGGTTGCACGGTGAACGCTCTTACGCATCCTCTTCTCCCCCAAGCACATCTTTCAGTGCCTTTCTGCAGGTATACGCACGCTCAAAATAGGTTTTCGCCCGTTCGATAACCCTTTTGAGGATGATCTCATCCTCCTCGGAGATATCCGTGAACAAGAGGCTGCTCTCAATCCGTTCTACAGGAAAACAGCCGTAAAGTTGTCCGATTGCCGAATTCAGAAAAGCAGGTGTTAGCTCACTCGCTTCTGCGAAAGACAGTTCAATCTTCTTATTTTCGCAGAGCGCTGCTGTAATTATCTCGTAAACTTTCTGCCCGTCACAGGCGGCAACGCAGCAGTTTTCCCCGACAGTTTCAAAAACGTTAATCTTTATCCTTTCTTCCGTAGGTATCCCCATATGCTTTATACTCACAAGGGTTTAAAAAGCTCAGGGTTTAAACCCAAAATCCGGGCACTTGAAAAACTACCTTATCTCTTCACATTGCCACATATTTAAACATTCATAAATACCGAGTTTCAATCAGCCTTTCTAAAGAAGAGCCAGCCTTTTTCACCTTTTCCGTACTTTGTCCGAATCAAAACGTAGGTCCCTTTTAATTTATCTCCTTCAAGCACCACCACGATCTCCTTTTCCTCGCGTTTCAAAAGCTCAAAAGTCCCCTTATCCCAGATCTCAACCGTGCCTGCTCCGTACTCTCCTTCAGGGATTTCCCCCTCAAAATCAGCGTATCCGAGCGGATGGTCTTCAGTCTCTATGGCAAGCCTTCGGATGCCAGCCTCTTTCGGGGGCTCTTTTGGCACAGCCCAACTTTTCAGAACCCCGTCAAGCTCCAGGCGGAAATCATAATGAAGGTTGCGCGCATCGTGGCGCTGAACCACAAAAATTGGTTTTTCGGGGCTCTTTCTGGAATTGATGGCAGGCGGTTCAGGGGTCTTTTTAAAGTGTCTCTTTTTCTCGTATTCTTCAAGCATAGAAATCAATAGAAAACTTGGCACACTGCCTTTAATTATTTCCTACTTCTAGCCAGAGCATAGTCTGCATAGATTTTTAAAAACTCTCCATCAGTTTGCAGGAGCACGGTTTCAAACATGGCTACATGGATTTTTTCTTTTCTGGCAATATCAAGCAGTACTGTACGAATCTCCTCACTTTTTGCCAGGTTTGCCATCTGCTCATAGATGTTGATAGCATCCAGTTCCGCAATCATGGCAGCTCTAAGAATCTCTTTATCAATATCTTCAGGTCTGGTTTTCTCAAGATCTGCAAGTACTTCCGAAAGCAGGTTTCCACCCCCATACAAATGTACCCTATAAGGTATGGAAAAGCAAGGGTAATGTTTCTTTCTATTGAAGATAACAATCCAATTTTTGAAGTGTATCAAAATTAGCCAACTGAAATTAAATTTTAGCGAGTGAAATTAAGATTTGAGTATATTATACAATCCAAATTTGTTTATTTATTAATTTTAAATCTCTTTAAAAATGAGTAAAGATTTTCGTAAACGAGCAATCAATAATTAGTTATTATAGTGGATTTATGTGAATAAAACTCTCTGTAACATAATACAAAAAAACCTTCAGTAGGAAAAAGACTTATAGACAAATCTCATAAATAGTTGAATAAGTTCACATGAAAATAATGCTAAAGATGGTTATCCAGCCAGCTCTGGGAGATCTTTACAGGCCGACCAGGAGACAATCTCACTGAGGCAAACAATCTTGAAAAGAATGAAAATTTCCCTGCTTAAGAAAATAAAATCATTTCTGCTTGTGTTCATGATCTTGATTTCATGCCTACCTGCCAGCTCAGGTTTTGCTGCAGGAAGTGTCAATGCCCCTGAAATGCCACAGAACTGTACATCTTCTGCTGAATTTGTAATTGAATCTGTGATTGAAACAGCCCCAATGAACCCTGACTTTCTGGAAAGCTGGAAACTTAGCTCGATTGAATCTTTTTCTTTTGGGAGTAAATACGAAAAGATTTCAGACACCGGGTATAAGCCTTCACCTGTAAAACTGTCAGGGCTTGCAAGCTCAGAAGGAAGAGTTTTGCTGAGAGCCTCAGGTTCAGAGCTACCACCTGTTTATGACCTGCGTAAAGAAAGGAAAGTAACAGCTGTAAAAGATCAGGGAAAGGCTGGAAGTTGCTGGGCCTTTTCAAGTATTGCTTCTCTTGAATCCTACATTCTGGGAAAAGAAGGAAAAAACTATGATTTTTCCGAAAACAACATGAAAAACCTCGCCTCAAAAAACTATCCAGAGGGTTTTGATTTTACCTCGGATGAGGGTGGAAATGCATTCATGTCAACAGCATACCTTTCCCGTTGGGATGGGCCTGTAAATGAATTTGATGATCCCTATAGTGAGCCCTCTACCTATTCACCCGCAGGGCTTCAGGTACAGAGACATGTGCAGGAGGTGCTTTTCCTACCTGAGAAAACTGAGCCTCTGGATAACGAAGTTCTCAAAAGGGCGCTTCTGGAATATGGAGCTGTATACTCCACGATGTACTGGAACCCAGGGCATTATCAGGAAAAAAATTATACTTACCGATATACCAAGGATCTGCCTGTCAATCATGCTGTGACCATTGTAGGCTGGGATGATTCTTTTGACAAAAATCTATTTATGCAAGTTCCTCCCGGAGATGGAGCTTTTATAGTGAAGAACAGCTGGGGTGATGTCTGGGGTCAAGAGGGGTACTTCTATATTTCCTACTACGACACAAAACTCGGGTACAATGAAAATGCCGTGTTCACAGCTGAAGATCTGGATAATTATGATAATATCTACCAGTATGATCCTCTTGGGTGGGTGGTATCTAAAAAGTATTCAGAAAACCCCCTAGTTGCCTGGGGAGGCAATGTTTATTCCTCAGAAAAAAATGAAACCCTCAGAGCTGTAGGATTTTATACTACTGACCTCAATACGGCTTACGAGATATACATCTACAAAAATCCTGTCTCAGGTCCTGTTAATTCGAGAAAAGGATTCATTGTACAGGAAAGCGGCCGATACACCTTCCCAGGATATCATACACATGTGTTGAATTCGGCTGTACCCATAAATGCAGGAGAGAGATTTTCAATAGTTATAAGATTCATTAACCCATCGGCTTCAGGTCCTCTTGCAGTAGAAGAACCTGTAGCCTATTACAGCAGCAAGGCAAGGGCCAATCCCGGAGAAAGCTACGTAAGTCCTAATGGAGTCAGATGGGAAGACATATCCAGCAACTCGAAAGCAAATCTCTGCATTAAAGCTTTCACAACAAGTAATGACTTTCCTGAAGCTGATTTTTCTTCAAACACTACCTCAGGAATGCGTCCTCTTACGATCCAGTTCACTGACCTTTCAAACAACGCCTTTTCCTGGAAGTGGGATATGAACGGCGATGGGGAAACTGATTCAACAGTCCAGAACCCTGTCTACACCTACAGATCTTACGGGAATTATACCGTTTCTCTGACTATCGGTAACGGCAAAGGATTTGATTCCAAGACAAAACATGGTTACATAACAATAACTCCTCTCTCAATTAACTCAGCCAATCCCAGAAGGAATATTACAGGCTACATAGGGGAGAAGCAGGAGTTTAGTGTTAGTACAAACTATGCTTGCAATGTAAGCTGGTACTTTAATGGAGAAAACAGAGGTTCTGAATCTCAAGTAAAAAAGAGCTCATACTCAGAGAGTATCCATTCCCCAGGAATTTATAATATTACAGCAATTGCCAGAATTGGGGATGAAGAAGTTACACAGAAATGGGAGTGGACAGTTCGCACCTGGAATCCCTGGGATAGTCCGGCTTCCCATGAAGGGAAAAAAATAAGTACTAAAGAAATACAGGAAGCTATCCATATCTACCGAAATGGACTACAGATCCCTGAAACCGGAGCGGAACTAACGAAAGAAAGGCTCAAGGAACTTATAATTCACTGGAGGGAAGGCTCAGAGGATTGACGACTCCAGCTACAAAAATAGAAGGAAAAAAGAAAAACTAAGAGGCAAGTTTAGTTTTTCTGGACTTTGTTTCCTTTTTCCAGAGCCTGTTCAATTCCTTCCCCAATTTTAACATTCATGAGAAAATCATCAACAGTTGCAAGGAGAGAGCCAATTTTCTCGGAATGAAACAGGACAGCAACTCTCCCGTCACTGATTTCACTTTCCATACTCCTAAGATTATCCGGAGAAAGCGCATTTAGAATCCTAGCAGCGGATCTTCTTGATTCTGGATCCGAAAATTCAATTGTGCCTGTAATTTTCATAAGCAATCCTCATCGTTTTGCTAATTTTTTTGTTACTTTTGGCTTCTGATTCTTTTTACTCTCTTTTTCTATTTGACATCCGTTGCTTGTTCTTTGCCTCATTTTTGCTTCTGGTCTTTTACTTGACACTCTTTATCTGGTTCCTTATTTTTTATCTTGCTTTACTTTTCCGGTTTTGGCAGTTGGCCACCTATAATCTGGTCGGCAATGTTCAGGAATTCCTCTGCAGTGCCAATGGGGATCGCAGCCCCAGAAGCTACACTGTGCCCGCCTCCGCTTCCGCCAACTGCGCCTGCAGCTTCCCTCATAGCGAAAGCAAGGTCAAGACCCTTTGACACAAGTTCGCGGGTACCTCTCGCTGAGACTTTCAGGATACCTTCGGATTCGTTTATACAGATGAAGGGAAGTTCAGGATGAAGGTAGCGCACAACTGTGCTTGCAAGGCTCCCTGTAGAAAGAGCATCAACAGTAATGACATACCAGAGGTTTTCTCCTTTGCGAGTTTTTTCTATATTTTCCCTGATGTCCAGTGCAAGTTTCTTCTCGTGTTCATTTTTTAGAGAGAGGGCTTCATTGATAATCTCCTGGTCTTTCAGACAAAGAGAAATAGCCAGCCCATAGATTTTCTGCTTTCCGCATGTGTTAAGAATAGAGATAAAATCGTAAACGTTTCTTACAAGCTCGCGGTCCAAGAGTAAGACTTCTCCTATAACAGCTTCAATAGCTTCCGGGCTTGCTTGCCTTACAAGTTTCAAGGCGACAGCGTTGGCAAGCCTGGACATTTCCTCCTCAGAGAGGTCTTCAATCTTTCCTGAAAGCTCGAGCTGGTCCAGAAATTCTTTAACTTTTTCAGGGTAGCCCGTTATATCCAGGAAAGGTTCAGTAGTGCGTGTAAGAACATCTACAAGATCTCCGTCTCCTACTTTGAGCCCCTTTCGGACAGAAATAATCCCTGCTTTTAGGGCTTCTTCAAGAATGAAAGCATTCGCCGTTTGAAAAAGCTGCTTGTCTCCGACTGCACCTGCAATTGCTAGCCCTGCAAGATCAATGTTATTAAGTGATAGCTCCCTAGCTACCAGGTAACAGGTGCCAGAAGCTGAGATGTCAGTTGCCCCGTCGATCCCTACCAGATGGGCATTTACAACCACTTTAGCAGGAGACTGCCCCACTGGCAGGTGATGGTCAAGTACTATAACATCGGCTGCTACCTTACCTATAAGCTCAGGCTGCCCGCTGCCCATATCACAAAAAATAACTAGTTCATCCCTGGAGATGCCTTTATTTACTTCATCAATCACAGCTTCATCCAGCCTTCCAACTATAGAAAGCTGAAAACAAATGCCTGCCCGCAGCAGAGCCTGTGCCATTATTCCGGCTGAGGTCAGCCCATCAGCATCATTATGTGAGACTACGCGCGCAAATCTATGTTTCCGGATTTTTTCGGCTGCATTTTTTGCAAGGTTTATCAGTTTCTCAAGCTCGCTCAAAATCCATCACTCAAAAAGTTCAATAATAAAGTCAAAAGATTGACTTAAAAGATCAGTTAATACATGCTGCTAGAGCACAAAGGATGCCAGTCTATACTGGCTTGATAATATAAAACACATGCCCCGAAAAACTATCATGGATCAACTTAATTAATTAGAGAATATATAATTTAAAAAGCAGCAGGGCGCCCTGAAACCTCGGGCATCAGTAGTGTGTGAGAAAACAGGAGACTGCTGGAGAATAGGGTTAAAAAAAGATAAGCAGCCTTAAAAGCTGCTTTAAACGTTTTTGAGATTACTAAATTAGACTTCCTTTTACTTTCTTCTCAGGACCTGATACACTGCTCCAAGGGTTCCGATGGCTATTACAGACTCAAACCCTGGAATAGATCCCCATCTTGAGGAGTCTTTTGCATCAGATGCAGGGTTTGATTCCGGTTTTTTAGAGGGAGAGGTATCTTTCGAATTGGAAGGTTCGATTTCTATCTTCTCATCGGGTACAACGATTGTGAAGGAGCCAAAGCCTGGAGTTTTAGACTCGAAGAAAACGTAAGTACTGTCTTCACCAACCTTTTTTGTTTCAAGCTTGTTCCAGGTCTTGTCGTAGTTCCAGAGAGCCAGAGAAGTTTCATCTGCTCCGGTATTCTTGAGCCAAGCCTTTTCAACTCTGAAACCAATAACTGCATTTTCGATGTTATCAGAGTTTGCGATTCCTCCTGAACCTACCCAGATATTCACATTTTTATAATCCGTGCCTTCAGGCAGGCTCGAAACCAGCTTGGACTGACCTTTCAGCATTTCAACAAGAGTAGTGACTTTTCCCAGAGTCTTTTTGGCATCAAACTCCACATACCTTATGCAGGTTACACCCTGTGGGAACTCGAACTTTACGTGCTGCCCAGCTGTGATAGATTTCTGAGACCGTTCTTTAGCCGCGACGTTGCTTTGGGGTTCAGGAGAAACACCTGCACCTCCGCCGCTTGATTTACCACCAGAGCCGCCAGAGCCGCCGCTGTAAGATTGACTGACAGTGATGGAACTTTCAGCAGGAAGAACAAGAGACTCAGTTTTGTTTATGTCTCTTAAAAGTCCCACAATTTTATATGTGCCTGTTGAGGCTGGAGCTTTCAGGGTGTAGCTGAAGCTTTTTTCATTCATAAGCAGGAAGGAAACCTTGCTGCCATTTTCAGTTACGGCTCTTTCCGGCAGGGTAGAGCTAACAAATGTAAAGCCAGCAGGAAGTTTTTCAATTACTTGACCGGCAGCCCCATAATCAGCTACGTTGACTGTTACCTGGAACTCCTGATTGGGACTAACCGTAGCAGGGGAAGTCCTTTCTGCACTGCCTGCACAAGCCGGGACAGCAGATAAGGTCAGCGCCAGGAGCAGAATAACAGCAAACTTAAACTTAAGTCGTTTCATATTCGATTCCACCCATCAGCAAAGTATGCACCCAGAACTGCATATTTAATCCCACTGGATACTTCGTTATTATTTACAAGGTTCTTAATTTCTTCAGGAGAGAAGACTCCATCGGAACCTCCAAACCTTGTTGCCAGTTCACTTTCTTTCAGTACCGTAATGGAAATACTTTCTTCATCTATGACACTGCTTCCAGAGGGGGCAGCGGCCGTAAAGGCGAATTTGAACTCACCTGGTGTAGTACTTTTCACATTACAAGTATAGAGATCTCCACCTTCTGGCTTCAATGAAACCACGCCCTGTCCTATGGAGATAAGGTCGATAGTTACTGATGCTACTTCAGAGGATTTACCCACAACCTTTGCCCTGACAGCTGAGAAGTCCTTTCCGTCATTCAGGATGAATTTGGGGGATGCAGATAAAGTTTCTATATTAGGGGGTATAAAACTTCCATAGAAAGTCAGGTCAAGTTTAGCTGGCTCAGCTCCATGCTTGTAAGTTGCAGAAATAGGTTCGGATGCGACGCCTCCGAGTTTGAAGGTTATTTCTTTTCCATTATCTTTCTCGGTACCGTTAACTGAAACTATATATCTTCCAGTCTTTTTAAGAGATTCTGAGCCAACAAGCTTGGAATCTATATATGCAGAGATTATAATTCCGGGACCTGCATTTGCAGCATCTCCTTTCAAGTCTCCTTGAAACACATAGGGGATAGGAGGGATAGGAGGAGGACTATTAGCAGATGCGGCCGGAACAAGGGACATGCCCAGTAGCAGAATAACCAGGCATGATAAAATTTTTAAATATTTGTCCTTGATCGTCATTATGTCACCTTGAAATTTTAATATTATTTATGCAGACTTTTTCAAAAAAGTCCTTCAGGGATTCTTTCTAGATCCCCTCCCGAGATCAAATCCGAAAGCGAGCAGAAGTATGCCTGCAACCGCATAGAAAATTAGGAAACCTGGAGTACTTTCTGGTTTAGGAGAGTTTTCGGAAGATTCTGCTGCCTCTTTATCTTCGGAGTTTGCACCCGTATTTTTCAAAGCCGTTATATTCGGTTCAGGGATCGAAGTTTTAATGACCTCGACTTTGGGATCCTCCGAGGAAACTTCCTGTTTTTTATTATCTGTCAAAGGTTCTGAACCTGTTTTTGAATTTGAATTACTTTTTGTGTTACTATTCGAATTACCGTTTGAACCATTGTTTGAATTACTATTTGAATTACTTTCAGTAGTCTCGGTATAAACTACCTTACCATCAGGCAGTTCGAGGGAAACTATACTTCCGGATTCCCAGGCAACACTGCTTGTAGCATCTTTTCCGTCCACTTTAAAAGTAACCAGTTTTCCTTTATCTTCAGCAATACCAGGAATAACGAGAGAGTATTTTCCTGAGGAAGTATTTGCAAGATGCTCCTTGTCATTAAGGTAAGCTGCAATGACAGTCCCATTGGGAGCAGGCGTACCATCAATAAGAGCAACCCCTGTCACTTGCATCGGAAGCATCGGGAGGGCTGGAGGAACATCCACTGCTGCCGTACATCCCTGGGAGAAAGCCAGGAAAAACAACAGTAATATAGATGTTCTTAGCAGGCCATTTTTTAATATTTTATTCATCATAGACCTCCAATTATACGCTAACAACAAAAAGAAAAAAACTATTCAGCCTGAACAGGCTGAACAGTCAGTTGTTCTGAAAATTAGCCTTACGGCGTCTCGTTCAAGGACTCGCTTGGATCAAAGCCTTCCGGCCACGTAGATGGATCCAAAGGATTAAAGTCAGGCGGAAGATCTCCGTTGCCTGAGCCATCGTCCTCATCGTACATCAGATCCAGATTATACGTGTTTTCGATGGATGCGTAGGTACCTCCATTCTTCACAAAGATCCAGTAGCCCTGTCCAGGAACCATATAGTCGTAAGACTGAAGCACTTTAACTGGCTCAGGATTGGCACCAATGGTTGGAAGGGGCATAGAGTCGTCTAGGCGCCCATCTGCCATAGCAGCAGTGATTATGCCGCCCCAGCCTTCATTGAGATTATAAGTGATGAGGCTGGAGAACTTGTAGTTTTCAGTAAGATCGGTATTGAAATCATTGAGCGAAGCCAGAGTTATGGACCAGGGTGCAGCATATGCAGAGGTGTGACCTATCATTTGCCATCCTGGTTTGAGAACAAGAGAGGCTGGCACATCAGGATTGGCACCATCAACTGACATCCCCTTGAACTTGGCATTAGTCACACAAGGTTCTTTGGCGTAGACCCAGTATCCCTTACATGGCTCGATAGTATCAGGGCATTGCCAGCACGCGCCGTCCCAGTAAATAACTATATTTCCTTCACCAAAGACCGATTCAGGACAGGCTTTTGATTCAACAAGTTTCTTAGGCACGGATTTAAGGTTCCAGCCCTGCTCAAGCATAATATTCATATCTTCATAGGTCTGTATGGGGCCGCACACGGAGAAAGCAGAGTTGTAGTTGCCAGCTTTATCGCGAGCAATGACAGCTACCCAGTAGTCTTTGCCGTAGACAAGGTCTTTTCCTTCGAGTGATTCAATACATAGATTACACAGACTCTTATCTTGTGAATACCTTAATCTCTGATTTGGAGTAAGTGTCCCGTCGGTGTGAGTCTCGCGTCCATCTATCCTTACCTTTTGCATATCCTCAATACAGCCTGGTTTCGATGTGCTGATATAGACTTCATATGGCTCATCAGCAAGATCTGCGTCTGTACTTGCATTCCAGCTAACCATCAGCCCAGGATAATCCCTAGTAGAGGTCCAATCGGTAACACCCGGTGCATCTACAACATTCAGATTTGCCACACAAGCTGGGGCAACACTGTCAACTGAGAAATACTTCACATCAGGCTGGTAAGTTCTGCCGCTTGTACAGTCAGTAATAAGAACCGTCCAGGATACCTGCTGCTCGTCTTTCACAGATGCTTTTACAGAATAGCTGTCTGCACCAACAAGGAAGTCGCACTCGTCGCAAGAACCTCCTTCACAACAAACCGTATTATCTTTTTTATCGTCGCAGCTTGCATCTGCCTGCTTGTTGTTAATAAGAAGCTTGTAGTGGAAAGGCAGTCCTGCTCCTTCTCCATTCTTTCCATCGACCTTGAACTCAAACGTCGGGGTTGAGGTTACGAATCCTCCGTCAGGAGTCAAGAGAGTAACTTTAAGTCCGTCAAGGCTTATATAGAATTTCCGGACTTCGCTTTTAGCTTTGTTTCCGGCTCCATCCTCAACTTCAACCGACCAGTTGTGAGCGCCATCTGCAAGCTGAATTTCCTTGATTACTGACTCTCCAGATCCAACATCCCCGGAAATTACATCATCTGGGAACAGATCATCCAAAAAGTCTTCAGGAACACCGTTCTCAGGAATACCATTCTCAGGGATATCACCCTCAGGAGTACCAGGGAATATTATTTCCTCCCAGGGCATACCAGGGAATAATTCCTCCCAGGGAATACCATCGGGGAATATTTCATCCCAGGGAATTTCCCCAGAACCATCCTCATAATCATACCCAGGAATATAGCCAGGAATTTGATCATATACTCCAGCAGGTTTCCCATCTATGAAAAGTGTGTATCTGAGGCTAAGATCATCTTTATATTGAGCAGCTAAAGCATCTTCACAGATGAAGTTGAATTTAGTTTCAGGACCGATTACCTCTTTGTAGCAGTCTGCAGGAGAAATAAGTTTCACACTGGGGCATTTTGTATCCACATACAGAGTTCTGAGACCACTGCCACCTGTGTTTCCTTGTTCGTCCCTCAATTTGACTTCCCAGGTGTATTTACCGTCAGCCAGATCAAGCTCAAATTGTTTATATGACCCGGATTTCAAAACCCCGTTAATTTTCTGGACACCATTGAGCTCGAAAGTGTAGGCAATATCCTTAGAACTGTCGTCATAAGCACTGAAATTGAACTTTACACAGCTCTTATTGACGAAATTTGACTCTGGTATAACCAGTGTAAATTGTGGGCTCCGATAATCAAAGCTCGGATCAAAATCAATTCCGCCAGGGAAAGATTCGTCACCCAGCAAATTTTCAAGATCGTCAAAGCCAGAGACACCTATGTCTAGAGGACCACTTATGTCCTGTGGAATCTCATAATCATAACCAAAGGCTTTACCATCGTCACCTATTGGATTCATCTCAGCTTCAGTCACTGGAGTAGTGCCTACCAAGTTTGCATTACTGGCTCTGGGTAAACCACCGTCTTTAATCGATATTTTAGCGTGATCGACAGGCTCACTGAAATTGGCAGTGATGTTTACAACTTTTCCCGGTATGAAAGGACTGGTTTCGTTGAGTCCGATATCAATGCTTAGATAGTCATCAATACCAAATTTAAATGCTTCAGGGTCTTTTGCAGGTTCACCATTCAGCAGCAGACTGTTATTTGCATCAAACGCATCGATGTCTACAGCCAGAGGACCACTTATTATGTCATTTGAAATGGTGTAGATATAAGCAAAGGAGTTATCATCACCATCTAATGGACTCATCGAAGAATTGTTCATTAAAAATGAACCAGAGCTGTTAATGATCGATATAGTGGCGTGATCAACAGATGTATTGAAATCGACGGTGATATTTACAATATCACCCGGTATAACATCGGTTTTGTTATATGTGACATTAACCTCTGTATCTTCTTCAGCTGCACTTGCTGCCCCTATTAAAAGGGACATAATTAGCAGTGCACTAAATAGTATCAATCTTTGTTTCATATTTTCACCTAGATTCCGCAAATATCCAAATTTTGTTCCAGTTTAAACATTATGTAATATACTTATTAAATAATATAATTGAGTTGAAAGATATAGCAGATCCCAGCTATTAAATAGTCTAGACAAACAGCCCAATAATATTAAGTTAGTGGGAGACTTAGATATTAAATAAACTTCGACTGTTTGATAATTATAGTTTTTACTTTACCCCTATTTTTCTAACCAAACCCCCTATAGGTAATTAAACAGATAGTATCATTATCTGTTCGGTTAATAAGAAACCCAAGGCTCCTACGCAATCGTTTTTGGCAGAAGTGGGTAGTATCTGATGCGGAATTAGCCGCCTTATCGATTCTTGTTGCCCAGAATGACTGTTGACCCCGTTTTTGCACCCATATTAATCAATAGTCCTAGGCATGAGACACGTGCCCTGCAAAAAAATCAAACGCTTGCAAATAGCGGAAATTTAGCTTACAGTAAATCTCCATCTTTGATGACAGGCACATATCTGTATATATTATCTTATGATGATAATATAGATAAGATTGCACAATAACTGATATAAATCTTTCTGAAAGATGAAGGTAACTAAATTTAATAAGATCTAAAAAAGAAAATTCAAAGTATGTTGACAAAATTATTTATATTTTTAAGGCTAGAAAAACCAATATTTGGAAGTTAATTTCATTTGCAGAGTACAAAAATTTTCATTAAAATTGCAGAAAATTGTAGACGCTATTAATGCGATGCTATTAATTATAGAACTCTTAAGACTCTTAAGTCTGAAAATCAAGAAACCGTATATTTTTTTAAAAAATTGAATGCTCACAAACTTAAAGTTTGGAAAAAACATAGTTTAAACAAAAACGTTTTTTATGCAAAAGAAATGGGGGGCTTAAAATTCGATATACTTTTCAGGATTCTACTGATTTTCCAGTTCAAAGAGACTTTATCCAGGATATGCAGGACTTTATAAAGATTTCAAATGAAATCATCCCTCTGGAAAAATCAGCTATAACTATAAAAAATAAGAATCAAGAAAGGCTTGAATTTTTCGAAAAAAGAATTCAAGAAATTGATCTATTTGAGAAGGACATAAGGAACTCTATTGGAAACCTCACAGCTGAAGTATACGCACCTGAAATTCTAGAAGTCAAAGAGAGAACTCTTGAGACCTCCTCAAGCGTGGCGCTGGCAAAGAAAAACGAAAAACTTGCAGAGCTTGACAGAGAAAACAAACTGAATCTTATGGAAACACAACAAATATATACAAGAATATTCTCATCCCTTAGTCCTTTTTTTGAAGACAGTATATATGGAGCTCAAAATGCGTACTACGCCTTCATAGAGGATAAAACGCTGAGGGGAAAGCAGATCAGTTTTGTTGACAATATACAGTACGAATTTGAACTAATTTTTACACAGGATACTCTAAAAGTAAAAGACCTGCAAAACTTGACTTTGCCTATATGGACAAAGAGTGGAATTCTATCTAGGGAGAGAAAAGTAAAAAGACTCGATGTTTCCGACTTCTATATCACGAATGTTGAGTACGAGGGAAATAATCTAAGAACCGTGTTCGAAGACAGGAATGCGGAAAACAGATTCATTGTCTCATCGGATGAGAAAGCTTTTCTGATCATGTACAGAGACTACGAGATTACACGAGATGAAGAACTGGCTGCTGATTTAGATAGAGATTCAGTCGATAAGTTCATAATAAAAATAAAGGAGTTCTTCATAGAATCCGTGGTGTCTAAAAAGCTCAAACGTATAACACTTGACGGAAAAAACGTAATTGAAGAAAATAGAGTTTTTGATTGTCTTAAGTTAATTGCTTCCATATACGGAAAACTGGTAATTGAGTGCCTTGAAAAAGGATATACTGAGGGAGAAATTACCATCAAGATCGAGGAGCCTGAAGGGATCAGGACAGAGAAATATCTTGAGAAATCGGAAGTTTCCAGAGAACTCTCAACCATTGGAAGTGAAGGACAGGAGCTCGCCAAACTCTTGAGAGTTGTTGAACCTTGAGAAGTTAAACGAGTAAGTAGGGGGAATTCTGTTGACGCAGATTCCTGATAACTTTGAATTCTGGAGCGTTCCAGTACCCGAAATGTTACAGAAACTGCAAACAACAGCCGAAGGCTTGAGTAGCTCTGAAAGTAGCGAGCGTCTTAAAAAGTATGGTGCCAATCTTCTTAAACCCAAAAAAAGTTCAGATGCCCTTAGAATCTTACTTTCCCAGTTCAAGAGCCCGATTACTATCATTTTGCTTTTTGCTGCTGGGCTTTCTTTCTCTCTTGGTGATACTACAGATACTATAATTATTGTAACCATTGTTTTTATCAGCAGTCTGCTGGGTTTCTGGCAGGAAAAAGGAGCTGCTGATGCCTTTGAGAAATTGCTCAGCGCAGTTGAGGTAAAGGCAGCAGTATTAAGAGATAAGGAAGAAAAAGAAGTTCCTATAGAACAGATCGTGCCAGGAGATATAATAATCCTCAATGCAGGCGATATAATTCCTGCTGATTGCCTCATTCTTGAATCAAAGGGACTTTTTGTCAATGAGGCCACTCTTACTGGAGAGACCTATCCTGTAGAGAAGTCAACAAAAACATTGAAAGCAGAGACCTCTCTTGCGCAGCGTACAAATTCCCTCTGGATGGGAACAAGCGTGGAAAGCGGAAGTGGAAGAGCCCTGGTAGTGTTTACAGGAAAAAAAACCGAATTTGGAGAAATCTCGGAAGAGTTAAAAACCAGTACTCCAGAAACTGAGTTTGAAAGAGGTATAGCAAAATTTGGCCATTTTCTATTGGAAGTTACCATGCTGATGGTTATTGCAATCTTTGCAATCAACGTCTATCTTCAGCGTCCTATTCTGGATTCTTTCCTTTTCTCCCTTGCTCTTGCAGTTGGGCTTACGCCACAGCTTTTGCCTGCGATTATAAGTGTTAACCTATCTCACGGCGCAAGAGAGATGGCACAAAATAAAGTGATTGTCAAGAGATTAGCCTCAATTGAAAACCTCGGTAGCATGAATTTATTATGCTCCGACAAAACTGGCACTTTGACCGAAGGGGAATTGAAACTCCACTCTTTCCAGGATATGAAAGGAGGTCAGAATGAAAAGATCCTTCTTTATGCCAGTCTCAATGCCTATTATCAGAAAGGCTTTAAAAACCCTATTGACAGAGCAATCTTGGCACAAAGCAAACTCGATCTGACTGAATATAGAAGTCTGGATGAGGTTCCTTATGATTTCGTACGTAGACGATTAAGCATTCTTGTCTCTAAAAATAATAAAAGTCTAATGATCACTAAAGGTGCGCTCTCAAATATTCTTGAGATTTGCACCTTAGCAGAGATTGAACTTGAAAAAACTGTAGAAATTTCTGAGGTCAAGGACCAAATCGAACAGCAGTTTAAAGAGTTCAGCGAAAAAGAGTTTCGGACACTCGGAATTGCATACAGGGACATGGATCAGCAGACTAAGATAGAAAAAGAACAGGAAAACGGAATGACTTTTCTCGGATTTCTCTTGTTTTTCGACCCGCTAAAGCCAGATATTGCAAAAACGATAGAAAACATGGGGCAGCTTGGGATTTCTCTAAAAATTATTACCGGAGATAATAGGCTTGTGGCTGCCAGTATTAGCCAGGAGGTAGGGTTCAAAGCCTCAAAAATTCTAACTGGAAGCGAACTTAATCGGATATCAACCGAGGCTCTTGTAAGAAAAGTAAATGATATTGACATCTTTGCCGAGGTAGAGCCAAGTCAGAAAGAGCGTATTATCCTTGCACTTAAGAAGAGAGGAAATGTTGTTGGATATATGGGAGACGGCATTAATGACGCATCGGCTCTTCATGCAGCTGATGTTGGAATCTCGGTTGACAGTGCTGCTGATGTCGCCAAAGAAGCCGCAGATATTGTGCTTATGGAAAAAAGCCTGGATGCACTTGTTGAAGGCGTAAAAGGTGGAAGAAAAACTTTCGCCAATACCCTGAAGTACGTTTTTATGGCTACAAGTGCGAATTTCGGGAATATGTTTAGCATGGCAGGAGCGTCCCTTTTCTTGCCATTTCTTCCCCTGCTGCCCACACAAATCCTGTTAACCAATTTATTGACCGATTTCCCGGAAATGACCATAGCCACAGATACCGTCGATAAAGAGCTGATCGATGAGCCACATCGGTGGGATATAGATTTCATCCGCAAATTCATGATTGTATTTGGTTTTACAAGCTCAGTTTTCGATTACTTAACCTTCGGTGTTCTGCTTTTCCTGCTACCTGGTATGATAGATCAATTCAGGACCGGCTGGTTTACTGAGTCAGTTATTTCAGCATCCCTTATAGTACTGGTAATCCGGAGTAGAAAGTCTTTTTTCAAGAGTAAGCCAGGGAAATATCTGCTTGTAGCAACTATATTGATCGTAGTCCTGACTCTTTGCTTCCCGTTAACTCCTTTTGCAGCACCTTTTAGCTTTAAACCTCTATCGTTACAGATTATTTTAGTTCTCGGAGCCATAATAGGATTGTATATCTTTGCAGCTGAAACAATAAAGAGAGTTTTTTATAAAAAAGTAAAATTTTGAGAACGGCCTGTAGTGACAGCGTGCTGACAGGAAAAGCCCCGTTTTACCTGAGTTGCTACAGTTTCCCTTCTTCATGACCTGCCCCTTCCGGCAGGAAGGGAGTAAAAATAACAACTATAAGCAATAAAAAAAAAGTGCCATAGACTCGAGTCGTTGCCTCAAACGTAGCATAGAAGATGAAAATCGTGAGCATGACCCAGACAATGAAGCTGAGCTGAAGAGCTATTTTTACTCTGTATAGTTTTTCCGTGTTTTCACTCAAGCAAATCCCCCTCAAAAATGCCTTCTTAAAATCCCAAGTAAAAATGATTCACGATTAGATAAATAGTGTTTGTTTGAAAGAAAGATCTAGAGACTTCAAAAATATAAATTTTGGACTCTTTAAAGAGCTGCCTGAAACTGCTGAAAACCTTGCGCTTGGGAATATTAAAGGCTGCAAACTCCAGCACTCTTATACAGGCATACAGGCAAATGAATTTGGTCCTACAATATCAGGCTCAGCTTTAATAAATAGAGTTTCCACTACAAACAACGAAATTTGACAATATAGATTAAAATAAAAAATTAAATCTCAATAAACTGTAGCAAATAATTTCCTTCACTTACTCGCTTGAGGAAGTCTCCTCTGTCAGTGTAAGGGATTCCAGCAATTATAGAATCCGCAGCTTTCCTGCCAAGTCCAGGAAGTTCCCTAATAAGATTGGGAGAAGCGGTGTTTATACTCAGAGGGTAAGGAACACCAGTAATCGAACGCATCCCATGCCCTGTAACCGTTACGTCAGTAAATTTCCGTAAAGGCAGAGAAGCAGGAATTCCTACTAACAAGGGATATGAGCCAAGTTGCCTTCCAAAAGTAATCCCTTTTTCGTGTATTTCACACATCACACTCCTGAGTACTGTACCTTCAGGCACAACGCGCCGCAGCATTGGAAGGTCAATCTTCTTCCTTACCCGTTCCTTGTAGTCAAGAAAGAGCCTCTTGTGTTTCTTTGTGGCTTCGTCTTTTCCGTATATTGGGGTTCCCGGAAAAGCCATAACCTGGCGGATATTGATCCTTCGCAGGAGCAAATCCGAGTCAAGCACATGCTTCAGGAAATCATAATTGAGCTGGAAAGTTTTCTTAGATTCGCCCATCAGCCCATGCACGAAGTTGATGCCTGGAAGTATTTCAGGAAGTCCATTTGCCCCTCGAATGGCTCCAAACTTGTTCACAAGTTTGATCGCCTCAAATACCTCATCAGGGGTTGCCTTAAGGGAATTCGCCTTAATTACTGCCCTATCTGCACTCTCCATTCCAAAAGCGATTACATCTCCTGATGTATGATATTTAATAATAGTCTTCAGAATCTGCTCAGACTCTTCAGGATAAGCCGCAAGTGTAATCGGGTTTGCGTTATCCATATGGAGCACTGACAGCTCTGGAGCTGAGTTTCGGATTCCTGTGTAGAGCCTTTCAATAGCCTCTGGATTGGGCTTTGGGACAGGTCCTCCAGTATCCGTGCCATGATAGGAAAAAAGGTCAGGCTGCCTGCCTATCCTGAAATAGCGGGCTCCGTGAGAGTAAAGGGCGGATGCCTCGGAGATTACATCTTCAACTGGTCGGTAGTCAGATACCCCATAAAAAGGTTCTGTGCAGAAGGAGCAGTGAACCTGTCTGCCGCAGCCCCTGTAGGTCTCAAGTTCGCACATGCAGTAAGGATAATCAGGGTGTTGTCTGATCAAAAAAGCCCCTCTGGGTCCCCAACGCCCGATTTCGGCTGTTGTCCTGAAACGGGGATCTACAGCCTCAGGATCTCTTAGTTTCGCAGGAGAAACGTCTTTAATGTCGTCCTTAAAAAGATCATAAACAAAAGCTTCAAGGTCCATTCTGGCAAGCACGGTATTTACAAGGTTTACTCCGCCCCTAGTATCTTTTGCAGCCTTTCCGCCTTCGCTGCTGAAACCAAGCCTTATAGGACCGCCTATAACTTTTACTCCTTGTGCAGTCCGGAAAATTGTCTCGATTTCCCCAAGCGTAATTGGGGAAGCCCGAAGATATCTACCTGGCACAGTCATACCTGCTATAACAATAACAAGGTCTGCTCTTCCTACAAGTTCCGCTGCCCCGGGCGGATTTTCTCGCAGGGTATCAATGGTTAAGTAGTGAATGTCCTTTTCGGAAAGCCCGCGTTCTCTGAGAGCGCCTGCTATATAACGCGGATAGGGAGATAGGTAAGGAGGGACTCCAAGGCAGGCAGGTTCGTCCACATAGCCGTCTATAACAAGTGCTTTCATGTCAATTCTTGTTTCCGTTATGTCAATTATTTTTCCATTACCTTCTTGTTTTCATTTGCTTGGTAGTCGAAAGTATACAGTCCAATCAAGCATAAATTAAAGGTAGATGTAGAGTAAATTAAAGGTAGATGTAGACAAATAATGGTATAAAAAGCCTATATGCAAAGAAAGTATAGAATAAAAAGCGATGTCGCTCCGAAACAGTGAAACTGGTTGAAAGATAAAAGAAATAAGAAAATGATTAAAGAAAATGATTAGGGCCGGGACCGAGAATTGAACTCGGATCGTAGCCTCCACAGGGCCACAGGATAACCTCTACCCTACCCCGGCCACAGGGGTCTGGTACTTCAGATTGAAGCAACCTATAGAAGGAGTTTTTTTATATAAAGTTTTTGCCGGAAAGAACAGGAGACCCTCCCGTGGAAAGAAGAAACTTCTGTTTTCCGGCCCTCTGGGCGCGCAAGATTAGGTAAAATGTCCTGCCTAAATTAGTATTAGAGTTCCTTAAGCTTTTCAAGGGCAAGTTTTGCAGCCTTTTCTCCCGATAGGAGCATACCTCCAAAGACAGGGCCCATTCTAGGGGCGCGTGTTGCGGCATTTGCAGCCATGCCAGCTACAATCAGGCCAGGATAGATCTCCTGGGTTGCATCGACTGCTAGGCGTTCGCCAACCTCTGACCACATGGGCTTTTCCCCAAGCAGCCCGAGTTCTCCAATTTTTGCATCGGGGATTTTCCTGAGAATGGTGTTACATACAACTGCATCATGCCCTGTCCCGTCAATTACGAGTTTTGTGCGGATCATGAGAGGATCCACATGCAAGCGTTGTGCCGTTATAGGCCCCCAGTTGATAACAATTCCAGTAACCCTATCATTTTCCCGAATCATGACGTCTTCAAAGCTCACAAGGTTGAAAACTTCAGCCCCTGCTGAAGTTGCTCCTGCGATCAGTTTCCCAACAGACTCTACGGAATTTGCCACATAGTACCCGGGCTGGTACTCTTTGTACCTGATCCCGAAATCGTCAAGGATGCGGCAGGCTTCTTCTTGCACAACTATGCGCGGGAACATCATACCACCAGCCCACATGCCGCCCCCGAGTGACAGCTTCTGTTCATAAATAGCGACCTTTGCCCCTGCCTCTGCAAGATACTTTGCAGCCACCAGGTTTGCAGGTCCCCCTCCTATGAGTGCTACATCGATATCCGTATAATCTAGGAAAGTTCTAGAATACTCATCAAAAATTGCCCTTGTAATTATGACTTCATCAAGTTCCATTTTAATCTCTCATAAAGCTTATAAGGTTGAAAGCCAGGAAAAAATTCAGGGCTTTCCAGAAGGAAATCAGGAATTGTTAACCCTGATCCATAATCATTGAATTCACATTCTGATACAGGGCATTGCTATTAAAGTTGTTGGAATCGATGAGTAGAAAACCGAAAAATAAACTCAAAAGGTTAGAATAATTGAAAGGTACAACATTCGATATCTTGATAAATAAAGATCAAACCGGTGTTCCAGGATATTTTCAAGCTGTATTTTTAACATATCATGAACTGTTAATAGAAGAGGGCAAGATAAGAGGGCAAGATAACAAAAAATTAGCGTCAAAATTAAACGACATTGGTGGACACATACATGTATATAAAGGAGGGGGAAAATGGAGTGCAGAAAATACAAAAACAATTCTGTATATATAACCTTCAGACCCAATAATGTAGAATTGTACTTTAAGTTGCTCATTGCCCAACCATAATCATAGCCTGTAGAATTGAAAATAAGATGGGCAATAAGCAACTGATTCTGAACTACTTAAAATTGGCTGATACAGTAATATAGAAGGACAGGTCAAATATTCTGTTCAGCCTCTCCTCCATTGGTAAAGAACATTTTCTGACCTGTATCTCCGGAATAAAGTATAAGCTGCTCATTCTCAAGAGCTGCGGATTTTACATCAGTTAAAAGTGATAGATATTTGCTATCCATTGATTGAGGTCCGCATGCAACAAGTGTCATTACATGAGGATCAAGAGTTAAGCTATCTTCCTCCAGGTTATAGTTTCCACTGCCTCTGTTGCAATCGGCTTTGATATAATATGTACCAT
The DNA here is from genome assembly GCA_002499445.1 of Methanosarcina sp. UBA293. Classification (GTDB taxonomy): domain Archaea; phylum Halobacteriota; class Methanosarcinia; order Methanosarcinales; family Methanosarcinaceae; genus Methanosarcina. The sequence goes on from DALS01000064.1 coordinate 42,028, forward strand.
CGCGGAAGAAGGCAAGTGTATAATTCTCAGGATCAGACACTAAAGTTTTATTTTCAGAATTGAAAGACTGCTGGAAACCTGACCACTGCCATTTGACATCTATTAAAGAATCAGCAGAAATTATGCTGGAGTTTGCCGGAGTTTTAACAGGTTCAGGAGAAGTTTCCCCTTGCTCGGTACAACCTGGCGAGAAAGAAATCACAGTTATAACTAGGAAAGTAAAAAACAAAGAAGCTAGACCGATGGGTTTATTTCTTATTTTAACTCGCATTTTCCTTTTCATTGTATATCTCCCAAAGTGAGCTTGTAATCCGGTTAATCTTGGTGTATCTTTTAATCCAATGCATCTCTTTGATATAATATTTATTTAAACTTCAATTTGATTCGCAGTCATCGGAAATTAACAGTAATCGAAAGTCAATGATGAAATATGTGAATCGATGTTTATGCTATCTGATTTGAGTTCAGAAATACAGATTCCTATGTTTCTATAATCGACAAGGCTAACCTTATTGATAACAGAGGTTAATACTTGGATATGGGGGGAGAAGAATAAAAATAAGCGCACGCAATGTGCTGAAAGGCAAGGTAAAACGAATAGTACACGGATCCGTTAACTCAGAAGTAGCAGTTGAACTTCCGGGTGGTATGGAAATCACTTCCATTATTACAAAAAACTCAGCCGAAAATCTGGGTTTGAAAGAAGGGCATGAGGTATACGCAGTAATTAAAGCCACAAGCGTGATGTTGGCTTCTGACTGACAAATGGAGTTTCAGTACTACAGAATTACAAAATCTTATAAGGATTCTTGAAACCAAAACTGGATTTTACAACTAAAAGTAATTTCTGTTATCTAAAGTCAAATTGATATAAAAACAGTTTTTCCTGAGAATCACCTTGAGAATTGTATTATTGAATAAAGGAGGAGTTATTCTGAAAAAAGAGAATAAAGAACCAGCATTTCAGCCTGAACCAATACCTGAGCCTGAGCCACAACCTGTTCCCTCACCTGAGCCTATACCTTATCCGGAGCCAGATAGTGAACATGAAAAGAAACCAAAAAATAAGATAACTCCATAATTAAACCACAGCAGCGCTATGATTTCAAAAATTTACATAGCTCATTGCGAGCAGGACGAACCACTTGCTCAGGAACTAGCCAGAACTCTTTGGGCTGTAGAACTGGAAAGCTTTTCATCCCTATACAGGAAAGCTCGAATTCTTCCTTTAGGCGAAAGGATACGTTTTGGAATTCGCCAGTCAGATTGTTTTATTCCGATTCTCACACAGGAAGGTGTAGGATCTTTGGAAGTGAATCAGGAGATTGGCCTTGCAGTAGGAATTGATCAGCTTATAATCCCACTGGTAGAGATAGGAGTCAAATTGCCTGTTCTCATACACCATCTCCAGCCCATTGTCTTTTTTCCTGAGGCTTATGAGGATGCTCTGGGAAAATTGATACAGGGCATCAGAGAGCTTACCAAACTTGACTGGCTGAAGATAAAATGCCCCTACTGTGGGGAGGAAATGACTCAATATATTTCACCCCAGGAGGAAGTAGAAAGAGCTCTTCTCGCAGGGACGCATCTTGGAACAAGATGTAGTTATTGCCAGAAAAATATTCATTTGGATCCAAGAACCTTTAGACCTGTGCTCCATCAGTGATTGGTAATAATGATTGGTAATTGAATTGAAACAGGAAATGGTGGAATCTATGGAGAGGAAAGTAACAAATGAAATAAAAGATGAGCCAGGCGAGCCAATAGTAGCTAGCTCCAAAATGGGGGAAGCAACTGTAAGTGAATTAGAGGTCAAAGGAATCGAAAATCTCACCCCTGCGGAAAAGAAACATCTGCTTCTGCAACTTGCCCGCGATAGAGTTAAAGATAGTTCTGCAGGTCCGTGGGAAATTGTTGATGTTTTTAGAGATGAATGGAGAGCCGTCAAAGATACATTAGCTCAACCTGTGGAAATCGATTTAAGGGATATGGGAAGAGACTCACTCTTTCGAGTATTGCTGGATATAACACAGCTAGAAAGACAACTAGAAGTACAGGAACAGGAATAAGGTAAAATTTCTTTTCTCTCTATTGCATTTACAAGTAACTTGACCTTTTTAAGAAAATCGTATTTAAATCTCTATGTATTGTGATGATACCAAAACTCCCTACCGTTGAAAGCCCCATAATCGGTTATTCTGTAGTTTCAGATTAGTCAATCGTTTTCCTATTGTTTCCAATCACCGGTATCTTTTTTAAAGCTCATTTAAGCTCTTTATATAGAATTAAAAGCATTGCCTTGCAATCGAATATTAGAACCAGAAGAAACTAGGAAAAATCGAATCGCTAGAACTATCGGAAAAAAATCAAGAGAAAACCAAGGTATATATAGAGGAAGATTAGTTTAAAAAATATTAGACCGGAAGAAAAACTTCGGTCTGGAAACGGGCTTTAATTATAAGAATCCGATTCAAAAAATCGGAAACTTTCTATTGTTTACTCCATTGACTCGATTTGGTGGATCAAGTCATTGGTGTATCTTTCAGAGAACTCCACATGTGGACCGCAAGGAACGATCTTTACTAGCATCCCATATCTGAACACGTATGTGTAAGGCCCAAGTGAAGTCTTCACTATTTTAAAAGTGTATCCTTTCACAAAGGTCACTATTTTAACCTCCAGTAGTTATTATGTCGGGCAATCTATATTAAAATTTTTTTACCTAATAATCGTTATAAATCTGACATCTTCGACTATTTACGCTCTAGAATGCATTTCAATCGAATTATAATTATATAATTAATAAAAATAATTTTATAAAGAGATTCAAAAAAGAAGGTCATTTTTGAAACCCGTTAGAGAAATCATCTAACAATCTTGCATAATATTATGAGGACTTAACTTAAAGAATAGCTCTGATGAATAAAATAACTGGGATCAAAAGTTCAGATCAAAAGAGCTGAGAGACCAAAGTCAGGGGAAAAATTGTGGATCAAAATAATCTGGGTAAGAAACAGCCTCGATAATAAATAATTTTGAAGCCAGCCATAAATTACTTTAGCTTTTCTATTATTTTAAGCAGCTCATCTTCATCCCTGGCAAGGGCGACTATAGCCATCTCTACCATAAGATTAACAATTCCATCCGAGAGAGATCGAAAATCAGTTCGAAGCCCTATGACAGGTTTTTCCTTTGCATAAGCATAACCTATCTCCCAAGAAGTTCCTGAATCTACGTCCACTCCATCAAGTACTGCAACTATAACGTCTGAGCCATCCACACCTCCCACACATTTCTTGAAAATGAGCTCCTGACTCTGTTTATTTCGTTCATCTGCAGTGTCCTCTGCGTCTTCCTGAGGCAAAAAAACCGAAAAGCCTTTCTTGAGCAGCAAGTCCCTCAATTTGCGGTTATATTCAAGTTCTGCATGGCTGAAAAGCGGACCTGCAAGGTAGATTCTCTTTTTCTTGTTCATGTTAACTTCCTGACACTTCAAGACTGTTTACAACAAAATTTCCTATAGTAAGAGAGACTCTAGACATAAAATAGTTTACCTGTAATCCTCCTTTCATTCCAGCACGAAGAGCCTCAGCCTTCCTCGAACTGGAATACACTTATATATTTAAAAAGTTAATTTTCACTGATTCAAAATTAAAAACATGATTTGCTTTCTGTATAAAACTACAAATGAAAAATCAGATTATCAAAATTCTGGATAAATGGGGTTAATTCCGGTTAATTAGGCATTCTGAATAATCAGCGGCCTCTTATTAAACACTGTTAGTTTGGGGAAGTAAAAATCCTTCTATTTAACAGTTTTAAGTAATAGGGTAGTTGCATCAATTAATTACGTGACGGTAAACTGATGACAGTACAAGCTTATGTTAACTCTTCCAGGAACAAATTTAATTATCTTATATTGAAATTACAAAGGCAATGACACTTATGATCAAGGCTGGAATAATAGGAGCTTCAGGCTATACAGGAGGAGAACTCCTCCGCTTGCTTGTTAACCACCCAAATGTCAAGCTAGAACTGGCAACTTCCCGAAGTCTTGCAGGGAAAGCCGTCACGAGCACCCACAAGCATCTTGAAGGTTTCCTGGACCTCAAGTATGAAAATCCTGATTCAGAAGACATCAGGGAGCGCTGTGATGTAGTCTTTCTTGCAGTGCCTCATGGATCTGCCATGAATTATGTCCCTGAGCTGCTTGATGGCAATACCAAGGTTGTTGATCTTAGCGCAGATTACAGGCTTGAAACTTCGGAATTTGAAAAAATCTACGGGGTAAAGCACAGCGACCCTAGAGATGCTGTTTATGGGCTTGTAGAGCTCCATCCAGAAGTTAAAAAAGAAAACTTCGTGGCAAATCCTGGATGTTTTCCCACAGGCGCAACCCTTGCAGCAGCTCCTCTTGCGGCAGCCGGACTTATCGACATTGCAGTTTTTGATTCCAAAACAGGAATTTCAGGAGCTGGCATCTCGCCTACTGAGACTTCACATTACCCGAATCTTGCAGAAAATATCATTCCATACAAGCTTACAACCCATAGGCACAGGGCTGAAATCGTCCAGGAACTGATAGCGCTTGACGGAAAGCTCAGGAATATTAGCTTCACTCCCCACGTAATTCCATCTATCAGAGGAATCTTTACAACTGCTCACCTTTTTACAAAGGAACCTCTTTCCACAGACGACTTAAAGACAATTTATCAAGAATTTTACAGGGACAGACCGTTTGTCAGGTTCCCTTCAGGGATTCCTTCCCTTACCGCAGTCAGAGGTTCTAACTTCTGCGATGTAGGTTTTGAAGCGGATAAGGAAAACAATAGGGTTGTTGTACTCTCTGCAATTGATAACCTAGTAAAAGGTGCATCAGGACAGGCTATTCAGAATATGAACCTCATGTTTGGACTGGATGAGACGTGTGGGCTATGGCTGCCAGCCGCAGCTCCGTAAATAAAGCTCAAGCAAGAAATTCAAGCAAAAATATAACTGGTTACGGATTAAAGTAAAGAGTGGATTTTGTGTCAAGGGGTACAGTCAGATGAAGATAAAAGATGTCATGAACCCGAACATTGTTTTCTGCAAGCCTGACAATACGATCAGGGAAGCTGCAAAAATCTTGAAAGAAAATAATGTTAGTGGAGCACCTGTCCTTGAAGGTGAAGAGCTTGTGGGCATAATAAGTGAAGCAGACCTACTGAAACTTCTTATATTGCCCGAAAAAGGAGGCCTCTGGCTTCCAAGCCCCTTTGAGGTTATAGAGATTCCCATCAGGGAACTTCTTGGCTGGGAGGAAACAAAGAAGATGCTTTCTGATGTTGGCTCTACAAAAATAGAAGAGATTATGACAAAGGACGTGCACACGATCTCTTCCAAAGCATCCGTAGAAGAAGCTTCCGAGCATATGATAAGGCACAGGATCAACAGGCTTCCTGTAACTGAGGATAACCGCTTGGTAGGGATCGTTACTCGCGGCGATATTATTCAAGGGCTTGCAAAGCTCTGAAGGAAAAGGAGAGTCTTTCATGAAGCAAATAGAAGGTGGAATCTGCGCAGTAAGGGGTGTATCCGCAAACGGGATTAAAGTTGGAAAAATGGGATTGACTGTCATTCTTGCGGAAGGCCCTGCAGCAGGTGTCTTTACAAAGAATAAAGTGGCTGCAGCCCCGGTTATCCTGAGCAAAGGAGTTATCGAAACCCAGCACCGTCTTTCGGCCGTAATTGCAAATAGCGGCAATGCCAACGCCTTTACAGGTGATGACGGTTTTCTGGACGCTATGGAAATGGCAGCCATGCTTGCCAAAAAGCTTGACCTTAAAGCTGAAACGGTTGCAGTTGCCTCGACAGGAGTGATTGGCAGAAAGCTTGATATCTCCCTGATCGGAGAACACCTTCCAGAAGTCCTTGAAGGACTGGGCAGTTCTCCAGAGTGCAGCCAAAAAGCTGCAAAGGCGATAATGACCACAGATAGGACCTTAAAAGAAGTCACTATTGAAATGGACTGCGGGATCAGGATAGGTGCTATTGCTAAAGGATCAGGGATGATCGAGCCCAATATGGGAACTATGCTCTGTTTTGCATATACTGATGCGAATGTGCCCGCTGATGTCCTGGATTCCGCTCTAAGAATAGCAGTGGATAAAACTTTCAATATGGTCGTGGTAGACGGGGATACGAGCACGAACGATATGGTACTTCTCACCTCCACCTGCAAATCTGGAATCAAGCCCTGTATGGATTGCCTGGATGATTTTGAGGAAGGGCTAATTTATGTATTCACCGAGCTTGCAAAAAAAATGGCTAGGGACGGAGAAGGAGCTACAAAACTTATTGAAACCAGGGTAGTGGGCGCAAAAACCCATGAGGAGGCTAAACTTGCTGCAAAAGCCATTGTGCGTTCTCCTTTGGTTAAATCCGCAATTTTTGGAAAGGACCCTAACTGGGGAAGGATTGTAGCTGCTGCAGGATATTCGGGTGCAGAACTTGAACCAGAAAGGCTTTCCCTCTCATTTTCAGGAGGAGGAGAAGAAGTTGAACTCGTAAAATCTGGAGAGATTTCCAGTTCCTCGGATCTCGAGCTTTTGAAAAAGATAATGGCAAATGAAGAGATTATCATTAACCTTGATCTTAACATGGGAAAGGAACAGGCAACAGCCTGGGGCTGCGACCTGACTTACGACTATGTCAAGATCAATGCTGAGTATACGACTTGAAACTGAATAAATAAATTAGTACAGAATATCGACTTGGTTGAGAATATACAACTTGATACTGGATACGTGGCTTAACGCCGGATATACAACTCACTTAAATTGAATAACGGGAGAAGGAAATAGAGGAAATATAGGCAAGACCAATCAAAAACGAGTATCCAAGTTTCCCCTATATTCCTGAAAATTACTTTTTGATTCAGATAAATAACCAGGGGGCTTATTAAATGGATATACAAGAATGGGAACAGTTACATAGAGACGCTTTTTACGATGTTAAGAGGGCCCTTCCTTACCTGGAAGGTATGTTTGTAGCTTACAATAGCAATATCGATGCTATCAAACACCTTACAGAAGAAGACCTGTCCAGGTTTATAGGATATTTTAACGAGGCAGAGATTCAGGCAAGAGTTGAAACATATCCAAGGGAAGTAAAAGAGCCTTTGGATTTCATATCTCGCCTGCTAATTTCCATGCGAGAGGGAAAAGCCGCTGAAATTCCTACCTATACCTCAGATACTCACATATGGCTGAAGGAGCACCTGGGTTTTGATTATGCGCGCATGGGCGGCCAGGCAGGGATAATTTCCAACCTTCTTACCCAGCTCGGGTTAAAAAAAGTAGTGGCATATATTCCCTGGCTTTCCGAAGAGCAGGCCGAATATTTTGTGGATTCTGAAAATCTCCTGCATCCTAAGGTAGAAGATGGAAAAGTCGTGCTTAAGCCCCCGCGGCAAGCCTTCAAGCCCGGATTGGAGTCAAAAGTCAACTGGATCTTTGAGTATTCAAAAGACCTGGAAATAACCTATGGTGGAAACAAATTTAAGGTGCCGAGAGATAACCGACTTATAATTTCTTCCCGCCCAAAATGGATCCGCCTGGACATGGACCGAGAGATCTATGAGCACCTTGACGCACTCTTCCCAATTGACGGGGCGATGCTTTCAGGTTATCAGATGATTAAAGAGCGGTACGAAGATGGGACTACCTATAAGGACTATGTTTCACATTCAGTGAATGCTATTGAGAAACTTAAGGCTCTAAATCCTGAACTTCGCATCCATGTAGAGCTTACATCCATCCAGAACCGCGTTATAAGAAAGGCTATCCTTACAGAGATTGTTGCAAAAAATGTCCATTCCCTGGGTCTTGATACCGTAGAAGTGGCAAATGCCTTAAACGTTCTGGGGCATGAAGAACTCTCTTATTCCGTGATAAGAAAAGAAGAAACCGGAATAACTTCACTCTATCAGGGAGCTGTTCAGCTTTTAAAGGACCTCTCACTTGAAAGAGTCCACGTGCATTGTCTTGGTTATTACATCTGTATCCTTTCAAAAGATCACCCTCTCACACTTAAAGAACACAGGGATGCCCTGCTCTTTTCCTCAACCCTAGCTAGTATCAAAGCGCTTAAAGGAAAAATCGAGAACCTTGAAGATGCAGCAGCAGGGCTGAAAGTTCCGATTTCAAGTAAAGGCATTGAAGACCTGGAGAACTTCAAGGTTTATTGCGTAGGAAAAAAACTCTGTACCTCTGAGGAGTTTGAACACGGATACCTTTATGGGCCTGACCATGATGCGGTTTTAATTCCTACAAAAGTGGTAGAGAAACCCACAGTAACAGTCGGGATAGGGGATACAATCTCAGCAGGAGCTTTTGCAGCCATGCTTGCAAAAATGAAGCAGACACAAGCAGGAGAATAAATTCTCTTTCATTTAATCCGAAACTTCCCATTCCACGGATACAGGAACTGGTTAGATGAATATACTTTGTGGATATAATGTCAACATAGACTCAGTATACAGGATCAATAGGGCTGAAATATCAGAACTGCTTGAAACCTTTGAGGAAGCTGAAATCCTTAATAAAATCGAGAACCTACCCGGAAACATTGCTTCAGAAGCAGATTTTGTGGCAGGGCTCGCCTACTGTATGAAAAATGGATATGGAGCCGAATGGCTTGTTTCTGAGCATTCGGTCTTCAAATTTCTTAAAAACCGTTATTTTGGAAAATCTCTTGTAAGAATGGGCGGAAACGCCGGAATAATGGCAAATGCCCTTTCCAAATTAGGCGCTTCCAAAGTAATTACAAATGTAGCAGTGCCCTCAAAAACCCAGCTGTCTCTCTTCTCAAAAAAGGCAATTTACATCCCGGATATCCTTACGCAGACAGAGGAAAATTCAGGAGAAAAACCTGAAGAGAACAAAAATGTTGGAAGAAAGCCTGAAAAAAATAAGAATACAGAGAAAGAGTCTGAAGAAAATGAGGGTACGGTTTCCGGCAGCCTTGAACCCATACATTTTGTTTTTGATTTTTCCGAGGGCGAGACATTTTCCCTGTACGGGACAATAATAAAGGTCCCAAGGGAAAACCGCTTCATAGCAACCTGCGATCACTTAAATCTCAGACTCTTTGCCAATCCTGCATTTGAACAGTATGCCTTCCAACATGCCTGCGAGATTGATGGTGCACTTATCTCGGGTTTTCATCTCCTGCTTGAGAACTATCCTGACGGCAGCACCTATGAAACAGTTCTTGATAATGCCATCTCCCAGCTCAGAAGCTGGAAAGCTAGTAACAATAAGCTTCGGATTCACCTGGAATTCGGACATTTTGCAAATAAAAAGATTGTAAATTCGGTTTTTCTGGAATGTGCAGATCTTTCTGATAGCCTTGGAATGAATGAAGACGAGCTCGCAATGCTCTATGACCTGCACGGAATTTCAGGAGAAGGACTTCTAAATATGGAGGCAGAAGCCGTAGCCTGTGCTGCATGCAGGCTGGCATCAAGGTACAGGCATAAAGAGCTCCTAATTCACACTAGGGAATTTGTGCTGACAGTCTCTAATCTGGATTTTATTTCTAAACTGGGTTTTAAATCTAGTTTCAATCCACACTCCGAAAGTCATACAGACTTCCGAACCTCAACAGAAATGAAAAATTCAATAGAAGATTCTGAAAGTTCAATTTTCCAAAAGGCTACCGGTAAAAAACTTGAAGCCCTAGAATTTGGGGTCAGATGTGCAGGCGCGTATGCAGCCACAGGCAGGCTTGAAGGATGGGAATTCGTAGAAGAAGAAGCTTCAAAACTTCAGGAAAGCATATTTGGAAGAGAACAGATCGATGCTTTCCTTAAAGCTTTTAATGGAAAAACTCTCAGGCAGGGCGCTTATGCTCTCTGGGAGGGTTATTTAATCTGCATACTCCCAACACTGCTTTCCAAATCGCCTGTAACTACGGTCGGGCTGGGAGACACGTTAACTGCAGGGATTTTTCTAAGAGGGCTTGAGCTCAATGTACAGGCTTAACCCCGAACTCTTTGACCTTAATTATACGCTTGACTGCGGGCAGGTATTCCGCTGGAAGCGAGACGGAAACGAGTGGACAGGAGTTGTAAGAGACCAGGTCATCCGGCTTTCCCAGGACAAAGGACAACTGTTTGTCGATTCAAAACTTCAACCTGAGTTTTTTACTCATTACTTCCGCCTGGACGACGATCTGCCTTCAATCTACGAAAGCATAAACCGAGACCTGTTAATCGACCGAGCGATCTGTAAATACAAGGGCTTGAGGTTAATTCGACAGGACCCCTGGGAATGCCTGATTTCCTATATGCTCGCAACCGCCTCAAGCATCCCTACAATCCAGAAACGAATCTACCTCCTTAGCCGATATTTGGGGGAGGAGCTTGAACCAGGATATTTCAGCTTTCCTGACCCTGAAACCCTTGCAAATGCCGATCCCTCCATACTTGAAAAGTGCAAGCTAGGTTTCAGAACCCGAAACGTAAAAACCGCAGCTGAAGAAGTGGCTTCTGGCGAACTGGATCTCGACGTTCTTTTCCGTCTGGAGTATAGATACGCGCGGGAACGGCTTATGAGACTTCGCGGTATAGGGGAAAAAGTTGCCGACTGTGTACTTCTTTTCGCTTTCGAGAAAATGGAAGCCTTTCCGGTAGATACCCATATCAGGCAGATCATCCAGCATTACCACATAGATGACAGTTACTTTGAAACCTGCACAAGTATGAGCTGTATGGGAGACTGGGGACGGGAATATTTCGGGCCTTATTGCGGGTATGCTCAGCAGTATCTCTATTATCAAAAAAGGGTTGAAGGGTTTGTAAGTCTTTATTGAATTCTGTTTTTCAATCATGTCAGATATTAGCGTTTATGATATCGATTCAATCAAAGCCCTTGTATATGCAGCTGCTACAACTGTTGCATACTGCTGCCAGTCATAATTTTTCTTGGAATTTTTCCTAGGGGTGATTTTCCAAGAATTTCTAATTAACTTTGTTAAGACAGAGACAATTTAATAAATTATATATGCAATAACATTTAACCGTTGTAAAGTATAAAACATAGCTAATTAATTGCTAATACGAATATTCATAGATAATCTCTACAATTTGAAACCTTTGATGTTATATGACATTACAATTTAGTTTAAATTAAATAGAATTTTCCTCCTTGTTCTGCTTTTAATAAATAATAAAAATCTGACTCGTGATGTGTCACATAATGAAAAATAATTATGATCGACAGATTCTTGCCTTGAACGATGAACAATTGGAACAGTTCGTCAATGATTGGATTAGTTGCAAGGCTATGGGTTATGTTGAAGTTGATAGGTTCTCCGGTGCCGGTGATTTAGGGCGCGATGTAGTAGGATTTCTTTCGAAAGAACGTCATGAGGGTCTTTGGCATAACTATCAGTGCAAACAGTATGGAAGAAAACTTCCTACAGAAACAGCGATTTTGGAAATCGGCAAAATACTCTATTATGCTTATCAGGGAGAATTTTCAGTTCCTGAGCGATATATCTTTGTTGCGCCACGCGGTGTGAACCGGAATCTCGAAAGACTCATTAATAATCCCAGCCAGTTTAAGGCCAAACTTATTGATAATTGGGACCAATATTGTTCTACAAAAATAAGTGATGGTTTGACGATTCCTCTTGATGGAGGCCTAAAGATATTCATATATGCCTTCGATTTCTCGACAATTAAGCGTTTAGCGCTTGATAATATTCTGAAAGATACTTGCATTAAGCCTGTGCTTCACAAGTGGTTTGGCGAAGAACTGGGACCCGCCCCCAAAGGCCAAACACCAGCAGAAATTCAGGATTCTGAACTTCCTTACATAAGGCAGCTTGTCGGCGCATATAGCCAGCGGTGTGGACAAACTTTCGCTGACTATAAAGATATTGAAAATCATCCCGAATATAGTATCCATCTATTACGTCAACGCGAACGTTTCTACGATGCTGATGCTTTTAAGCGATTTTATCGCGACAATACAGAGCCGGAAGTTCTTGATTCATTTGAAACAGATATCTATTATGGGGTTATTGATACTTTTAGTGCTGAACATAAAGATTCTTTAGCCCGCGTAGATGCTGTTATGATACAGGCTTCGGTTGTGCAGGCAGCTGGACCACTAGCTAAGTATGCTCGTGTTCCAATTAAGCAAGGTGTTTGCCACCACTTCGCAAATGAGGGTGACTTGATATGGCATCAATAAAAGATTCGGATGAAACACAGAATATGATTTTATTTAATAGCCCTCTTGAGACTGGTGTACGTGCGGTAGTTGTTCTTAATGCGGCTCATCCTAAAGCTTTCGACTTATCTCAGGTTACATGGCTTGATCACCTAGTTGTCCATACAAGCGACATCGGAGGTCCAAAGAGTCTTCATCCAGATGTGTCATCTCGTAGTGGTGAATTACTGGTTCGTCGGAGCTTAATTGAAGAAAGTTTAACGTTGATGCGCCGTCTACATCTGATTGATGTTCTTGCTGATGAACGTGGAATTGTTTATCAAGCCAGCGATGAAGCTTACTCTTTTGTTGAGCTGATGCGCTCCAAATATGCCTGCGATTTAAAGGTACGATCAGAGTGGCTTGCAGAAAACTTCTGTAACATGGATAAAGAACAGATGAAGAAGTTAATTACAGATAAACTAGGTAGATGGGATATAGAATTCCAGCATGAAGTAATACCTTCGGGGTCTCGAACGTGACACATAACGGATTGGTTATTAGACATCTTGTGTTTACCGGCCCTAATGTAGAGCCAGCTAGCTTAGACTTCCAGCCTGGCACGAATCTTGTTTATGGCGCTTCGAACACCGGAAAGTCATTTACGCTGAAATCGCTCGATTTTATGCTTGGAGGCTCAAAGCCGCTATCCGATTTTAAAGAACGCAAGGGATACGAAGGAATTTGGCTTGGTTTCTCTCTTGAAGGTATAGGCGATTTCACCCTGTTCAGAGCAATCTCAGGAGGACAATATGAGCTTTATAACGGTCTCATATCCTCGGCTCAGATTGAACAAAAAATAGGAATACTCTCTTCGAGGCACGATTCCAAGACTGATGCTAACCTATCCCAATTCCTACTTAAATATCTTAAATTGTCTGGCAAGTATGTAGCTAATAATGCTGTGGGAGAAAAGCATAGTTTGAGTTTCCGTGACCTTGCGGAAATTCTGCTGGTTGACGAGACTAGTATCTATATTGAACGATCACCCATTGAGAGTGGAAGTCCTGTGACTCGCACGAAGGAACGTAGCGTCTTCAGATTCCTTCTCACTGGCGCAGATGATAGTGCGGTTGTGGCTAATATCAAAGAAAGCACCTTCAAAACATCAAAGGTCGCTATGCTTGAAATAATTGAGGAAATGATTTCCGATGTTGAGTTAAAAATAGCAGAAAACTATCCAAATGTAGATCTTCCTGCCCAGATTATACTATTAGATGAGAAATTTAAGCAAATTCAGACAGAATTGGAATTGATTCAGGAGCCAATTCTTAAACTTGTTGAAGAAAAAAGATTTTTGTCGGTTCAGATTCCAAAAATAAGTACTCGGCTAGAAGAAATCCAACTCCATATCCAACGTTTTGAACAGCTCGAAGAGGTCTATCTTTCTGATATTGAAAGATTGAAGGCAATAGATGAGGCAAGTTTCATTTTGTCGCTCGATAATAGTGAGTGGGATTGTCCATTATGTGGTACACCTGTTGAGATGCAAAAACATGCCTATTCATTAGAAAATATTAAAAAGATGAGTCAGGCATCGCTAGTAGAAATTGAAAAAATCGAACACCATCGCTCAGATCTTGCGGATACAGTTAATAATCTTAAATATGAAAGAGAAAAACTCAAATCTACTCTTCCAGATCTTAAAGAGAAGCTCGCCACAGTTGAGCATAATATCATTTCGCTTACTCCAGATGTCAATAATAGTCACTTTGAACTAAATGAGATTATCAAGGCAAGAGATTATGCAAGAAAGGGATTGTCTCTTCTTGAAAAAAGGGATGAGTTACTCTTAAAGCAAAAGGAATTGAAGAATCTTAAAAAACCTTCGAGTGCAAACAATCCAAAATTAATTCTTCCAGCAGATGAATCGCACGAATTCTGCAAAGTTGTCAGCGAGGTACTTAAGAGATGGGAATTCCCCGGCGATTGCAATGTGTCATTTGATTATGATACATATGATCTGAGGATTGATGGAAAATTGCGTATTGACAATGGTAAAGGTGTTAGGGCTGTAACACATGCAGCCTTCAAGGTTGCACTTCTATTGTTTTGCCGCAATAGAGGACTCCCACATCCGGGATTTGTTGTGCTCGATACGCCGCTGTTAACTTATAGGGATCCTATGAAAAACACGAAGTTAGGAGATCTAACAGAGGATGAAAAGGCACTTTCAAAAACTTCCTTAAAGGAAAGATTTTTCGAACATTTAGCTTCTATACATCACCTCGGCCAATTCATCATATTAGAGAATATTGATCCCCCTGAAAACATAGAGAACCTCGCTCACGTGCACTTGTTCTCTGGAAACACTGAAGAAGGCCGATATGGCCTATTCCCAGTGTATACTAATGGATAAAAAACAGATGCAGATGAGAAAAAAACGTATCCTAAGATAAAATCCCAACCAGCTAATTAAATCCGCTCTTTATTGCCATTGAGCACTCTTTACATCCATCCCCTCAAAAAAACCCTGAAATCAGGATCTTTTAACCTGCAAATCCCGACATCTTCAATAATCTCAAAACCCCTCTCTACGCTCTGATGCACCTGTTTTCCAAGAGAGCAGCTAATGAGCCGTTCTTCGAGAAGCCCTTTTGCTGTCGGGTACTTGCGCTGGATTTCAAAGACATATTTTCCGTTTTCGATATAGCCTCCGAAAACGCCGTCCACGCCCTGATATTTTTCCTTGAACTTCTCGGCGTGTACTTTTACCCAGACCGGGGGACCGATGTGTTTTTTCACGTTGGGGAGGGTGCCTGAGATAAGTTCTAACATAACTGCGGTTTTGGTTTTGCCTGACCAGACCCCGGTTTTTATCACTGTAAAATCATATTCTTTCAGAAGGACAGCTACTGCCTGCTCCATTTTATAGAGCTGCGGATAGAGTACATCCTCTACCACATCCGGGGTTTTGAAGACGATTGCAAGCTGGGTGCTCTTCCGGACTTCAAGCCGTTCCAGAATTTCACTGTCCTCGAGAGGGAGAAGAGGAGTTGGGAAGAAGCACCTGAGTTCTGGGCTTTTAAAAAATTCCCGGCAGTGGTCTATGAACATACAAAATTTGTCAAGGGAAAGAGCTGCTGCCACGTTCCGCTTCGGGTCGGTTGGGTCAACCATTACCAGGGGTTCAGCGTGCTCGATTTCCGCGTGCTTCATTATATCGATTTTTACACCGGGTTTCCAGGAGCAGGCTGCCCAGACGGTTTTTTCGAAGGAGCTGTAGTGGATTATCAGGAGTTCGGTCAGGTAGCCTGAAAAGCCCTGGGTCTTTAATTCCGAGCCATAGACCCCGCCTCCGCGCATGAACTGCTTCAAAAGCAGGACCTCGTCTTCATGCCCTTTTATACGGGGTTTGACAAAATCGTTATGAAAAGGAGTCCTGTCAACTGCAGATTTGATCCGGGAAGCTGAAGCAACCCTGAAGCAGGGGACAAGATCCACATCAAAGCCTTTGTATGTAATATTCAGATAAGGATGTTCAGCGTGGCGGTCTTCGGCATACTCAGCATTTTTTGCCACTTCCCTTGCAATTGCCATGCCCAGGTTTTCAAGTTCCTTTCTGGGCGTCTCTTCAGGAAAGCTTATAAAAATATCAATATCATGAGTGCCTGAAAGCCAGGTACCTCTGGCAGCGGAACCTACTATTATTACAAGCACTTCCTGGATACCGAGCCTCTCTGCTGCGGCTTTAACCTGCAAGGCGAGCTCTTCCTGGACCGCTAGGAGTTTTTCTTTCTCAGGTTCAGTGGGTTTTATTCTCTCAAGGACTGCAAGCTTTAATTTATCGGGAATGCCTGTATGTGTTTCCATGCCAGGTACGGCTCCATATTTTTACTCTGCAGAGTGGATCTTAATTATCCTGTTAATTGTATTGGTTTCTGCTTATTAAGTGTCAAAAACTGCCTCTTCAATCTTATAACTTGTGGGTATCAAACTGCGCAAGCTCTGTCTATGCATTATTCATTATAGTATCAAAAAATAATTTGTGTATTTGTTACGGTCTTAAAAGAGTTGTTTGTATGTTTATTACAGTACTAAAAAACCGATTATTTACTTGCTATATTAAAAAGCGGTTAAAAACTGCTTTAAGATGTTTAAGGCTTTAAATACATTATTTTATTGTTTTTGATTTTTATATCTCATGTTTTCTCAAAATTTTAATATAACACCCAAAAATTTTTATTAAAGGTCAGTGTTATTAGAAAATGTACAATTGTTAAAAATATACATAGTAAAATATCTTTGATATAACCCAAATAGACGGGGGTATCCGCATTCAGGATATATTTAGGATACTCAGGGAATTATTATTTCCTATTTTTTCCTTCTCAGAGCCTGAAAATTACGCTCCCGTTTTTATGAAATAATAGAGGAGGTTTAATTTGAAAATTAAAAATTATATAAAGATTTCATGCTTAATTCTGGTGCTCGGGCTGTTATGCACAAATGCGGCTGCCCAAGTCTCAGATTCAACAGGCAACCGCATTTGGGATGAAGATGTAAACCAGAACCTTACCTATACATGGACACCTCAGATCTATTCAGGCTTTTATTATGATCTGGATACCGGAGAAGGTTCCGAAAATCTGACAGTTAAGCTCCTCAGTAAGGGCAGCCGGACAATTGAAGAGAAAAACCTGCAGTATGAAACAAAACCCATACAAACTGGTTTTGAGCACAAAAACTGGGGTTCATATCAGGTAATAGGGTTTATGGCAGAGCGCTATTTTGCAGGATATACGCCAAACTCAAGCTTTGCAAATAAAGAAATTAGTGTTATCTCTGATGGGCAGCTTTCAAAGGTACTGACTGACACCGATGATAGGAAATCCCTGTATACAGGTTCTTCCCTCATTCTTGAAGAAGGATATTCCCTGAACATAGTTGAGGTTGACGTTAAAGGAAACAGCGTCTGGGTGCAGCTTGAAAAAGATGGCAATATAATAGATAACGCTTTCCTGCCCTCTAACAGTGATTATGTATATAAAACCGGGCTTGGAAGTACAGAAGATGTGCCCATAATCGCAGTCTATTTCTCTCAAATCTTTAGCGGCAGAGAGACAAACGCGGTTTTCGTACAGGGAATTTTCCAGATCTCAGACCAATCCCTAAAGGTCCGGAGTGGAGACGATTTTGGAAAAATGGAAGTGAATTCCATCTCAAGTTCAGGCATAAAAATGAGAAACAGCGACTCTATCTCGCTTAGCAAGGGTAATACTATTGATATAATGGGTAAACTGAGTTTTGTTGTGGCTGATGCCAACAAGCTTCGTTTTGCTCCCATAGTTAAAACCACAGAGCCCGGGATATATGAATTAAGAGGAACTGTGCATGATGAGAAGTTTGATACTTTTGTCTGGACCCCTTTTAACTTCGAAGGTTTCTATTATAACATTGACGATAATGTTTCCACTGAAAGCCTTGTTATTGAAAAGCTAAATGACAGGACTATTGATGACAAAACGCTCGTTTATTCTACAAAACCCGCACGTGTTGAATTTGAACACAAAGGCTGGGGGAATTATGAGGTTGTCGGCTTCATGGCAGAGAAGTATTTTGCAGGATATCCTGAGAATACTTTTGGAAACTCAAAAGGCATAAGCGTGCTTTCAGACCGTATTCTTTCAAAAGTTCTTATCGATGACGACAACAAAAAATCCCTGTTCACAGGTTCTTCGTTAGCTCTGGAGAATGGATACTCTCTTAAGGCAGCAGAAGTCGATGTTAATGGAGAAAAGGTACTCTTTGAACTTTACAAAGATGGAAAGCTGGTCGATTCTGGAGTAGTTTCCAAGAATGGAGATTATATTTATAAAGCCGATATCGGAGGAGCTGAAAATGTTCCTGTCATTGCAGTCCATGTCAGTACAGTCTTCCGTTCCAGTGAAACAGATGCCGTATTTGTAGAAGGAATTTTCCAGATCTCAAACGATTACCTGAGAGTTTCTCAAGGTGACTCCTTTGGTAAAATGGAGGTCAGCTCGATTTCTAGCTCAGGCATTACAATGAAAAATGAGGACTCGATCTCCCTTTCAAAAGGTGACGTTATTGATCTGATGGGCAATGTCAAATTCAGAGTTGCCGATGCTTCAGTTCTTCGCTTTTATCCTTTTGTTGAAATCAAAACCGAGACAGGAGATCAACTGAACATTGAAATGCCAGATGCGCTTATAGCCGGAAGACAGGCTGAGATCCTGGTAACGGCAAGAAACGTTTCAGTCGGCGGCGTTGAAGTCTTCGTTGGTACCACCAGTATCGGCACTACAGAATATAATGGAAAACTCACCTTCACACCTCACAAGGAAGGCAGCTTCACTGTAACTGCAAGCCGGACAGATTATGTTTCCGGAAGCAAGGAAGTTGACGTTGTCGCAGAAGGAGCCCAGAAACTTCTGCTCTCAGTATCACCTGCAACTGTCAGGGAAGGAGATCAGATCAGCATAAAGGTCACGGATTCTGTAAATAAACAACCTGTTGCCGGAGCTGATGTCTATTTCGGTGGAAAGAAAATCGACAAACAAACGGACGCAAACGGTATAATATCTCACTGGGTTACCACTCCGGGTACGTATACCATAAATGCTACAAAAACAGGTTATGAAGAAGGAGAAACCGTGATTGAGGTACTTGAAAGCGTAGCACAGTTTACTTTCTCAGACCTCACATTAGAGCCGGCTTCGGTTGAGGCAGGCACTCCGGTAAAGATAAGAGTAAATGTTGTGAATAGCGGAAACGTTGCAGGAGAATCCAAAGTGGAACTGCTGGTTAATAACAAATCTGTTGATTCCAAGAATATAACTCTTAGCCCTAGTGAGAGTACAACAGTCGAATTCTCACATACTGAGGATAAGGCAGGGGCATATACAGTTGAAGTGGGAGGCCTGAACAAAAGCTACGAAGTGACCGAAAAAGCTCCTTTCTTCAGCGGGATAGTCACGCTTGGAATACTCGCCACAACATTTGTTTTTCTCAGAAAAAGAAGGACTGACTGATGCTAAAGCGTCAGGCATTCGAACTTATTAAAACACAACATAGCTTTAAGATACCTGTTCAGGCAGGAACCGGAAACCGAAACTGGATTTCCGGCTTTCCTTATTTTTTCATCTTGATTTTGCTTCCTTTTACTTTGCCAGAATAATGCCCGAACGACAGCTTAAAATACTGAACTACAATTGTTGAATACGATGCTTGAAGCTTTGAGCTCCTTCATTGCCGATTACGGTTACCTGAATCTTTTTATTCTGAGCTTCCTAGCTGCCACGGTTTTGCCAATGGGGTCAGAACCATTATTAGTAGCCCTTATTTATCAGGGATTTAATCCTTTTGCTGTCATTCTGGTAGCGACGTCAGGCAACTATCTAGGAGCATGCACAACGTATTATCTCGGACTAAAAGGACGTCCGGTGCTTGAAAAATACCTATCTCCTTCTCGTGAAAAACTTGAGAAAAGTGAAAGGCTTTTTAAAAAATATGGGGTTTACACCCTTCTTTTCACCTGGCTACCAGGCATAGGAGACGTATTTACCATGGTTGCTGGCCTTATGAAGCTTCCTTTCCGATATTTTTCTGTGGTGGTATTTATTGGGAAATTTGGGCGTTACTTTGCAGTTGGATATCTGACAGCATATTTAGCAGTTGATTTTTTGTTATCCAGCTAAATTAAAAACTTCATTTTTTTAAAGTTTCTATTTTAAGTCTCATTTGTTAAGTTTTTTGAAATCTCATTTGTTGAAATACTCTCCCCTTAGGATTTGCCTGTTTAAGCAAGCTTTTCATAGATTTCACTCTTTCTTTACAACATTAATTTTCTGACATTATCTTCCAAAAAATATTACCTACACAAGAAGAACAGAAATGTTTATATAATAAGACCTATGATATTAGGTTGCTAAAACAAATTTAGTTGATCTCCGTTGCTTTAATTTGTTTTTTCTCGCCTGTCTTCCAGACCTTCAAAACGGGATTTGCATTTGATTATAACCTCCATTTTTTATTTTTTTCATTTTTCCTTAATCTAACATTTTATTACTTTCTGCACAACCTAGCTTTTCATATCATAAGATATTTGGCCTTTTAAAGGAGAGACTGTGATTTTCATTATTTTATCTCTGTCAAATCCGTTTGATAGCTTTTTTATATAAAAATATTCAATATAAAACATAATAATTCTATAGATTTATGCATGACATGATTCAAGTTTGCTTGTTCTGCTCTATACATTCTCAACTTTGAGAATACCATTACCTTTGAACCAATTTGATACACGCTTATGCACTCGTTTCTTACTCACCGTAATCTTTATCTATAAACTAACTCAATTTAACTTGCTTTGAGCTCACTAATATTTACTTGATATCCCTTGGTGATCCTATGCATATAATGGAAGGTTTTTTAGCCACTCCCTGGTGGCAGTTATGGTTTGCAGTGTCTATCCCAGCGATACTGTACGGAATTTACAAAATGAATAGACTGGTAAAAGAAAAACGTGAGATCTTACCCCTTCTTGCTGTTGCAGGTGCGTTTATTTTCGTGCTCTCTGCCCTAAAATTGCCTTCTGTCAATGGAAGTTGCTCTCACCCAACTGGAACCGGCATTGCTGCAATCATATTTGGACCGGCAATCTCGGCAGTGCTGGGAACAATCGTACTCCTTTATCAAGCTCTTTTCCTTGCACACGGCGGGCTGACAACCTTAGGAGCCAATGTATTTTCTATGGGAATAGTAGGGCCCCTGGTTGCATATCTAATATACAAAGCTGGAATGAGAGCGAATCTTAACTTTTATGCAGTAGTCTTCCTTGCCACAGCCTTTGGAGACTGGACAACTTACCTGATTACCACTGCGGAACTTGCTCTTGCATATCCTGCCAGTGATGTGCTTACCCTTGGAGGTTTCCTCAGCTCATTCAAGAAATTTGCACTCATCTTTGCAGTAACCCAGGCTCCCCTTGCGATCATGGAAGGAGCTGTCAGTGCCCTGCTCTTCAAATACGTCGTAAACGTCAAGAGCGATATTCTTGTGGAAATGAAAGTCATTGAAGCTTCAGTCGCACGAAAACTTAGGGGAACTCCTGCATGAGCCGAAAATTGGAACTTATCGTACTTGCAATAATCCTTATCTTTGCAGCTCAGTTTATTTACATGTCTTCAACCACTGACGCTGAGTACGCAGGAGCTGACGGAGAAGCTGAAGGCGTGATAAACGACATTACTGGCGGAACCTACAAACCAATTGCAGAACCTTTCTGGGAACCTCCTAGTGGAGAAATTGAAAGCCTCCTCTTCGGTCTTCAGGCAGCCATTGGTGCAGGAATCCTCGGATACTTCTTTGGCTATTACAGGGCTAAAAAAAACCTATGAAAACGAGCTTGGATATAAAGGGAAAAGTAAATCTGAAAGTGATATGCCCTCTCCAGAGGGGGGACAGGCACTCTTTATAACTTCTTCTTCTACCATGTTAGTTTTCCTCTCTTGAAGGGAGGAAAGCTTTTATCATTTGCCTTTTATTTTTAACACTTGATTTTTAGGCTTCATCTACCTTTCTGCGGGTTTTCCATATGACAAATATTCTTGATGATTATGCTCTTATGAGCCCTCTCAGGCACCGAAATAACTGGTTGAAACTGGCAATAGTACTATTTGGTTTGCTTGCAGGGATCTCTTCCACTTCTCCCGTAACTCCTCTTTTCATAGCCTTCTGTATGGGTTTTACGACAGTTGCACTCGGCAGAGCTCCCTTAAAACTATACCTGAAACTTTTGCTTGCACCAATAGGTTTTGCAGTTACAGGTGTCCTTATAATTGCCTTCTTCTCAGGTTCAGGGCAAGAACTACTATCTTTCAAACTTATGGGATATCCTGTATCATTAAGGAAAGATGGGCTTGAACTTGCTCTCCTTGTACTTTCAAGATCCTTAAGCGGAATGTGCTGTCTTTACTTCCTGGTACTGACAACTCCCATGATCGAGCTTTTTGCAGTGCTTAAAGCTACCAGGCTTCCCGAATCATTCATAGAACTTTCCATGTTGATTTACCGCTATATTTTTGTCTTCCTTGGCATGGCCATATCCATCAGGTACGCCCAAACTGTAAGGTTGGGATATTCAAGTTTCAGCCGATCACTCCGTTCCCTGGGCATGCTTGGAAGTACCCTTTTCGTCCGTTCCTGGGAACAGGGAGACAAACTCTTCCTTGCCATGAATTCAAGATGTTATGATGGAAAAATGACGCTTTTCGAAGTGCACAGGCCTGTAAGAGTACCTGAACTGCTTCTTACTTCAGCCTATTTTCTCCTTACTCTTGCACTTCTTTATCTTACAAAAAACGCATCTATTGTCTGAGGTAAAAGATTATGATTATTCTTGAGACCAGGAGCCTTAAGTACACTTACCCTGACGGAACTGTGGCTGTTCAGGATCTGAATATTGAAATAATGAAAGGAAAGAAAATTGCCTTTGTAGGGCAGAACGGCTCCGGCAAGTCTACACTTTTCCTGCTTCTGAATGGAACACTTAAACCAGTCCAAGGCGAAGTTCTTTTCCATGGCACTCCATTCAAGTATGATTCGAAGTCGCTAAGAGATATCAGGAAATCCGTAGGAATAATTTTTCAGAACTCCGATGACCAGATTTTTGCCCCTACTGTATACCAGGATGTAGCTTTTGGTCCTGCAAACCTTGGCTACTCAAAAGAAAGGGTTGATAAATGTGTTCAGCAGGCGCTCGAATATGTTGGCCTCTCCCGTTTAAAAGATAAGCCTCCTCATCACCTCAGTGGAGGGCAGAAAAAACGTGTTGCAATTGCCGGGGTTATGGCAATGGAACCTGAAGTGATTATTCTTGACGAACCTCTCTCAAATCTTGATCCCGTAGGAGCAGATGAAATCGTAGACTTGCTTAACGAATTTAACCATTTTGGAAGCACTATCATTATCTCAACGCATGATGTGGATCTGGCATATCGCTGGTCCGATTATGTATTCCTCCTGTCAAATAGTAAAATTATAGGACAGGGGACCCCAGTAGAGGTTTTCAAAGATCCAGAACTCCTAAAAAAAGCCGGACTCCGCCAGCCAACTACTCTTGAAATCTATCACGAAATCGAAAGAAGAGGGCTTGCGTATGGCAGAAATTCCCCTAAAACCATACCTGAACTTGTCAATACCTTAAAGCCTCTCGACCTGATGTGGGTAGAAGTCCCTCCTGGCACAAAAGAAGGAGATAACCTGAATCTTGGAGTAATGTACGGGGAATATGCAACCCAGTCCCCTTACGAAGCTATTAATGCCACCATACTGCACATTCATCCGGATGGAAGGGCTGTTGTTGAATTAAAGCGTAAAGGGATTAAAGCTGGAGGAGTCCTCCTTTACGATACTGACAGTTATTCCCTTCCAGAAATTAAACAAATCCTTAAGGAAGGAGAAATTGCCTTTGTCGGAGCAATGGGCAAAAAGAGCAAAACTCTTGCCGAGCAGGACGGAGTCCGATTGGATGTTACTTCAGGCGTTATAGACAAATCGATCCTGATGGCGCTCTGTGGAAAGCGCTGCCTTATCCTTACAGCCGGCGGGATGGTGGATCATGCCTTCAAAAGAATAAAGGAATATGTGGAAACAAGCGGGATAGAGTTTACAGTTGGAGTGATTAACAGGGAAGAAGGCTACACGTGGCTCGAAGAGACCGGAGACAGCTCTGAAACTCTAAAGGTATAATTATTTTCTTCTTTTCCCCTTTCTTTTCCCCTTTCTTTTCTCCTTTCTTTTCTCCTTTTTTTCCTATAATTCCAAATTTTACTATGAGCTAATTCAAAATTCAAAATTAAGTCCGAATATAAACTTGAGAGTCAATTGATTTCCGATCATGAGACTGATTCTAAATTTCTCATTGGTATAAAAATAATATTGGTTTTGGGATAATCTCTATGATTTCTTGAGTATATTGAAATCGATAGGGTAATTTAAAATCGACAGAGTAATTTAAAAATTCTTTTTTTTACGGCAGATAGCCAGGTTAAGGAATAGATTCATAATATCTTAGCTCCAACAATGTTTGCGAGAGCAAGTGGTTAGATCGTCCAAAAGCCTAGAGTTTTCTAGACATAGGAAAAATGATCTATCCTTTTGAATGCTCTATTTCAGTGGGGAGGTTTGATAAAGATGCATAAAATGCATAAGATGCCTATGGATAAGCTATACATTCCATCTAAGCTGCTAGCTGTAATAGGCGCTATTAACTGGGGTCTTGTAGGTCTCCTGAACTTTGATCTGGTAGCGGCTATATTTGGAAAGAAATCCTTTATCTCGAGGTTAGTCTACACTCTTGTAGGCCTGGCTGGAGTCTACCTGATAATAAAATACAAGGAAAAATATTTAGCTATGAAAGAGCATGAAGAAACAAAAGAAGGAAAGCACCGTTACAGTGGCAAGCAATACAGTTGGAGCGGTATTCAGTAAAACATTGGAATTGCTCTCTCAACCGGATTCACTTGGAATGAGTTCTTGAATATTATCTTGAATATTGAATACTATTTTGAATAATATGTGCTTGAAGCAACAAGCGCATATTAATCTCTTTTTCCATATGCCTTTAGAAAAAAGCTTAAGTAAAATAATAGGCAGGTAAATGTCAGATAGTTCTCTCTTGAATATAGATATATTTTTGTTTGAATTTGTTTAGATTATAAATGTGCCAGGTAAACATTGAAAAGGAATATAAAATTATAAATAAAGTTATAGATAAGATTATAGTTCAGTGTAAATTTCCCTTAGCATAAGCGCGTCCTGTTCTAAAACAGGGCTTTCAAGTATAACCCTCCCTCTGACTTTGAATTCTTTTAAGGCTATCATAAGTTCTGGGTAATTAAAGTCCGATTCATTCAGGTTTAAATGCCTTTTTTCCCCGTTCGTGCCATATTCTACTCCTGAGACGTGCATGTGCATATTTGAAAGCCCTTCCTTTCCAAGGCTTTCTTCGACTCTGGAGAGAATTTCAGTAAACTCAGAGTAAGAGTTTTCCTTTCCTTCCCTTGCATGAAGATGGCAAAAATCAAGGCAGGGCATAACTCCTTCAACTTCTTCACTTAGAGCAAGAACTTCTTCAAGTGTTCCAAACTGCGTGCGCTTGCCCATGGTTTCAGGGCGCAGGACTGCAGGGATTCCTTCATCATGAAGCTGCCCGGTAAGCTCTTTCAGGGCTTTTGATATGCTTTCATAGGTATCCTGTTTATGGCTTTTCTGATAAAAACCAGCATGCAGTACAATTGATTCAGCTCCGCAGAGGCTGCCTATTCTTGCAGCCTGATAAATCCTTTCCAGGCTTGCTTTTAACTTTTCTTCTTCATAAGAATTCAGGTTGATATAATATGGAGCATGGACGCTCAGGGCTACTTCTTCTTTCTTTACGGTTTCCAGGACGTTTTTTGCCCCTTTTTCACTCATGCGCACTCCCTGAACAAACTCAAGCTCCATACAATCAAGGCCAAGTTCCCTGATCCGTTTGATTCCTAAAATACTGCTTGTGCCTTTTGTGCTTCTGGGAATTCCTCCGGTTCCGAAAAGCAGTTGCTTTGAGGACATTTTCAAACGTCCTCTCAAAAAATCCCCACGAAATTCTTTAGTTGCTCTGCCCTCTTAGAAGAGAGTTTTTCGGCAACTACTGCAATCAACTCTTCAAGGTCTTCATCCAGGGATTGGACATCCTCCTTTCCTTCCAGCGCAAGTCCCACAAGGTAATCAAGCTCCTCTGGGCTCAGTCTCTCCAACCTTTTCTTGAAGTCCTCAGATGACTCGGCAAATTTGTGTGAGACCGGGCGCAGAATAAAGGGATACTGGTGCCCTGCTTCCCTGGAAGTTAATCTTCCTCCAGCTTCAGGAGCAAGCTTATTAAAAATTTCAATATCCTTCCGTGTAAATTCTCTGGGCATACTATCACTTTATAGTTTTTTCCTGATTTATAACTGCTTAATTTATAACAGTGCTGTGCTAGATCGAAAATATTTACTGCTCAACCCTGTTTTTTAGTCTGCCGTGTCTGTCAATCTCTCCTTTTGCAATTCGCGTTGAGGAAATCGGAATTCCATCCACAGCCATTACGTATTCAACGTATACGATTTCCAAGGGTTTTTTTCCTTTTTTTTCCCTGATCCTGTTGATTTTAAGGGCAACCGGATAAGTCTCAGGAGAGACGATTATAAAGTCAAAATCCTCTTCGAGAGTAGGGCCACAGGGATCATTAAGCCTCGTAATCTCATATCTTTCAGCTGGAAAACCCATTTTTTTAATGTGTTGCTGCAGCAGAGCCCTCCTTTTGTTATAATTGTCGATGTTATGGCTTTTACTCAGCATTTCATCCGAGGTAAGCCCTATGTGAACTTTTCCATCCTCAGCTATTTCAAATGCTTTTTCAATCAGTTTGGCGTGACCGTCATGAAAGTACTGAAACGTACCGCCGACTGCGACCTTTGGCATGATGGGTGATAATCTGCCAAGTAAAAAGAAGTTTTGGTTTTTCTCCGATTTTTTAGGAATTTCATCTCTTTTCTATATTTTTACTCAATATTTTCTTATTTCTCACTCAATTTTTTACTCAATTCTTTCCTGTTTTTTACTCTCATTTTATTCTATTCTTTAATATAAAGTCAGAAAAAACCTTCTAGGTTCAATCTCCTATTTGTCATATTTTGCGGCAATATAACTGCATTTTAAGGGCGCTTTAGAATACTTTCACTCCACCTCCTCTAATTATATATACCTTCAAAACCATTATGGAGCAACTGTTATGCACCTTATACAAACATGTGCATCTAGGAGAATTTGTAATGAGCGAAATTTCACTCGAAGATCTGCCCGGAGTTGGCCCTGCAACTGCAGAAAAACTCAAAGAAGCCGGATTTAACACCATTGAAGCAGTGGCTGTAGCCTCTCCTTCTGAACTTGCAACTACAGCCGAAATTGGGGAATCAACTGCTGCAAAGATCATCAATGGCGCAAGGCAAGCTGCTGATATTGGAGGTTTCGAAACCGGAGACATTGTGCTTGAAAGGCGAAAAAATGTAGGCAAGCTGACTACCGGTTGTACAGAATTTGACGAAATGATGGGTGGGGGCATAGAAACCCAGGCTATTACCGAATTGTACGGAGAGTTTGGTTCTGGAAAAACACAGGTGGCTCACCAGCTCGCAGTAAACGTCCAGATGGACCGGGAACACAGAGGTCTCGGTGGGTCTGTCATTATTATCGACACTGAAAATACCTTCAGGCCGGAAAGGATCGCCCAGATGGTAGAAGGGCTTTCCGAGAAGTACGGAATGGAACTCAATCCTGAAGAATTCCTGCAGAACATCCATGTAGCGAGAGCTTACAATTCCAATCACCAGATACTTCTTGTTGACTCTGCAACCGATCTAGCAAACGAACTCAAAGAAATGGGCAAACCCGTTCGCCTCTTAATCGTTGACTCTCTTATGGCTCACTTCAGGGCAGAATATGTCGGAAGAGGAACCCTTGCAGACAGGCAGCAGAAGCTCAACAAACATATGCACGGCCTTCTCCGCTTCGGAGACCTGTTCAACGCCTGTGTTGTTGTTACAAACCAGGTTATGGCAAAGCCCGATGCCTTCTTTGGAGACCCCACAAGGCCAATCGGAGGGCACATAGTCGGACACACCGCAACCTTCAGGCTCTACCTGCGGAAATCCAAAGGAGATAAAAGAATTATCCGGCTTGTGGACTCTCCCAACCTGCCCGAAGGAGAAGCTGTTGTTGCAGTCTCTACAGCAGGAATCATGGATCAATGAAAACTATCTGGACAATAAATGGACAGTAAATAACTAGAGTAAAAAATATACTTCATTCAACCCTAAAATCTGGAATTTTTTGTTCCTGAATTAGGGTACTATATGAGGTAATTTCAATCAAAGTTGCGCTGGAGCACCTCTTTGTAAGCCGCGGAGATTTTTTGCTCCAGCGATTCCTTCATAACAAATCTATTTATTCAGAATCAAAGATTCCTATAAAGTGACATGCCTCTTTTTCTTCCTAGTCTGCTCTTATTCTTCCTAGTCTGATCCGTTTTTTGTCTTCCTGTTTTCCCTGATTTTCAACACAACTGGTCTTCACTGTTTTTATATGGGTTGAAAATAATATCCCAGTTAAACATAGTGCAAGTTAAACATAGTGCAGCTTATCTAGATTCAGTACTTAATCGAAGATTCATACTTCTCCAATCTTATATCCCCTGCCTGAACTACGTAGTAGGTCTTATAAAGAAAAACAAGCAAAAAAGAAGTGCTCTCCAGATTTATCTGTATAATTCACTGATTAAAGGAATATTATAATAACAGAGTGAAGTTAACTATATTTCGGGAGCTTATTTTTGAAATTATCCTTACAACACACCATATTCCTGGTAAATTTCGAAGTTTTAAAGCACTTGATCATAGGGGATTAATAGCAGGTATGAAAAAGTATGGAAACAAAACTCGATCCAGAAAATATAACCGGACTTTCTGAAGAAGAGGCGTCTGAAATTCTTAAAAATGAGGGCTATAATGAGTTGCCTTCCCAAAAGAAACAGAGCCTTTTTTCCATCTTACTAAATGTCCTTAAAGAACCGATGCTGCTACTGCTTCTAGGTGCGGGTCTGATTTATCTGTTTCTTGGAGAAGTAAAAGATGCTCTGATACTGCTTATGTTCGTTTTTGTGGTTGTAGGTATAACATTTAACCAGGAGAGAAAGACCGAAAGAGCATTAGAAGCTTTAAAAAATCTCTCAAGCCCAAGAGCTCTTGTGATAAGAGATGGGGAACAGAAAAGAATTCCAGGGCGGGAAGTTGTTAAAGGCGACATTCTGATATTAAGAGAAGGAGACCGTGTTCCTGCAGATGGAGTTGTACTGTTATGTACAAATCTTCTGGTAGACGAATCTTTGCTTACAGGCGAATCGCTGGCAGTTCGAAAATGCGAATCAAGCAGTTTAACCCAGACCCTGCAGCCTGGACAGCCAGGAGGAGATGACCTGCCGTATGTATATTCCGGGACACTGGTAATTCAGGGTCAGGGGATAGCCCGCATAAGCTCAACAGGAATACACACCGAGATGGGAAAGATAGGAAAGGCTCTGGGGACGATTGCCGAAGAGGATTCTTTACTTAAGAAAGAAACTGCCCTGATTGTAAAGAATTTTGCTATTTTCGGAGGAATACTCTGCATCCTTGTAGTGGTAGTCTACGGATTAACCAGAGGAGATTGGCTGCACGGCTTGCTGGCAGGCCTGAGTTTGAGTATGGCCCTCCTCCCTGAAGAGTTCTCAGTAGTTTTGCTTGTATTCCTTAGCATGGGTGCCTGGCGTCTATCCAAGAGGAATGTTCTGGTACGGCGCATGCCTGCTATTGAGACCCTTGGCTCTTCGACAGTGCTCTGTGTGGATAAGACAGGGACTTTGACATTGAATAAGATGATCTTAAGCTCTCTGTATGCAGAAAATGAGTACTGTGAGATTGATAACAAGAAATGTTTACTCAATAAATTTCATGAGCTGCTTGAATTTGGCTATCTGGCAAGCCAGCAGGACCCCTTTGACCCGCTTGAGAAAGAAATCAAAATAAACACTGAAAAATTCCTTCCAGAGCATGAGGATATACACCGTGAATGGAAACTTGTCCGGGAGTATCCTCTTTCTAAAAACTTACTTTCACTCTCAAACGTATGGGAATCACATGACTCCCTTAAATATGTTATCGCTGCAAAAGGAGCTCCCGAAGCTATTATCGATTTATGCCACCTCAACGAAGCAGAGAAAGAGAAATTACTGTTTCATGTCCAAGAAATGGCAAACAAGGGCTTAAGGCTTTTAGGTGTGGCTAAAGCAAGTTATCAGGATGACACTTTACCTGAAAAGCAGCATGATTTCGAATTCGAATTTATAGGATTGCTTGGTTTTGTTGATCCTGTCCGACCATCGGTTGCCCAATCAGTAAAGGAATGCTATACAGCCGGTATAAGAGTTATTATGATTACAGGGGATTATCCCGGTACAGCCCAGCATATCGCAAGGCAGATAGGCTTAAAAGATCCGGATAAGTACATCACCGGCCCTGAGCTCGCGAGCATGGATCAAACCGAGCTTGCAGAGAAAATCAAAACAACAAATATTTTCGCCAGGGTAGTACCTGAACAAAAACTGGCAATTGTAAACGCTTTAAAATTAAACGGCGAGGTTGTCGCGATGACAGGGGATGGGGTTAATGATGCACCTGCCCTGAAATCCGCTCACATTGGAATTGCAATGGGGGAAAGGGGCACGGATGTGGCCCGCGAGTCTGCAGCGATTGTCCTTTTAAATGACGATTTCTTTTCCATAGTTGCAGCCGTCAGGCTGGGCAGAAGGATTTTCGATAACCTCAAGAAAGCAATAGGTTACATATTCTCAGTCCACATGCCTATTGCAGGGCTAGCCCTGTTTCCGATATTGTTTGGTTTGCCTCTTATCCTTTTGCCTGCCCATATAGCATTCCTTGAGCTGATAATTGACCCTGCCTGTTCAACAGTTTTTGAGGCTGAACCTGAAGAGAAAAACATCATGAGCAGGCCACCTCGAGATTTGCAAGAAAGAATGTTTGGAAGAAAAAGTCTAGCCCTTAGTCTATTGCAGGGCACAAGCATGCTCGCAGGAGTAATTGTTGTTTTCCTATACGCATTATATATGGGTAAAGGGGAAGTCGAAGCACGCACACTTACATTTGCTACGCTGGTAATTTCCAATCTTACTTTAATTGTGGCAAATCTTTCCTGGTCACAGAGCATAATCAAAACCTTGTGTTCGGAAAACAAAGCCTTGAGGTATGTGCTCATAGGAGCGATATCAGGCCTTCTTCTGGTTCTGTATTTACCGGCTTTAAGAAGCCTGTTCCGTTTTTCACTGCTGCACGGTGATGACTTGCTGATTGTGTTTATTGTAGGAACTCTAAGTATTGTGTGGCTCAGATTACTCAAAAGCAGAATAAGAGATAATATCTGACAGAGATGTAGTATCTAACAAAAAAACAGGATAATAACCCAATAAAAATTCAGGGTAATAACCCAATGCAATCCTGAAACCAAATCTGGATAAGTAAAATTGATGAATGGGGAAATATTTTATCTATCCATTTCCAATCATTTGTGATGAAATTCAAAGCCATTGTTGCTGATATTGACGGGACAATTACCTGCGAGAAAAGGGAACTTCATCTGGGGGCCGTCAAAAAGATCCGTACTCTTAAACTTCCTTTCGTGCTTGCCACAGGAAATATTCTCTGTTATGCGAGAACGACGTCAAGGCTAATTGGCCTGGATGGAGCTGTAATCGCAGAAAACGGAGGAGCTATTACTGTTCGCTTCGATTTGCGAGGTACTTTTGAGGAAAGCCTGGAAGAATGCGAGAAAGCCTATTCTTTTCTTTCCGAGCATTTCAAACTCACCAAACTTGACCCTTTATATCGAAAAACCGAAATTGCCCTCAGGAGAGACTTTGATCTTGAAAAAGCCAGAACTCTTCTCAAAACCCAAAATTTGGACGTAGAAATAATTGACACCAAATATGCTATCCATATTAAAAGCCCAAAAATCAACAAAGGTGTCGGTCTTCATAAACTTGCAGGCATGATGGGGCTAAAACCCAAAGATTTTGTAGCCATAGGAGATTCCGTAAATGACGTGGAAATGTTTGAAGTTTCAGGTTTCGGGATTGCTGTCGCAAACGGGGACGAGATAATAAAGAAAACTGCGGATTATGTGACAAAAGCTTCCTTTGGGGACGGAGCTATTGAAGCCCTTGAATTTCTTGAGGAAAAAGGTTGGATTTAAAAATTATTTTCCTCATATCCCTTTTTGAGATAATCCTGGAGATTATTGCTTTCAGTATGCATTTTACTCACCTGTGAATAAGTGCTACAACCTTCCATATGAAATTAAATTTAACAAGGAAACTACTTTTATTGACATAGAGCTAATCCCAAAACTCAAAAACGAGTGTCTGAACTTTAGAACTCAATAACCAATCGAGTTTTTGATTACGAAAATTGTTTTGAAGTTCTTGCTGATTTGAGAAATAAAACTTGTTTTGGGATAGGCTCATAAATATGTTTAAAACAGCCAGCTTCAACAAGCTAGTAAATAAGGAAGATTCTGTCCAATTTAGAGAAGATAGCATCTACTACAGTAGAATGTGAAATTATTTTCAGCAATGAAAGTACAAAAGTATTTTTATACACTTGCATCTAGCTCAATTATATTTTCATTATTTCCCCTAATTAATTACTTTCTAAAAAGTTATAAGCTTTTCTTAGTTATTGTAGTCATTCTTAGTTATTGTAGTCATTATGTTTATAACTCTTATAATTTTTACTGCACTTTCTTTTTTCCCTAAACGGTTATTTAAAGCTAAGTGGTTCCACAAAATATTAGAGAACTATTAGAGCCCGCAAAAATCTCTTCACAACTTCGTAGCTACAATTGAAACCAGATTAAAGTAATTTCCACCCTCAGCTTCCATCATTCCAATATCCCTGCGAGCATAGTCATTGTCACATGAAAGCCAGTCCTGCCAGGCTTCTTCCAAACACTTTAACTCTTTGCACTCCTGAATACTTACTGAATCACAATTTTTCCAGAGATTATGCCACCAATCAGATGAGTGTAGAGTTAAAGTCATATCATCAAACCAATATGGCTGTAACTCCGCAGGCACTCCATTTGTGAACTCTTCTTTCAATCCGGGAACTGCTACTGCGATTTGTCCTCCTTTCTTTACAAGTGGAGCAAAATGCTTTTCCAAATAATCCTCTTCAATCCCGAAATAGTGATAGGCATCTACACATACAGCAAGGTCAAAAAACTCGTCAGCAAACGGTAAATCGTGGGCTTCGGAGTGTATTGGAATTATCTTATCTTCCAGTCCCATTGATTTGATTCTTTCATAATTCTCGGTTGCACTGATCCAGAGATCAGTTGCAAAAACCGTAACATCATATTCTTTTGCCAGGAAGATTGAAGTTAAACCTCTCCCGCAGCCAAGATCAAGTACTCGCATGCCTTTCTCAAGTTTTAATGACTCAGCCACTTCCTCAACGATTTTCATTGAGTTTGGCCCCATCATATTTTCTTTAACAAAATCAGTATCATATTTGAGGCTCCTTTTAAGCATCAGATTGATCACCTCTCATTTATTCATCTATTTCTCATTATTGTATACATTCTGACTTTATAATACTGTCATGGATAACATGATAAACTTCCATCAGCGTCGCAAAAGATCTACAGTGGTAGTCTTACTAACAAAAAACTTCATAGAGTGATGTCATTATTTTTTACTCATTTTTTGAAAATATTCTGTCTGTGATATTCTAAATACTTGGTATGATCCTCTTCTATTTTCCTAATTCTCAGTTCAGAGTTAATACCAAGTTTAATTTTGTCATTTTCTTTGAGTGAACTGCTAATGATTATTTTTCCTTCATCATCAAAACTAATATAACCATAATCAAAAGCACTATCCAAATTTGGAATGAGTAATAGCCCATTATATACATCAAGGCGCTCTATATTATTTGAAGAACGCCATGGCTTGATGTGAGAAGCTTTTAATGTCTTAACTAACTCGCATCCTGTAATAGCACATTTTTCTCCCCAATATTTTTTTAAATTATCACGGAATATTCCCTGGCCAATACGACTCTGTACTTTGCTTCACGTACTGTTTCAGTTAATTCTTTGTGAGCTATTTTAAACTCCTCAATATCTTGAATAGCGTTAGAGTCTGAAAAAATATTATCTTCGAGTGTATTCCCATAATTTGGGTTAGGAACACTTTGTCCAAGTTCATTATTTAAATAATCCAACAATTCTGGAACATGTTTTGACTGGCTTTTAAGGTTTAACCATTCGTATTTGTTTGCAACTTTTCGTATATACTCAAAATGAAAGTCACGTATTATAGGCCAGATTTCTAAGTCCCGACTCGAAGGAAAATAATATCCATTCATTGATGGAACTGCTTTATACTCAGACCATTCTCCATCATCCCACTGCCATAATTCACTTTTGTCTAATGAATTTCGTTTATCCTTCTCCCCATCTAATAATTGTTTATCAAGAGCCAACCAAATTCCGTTTTTGTGAATGGTAAAAACAATGAGACTACCAACTAAAAGACGAATACCATCACTACGGTAATGTACACCCCATTTATTATTACCATATGAATTGGCTTTATTGAGTGCTTGCAAGAACAAAGACAAACAAATCACTCTATGTTTTTCATCGGGCAAAAGTGATATTACTGTATCTTTAACTTTATCAATATCAGGGTGAGTCATAATAATTCCTTTACAATTATAGCTCCTGCTTTAGTTTTGGATGTAAATATTCACATTTAATTCCCTAAGGAATCTGTCTTTCTAAAGAGAAGAGAAATTGTGTGTTCCAAAGCATAATTAGAGAGGAAAAGCTATATAACTTTGCAAAAAAACCATTTAAGAGAGGCGAGAAGGATAGTACACCACGAACTGCAATTCTGCCGAATACAATTGGGTGATAGAAACAGGGCTGCTCTGCGCTGAAAGAGATAACAAAAATAGAAATTGGGTCGAAGGAAAGGAATTTCTTTTTGGAATCACTTTCCTTCCGGATTAATTTACGCTTTTGCTTTCATCTTGTCTATTATTATATAGTCCTTGATGGCACTTACGGAATCGAAAGGAATAAGGATAAAGTTATTCGCTTTCCTGTACCTGGAAGTGTCAAAATTGGGGTTGGGGGTAACCAACATGTCAATGATATTTCCCCCTTTAATCTCGACTACGATATTGTTCAGTGTTCCTATTTCAGTTCCGTCGGTAGCCATTACCTGTTTGTTAAAGAGGTTTCTTGCAAATTCCTTCGACATATTAACGTATCTCCGTTAGCAGCGTGTTATATGGTTTAGGTAAAACTGGCATTTTACTTTGAATATTTATTCCATTTGAAACGGGGTTCTTTAAAACATTTTCCTTTTAAAAAATGAGCTTTCAAAAATAGCTCATTTGGAAATTACTCATTTACTCATTCAAAAACTATTCATTTAAGCTTTTACCTATAACCGATATAAGCAGCTGTATCTGTGAGTCTCTGGCCTCCCTTGAACTGTGCCTCGATCTTTTCGTAGAACTGAGCAATATTCTCTGTAATTGTGGGTTTTACATTCTTCAGAGCTTCCCTGAAGTGCCTCATTTCTACATATTCTACATCAAAGTTCTCCCTGAGAGCAATCATTACGGCTTCCCTGCACACAGATTCGATATCAGCACCCACATAACCCTCAGTTATATCGGCAAGGGTTTCAAGGTCAACGTCTTCAGCAAGGGGAGTGTCTTTTGTGTGAATCCTGAATATCTTGAGCCTGCCTTTCCGGTCAGGAGAACCTATAAAGACCAGCCTGTCAAAGCGGCCAGGTCGTAGGATTGCAGGATCCAGAAGGTTAGGCCGATTGGTTGCAGCAATTACCACTACATCTCTAAGGGCTTCAAGCCCGTCCATCTCAGTCAGGAGCTGGTTAAGCACTCTCTCTGAAGTGTGGCTGTCCGTAGATTCCATTCCTGGCATAGAAGCAACTGAATCAATTTCGTCAAAGAAAATCACGCAAGGAGCAACCTGCCTGGCTTTCCTGAAGGTTTCGCGAATGGCTTTTTCTGACTCTCCAAGCCACTTTGAGAACATCTCAGGCCCTTTGACGCTTATGAAATTGGCATTGGATTCCTTGGAAACCGCTTGGGCTATCAGGGTTTTTCCTGTTCCTGGTGGACCGTAAAGCAGGATTCCCCTTGGAGCCTTTATGCCCATCTGAATGAACTTTTCCGGATTTTTAATAGGCCACTCCACAGCCTCAATAATAGACTGCTTTGCTTCATCCAGCCCTCCCACATCATCCCAGCCAACTGAAGGCATTTCCACATAAATCTCTCTGAGGGCTGAAGGTTCGGCTTCAGTCAGGGCATCCTCAAAGTTTTTCTTGGTTACAACGATTTTTTCCAGCCTTTCAGGAGGAATTGTTTCTTTTTCCAGGTCAAGGTCAGGAAGATTTTCTCTAAGACATCTCATTGCAGCTTCCTGCACAAGAGCCAGCAGATCCGCGCCTACAAACCCCTGAGTCCTTTCAGCCAGATACATCAGGTATTCATTTGTCTTTTCTTTCCTTTCCCTTTCCAGAGCAGCTTCATCAACTTCAGTTTCGATTTCTCCGGTTTCCTCAGCTCCTGCATCTCTCTCTATGGGCATACCTCTTGTATGAATCTGCAGGATCTCAAACCTGTCCTTGGTATCAGGCACACCTATATGGATTTCTCTATCAAACCGACCAGGTCTCCTGAGTGCAGGGTCAATAGCATCCACACGGTTGGTAGCTCCTATAACCACAACCTGCCCTCTTTCTACCATACCATCAAGCAGGGTAAGGAGCTGGGCGACCACTCGCCTTTCCACTTCTCCTGTTACATTTTCTCGTTTTGGAGCAATGGAATCAATTTCATCAATGAAAATGACTGAGGGTGCATCCTGGGTTGCCTCTTCAAAGATTTTTCTGAGCCTTTCCTCACTTTCTCCATAAAATTTCCCTACAATCTCAGGGCCGGCAATGTAATGGAAACTAGCTCCGGATTCATTGGCTACGGCTTTTGCGATCAGAGTTTTCCCGGTTCCTGGAGGACCGTAGAGGATAACGCCTTTTGGAGGCTCGATATTAAGGTGGCCGAAAAGTTCAGGATGCTTCATGGGCAGCTCTATCATTTCCCGGACACGCATTATCTCATCCCCGAGACCTCCTATATCTTCATAAGTGGTTACGCCCCGAGTTGCCTTTTCGTACCCCTGTACCGGTTTTTTGCGAAGTTCAATAACCGTTGTATCCGTGATAAGGACAATAGTATTTGAAGGGTCAGTCTCAACAGCAACCAGAGGGATTACCTGGCTTGTAGTCAGGGATTCAGTCATTGGCTGAGACATTGAATTTATTATAGGAATTATGTCTCCCCTGAAAACTGGCCTTTTGAGGATATGCCGTTTTATGATCTCATTTGCGTGTTCCCCAAACTGAAGTTCAGGCCCCCCTTGCATCATGCTTTCCGGAAGCGCCAGAACAAGTTTTTTTGCCTCCGGAGCTTCAACTTTTCTGATAGCTACCTTCTCTCCTATGGAAACTCCTGCATTTTGCCGGATGAAGTTATCAATTCTCACGAGTCCCTGATCCCAGTCCTGCCTGTCAGCTCTCCATACTTTTGCAGTGGTTTTTTTCTTCCCCCTTATTTCCACAATATCGCCTGGCG
The DNA here is from genome assembly GCA_002499445.1 of Methanosarcina sp. UBA293. GTDB lineage: Archaea > Halobacteriota > Methanosarcinia > Methanosarcinales > Methanosarcinaceae > Methanosarcina. Next base: position 79,622 of record DALS01000064.1, read on the forward strand.
AGAGCTGAAGTTTCAGCAAAGTTGTAGGGTCAAGTCGGATAATTCCTCTTCCAAGGTCAATAGGATATGCCTTTTCAACCTTCAACTGTATTTCTTCCATAGATCATCCCGAAAATAGTTGCTTTTTGATTGTAACTTCTATTCAATAATTAAATAAAATAAACGGACAGTAGATTTTTCAGATTTTTCTGAACTGTATATTACGGAACTACTTGTTTTCTATATAAGATGTCTTTTTATTTCAATGCCATTGATAAGGGAGATTTTCACCCTGGTGAGTCTGTTGCGGAATATCTAAGGCTTTGAATTTTCGGCCTAGTTTTCCTATCCTAAGATACCCCCTTTATGGCCAATACCCTTTCAGGACAATAATTTTGTCGGCTAAAGGTACATTCGGTAATCAGTTATTTATATTATATTGTCCGGGATAATATTTCCTTTCTACTTATTAAATAAGTTTACCCTAACTCCAGCCCTCTGAGGATTTATATATCTGGAGCTTCTGTGTATAAAATTGTTTAATCCTTCAAATAATCACTTAGATCTGATATCTTTCAACTCTTACTATCTATCAAAATCTTAAATTATCAGAATTAAAGTCAGGAACTTAAACTTAAGATCTTAAAGTCCAGACCTTAGCAGCAGAACCTTAAATAATCAGTATCTTTAGAATCATATACCTGACGAATGTCCAGGAATTGACAGCATGGGCCTTGAAATCGCACAGAACAGAATTATTGATTTCATCCGAACCGAAACCTGTAAAGCAGGTGTAAGCGGAGCTGTTATAGGTATCAGTGGGGGAATAGATTCAGCCCTTGCCACCGTACTTACTGTAAAAGCTCTGGGAAAAGATAAAGTACTTGGAATCCACATGCCCGAATCTGGCCTTACTCCTGCTGAAGACAGCAAAGATGCAAAAACTCTTGCAGATTTTCTAGGAATCGATTTTCAGACTATTGATATTTCAGGAATGATTTCAGCTTTCATGGCTGCAGATCCTAAGAGTGAATCTGCAGACCGGCTCTCCATGGGCAACCTGAAAGCAAGAATCAGGATGTCCATCCTTTATCTCCATGCGAATCAGATGAACCGTATGGTCATAGGAACCGGTAATAAAACCGAAATCCTGCTTGGCTATTTCACGAAATATGGAGACGGAGGCGTTGATCTCGAACCTATAGGCGGGCTTTACAAGACCGAAGTATGGGAGCTTTCTCGCAAGCTTGGAATCCCAAATTCTCTTATCACAAAACCCCCCTCAGCAGGTCTCTGGGCAGGCCAGACTGATGAAGCCGACCTTGGAGTTTCTTATGCAAAGGTTGATGAGATTCTAAAAAAACTTGAACAGGACGAAGCTCAAGAAACCATCCTGAAAACTCTCGAAGTTTCCGCAGAACAACTAAACTCGGTTGTAAACCGCATAAAGAGAAGCGAACATAAAAGGAAAGCCCCTCCTGTCCCGCAAACTTTTTCAAAAAATGCTTG
>DALS01000064.1:81145-105848 GCA_002499445.1 Methanosarcina sp. UBA293
ACGGTTGCGGCCCAACGGTTGCGCTTAAGAAGGCTGAATTACAAATAGAAAACTGCTGCCCATTTCTTAGCGGGCAGGATGGATATCTACATCAGATCTTTTTTCTCTGACCAGAGGTTTTGCAAGGTGTCGGCGAGCGCAGGGCGGGACTTCATATAGTCCTACTGTAAGATCTCTTTTTACTTGATGTAGGATTTTTGAGGCTGCCTGAGTCTTGCATTTTTTACAGCGGAAACCCTGTGCCTGTCCTGATGATTTCATGTGTTTTCCACAGTTAGGGCATTTCGGGTTTTCTTCTTTGTAAAGGGGGGAGAGTGTTTTTATTTCTATTTTTTCGATGTTGAGGGTTCCTGAACTGACACTTCCTGACAGTACAATTCTATCTCCGGGCCTGAGCTTCCGTATGAGTAGCCGGAAATTCTTTGTGGGTTCGAAGGCTGCGCAATCGATTTCATTTCCTTCCTGATCCCTTATGGGAAAGATAACATGTCCTCCGAGAATGGTTTTCGGAACTGCCGAAACCGTGCCTTTGAGCCTGTAAGAATGCATGTTTTGGATTTCGGAGAGATTTACTGCGGAAAGCAGGTGCATATCAGTACCCTGGTTTGTCCTGTATACGGCAAATCGTTCAATAGGTTCAGCTCTGATCAGAGATGCGGCTTCAGTAACTATGTCCGGATTTTCTCCCCTGATTCCAAAAAGCACAGGGTCTGCTGAGCGAGGTACACAGACAACAAGCCTGTTTGTAAGGTCCACAGTATCCCAGGTTTGAGGATAGGTTATCCTGTCAGCTTCAAGGAAACTTTTCATTTCTATCTCGCGTGGAGTTCCCCATCTTTCTTTTTGCCTGTAAGCCAAATACTCGAAAGTGCAGTCCCATTCTTCGAGGTTAAGCATAGCCCCGCAGGCTGCAAGAGCACCTATCAGCCCCCTTCCATTTTTGAAGCCCTTTGAGAAAACTCCGTATTCTGAAATAAGGCTTTTTGCCTCTTTTATTTCTATCACGTTCCTTACAGCTTTTTCAAGAAAGTCCCTCAAGACAGGTTTGAACCTTTTGTAGTCTTTTTCCAGAATGAAAACTGTGCCTGGATTAGTTTTTTCGCATTCCATGCGTGAAAGTTCTTTTATTCGGGATATAATATGTGTAATCACCCTTTCTGGGCAATCGGTCTTGAGTTTCAGAGCTATCGCAGCATTTCCTCTTGTTTTGTAGGGAATAGTAGGGTTCAGGCGCACAAGAAGCGGACAATCTTCCACAGTCCCGTAGGCCTGCAGTTCTTCAATTAGCAGAGCTCCTAGATATGTTGTACACATCCCTTCGTTTGAATCAGTATCATCAATTCCGATAATCATCTTTTTTCGGTTCCATTTTTCCTTTTATTCCATAAATGAGCTTTGAATAATTGCAGCTTTCGTTACTCTCCGGCTTAATTTATTCATTGAGAATCCTCAAAAGTAAAGAAAAATATATATAGATGATCAAACAGAAATTAGTAATGGAATGACAAAAGAAGTTCTCATACATCAAATTATTGATGTATTGTCACATGCAGGCTTTGCACTTTCCGACCGCTGTAACATTCGCCCAAGGAGTTTTGACGTTGCCGCACGGAAAGGTGAAATAATATTACTTTGCAAGGTTTTATTTAATATTGACGGCCTGAATGAAGAAACTGCCAGGGAGATGAAGTACCTGGCCGAGTATCTTGGAGGTTCTGCCATTGTTGTGGGGGCAAAGACCAGGGATCAGATGCTTGAAGATAGCGTTGTTTATATGCGTTATGATATCCTCGCCCTGAATGTGCAGACTCTCTATGACTACTTTATTGAAAATGTTCCTCCTTTAGTCTCAGCAGCACCTGGCGGGCTATATGTCTCCATAGAAGGAAATCTCCTGAAAAAAGCCAGGATGGACCAGTCAATGTCTCTTGGGTCCCTTGCTACCATGATAGGAGTTTCAAGGAGGACCATTAGCAAGTACGAAGAAGAAGGCATGGATGCGTCAATAGATGTTGTGCTCCAGCTTGAAGATATCTTTGGGGTTGAACTGGCAAAACCTATTAATATCCTTAAATCCTGCGGAAGCAGAAAGCCACGGAAAAAAGTAGAACCCGAAACTAAAGACCAAGAAAAAGCCTGTCCCCTCTTGCCGGAAGACCTGATCCTTAATACCATATCCATGCTTGGCTATGATGTCCTTCCTACTGCGCAGGCGCCTTTCAAAGCCATCTCAAGGGATAAATCTTCGGTAATCCTTACAGGAGTTAGTGAATTCAATACGACTGTAATCAAAAGGGCTCATCTGATGAGTAGTATTTCCTACGTTACGGAAACCCAATCCGTTTTTATTATCAATGGGCGCTCAAAAATAAAGTCCGTAGAAAATACAGTACTGATCGAGAAAAAGGAACTTGATAGGATAAGTGATTCTCAGGAGCTTCTTGATTTCATGGAGGAACGTAAGGAAACTCGCGAAAAAGCATGAGCTTCCATTTTATTTCAAATAATTATCTAGCTAAAGCCCTTCACATTTTATACCCTATCTTTAATATTTATAAGAAACTATACCAAAACTTAAAATCTTCCTTTCCTGTATAGAACTTAAAATAACTAGTCGAATTTTTGGTCCTGAAAGTTTGATATAAATAAGAATAGATGTCGTAGTTTACCAGAAATTGTTTTTATATTTCACAGCATTGTTAGACACATGGATAAGGAAGATAAAATGGATGATGTCGACCAAAGTCGTGAGTTTGGAGCAATGGGAGAGCTCTTACGAGCACTTCAAAAGGAAGAATTGGAGCAGACTGAAATTCCTCCTGTAGAAAATAATCCAGAAGCTAAGATAACAAAAAACACGACAGAATTAATAATAGAGATCAGTTCAACATTAAAAGAGATAGCCGAAACTCAGAAGAATATACTGAAAGAGATTAAGAAGAATAAGACCAAATAAAGCATAGAAGAATAAGACCAAATAAAGCATTTTAGAACAGGATCAAATAAACCCATCTTATGACTCTTTTTTATTCTCTATTTAACCTGAACCTTCCGTCCGCTATTCTACTGAGAATAAAAAATCAGTAAAAATGAATCTGGAATTGAAAGCTTGTAAGCTATAAGTTCTAGAATTTCTGCATCTTATTTTTTCAAGGATTGCTGGACCTTTTTAATATTATCTATAGCTTTTCTCTTTAATTCAATTGTCTTTTCCATTTCACTTATTTTAATTTCCATCCATTGGATTTTCATATCCATCTTCATTAATGCAACTTCTTTTTTCTGTTCTTCAGTCAGCATTTCCCAAATTTCAGGCATAGAACCATGATGCATTTGAGTTCCCCTCATCATTCCTTCATGCATGTTTAATTACCCCACTTCTCTTAATACTACTTTTTACAGATGGTTGCTATCATCAAGCAAAAATACAGAAGCCAGGAAAAAGTCTCTGACTATTACAAATGATTATTACTAACATATAACAACCAGAGAAATATAAATTAGAAATCAATAAAAATTAAAAGCAGAATTTAAAAGGGAAAGGATGCCAAAGCATATACTACAAACCATATACTCTGCGTAACTTAACCATTCTACGAATTATGAAAGTTCAGATTGAATTTTCCCAGCCTTGCCCGAAATCTACCAGGGGTCTGACCTCATAGACCTCGAAGGTCAAAGCAGCATTTAACATCTTCGCGCCTTCCTCACCTATAAAATTAGCAGCCTGAGTTCGGATCATGTCTATCAGTTCCCCGGACGTCTCATACCCCTTAAGCTTCATATAAACGCGCAGGCCCTTCCAATCCGTGATCGAGTCACCTGGCTCCATAATCGTGTACATAGCATATGGGTTCTCAAGAAGATTTGCAAAGGTGCGGTTATTTCCAGTTGCCGCTATAACAGTTTTTTCATCGATCATTTGAGGTGAGCCAAAAACAGCTGAATTTACCTGTCCGCCATTGCTGGACGTGCTAAGAAAACCTAGCCTAGGCTCTTTGTTGAAATATTCGATCAAGTTTGCCGACATTATTCTGCCCCCGTAGTATAATATTACCACCTATCATTTAAAAAGTTCCTCTGATCATTTTTTGACGACAATAATTTTATATCGTTGCTACAAATTCGTACTCGAGTAAGGTTAAATCAAGTTTTGTAACGGGCTCGTTTATAACTTGAGATTATATATGACAATGATATTGTTATATAGAAAGTGAAACGATAAAGGTTTAGAATCTTTGTTACCTACAAAAAGTTACGCTTTAATATTTTTAAAGCGTATCATCTTATAAAGATTACTTTTAAAATCTATCGTGGGGGGAGTTAGCATAAAGAGAAGAAGTAGAACTGATATTGCAGTAGATATTTTAAGAGTAGCAATGAACGGGGCGAAGAAAACTCATATCGTTTATGAAGTTAACTTAAACTTTAATATTGCTCAGAAATATCTTGAAATGTTGAAAGAAAAAGAGCTTATCAAGCACGAAAATGGACTTTTTATAACTACAGATAAAGGAAAAGTCTTTCAAGAAATGGCTAAGGAACTTAAACTCTAAGCGACTTTTCGTCTCTTAATCACTTTTTAATTTTTATCAATTTTCCCATCTTTTCCTTTTTCCTATTTTCTAGTTTCATTATACATTGTAATAAATGTTTCTCTACTTCCACCCTTTCTCTTTAGATATTCATTGCAAGCCTAGGCCAGAAAGATATTTTTAAGTTTCAATAACAGCTTCCAGCTAGTTTGGAATTCCCTCTAAAAAGTAGGTAAAGTTGACCAGCCTTGGAGTCACAGATTTCAATTTTGCAAGAATTTCCAAACGCCTTTACTTATAGAGATGGGGAGTATTATTTACTGGTAGATTAATGGATATGGGGGAGCACTATTGACTTATAGATTGACGAAGTGGGGGGGGGCGTTATCTGACAGACAGGGATAAAACAACAATAAAATTGAAAGTTGCAGAAGCCGATCAACGGGATGTTGGAAAAGGAATTGTCCAGATAGACGAAAGCTTTCGAGAAAAGCTGCGCCTCAAGCCCTTTGACGTTGTGGAAATCCGAGGAGGAAGATTGACTTCAGCCCTGATAGGGCGCCCATATCCGAGTGATTCAAGCCTAGATATTATCCGTATGGATGGGCTGATCCGCACAAATGCAAAAACCAGTATAGGAGAATATGTGGAAATCCGCAAAGCCGACTGGAAAGAAGCAAGAAATGTTACTCTTGCCCCTATAGCCAAGGATATTCAGATCTATGCTCCCAACGAAACTCTTAAAGCCGTGTTTATGAATCGTACGGTCTCAAAGGGAGACTTCATCTCAACCACAAGCTTAAGGAAATCGAAGGAGAGGGAGGCCCTAAGCAAAGGAGTAATGTTTGAGGATTTCTTTCAGGATTTTTTCGGTCAGGATTTTGGATCATCTTTCGGGTTTGGAGAAATAAAACTCCAGGTAGTTTCTACTTCTCCTTCTGGAATAGTAAAGCTTACAGACTTAACGCAAGTGGAACTTTTGCCTGAAGTGACCGAGGTAACCCCTGAGCAGAATATTTCTATTGTTATGTATGAAGACCTTGGCGGACTCAAAGATGCTGTTACCAAAATAAGAGAAATGATAGAGCTGCCCTTGAAGCATCCTGAAGTTTTTGACAGGCTGGGAATCGATGCACCAAAAGGAGTGCTACTCTATGGCCCGCCTGGAACAGGCAAGACAATGCTTGCAAAAGCCGTTGCAAACGAGTCTGATGCTTACTTTATCTCAGTTAACGGCCCGGAAATTATGTCCAAGTATTATGGAGAGTCAGAAAAGGGAATTAGAGATGTTTTCGAAGAAGCAGAGAAAAACGCTCCTGCAATCATTTTCCTTGATGAGATTGACTCCATTGCCCCTAAGCGGGCTGAGGTAACTGGAGAAGTAGAAAGAAGAGTAGTTGCTCAGCTTCTTTCCCTGATGGACGGGCTTAAGGCTCGCAAGAATGTAATCGTCATAGGATCAACTAACCGTCCTGAAGCAATTGATATGGCACTTCGCCGCCCGGGCAGGTTTGACAGAGAAATTGAACTTAGGGCTCCGGATACTGAAGGAAGATTAGAGATTTTCAAAGTCCATACTAGGGGAATGCCTCTTGCTGAAGAGGTAAATCTCATGGATTTTGCTCAAATAACCTATGGGTTCGTGGGAGCTGACATTGCTGCCCTGTGCAGGGAAGCGGCTATGAGTGCTTTAAGGCGGGTTTTGCCAAGAATAAATCTCAATGAACCCGAGGTTCCAGCTGAGATTCTGGATATCCTCCAAGTAATAAGAGAAGATCTTGAAAATGCTCTTAAAGATGTCCAGCCATCAGCAATAAGAGAGATCATGATTGAAATACCCACTGTCAGCTGGGACAACGTTGGGGGACTGGAAGAGGTAAAAAGGCTCTTGAAAGAGGTAGTGGAATGGCCCCTTAAAAGTCCGGGATCTTATAGAAATATAGGAGTTGAGGCTCCTAAAGGTGTTCTTCTGTATGGCCCCCCGGGTACTGGAAAAACTTTGCTTGCAAAGGCAATAGCCCATGAGTCAGACGCTAATTTTATCACAGCTAAAGGAAGTGATCTTCTTTCCAAATGGTACGGGGAATCCGAAAAGAAGATTGCTGAAGTCTTTACAAGGGCAAGACAGGTTGCTCCATCGATTATTTTTCTAGATGAACTTGACTCGCTTGCCCCTATCCGTGGAGCTTCTGCAATTGAGCCTCAGGTTACAGCCAGGATTTTGAATCAACTCCTTTCCGAGATGGATGGGCTTGAGGAACTCAGAGCTGTAGTGGTAATAGGCGCAACCAACCGGCCTGACATTATAGATCCAGCTCTTTTAAGACCTGGCCGTTTTGATGAACTAATTCTCGTCCCCATTCCTGATAAGGAAGCTCGCAGAGAGATTTTCAAAGTCCATACCAGTAAAATGGCGCTTGCAGAGGATGTTGATGTTGAAAAACTCGTTTCCATGACCGAACAGTATACAGGTGCAGACATTGCAACCGTGTGCAAAAAAGCAGGAAGAGTTGCTCTGCGTGAGAAGCATCACGCAAAAAATGTCAAGCAGAGGCACTTTCTTAAAGCAATTGCGGAAACCGATCCTTCAGTTACTCCGGATACAATGAAGTATTACAAAGCTATAAAAGGCGAACTCAGGACAAGGAAGTCTAAGGAGATAGAGAATCCCTCTTACATTTAAGATAAGTATAATAGCTTAATAAGCATGATAAACTTAAGTAAGTACGATAACCATGTGCAAGTATGACAGACACGTAGGTTTATCTTTCTCACATTTCTCCTGTTTATGGTTAACTTATTTTTCCTGCTTCTTGTTAACTTGTATTTTCCTGTTTTTACTAACTATTTTCGTGTATTCCCAATAACTTTTTAATTATTTATTTCTATTAATTGAACTTTCAAGCTGACCAAAATTTAACTTTATATCTTATTTATCCACTTGTGTTGTATAGGTTCTCAGATAACGATTTTCTGGACACAATATTCGCATATAATTAAATATTACAAATTATGTAAACCAATGATATTAAATATCATAATTACTATCAGTAATATATATGCAACTTCCAACACCCGAAGATCTTAAAAAAAGGAGAAATGAACTCGGGCTTACCCAGAGTGACCTAGCTAAGAGAGCAGGAGTAAGCCAACCCCTTATAGCTCGTATAGAATCAGGAGATGTAGATCCTAGACTTTCTACAGTCAGAAAAATTCTTGACGCTTTTGAAGAAGTTGAAAAGGAACAGCAGATTATTATAAGAGATCTGATGCACTCTCCTGTGATTCACGTTTCTCCAGACGACTCCGTGGAAGAAGTGGTAAACCTTATGCATACTCACGGTTTCTCACAGGTTCCTGTGCTTGATGGGGGTATTCCGGTTGGAAGTGTTTCGGAAGATATGATAATAAAATTGATGGCTGAAAGTAAAAAAAAGTCGATTTCTCAACTGAAAGTCTCCGAAGTTATGGGAGAATCCTTTCCAACAGTATCTCCAAGCATTTCGATCTCAGTAGTCTCGCATATATTGGAAGGAAATCCTGCCGTACTTATAGCAGAAAAAGGGACAGTTGTTGGCGTAGTGACAAAACATGACGTTATGAAGCTCCTACAAGGTCAATAATCAACCTTACAGTCAACAATCAAAATCCTTCCTTCTGATTGGCCGGTTTCTAAGACCAGCTATGAAAAGCACATCAATTATATACTAGGATTAAATTAAACCTGAACTCTAAGTCGAATTTAACGCTTAACCATCCAAGGTAGCTTAACTTAATAAGCTTATTAAAAACCTCAGGACACTAGGATAATGTAGGTCCTTTTGGTCACATTGTGTTATAATGATATAACTAGGATAATATAACTCTAAATTATTTTAAATCTGCAGATTTGAAAATTAAAGAAATAATATAAACCCTTAAATAGATAAAAAACAAACAGAAGTTAAAATTTTGTAAATGTGGAGTATAAAAAATATGGATCTGGAAGATACCCTTCTCATGATGCCTGGTCCCGTACCTGTTGCGCCCAGAGTCCTTAGAGCCATGTCAAAACCGATGATCAACCACCGGAGCGCGGAATTTGCCGGAATTTATGCCGACTGCAGGGAAGTTCTTTCCAGCGTTTTCCAGACGAAGAATGACATTTTCTTGCTAAGTGGTTCAGGAACAGCAGGAATGGAAGCTGCTGTCGGGTCTCTGGTTGAAAACGGGGACAAAGTCATTGCTATAGAAAACGGAAAGTTCGGGGAGCGCTTTAAAGATATTGCAGCTCGTTATGCGGAAGTTGTACCTGTTGTATTTGAATGGGGTCTTCCGATTGACCTTGAAATTGTTAAGGAAAAACTCGAAGAAGGGGCAAAAGCCATCACTCTTGTCCACAACGAAACTTCAGCAGGTATTCTTAATCCGGCTGCAGAAATTGGCAAGCTTGCCAAAAAATATGATGCACTTTTTATTATGGACGGTGTGACCTCCCTTGGGGGGGATGATGTAAAGGTCGATGAATGGGGAGTTGACATTGCAGTTGTAGGTTCACAGAAGTGCCTTGCAGCTCCTCCAGGACTTGCAGCTGTTTCTGTAAGTGAAAAGGCTTTTGAGACTATGAAGGAAGTAACAAAAAAGCCATATTATACTGACCTCCTGGCATATAAAAAGAGTGGGGATAAACCCAAACCAGAAACACCTTATACTCCTGCGATCCCTCTTTTCTATGCTCTTCAGGAAGCTCTGCACATCATAAAAGAAGAAGGAGTAGAGGCAAGGATCAAGAGGCATAAGACTCTTTCAGAATCCTTAAGAGCAGCAGTTGCCGAGTTGAACATTGAGATGTTCCCGCAGCTTAACGAATACAGCCATTACTCCAATACAGTATCTGCTATGAAAGCTCCAGCAGGCATTGATGGCGAGAATATAAAGAGTGGTATGAAGAAGCGAGGCATAATTATTGCAGGCGGACAAGAACGTCTTAAAAGTAAGATTTTCAGAATAGGATGTATGGGGAATGTCACTGCCAGGGACGTGCTCTCAACTATCCAGCAACTGGAAATCATACTAAATGAACGTGGTTATATTGACAACCTGGGAGCAGGCGTAGAAGCTGCAACCAGGGTTATTGACAGGGCCTGAAGAGGACATAGATTTACTAGATCTCTTCAGGAAACCCCGAAAAAAAATTAATCTTGAAATTCCAATCGGATTCACATGCCCACAATAGGAATTGCCGATACTACGTTTGCACGCTATAATATGGGGCGTGCTGCAATTGACGAGATACAGAAAAATGTATCCGTGAAAATTAAGAGAGTAACCGTGCCCGGGATAAAGGATCTTCCAGTCGCAGCCAAAAAACTTATCGAAGAAGAAGGCTGCGACATCGTTATGGCCCTTGGCATGCCAGGAGCTAAGGAACAGGACAAAATATGTGCCCATGAGGCTTCTCAGGGTCTTATTATGGCCCAGCTCATGACCAATACCCATATTATTGAGGTCTTTGTCCATGAAAATGAGGGGAAGGATGAGAAAGAACTTGCTTTCCTTATGGACAGAAGGACCCGGGAACACGCTTTAAATGTAATAAAACTGCTCTTCAAGCCTGAAAAGCTAATTCGAGAAGCCGGTACCGGTCAGAGACAAGGCTTTGAAGATGCCGGTCAATTGAGAATGTGAAGCAACTTATGTAAAAACAAAGACTGGAGACCTTATTAGATGACTATCAGCCTAGGATTAGTTGTAGCTGAATTTAACAGAGATCTGACTTATCAGATGGAACTGCTTGGAAGAGAACACGCGGAATTCTTGGGGGCAACAGTTAAAGAAACTATTCTTGTACCAGGGGTTTTTGACATGCCCCTTGCAATCAAGAAGCTTTGCCAAAGAGATGACATCGATGCCGTGGTTACCATAGGAACTGTAATCGAAGGAGAGACTGATCATGATCAGGTAGTTATGCAGCATGCTGCAAGGAAAATTATGGATCTGTCTCTTGAGTTCAATAAGCCTGTAACTCTAGGAATTCCTGGTCCAGGCATGACTCGCATGGCAGCTCATGAACGTGTGGACTATGCGAAACGTGCAGTTGAAGCTGCGGTAAAACTGGTGCGGCGGCTGTGAATACTCATAATATCTAAAATAAGATAGTAAATTTAACAAGCAGGACCATCCCTATGACATCCTCAAGGCTTAAGCGTGTAGAAGAATCTGCAACGATAAGGATCTCCAATATTGCAAACAGAATGATTAAAGAGGGCACAGACGTTATTAATTTCAGCCTTGGTGAACCAGATTTCAACACTCCCAAAAATATCTGTGATGCTGCGGCAAAGGCAATGTACGAGGGAAAAACGCATTATGCCCCATCTGCAGGAATCCCTGAACTAAGAGCAGCCATTGCCGAAAAACTGAGGACAGAAAATAATCTCGATGTAACCGAAGCAGGTGTGCTTGTCACTCCCGGAGCAAAACAGGGGATTTTCGAGATAATGATGGGCGTCCTCGATGACGGCGACGAGGCAATTCTTTTTGATCCTGCGTGGGTAACTTACGATGCATGCATACGTTTTGCAGGGGCGGAAACGGTCTGGGTTCCAACAGTTCCTGAAAAAGGTTTCATTCCTGACGATTTTGCAGATTACATAACTGATAAAACCAAGCTTATTGTTGTAAATAGCCCAGGAAACCCAACAGGAGGGGTCTTCGGAAAAAAGACTTTACAATGCATTGCCGATCTTGCAATTGACCACGACCTCACAGTGGTCTCGGATGAAATATATGAGAAAACTGTTTATGAGAGAGAGCATATCAGCATTGGCAGCTTTGACGGGATGCAGGAGAGAACTATCACAGTAAACGGTTTTTCCAAGGCATACGCCATGACAGGCTGGAGACTTGGCTACCTGACTGCTCCTCCTGAAATTCTAAAACTTCTACTTAAGATTCAGTCACACTCAGTAAGCAGTGCAACAACATTTGTTCAGTACGGTGGGCTTGAGGCTCTTCAGGGCCCTCAGGACAGCGTTAAGGCAATGGTTGACCGTTTCAAGGTACGACGAGATGTCCTTGTAGACGGCCTGAACAAAATGGGCCTTGAATGCAAAAAGCCTGATGGAGCTTTCTATGCTTTTGCCAATGTCAGCGAGTATGGAAATGGGACAGAGGTTGCAGAAATGCTTCTGAGAGAAGCTCAGGTGGCAGTTACCCCTGGAATTGCTTTTGGCTCATCTGGCGAGAACTTCATCAGGGTTTCTTATGCAACATCAATTGACCGAATCAGGGAAGCTCTTGAAAGACTCGAAAAGATATTTTTATAACTAGATAAAGCTGTAGGGGTAGACTTATCCCTACTGTTTTTACATCTATTGTTTTTTATCCATATCGTTTAAGCACCTCTTTTATTATTGCACCTGTGCTGCAAAGTGGACATTCCTTTGAAAATGGAATCCTGACTACGCTTGCGGGAATTCCTCTTGTAGTAAGTTCTTTTTCTAAAAGCTCACTGTCAAAGCGCTGGTCATAACCCAGAGCAACAATATCCGGCCTGATCTGCTTCAGGGGTTCAAACATATCCTTTTCACTGCCAAGAAAGGCTTTATCGACCATCTCAAGTGCATTTACCATCTCGAGCCGTTGCTCTTCGGGCACAATTGGTTTTGGCTTGTGAGTTATATTTAAGTCTCTCGCAACAATAACGAAAAGCTCATCTCCCAGAGCTCGTGCCTGAGTCAGAAAATAAATATGTCCGGGGTGAAGAAGGTCGAAAGTCCCGGTAGCAAGTATACGTGTCAACAGATCACCTGGCCTGGGGTATATCCTGTAAGCATAAGAAATTTACTGAAAATAAACTTATATGAAATTTAAAAAGAGTTATATAAAAGAATTCAGAATTATTTATACCGAATATGGTATGAACTGTTAAATATATATATGGTCAGGTACTATAATGGAGAGATTCTTTGATTACTGTGGGTAATATATTTAACTCGCGGATATAATCATCAGTCATCTGATCCAAGAAATAAACCCTAGAACTTAAAATAAATCAATTCATACACAGCTTTCGCTTCATCCAGCAAAGCTGTTACCTCGGGCATTATCACAAGTAATATATAAATCTAATAAATATTACGATCAAGATAAATTTACGAAAAGAGGGAACCCCAATGATTAAAAAATCAATTCATGAGATTAATAAAAAAATAGAAGACGGAAGCGTCAATGTAGTGACAGCTGAGGAGATGGTCACGATTGTTGAGGAGCTTGACGCTGAAGGAGCTGCAAAAGAAGTAGATGTAGTTACGACAGGTACATTCGGAGCTATGTGTTCTTCTGGCTTGATGCTTAACCTTGGACATTCCGAACCCCCTATTAAAATCCAGAAACTGTGGTTTAACCATGTAGAAGCATACAGTGGAGTAGCAGCCGTAGATGCTTACCTAGGGGCAGCCCAGATCTCAGACACACGAGGAATCCAGTATGGTGGAGCTCATGTCATTGAGGACCTTCTAAGGGGCAAAGAAGTCAATATTCATGCAACTTCTTATGGGACTGACTGTTATCCAAGAAAAGTGCTTGATACAACAATTACGCTTGAAGATCTTAACGAAGCCATTCTTCTGAATCCTAGGAACGCTTACCAGAAGTATGCAGCAGCAACCAACAGTTCCAAAAGAATTCTAAACACTTACATGGGGGAGCTTCTGCCCAATTTTGGAAACGTAACCTATTCCGGCGCAGGTGTACTCTCTCCCCTCTCAAATGATCCTAACTATGAAACTATAGGCATGGGAACAAGAATTTTCATTGGAGGAGCCCAGGGATATGTTATAGGAAACGGAACTCAGCATTCTCCCTCTTCCGGTTTTGGAACTCTCATGCTAAAAGGTAACCTTAAGGAGATGAATCCTGATTATTTAAGAGCTGCTTCCTTTTCCGGATACGGGACCACCCTCTACATGGGAATCGGAATCCCTATTCCTATACTTAACGAAAAGCTTGCTGCCGCAACTGCAGTCCGCGATGAGGATATAACAACCATTATCCAGGATTATGCTGTGGGAAGCCGGGAAAAGCCAATTATCAAAAACATAAATTATTCCGAACTCAGGTCAGGTTCGGTGCAGATTAACGGAAAAGATGTACCCACTTCCTCACTTTCAAGTTTCAAGAATGCGAGAAAAATCGCAAATGAGTTAAAGGAATGGGTGAAACACGGAAAATTCTTTGTCAGCATGCCCGTGGAAAGGTTGCCTGCTGAAGGACTTGCCAAACCCATGAAACAGACGCAAGCCGTACCTCTGGTAAGAGACGTTATGTCCAGTTTTATTGTAACTATAAAAAGAGATCAAACTGTCCAGGACGCGGCGAAGAAAATCTGGGAGAACGCTTTTAACCATCTGGCTGTGATTTCCGACACTGGTGAGCTGGTTGGGATTCTGACTGCATGGGACATCTCAAAAGCCGTTGCAGAGAACTGCTTTGATTCTGTAGAAAGTATTATGACAAAAAAGGTGCTGACCTGTGCTCCAAATGAACCAGTAGACCTTGCAGCCAGACGGCTGGATCGTTATGGAGTGTCTGCGATGCCTGTGATTGATACTCAGAGACGGGTTCTTGGGATAATAACAAGTGACAACATAAGCAAGCTTCTTGCAAGGAGGTACTGAACGTGAAGATAAAAATCACCATTCCTACCGAAAGAATCCATAACCCGATAATTTCCGAGTCCATAGTTGAAACAGGGATTCTGATTAATATAATGGTTGCAAATATCGATTCAACTTACGGAGAATTAATTGCTGACGTGAGCGACCTCAGGTTCGACAAAATTAAAAAAGCTATGGAATCCAGAGGAGCAGTGGTTTCTATCCTGGATAGACCCATTCACAGGGATGAAGAAGAGTGTATCGATTGCGGAGCCTGTATTTCGGTCTGCCCAATGAATGTATATTCTTTTGACAACGACTGGAATGTCCAGGTAGACGAAAAGAAATGCATCCAGTGCGGTATGTGCATCAAGATGTGCCCACATGGAGCTTTGAAACTTGGAGACTGAAAATTCTGATTTCCCCAGGTTCTCTCTTTTTTCTTGCTTTCTTCTTACTTTTTTCTTTCCTTACCTTATTCTTTCTTATTTTCTTCTTACTATTTCTCCTTACTACTCCCAGTTTTTCCCCATGCTGTTTTTAGTTCTTTTTACTTCTCTCATCTCCAGTACGTTCTGTTCCCTTTGATGATGTACAAGATTTAGTTATGGATACCGATTTCTATTTCGAAACTCCCTTTATTTATAGATTGAAACAAATAATTAGAAAGTATAATATCAAAAACGGAATAAAGCATTAAAGTAAAGCATTAAAATGAGGGCTGCCTGAACTGGACATTTGCAGTTTCTTGGCGACTTCTAAAATATTCTACGGTGAACGGTGTTTACAGCTCTTAACATTATCTACAGTTCTGAATAGTGTTCCCTGTTCTTTTTTTAATTTTGAGGGATACGGTAAATCAGAATTTTATCTTTACAAAACAAAGAGTAAATTTCAAATTACTATTAAAATTTTTAAAAATTGGAGTAAGCCATGAAAATCCTTGTACTCTACTCAGGCGAACTTGGGAAAAAAGTAATCCAGAACCTTATTAACGCAGGAAATTTTTGCGTATCGTGTGGAGAACTCTGCAATCACTGCAGGCAAGCTAGGAAGTCATATGCGAACCTGATAGTAGGGATTCATGAATTTCCCCAAGATCTACCCACGTTTATAGAAGAGCCAGGGCAGTATATGCCTCAAAAGCTGCCAGAGTGTGACCTGATACTTGCTATTGGCATCCATCCTGATATTCTTATAGCCCTTCCTGAGGTCGCACAGAATACAAAGGCAAAAGCCGTAATTGCACCTGCTGAAGATTCAAAGAAAACTCCTGCAGGTGTTCTTGAACAGCTTAGAAAAGAGCTTGAAGCCATTGGAGTTGAGTTTGAAGGGCCAAAGCCTTTTTGTGCTCTTGAGAAAACCGGAAAGCCTACTATAGATGCTTTCGTTGACCTTGGCTTTGGAAAACCTGTGCTAAGGATCGAAACAAGTCCCGATGGGAAGATGTTCATAGGCGCTGGCGTTCTAAGAGATGCCCCCTGCGGTTCCACCTGGTTTGTAGCAAAAAAGCTTGGCTGGACCGATGTTGCAGGATATAAAGAAACCATCTCAGGAGCTCATCACTCTTACCCCTGTACCGCAAGCATGGACAAAGATCCCCAGCTAGGGGACACTATCCTCCATAAAGCCGGATATATTATCAGGGAAGCTGTTGAAGACGGGATGGAGTGTGCAAAAAAGGAAAAGGCTCGGATGTCTACAGCCTACGGGAATGAGGTCTCAAGCTCTAGTTCTTGAAAAACTGATTTCCATATTTAAGGAAACTCTCCATCGATATCTTTTATTACTAAATGATTTCGAATAGTTTAAAAATGATTTCGAATAGTTTAAGCATGTAACGCATGCCCTGCATACTTGACGTAAATTGTGCAAGGCATACGTATATATGAAGTATATTAGACTATTGTAAATTATGAAATATTATTGTCAGTTTTAGTTTTAAGAGGAAAATCATGAAACCGAAAATTGACTCAACCAGTTTTGGTTCTATAATTGTAGAGGGAGAGACCTATAAGTACGATATACTCATTCGCCTCAATGGGCAGGTTGAAAAAAGAGAGAAAGAACTGTCAAAGGAGCTATATGGAACTTCTCATAAAATCTCGCTTGAGGAAGCAAAGTACATCTATGAGGAAGGAACCGAGAAAATCATTATAGGAACCGGCCAGACAGGTTTTGTGAAACTCTCGGAAGAAGCTGAAGATTTTTTCAGGGAAAATAAATGCGGAGTAGAACTTTTTCCGACTCCCTGGGCAATTGAACGCTGGAACGAGCTTGAAGGCAGGATTACTGCAATGTTTCATGTAACGTGTTAAGTTTAAAAAGCAGATACTTCAGACAGGTAAATTAAGATTCAAAAGGCAGATAGGGCTATTTCATCATAGCCCTGTCATACCGGGCTTTTTCCTGTACTGTTATATTTATTAAAGTATCTGCTTTCCAGTGTCTTCTGCTGCAATCTGTTTTATATTTACATCCAGTTGAGGGAACGGAAGCTCGATTCCTTCTTTCGTATAAGCGTCAAATATTCCTGTAATCAGGTAATTCTTAACAGTTCCCATATCTCCTGTTTTTGCCCAAGCACTGAGCTGCAAGTTTATAGAGGAATCAGCAAGCTCAGTAATCACCACTGAAGGTCCGGATTCTCGAAGGATAAGGGGATGCGTTTTCATGAGATTGAGTGCTATCGCGGTTGCTTTATCAAGATCTGAAGAATAACTAATACCTATATTAACTGAAACTCTTCTCGTAGGCATACGTGTCATATTAACAATTGAACTTCCCCAGACAAGCTTATTCGGAATTGTAATCAGCTGGTTGTCAGGGGTCAGGAGCTCAGTTGACATAATCCCTACAGACCTTACTTTTCCTGTCTGTCCACTAACGGTTACGGTCTCTCCCATATCAATAGGTCTTATTGCCGCAACACAGACTCCAGCAGTCAGGTTTGTAAAGGTATCTTGCATACCCAAGCCAAGAACCAGACCTAATACTGCAGAAATTCCTATTATATAACTATCCACGTCGAGATTCAGGCTCTTCAAGAAACCAAGAACTACAATTACATAAAGGAGGATACTTAAAAAGTGGGTAAGAAATTCAATAGTAAGATCAGGAATCTTTGTTTTTTGTATTCCTCTTTTGAAAACACGAATAATATATTTTGATAAAAAGAACCCAAAAATTAGTACTAAGATTGAAAAAGTAAGCCTGTAAAATGTTATTTCGGTATATGGAATTACTTGCTCCATTATTTCATAACTCATTTAGTCACCTCGTTTTTGCCTTCCCTGTAGGAGAAGCTGGCAAACATTTTTTATACTCCAATGTATAGAATTTGTAAAGAATAGAACTTATAAATAGCAAACAGATAAAGATAAACAGATAAAAAGTAAACCTATGAAGCAAAGTACAGGGTTACATTAACTTGATCTTTTCAGTATAAATTAAATTTAATTTTTTATAGTTATCTGTAGAAACTAGCTTTCTTTAATTCTGTCTTTTTAATCCAGAAGTCTTATCACAGAACAAATCTTTACTTTAACAAGTCTCAAGTATAAAGTATAAAGTATAAAGTATTAAAGAAAATAATCTAAGTAACTTTAAGTAATTCTATTTAGTTTTATCAAGTTCAGGGAAGGTCCAGGTTGAAGTGGATAAAAAAACTCTTAGGAAGAAAAGAAGATTCCAGTGAAAAAACCGATTTTAAGGAAATTAGTTTTGAAGACCTGCCCACGTGGCTGGATACCAGGTCTCAAAAAATATCATCCGGGGTAGAAAAGGACGTCTCCGGCCTCTTGAGAGAATTTGAAGTTTCGCTTTCGGCACTTAATGAAAGTAACAAGAGGCTTGCAGAGGCAAGAGTCGAGGGAAACTTTGATATCAGGGCTGTAAAGCGAGCGAAGAGCAATAGAGAAAATGTGACAAAACAGGTCACAACGCTTATTGACAAAATAAAGGTGCAGGAGAATAAGGATTTTAGAGCTCTCGAAAGCTTTTATGCGACAGCCACGCAGAACCTGGATACCTGTCTGGAAAACATGAACCGGAGTTTCAGGTACACAAGAGTCGTTTTTCCTGAGGAATCAAAAGAAGTTAGTGAAAGCCTTGCCAGTTTAGGCAAAGTCTTTAACGAGCTAAGAGAGGTAATTCTGGTAAATAAAAAGGAAATGGATGCCATTGAAGCAGCTTATTCAGACATTAACGAAGTAGAGGAGCTTTTTGCCTCAATAGCAGCCAATGAGCTGGAACTTGAATCCAGAAACCAAAAAATCCAGGTTTTGAAAACTGAAACTTCGGACGCCAGCCAGGCTCTTGAAGATTTTAGAAAAGGAACTGCCTGGCAGAATTTACAGAGATTGCAGGCAGAAATTACCGAGGCTGAGGAAAAACTCAGTAAAGCCGAGGCAGGTTTGAGTTCCCTTATCCTTCCTCTCTCAGGTCACCTCTCAAGGATCAAAAAACTTCACGAAAGCGGCAGATATACCCTAAAACCAGAAATAAAGAAGCAGCTTGATATTTGTCTTGAAGATCCCACAAAGGTAGATCCTTCTTTTCTCCCAGAGCTTCAAAAGATATTTGAAGATAATACCCTGGATATGCAGACTCAGAAAAAAGAAAAAGCCCTGTTACAGGTCAAAGCTGCAATTTCAGGTTTCCTAGAAAGAAAGAAAGAGTATCTTGAAGCTCTTCAGGAATTTGGGACAAAAAAAGCTGAAATTGAAAGTTCTGATACTGGAAAATTGACCGAACTCGAACATAAGGAAGCTGAACTCCTTAGCAGAATTAGCTTGCTTGAAGAAGATGCCCAGGATTCCAAAAAGAAGCTGGCTGCATTAAGGGAAGAACTCGAGCAAAGAAAGGAAAAACTTCTTGCCAGTATCAGTTTGATCGGCAGCGATATTAAAATAAATTTTGGATTATAAATTTTCAGGCTATAAAAAAGAAAACTGGATTGATGAAGATGAACTAATAAAAATGGATTTCCCCACACTGCCTCTATTGTTTTATTTTTCGTATTACAGAACATGAAGCTGGCTGGGTTTGGATAAGTTCAAAACTTTATAGTTAATGTATAGCTTACTTATTCCGGCCTGAAAGATTTAATTTCTCTTAATAGACTTAAAAAAGAGGTTTGGCAATGACAGAGGCGCTTTACTTCCTTGATTGTTACTTGAAAGAGTTCGAAGCAACTGTCGAAAAGGTGACTGATGATAGATTTGTAGTTCTTGACCGTACTGCTTTTTATCCTGAGAGTGGAGGTCAGCCCAGCGACACCGGAAAAATAGTCCGCCAATCCGATAGAGCTGAGTTTGATATCCTGTATGCAGGTAAGTTCAATGGAGAAATCAGTCATGAGATAGCTGGTGAAAATATTTCTGATGGGTTAGAAGCAGGGGACAGGGTGAAAGGATTCATAGATTGGGACCGCCGTTACAGGAACATGCGCATGCATACGGCAACTCACGTAATCGCAAATGTAATTGAAAAGGAAGCAGGAGCCCAGATAACCGGAAACCAGCTTGGCCTTGACCAGAGCAGGGTGGATTTCAGCCTTGAGATTTTTGACAGGGAGAAATTTGCTGAGTATGAGAGAATAGCAAACGAGCTTATATCCCGGAAAATTCCTGTTAATCTCTACCTTATAAGCCACAAAGAAGCAAAAGAAAAGCTCTCACGATTAACCACGCTTGCTAAAGGCTTTTCCGATGAAATTGAAGAAGTGCGTATTGTCGAGATCGAAGGAGTTACAATCGAAGCCTGCGGGGGGACCCACGTTAAAAATACCGAGGAAATAAAAGGCATAAAGATCACAAAACTTCAGAATAAAGGGAAGAGCAACAGAAGAATGTACTTTACACTTATAAATTAAGCTCTGGATCGAACCTGAATCAACCTAAGTTTTTCTTTATTTTATTTTATATTATTTTATTTTATTTTATTTTATTTTATTTTATATTTCCTACATTCTTCTTTTCTTATGTTCTTCTTTTCCTACATTCTTCTTTTCTTACGTTCCCTTTTAGAGTTCATATCTCAAGAAGGTCCTCACGAAGGTCCTATTCTCTCAGCAGAATACACTGGCTGAAATTAGGATATTGAGTCTGAATACAATTATCTAATATAATTTATAATTCTTGAGATATAGACAAATTAAATGGAGACAAATCAATTGGAGGTTAAGATTGCTTAAATTAGGATATAAAATTGCGCCTGAACAGTTTCCTCCATTGGAGCTGCTGCAACAGGCTATAACTGCTGAAAAGGCAGGTTTTGAGAGTATTGATGCCAGTGACCATTTCCATCCCTGGAGTGAAGATGGGCAGGCATGCTTTGTCTGGAGCTGGCTTGGTGCGGCAGCTGTAAGTACTCAAACCATGGAATTGGGAACAGGCCTGACCTGCCCTATTCTCCGCTATAACCCTGCTGTTATTGCTCAGGCTGCTGCAACCGTATCCTCACTTGCTGGAGGACGGACCTATCTTGCAGTTGGAACAGGAGAAGCTTTAAACGAATACTCAATAACCCTGGAATGGCCAGAATATAATGAGCGACAGCTACGAATGATAGAGGCAATAGGACTTATCCGTGAACTCTGGACAGGGCAGAAAGTTAACTTTGATGGATGTTACTACCAAACAAAGAACGCTAAATTATATACGCTGCCTAAAAACAACATTCCAATCTATATTTCCTCTCTTGTACCTGAAAGTGCCTACGTTGCAGGCTACTATGGAGATGGTCTTCTAACTGTAGGGGGAGAATCGGATAAGCAAAAATATGAGCAGATTCTTTCCGAGTTCGAAAACGGAGCCAGAGATTCAGGAAAGAGCCCGGAAAACTTGCCAAAGGCTATAGAGCTTTTTGTTGACTATGGAACAGACCCTGAAGAATCCATTGAAAATTTCATGAAGTATTGGGCTGGAGCGCTTATACCTGCGCTTTTCCTAAATAAAATCTATACGCCAGAAATGTCCGCTCAAAATGGGAAAGTTGTGAGCCCGGAAACAATAAGAAAGCATGCGTGCTTTTCCGAAAATCCTGAGGACCATATTAATTTTGTAAATGAGTATATTGATTTGGGTTTCACACATATTTACTTCCACTCGGCAGCCTCAAACCAGATAGCCTTCCTCGAAACCTTCGGAAAAGATGTTTTACCAGCACTAAAAAACATGGGATAAATCCCTTTTCATTTTTTGATCATTTATTAATTCAAAGAGCCACGTCACCTCAGAACAAGCTTTGTTTTTTCAGATCTTTTAAATTCCGTAGTCAATTGGTAATGAAATGAAAATAAATACCAGTGTAGAGTCACTAAAAAGTGATTTTGTGATATAGTGATTTTACGACAAATGGTTTCATGATAATGATAAGTGGTTTCATGATAAATGGATATATCCAGAACTTAAAGTGCGATTACCTTGACAGAAAAACCGCTCTTAAAGGTGAGGTTGAGCGCCAGTTAATACACCTGTCTACAGGTATAACTCTAATTTTTTTAATCCAGGCAGCTGGCGATATGGCCCTGCCTCTGCTGCTGATTCTACTTGCTTTCTATATGACGATCTCAATAGCTATTTTCCTGGATCAGCTTCCGCTTCCTCTATCCGCTTTTCTATGCAGGTGGGGTAGACCCTCGAAGCAGGCTATACCTCTTAAGGGAACTATCCTGCTCCTCTCTGGAACAATCCTCTCTTTTATATCACTCCCTGAAGAAATTGTATATGCTTCGATTACAATAGTTGTTTTTGGGGATTCGGTAGCAACCGCAATAGGCGTACTGATAGGAAGGCATAAGCTACCGTATTCGGGAGAAAAAACCATAGAAGGGACAGCATCAGGCATAATAGCAGCCTTTTTAGCGTCTTTACTTTTTGTAACTCCTGTTCAGGCTTTTGTTGGGGCTGCAGGTGGGATGCTACTGGAAAGCATTGTAAGTTTGCAAACAATTCGAGAGCTAAATTCACAAATAATATTCAAATTTTTTTTCAATGATAATTTTTTGATTCCTTTGTTTTCAGGTTTACTAATGTTTCTTGTTGGTTTATCTAACATTTGAGGATTTCCTGCTGATTCTGTACAGTTATTGATAAATGTGCTTTAATTTACAGAGAATCAGCAGTGAAAGACCATATTTAAAAAATTAGAAATAAGATTATTTAAGACAATGCTCCAGAGGAGCATGGACCGTATAAAGAAGATCAAGCTTCTTTATTTTTTTCAACCTATTATAAATTAAAGTCCATACACAATCTTTTTCTCTATTAACTTCGCACATCCCGTCAACAGCTCCTCCACAGGGCCCATTCAGAAGTCCTTTTGGACACTGCGCCTTAGGACAGAGGCCTCCGAATTCACCAATTGTGCATTCTCCGCACATTATACACTGGTTTGAAAGCAATTTGCCTTTACTCGAACCTCCAAGAGAGAGCGTATCATTTGAACCGAATACGGGTACCTCCGTTACACTGGCAACCGTTGAAACTCCACTGCCACAGCCCATGACAAGGATACAACGCGCCTCATTTATCTTTTCATTTTTCTCGACCAAAGAGTCAAAAGACCGGACGCTGCAGGCTGCGGTGGGGAGAGCCCAGCCTACTACGTTTTTTCCGCGTCTTTCAAGCTGTCTGCACACCTCAAGCACTTCGGGCTCTCCACCAGTCTTCAGTTTTGCAGCACAGACATTGCATCCAATAACGAAGACATCGTCTTCATCTTTTAATAGGGCTAGGATTTCCTCAAGGGGTTTTGTTGAAGTTATAATCATAATTACCTCAAATATCGTTGTTTCAGATCCTTCCGATTTGCAATACATTCACAGATCATTTCGGCAATAAGTGGAAGAGAACGCGCTTGTCCTTCGAGTTTTTTGGCAAGACGCCTTAGCTGAAGTAGAGTGCCCATTACAAGCACATCAGTTGTTTCCGTTTCATGTGAGACAGCGTCCCTTGTCAGAGCCGCATCTCCTCCTCGGGCAAGAATCTCCTGTTTTATTATCAAAGCCTCCGTGGTCGTAAGATTACGGATTTTCAAAATGAGATGAACGCTTTTATCCTGCATTACTTGTGAGCCTGTTCTGGTTACCCCAAGTTTTCGCATTTCAATGGCTGAATCCTGTGGGGTCTTTACCTCAACCACAGAGACCTCATACCTGCCCTCTTTTACTATACTTGGCCTACTCCTGATAGCTCCTGAAAACTTTACAACATCAGTGGTCTCAGGTACATCATGCGTGCGGACAATATGAGCCCCTTTGTAGACTGCAATAGCTGCTGCAGCCAGGCTGCCATAGAGCCTTTCAGTTGCAGGTTTTCCAAGCACATCTCCTATGAAAGATTTTCTTGAGAGAGCTGCTAGCAAAGGTTTTTCAAAAATTTTAAGTCGTTCAAAATCATCAAGGGTTTCAAAGTCATAGATAGAAAGTTTTTCTTCGATCCACCTGCCAGATGCAGGATCAAGTATGAGCTTTTCTGGATTTATGCCACCTGCTTCAGCGGACTGTATGATGGAACCAAGGGATTCAATAATGGCATCCATCCCAAGGGGATCACCCGGTACCTTATTTGAGGCCATGACAACAGCAGGGCACCCATAATCTGCCACTACTTCAATCATTTTGGGATCTGCTGTAAAACCAGAAACATCATTTATAATTTGAGCTCCTCTTTTGAGGGCTTCTTCTGCAATTTCAGAGAACATCGTATCCACGGAAATCACAGCATCCACATTGCCTTCCAGCGCTTTAAGCACCGGCACAATACGTTCAAGTTCCTGCTTCCTGCTAATGGGCTCGGCATGTAACCAGGTTGAACGGGCTCCTAGATCCAGGAAGGTTGCTCCCTCTTCAACCATTTTTAGAGCCATTTCAAGCGCGGAATCCGGGCTTACTACCGAATTTCCGTAAAAGGACTCGGGGCTAAAGTTAATAATACCCATTACATGTGCAGGGTATTGATCTCCTACTTTTATACCACATATATCAGTATCAACAACCATTTTTGACAACCAGCTATATAGATTGTAAATGAATTAAAATAAGCCGGTGCTTTAATAGACATCGGCAAACAAATCTTGATAGAAACCGGATTCACAGGTTATCCAAAGAGCGGATATTTCAATGACAAGTTTTTAAATAGAAGAAATATACTTTATTTTGCATTTTGGATCATTCTATGAAAATCTATTATTGCGCCACCTGAGGTTTTCGGATATGGGGGAGTTTAATCGATAGGCTATAATCAGAATAAAATAAACTATCGCTTTAGTCATATATTAAATAATATATCCACTGGATTTACAGGTAGATTTATTTAAGTCATATTAAGCAAATATTAAGGTTTAAGGTTTACACTTAGTATAATTTTTCCAGTAGTATAGCTTATAATAAACAAAATATATCCAATACCAATAATTATTCGATTATTATATTTATTCTGATATTATGTTCAGTTCGATATTATATTCATTTTGATATTATATTTATTTTGATATTATATTCATTTTGATATTATATTTATTTTG
>DALS01000064.1:105910-106174 GCA_002499445.1 Methanosarcina sp. UBA293
TTATTATTTTAATATAGTATTTAATATTATTAATAATAGTAGTAAACTTGCTATTACTAATAATAAACTGTTATTGCAGTAAAATAGGCTTCAATAATAGATAAAAATATTGATGTGTAGAATTAATTTGGTACAATTGGGAGAGAAATCCTTCAAATTAATTAAAAAATTACCCATAAAAACAATACTAATAAAAAATAGAAAATGCTTTCAAAAGTAAAAAGCTTTAAAAATAGAGATAAAAACGGCTCTGTAGAAATCCTC
>DALS01000042.1:0-32840 GCA_002499445.1 Methanosarcina sp. UBA293
ACAATTTTATTTTTATAAATTTTTGGCTAAAATCAGAACTTAGAGGATTTCTATAGAGCCGAAAGTTTCATGATCTAACATCATTTTTTGTTTATCATTTTTTATTTGATACATATAACCATCCAGGCTGACAATGCTCTACTCAAGATGTTGTTGTATTATTAGCTTTTAGATAATGGGAAACGACTTTCAAGTAATTAGTTATATATCGATGTTTGCCAACTAGTCTGTTATGAGCAAAAAAAAGAATAAAACAAAAAAGAAGCTTGATGAAGCTAATTTCTCGAATACAGAATTGAATATTATTTCTATTTTTGGAGTTTTTTTCAGTGGCATAGGCTTTCGTTTTGGTAGCTGGCAAGGGTTAATTGGAGGTGCGCTTATTGGTATTGTAATAGGTGTCTTTTTTATCAGGTGGTACAGGGCAAAAGGGAAGCAGGAAAGTCTCAATGAAATCTAACCTTACTTATAAAAATTTTATTGGCTTTTTATTAAATAGGCAAAATCTAAGTTTTTGTAGATATTATCATGATATGTATTATTCCATATTCTGTAATATTCCATATATTACTCTTTGACTCTATTACTCTTTGACTCCTCATCAACTGAAAAAAAATAGTACAAAATGCTTGTCAATATGCACATTTTTAGGTTTTTAAGTGATGTTCGAAGGTTCTTATACCTGTGCGGATTTCTACAATTTTGCTCACTGGCTCCAGTTTCCCTTCCGTTTCCCTTCTATATCCTTTCCTGCAACCGACTTGTTATTATATATACAGGCTCTGCTGATAAAATGCCCCATGAGACTGGATGCATACCTTGTAGATATGGGTTATTTCAAATCGAGGGGGCGAGCTAAGACTGCTATCCTTGCCGGAGATGTTAAGGTAAACGGAACGACGGTGACAAAGGTCTCCAAGGACGTTTCTACTGAGGATGTAATTGAGGTTACTGAGGGACTGGATCAGCCTCAGGGCTATTTCAAACTCAAGCTTATTCAAGAGGAAAGTGGAATTCTTAAACCTGGAGACAGAGTGCTTGACCTTGGATCCAGCGCAGGCGGCTTTCTCCTTTTTGCTTCAGAAATTGTAGATTATGTAAAAGGTATCGAGTTCAGTAAGGATTTCAGGAGCGAACTTGGAAAAATTGCATATGAAAGGGAAAATGTTGAGGTAATATTCGGAGATGTCTTTACTTTACCCCTGAATATACTCTCAAAAGAGCCTGTAGATGTTATTCTTTCAGATCTGACTCTTGAGCCTGAGGACTCGATCAAAGCTCTTGCGAGAGTGCTGCCACTGTTGAAAACCGGAGGAAAATTGCTTCAGGTTATAAAAATTCCTAAAAAAAGAAATCCTAAACCCATCCTGAGTAAAATCGAGAACCTTGGGCTTGAAATTCAGCAGGTCATAAGTTCCAAAAAACAGGAGATCTATGTGGTCGCAAGAAAATCTCTGCCTGAAAAAGAGCTACATGAAGAAGAGTTACACGAAGAAGAACCTCTCGAAGAAGATCTGCACGAAAAGATGCTGCACGAAGAAAAAGATCTTTGAGGTATCAAAACGGATGAACACTGAAAGAATAGAGAGTTCCGAGGCGTTCAAGGGATCCATAAGCTCCAGAAGTTCCAGGGGCTCCGAAGCATTCAGAGGCTCCGAGCATTCTCTTCCAGCCAAGCATGGATGCAAAGAATTGCTGCCAGATTTGTACCCAGATACCGGAATGAAAATTTACGGCAGTGGAAAGCCAGTCCGACTCTTTGTCGCAGGTCTTCATGGAAATGAATGGAAAGATACTACTGGATTCCTGAAGAGTATAGAACCTTCAAAAACCGGTACTCTTGCCATAATCCCATTTGTAGACTGTGGAAAGTACATTTCAACCCTGAATCCTGGCTACTATTCCGGAATCGGAAAAAAGATCCTCAATGCTATTGAAGAGTTAAAACCTGATATCTACATTGAACTTCATTCTTATTCCAGTGAAAATCTTGATAAACTGGCAGGAAAGAACAGGCTTGAGCTCATAGGCGTGCCTGCGTACAGTATTCTGAAAAAAGGCGTGCTTTTGGGCTCGGTTTCTCCTTGGGTTAGAAGAAAGTATTTTCCTAAAGAAGCCCTCTGTCTCTCTTTTGAACTCCAGAAAGGAAGTGTGGAATCAAGAAAATTTACTGCTCACATGCTTGAAATTCTGAAAGAAATTCGATCAAGGGATGAGTTTATAGATTATATGAAAAAAGAATTTCCTGTTCAGGCAAAGAAGGCAATCGAAGATTACAGGCGGTTTTACGGGGAAATTTAAGCCGATTTTGAATATTAAATTAAATAAAGAAAATGTGAGTGCTTTAGAAATAACAATTTGTTACTGGTGTATTATTAATTAACCCTGTTCCAATTATTTACAAAATTAATTATTGCTGTTAACTAATTTTTTGAACTCTTTATTTGTCCATAATTCTTCGAAGTCACTATCATTTCTTGCGATTTCTTTGTACAATGAATTAAGCTCTATTGCATGCCCTAAATCAGACATTGCTTGTTCCTTGTCACCTATAATGGAATGGATGCGAGCACGATTATACCAGGAAAGTGAATAATTAGGGTTAATTTCGATCGCTTTATCGTAGGCTTTTAATGCCTCTTCATACTTACCTAAGTCATAAAAAGCAAAGCCTTTATCATTCCAAGCAAATGAATTATTATGATCGATTTCTATTGCCCTGTCATAAGCTCTCATTGCATCATCGTACTTGCCTAGACTGTAAAGGGCAAGTCCTTTACTATCCCAGTCAAGTGAGCTATTAGGGTTAATCTCAATAGCCTTATCATAAGCTTTTATTGCATCATCATAGTTACCTAATTTATATAGAACTAATCTTTTACAAGTCCAAGTAGGCGAATAATTCGGGTCGATCTCAATTGCTTTATTATAAGTTTCAATTGCTTCATCATACTTGCCTAATTTATATAGAACTAATCCTCTACCAGTCCAGGCAAATGGATAATCAGGATTAATCTCAATGGCTTTATCGTACGCTATTATTGCATCGTGATATTTACCGCAGTTACTGAGAACTAAACCTTTACCAGTCCAAATAGGTGAATCATTAGGATCGATTTCAATTGCCTTATCATAAGCTTGTATTGAATCGTCGTACTTTCCCAGATTATTAAGAATATATCCTTTGTTAGTCCAAGCAAATGAATTGTTAGGATCAATCTCAATCGTTTTATTAAAATACACTAGGCTTTCATTAAATAGGCTTTCATTATGATTGCCCTGTAGTAAATAGCAGTTACCAACATAAAATAAAATAGTTTTTTCTTTTTCGTAATTTACAACATGTTTAAACATTTTAATTGCAGAAATGTATTCAGATTTTCTATAGTATTCGAATGCAAGAGCTGTATATACAGAAGAGGATACATTTTCCTCTACTGATTCAAGCCGAATTGATTTGTCAGAATATAAGATAGGAATTGCTTTTTTACTACTATTAACATCCAAGAATAATGGTGCTGTAGAAGATGCATTTGTGGAAATTATATAAAATTCTGTAATGGTTTCACCTGTTATGACCCTCTGGTCTCCTCCGTAAATAACCAGATGGGCTCCAGTTTTTTCCCTTTCTGTACTGCGTCTTTGTCATTAGTTATTGGAGGTGAATCCAGAATTATAACGTTTATTGTATTCCCCTCAGTTTTTTCAATTTCCTCCTTTATTTTACCTGGATTATACATATCCACTGAGTAACCCTGGGGACTAACCGCATTAAAAGGTGAGATTGCAACGACAAATCGATCTTCTGAGGGCTCAGGAAAGAAAAAGTTTTCGTGTACAAAATAAATAGCAGCCAAAAAGGCTGTCGATATTATAATTAAGATCAGACCAACAGTGATTTGTTTAAAATGAAACTCTATAAGTTTATCAACCTTATTTTTATTATGCTTATAATAGAACTTGGCTAAAAGAATAAATATAACTATAATAAAAACTGCAAGTAAGTTATATGGAAAGGGAAGTGAATTCGCCAACTGTATAAAGAAGTCCTCAGGAGTCACACTAACTTCTCCATTAATAAGCTTATACTCCTCTGTTTAGTCCTGAGATCCAATGGATATATTAATTTAGCACTATATTTATTTATTCTCGTAAATAATAACCATTTAGAAAGTAAAAAGGAATTTAGGGACAAGCTCGAACGTAAAATAGAATAACAAAAAAACATGTAAAAGAACAAAAAAGAATTAAGATAAGAAGGTTGCTGAATGGGATCTGCAGCTTTCCTTCTTGAAATTTTCTGAGTACTCTCAGTATTTATCTAACTTGTCTTTACCTACGCATGTTAAGCTGTGGGGCTGCCATGCCGTCGTAAGTGCTTGCCATATGCTCAGGTTTGACATTCTGCATATCAGCACGCTGGGCACGGAGCATATCGTCTACACGCAGCACCATTTCTGCAGCTTCAGAACCTGATTTGACGGAATTGACCTTAACCCTCAGAGGATCAACTATGCCTTTTTCTAGCATGTCCTCGGCAGCGCCTGTATTAACGTTCAAGCCTGCATTTTTGTTTTCAGCGTGTTTTGCCCTGAGGTTAACTATCGTATCAATGGTATCAAGCCCTGCGTTTCTAGCAATTGCCCTCGGAATGTCTTCAAGGGAATCTGCAAAAGTCTTGATTGCCATTTGCTCACGCCCTGCTATACTGGGCGCATATGCGCGGAGCCCAAGTGCGACTTCAATCTCGGAAGCGCCGCCGCCTGCAACGACTTTGCCGTCTTCTACCACGCATTTTACTACTCTTAGAGCATCATCAACCGCACGCTCAAGATTGTCAACTATGTGTTCTGTACCGCCTCTAAGGACGAGAGATACAGATTTTGCACCCTTGCAGTCTCTGAGGTAGGTTTTACCTTGATCGCCATCCCGGTCCTGCTCAAGAAGCCCTGCATTTCCGAGTTCTTTTTGAGTTAGTTCCTTGATATTGCGAACAGGTCTTCCTCCTGTGGCATCTGCAAGGTGCTGCATATCCTCATTCTTAACCCTGCGGGTAGCATAAATTCCCCTGTCTTGCAGGTAGGCTGCGATCTTATCATCCATGCCCTTGGAACAGAAAACTGCATTTGCACCTGCTCTGATAATGTAGTCTGCCATTTCGAATAAGGCTGCTTCTTCCTGTTTTACAAAACTCTCTATATCGCCATAGGCACTGATCTGCAGTTTTGCTTTGTTTGCGGTCTTGGCGACTTCCATAGGGGTATCGATAAGAGCGATTCTGGGATTCTCAATTCTGAGGGGGAATTCCCTATCCAGAGCAACTTTATCTATTACAATACCTTCGACAAATTCGGTCTCTTCAATTTTGCCGCCGATATCTTTTTTAATAGTAACATTTTTGAGGTCGGCTATTCCTCTCTCACGGATAGCGAGCACGGCATCCACACAGAGTTCTGCAATCAGACGGTTGTATTTTTCGGAAGCCTTACCTGTAATAGAGGTTTTGGCAACGTTTACAAGTAACTCCTTTTCGTTCTCGTCAGTTGAGATCGCCAAGCTCTCAAAAATCTCAACCGCTTTTTCAGCTGCAAGCCTGTATCCCTTGACAACAACTGTTGGATGGACTCCATTCTCAATAAGTTTCTCTGCCTTTTCCAGCAGACTGCCTGTGAGCACGACAGCACTTGTAGTCCCGTCCCCTGCTGAGCTTTCAAGTGATTCGGCAACTTCCACAACCATTTTAGCTGCCGGATGCTCGATGGACATGTCGTGTAATATGGTTGCACCGTCGTTTGTGATTGTGATGTCCCCGATAGGATTGACAAGCATCTTGTCCATTCCTCTCGGTCCGAGCGTGCTTTTGACTATGCTGGCCACTGCCTTTGCAGCCGCAATGTTCATGCTGAGCGCTTCTCTTCCCTTTGTCTGCTCTTTTCTAGGATCTACTATTATAATTGGCTGGCTACCTTTTGCCATCTGAACCAAAGCCTCCTTAAAATGATGTATATGTGTCGAAGATTTTTACTCGATAATTTGAAGTTGTCTGGCTTACAGTTACTTTAGTCAAAGATTAACCTGAAAATGTGATTTAATCAGTTGCCTTATCTGAAGCAATATTTAATCAGGAAATTACTGATAATACTTCTATAAAAACATACCGGGTATATACCGACTCTTAAGGTTGAGACTAAATCATTCACGTATTTCCTGATGTTTTTACTTCTTAATGATCTTCACTGATCCATCTTTTTTTCCTATATAGAGTTCATCCACATTGGAAAAAATCCCATGTTCAACAACTCCTGGAATTGAAGATAGTTGTAGAGCAAGCTCTTCAGGATCTTTTATCACGCCGAAATTTACATCAAGTACAAAATTACCATTGTCGGTAATTACAGGTCCGTCTTTTCTCAGAGCAAACCTCAGTTCGGGCTTTCCCCCAAGCTCTTCTATTTTTTTAATAACAAGCGTTTTTGCAAAAGGGAGAACTTCGACAGGTACAGCCTTATCAAGCCTGGGGCTCGTTTTTGATTCATCGGCTACTACAAGAAAACGTCTTGCAGATGCTGACACTATTTTTTCGCGGGTATGAGCAGCTCCCCCGCCTTTGATTGCATACAGCTTCGAATCGATCTGGTCTGCTCCATCAATAGCAAGATCCAGTTCCGGATGCTGGGCAAGAGTAGCCAGAGGAATGCCGGCTTCTATGGCAAGTATTTCGGATTGATATGAGGTAACAACCCCCAGGATTTCGAGTCCTTCTTCCTTTACCCGCCTGCCGAGTTCTTTGATTGTATATGCAACCGTTGAGCCTGTTCCAAGTCCTACTACCATTCCCGGTTCTACCATCTTCGATGCGGCAATGCCAGCTGCACGTTTTTCCGGAGAATCGGTAGATATATTTCTTTCTGTCATGCTATGTTCCCTTCCGGTTCAAATCTCGAAACTCAAAAAATAAGAGATTTCAGGGAGAAAGTCTTCTCCTGTCCCTTGGGAAAAGCACAGTGTCCCTGATATTTTCGGTCCCTAGCATGGTCATGATAAAGCGTTCGCAGCCCATACCCCAGCCTGCATGTGGAGGCATCCCGTATTCGAAAGCTTTAAGGTAGAAATCAAAGCCGTCAGAGTCCAGACCCTGTGATTCTATCCGGTTTTTAAGTAAGTCAGGGATATGGATACGCTGGGCTCCTGAGGAAAGTTCCATTGTGCGGTGCATCATATCAAAAGATTTGCTAAATTCCGGTCTGTCCTCATAAGGCATGGCATAGAAAGGTTTGATCTCAGTTGGCCAGTCTATAATGAAATAGTGGGATTCCCCTGTAGTCTCGTAGACGTAATCGCCCACTGTATGCTCCCCAAGCGTGCCGAGGTCATCTCCCCATTGCATTTTCTCTTCCGAATGGGCGTTTATGATCTCAATTACTTCGTCATAGGTGAGCTTAAGGAAAGGAGTTTTTGGAACTTTCAGCTCAACCCCAAGCGTTTCAAGGGAAGGCTTGCACTTTTCAATAACCTGAGTATAGACATAAGCCACAAGATTTTCGAGAATTTCCATTACATCGAAGTGGTCTGCAAAACTGACCTCTACATCGATAGAAGTAGCCTCGTTCAAGTGCCTGCGGGTATCGTGTTCTTCTGCCCTGAAAATTGGGCCGATTTCAAAGACCCTGTCAAGCCCGCCGCTCATAAGGATCTGCTTGAAGAGCTGGGGACTCTGGTTCAAAAAAGCTTCTCTGTCAAAGTATGTAATCGGAAAAAGTGCAGTACCACCCTCGGTTGCAGTTGCCACGACCTTGGGAGTTGCGGTTTCAATAAAGCCATTTTCCACAAAATATTCCCTGATTGCCTGGAGAGCCTGGTGCCTTATCTTGAAAACTGCAGTTGTCTCAGCCCGTCTAAGGTCGATAAATCGAGAGTCAAGCCTGGTATCCAGCTCAGCTTCCACTTTGCCAGTTGTGTCCATTGGTAGTGGAGAGTCTGCAACATTCAGAACAGTAATCTCCTCAGGAAGTAGCTCATATCCGTTTGGAGCCTTCTCTTCGAATTTTACAGTGCCAGTTACTGAAATTACGGATTCACGGACAAGCCTTCTTGCAGCGTCGAACAGGTCCTTATCAATTTTCTTCTTCACAAGAGTGACCTGAGCCTTTCCTTCCCGATCCCGAAGCACTACAAAACAGATCCCTCCGAGGTCTCTTACCTCATGGACCCAGCCTGCCAGGGTAATTTTCTGACCGTTGTCAACTTTTTCAAGCTTGACATCGGCTGTATAATGTGTTCTGAGCTTTGCTAGTGACATAAATTCACCTTAATTAGGGTAACAAATTAAATGAAAAATGTAGGATGAACCTGAAATGTAGGTGAATAGTCATAACTCATTATTAATGTATTTGTTGAGCCACCCGAATTTCGCTTTGGGATCACAGAAAATCTTCGATTTTCTTGGAGTTACACTGCAAGTACAAAAGCACGAAGTCTGTTTCGCTTCGCTCAAGCAGACTATTACAGTTTAGCATAGTTGCGGCTCTGCAGCCCGAGTCCTGTCTCGGGAGGACGGCTTCCGTTTCGGCGCCCGAGTTCCGCCTCGGGAGCAGAAAAATCTTTGATTTTTCTTTAGTTGCGATGTAATCGAAACAGCACGGTGCCCTTTTCGCTCCGCTCAAGAGGGCTAATTTACCGAATTTCTTTTTGGATCGCGAAGCAGGCGTGATCACAAACTTTTTCAAAAAAAGTTTGATCAAAAACGCAAACCTTTTTAGAAAAGGCTTGATCGCAAACCTTTTGAGAAAAGGTTTGATCGAAAACCCTGGAAGCGGCGTGATCAACCGGCGCAACGGTTGCGGTGCAACGGTTGCGTTCGAACCTAAGTATTAAGAATAATCTGGATAATATATTATTCTATATTATTCAGAAATTCTATATTATTCAGAAAATAATATAGAGTGGGGGCAATTTAATTGGGGCTTTCAGATGCTTCCTGTGAAGCTGCCGGAAAAGCAAAGTTTAATTTTGCACTGGTGAAAGCTATTGTGCTTTTGCTGCTTGCTCTTTGCCTGGCGTCCTCAGCTAGTGCAAAGTACTCACTGGAAGGGGCTGAAACAAATATAACTGTTAATGCCAGCGGTATAGTTCATGTTGAAGAATCGGTTTCGTATGCGTTTGATGGGAAGTATATCGATATTCACAGGGAACTCAAAGCATTACCTGGAGAATCTATCCGAAACCTCGAGGGACATTGTTCAGACGAAGCGTGTAAACTTAGGATTGAACCGATTCCAGAAGGATATAAATTAACAGGCAAGCTGCCAGAAACTACTCCAGAAAAATTAACTCTTTTTACTTCTTATGATTTATATGGTACAGTAAAAGTTCACAGGGATGTTTCTGAATTTAGCTTTAAACTGTGGAGTGGAGGATGGGAGAAACCTCTAAAGAACTTTAGAGGAAATATTATGCTTCCGGTAGAAAATGAAAGTGAAATCAGTTATTGGACTCGTCCGATTGTTTATACACAGGAAGCGAATATAGAAAATAATGTTATTAATCTAAGGACAGGTGAAATTCCATCAACACATTGGTATGAAATTAAAGTGGTTTATCCAAGAATTGTATCTCCTAATCCTGTTATTGTTCAGATAGATGATGCTGAGGGGTTAGGAAAAATATTAGCTACTGAAAGTGAATATCAGCGGAAAGATTTGCTCTTAAAGAGTTTCCATAACATGACAATTTTAATTGCACTCTTTATCCTGGCTTTTCCTTTCCTTATATACTACATATATGGAAGAGAACCAAAAATCGACTATGAAGTAATGTATGAAAGGGGAATTCATGCTAATTTCAAGCCTATTGATTCCAAACCTGCTGTTGTAAATGCCATTATGAAGGGAAGAATGGCTATTCCCACAATAGATGGATTTACTGCTACGGTTATGGACCTTGCCAATCGTGGATATATCTCTTTACGAAATTTAAAACCTGAAGAGGGGGAATCATCAAACGTTACAGAAGCTGGGTCCAGAGACTTTATGGTTGAACTTCCAAACAATGAAGTATATTCGGAAGCTAAAGGAAGTCTATCTAACCTGGAAGACTTTGAAAAAGATGTGCTTTGTCTGTTAAACGCTCATGCTTCTGAAAGAAAAGTCTCCTGGAAAAAACTTGAAAAAGAGCTTGAAAGCGGAACGGATTCCTATCAATTCTTAATTACCTGGAGCAAAAAAGTTCAAGCATACACTGAGTTTGATAAATTCTTCCAATCTACAGGAAACGCGTATATGAATTGTTTTGCCCGAACCATTTTGTTAGCGGCAGTTGTCTACTATATTGCAATTTCCAAATATTTCCCTTCAGACGAGTTTCCTTTAGTATCAAAAATTAATGTGCTGACTGCTCTAGTCGGGATTTTCGGGTTCGTTATGGTAAAGAATCCAAACCTGCTTATAATGGTATTTGGACGGTGGACCCCTGAAGGAAGCCTTTACTATAAACGATGGCATAATTTTAAAAAGTATCTTACAAATCTTCCTGCTTTTAAAGCACGTCCTCCTGAGTCAATAGAGATCTGGGACTCTTATCTAGTGTATGCCACTTCCCTTGGAGTCGCAAAGGAAGCTCTTCAGAATATATCTCTGATTTTTCCGTCTTAGCAGCTAATAAAGAGTCGCTTCTATCCAATAATCTATAATTGTGATCAAGCTAGCAACTACCTTCAATTTGGCTGTAATTCTGAGGTTACCTGCTCTTCACCTCATCTAAAGCAGCAGGGATTGAAGAGAATACAGAAACGGCGTAGGTGGCAGTTCTCAAGGGCACGGACACAGTGTCGAACAAAACATTCTAGGTAAAAAGGCAAGAAGTCCCTTAAACCTATATTCGAGATTTTGGAGCAGGTAATGCTTATAGTTTTCAGTCAGGGCTGAAAATTCCGAAAATTAATGAATCACAGGCGTTAACGAAGGATATGAAAAAATGTGAGGAAATTAATTTTCTGGAAAGTTGACTGAAAAAATAACAGACTTGATAATAGTTCTCAAATCTGACCAGCAAGGCTAAGGGTCTGTTTTATTAGAAGGATTCAATTTTTCAGATTTGATCAGTTGCTTCCGGTTTTCCTCTTAGCCTTGACATTTTCACTGATTTTCGATTTTCACTGATTTTTCAATAAGATATACTCATTTACTTCCGGAGACTATAATATACTTTGGCATGATTCTGGTGTTGCTACCATTTTCATTCGTTACTGTAAGACTTACATCGTAAGTCCCAGGTTCATTAAATGTGTGTGTTGCGTTTAAAGCATGTTTTGACTTAATGCCGTCTCCGAAATCCCAGTGCCAGAAGTTCGGTGAACCTGTACTGTTGTCAGTAAATAATACTATTAAAGGTGCATTTCCTGATGTTATATTAGCAAAGAAGTCAGCAACAGGTGTTTTTAGTGATGGTACCACTTCCGAAACAGTACACATATAAATATCCTCATTTGTCAAGGGAAAAAAATTGCCTGTATATTCGTTACGTGAATCGCTCCAAACTATCCTATCGCCATAGATTGCAGGATACGACAGCCCTGATTTGTTTGAGGTAATCTGAGTTTCTGTATGAGTAGAGATATTATACATATAAATATCGACATTTCTATTACGCTCGTCTACCCATACTATCCTGTCGCCATAGATAGCAGGATTATCCTGCCTTGTTGATTCATAGGCGGTGACTTTGGTCTCCTTGGATGTAGAAAGATCGTACATATAAATCTGGCTACCATTCACGTAAACTATCCTATCACCGTAGATTTTAGGATCCGATGCCGATCCACTGGTGGTAATTTGAGTTTCTGTAGATGTAGAAAGATTATACATATAAATGTCAGTTTTACTCCATGAACTATTGCCATTGCGATAATCTTGCCAAACTATTTTATCTCCGTAAATTGCAGGATAATCCTGCTGTGATTCATTTGTGGTAATCTGAGTTTCTTTAGAAGTAGAGAGATCATACATGTAAATATCGGCGTTTCCACTGCGTATATCTCGTAAATCTGTATATACTATTTTGTCTCTGTAAATAGCAGGATAGAACGCGTTTATACTGTTTGGAATCTGAGTTTCTTTGGAGATAGACAGATTATAGACTTGTATACCCGAATTTTCCCATGTTCCATTATTATTACGATGCGCCTTCCAAACTATTCTATCACCGTAGATTTCTGCCCATGCACTATACCTATATGCATATGAAATATTGGTAGGAAGGTGAGTTTCCCTAGAAGTGGAGAGATCGTAAATACAGATATTGTAATTTTCCCATCCGTTGCGATCATCTAAATATACTATTTTATCTCCGTAAATGGCAGGTTTCGTTTGATTTGATTTGTTTGTGGTAATCTGAGCCTCCGTGAGAGTGTACTGAGGTCTATTGGATGCTGTTACTGGGTATAATTTAGAGGAAGTACCGTTTGCATTGCTTACTGTCAGATTGACAGTGTAGGCACCGGATACCGGGTATACATAAACCGGTGTTTTATCTGTAGAATCAATGACTCCATCATTATCGAAATCCCATATTCTGGATGTTGCATTTTGCGAAAAGTCTATAAACTGGATAGAAAGAGGTACATAACCAGCAGTTACATTGACACTGAAGTTTGCAACAGGAAATACCGGCTGCTGATCTTTGGATCTAGATACAAGAGGAAAAGAATCAACATCATACGCACTGGCAGTATAGACAGAGTCCCCAATCCCATCTCTGTTCCAGTCATTACAAGTTTGAGAGAATCCGGTTCCATCTGGCTTTGCCCAGAAATTTCCACCAAGGTAAGATCCATCTATGATATTGGTGCCTGAGGTTTTTGTGGTGTTCAAAGCAATAGAATTTTTTCCTGCGCTAATGTTTGTTGCCTTTGCAATATAATAGTTGCCTGTATAGTTGCCTGTGTCGTTAAAGAAATTGATTGTATTATTGAATATATTATTGTAGAACCGATTAGTCCCATTATATGGAGATTCACTAACTTGGTTGATATACATTCCGTATTGCTTGTTTAGTTCCACCCTGTTATTGCTTACCAGATTACCGAAAGAATCACCTTCTAACGATATTCCTATATTGTTGTTTGAAATCGTGTTATTTAGGAGTGAATTACCTCCTGCCTGTTCCATGGTAAAACCATCCACCAGTATCCCAATATTGTTTTTCGAAATTGTGTTATTTGAAAATAAGTTGCCTCCCGAGTCCCCAACATAAATTCCTTTGTCATTAGACATCAGGGTATTATTGTGAACTATGTTATGTCCCGTGAATCGAGTTATATATATGCCGTAACTACAATTTACAATTGTATTGTTTTCTATACCAGAAGAAGCTTCACCAAGGTAGATTCCATATTCTGGATTTGAAATATAATTGCCGAGGATTTTGTGGATATCACCTTCAATTATCCCTATGCCCCCGTTCAGAAGTGTATTATTAAACAAAACACAATTACGGGGTCCATGAGAAATGATAATTCCTTCGTTAACAATTAGATTATCAGAAATTGTAAAATTAGAATCTGCCCAAGGACCAAATATGCTGATACCTGAATTTAAGATTACATTTTTCTCAATAGTAGAATTGTAACAGTTATCTGCATAAATACCTGATTCCAAAATGTTATTTTTAACAGTACAGTTTTCAATTTTACCATACCAGACCTCACCCGTAGGACGACCTTTTAAAACTAAGTTTTCTTGTATGCTAAAGCCACTTAGGGTAATATTATTTACACTCAGTATAAAAGCCCGGACAATAGTATCCTTAGGATTTTTAGACTCAGAAAGGATGCTTATGTTCTGTATCCCTAGATCAACACTTTCGTTATAGAAACCTGGATAAACAAGAATTACATCTCCTGATGACGAATTGTTTACTGCTTCCTGAATCGATCGGAAATCTGCACTTGAACTATTAGCATCTACCACAATTTCCCTGGCAAATGCAGAATTTTGAACCGAAGTTATAAGAAAAACAACAACTGATAAAAAAACGATTAATTTATTTACCCACACCTATACTTCCCCCGTTAAACCAGAAATATTAAACCAAACCCCTAAAATTCAGCTGTTTAAGAATTAATAGGCCTTATCTCAGGAGCTTTATATAATCCTAATCTTTTCTTCGAGGAAAATGCAGAAGGTTGAGAAATTATTTTATGTTTAAATAGTTAAAAGTAGTTAATTTAGAGTTTTAATGGTTTTCATTTCTTGTTCTTTGCATTAATAAAAGGAAATAACGTTAAAAGTTCGCTCAGAACACCGCTGTTGACTTTAACAATTAACAATGAGTTTCAGGAAATAGAGGATGCAGAAAAACCTGCATCATGTAACCCTTCCTCCTGTTCTGAGATAATGCACATATAGATATCGGTATCTCCATTGCGCTTATCCTCCCACACTATCTTGTCCCCGTATATTGCAGGACGTTCCTGATTTGATTCATTGGTAGTGATCCGAATTTCCTTTTTAGTTAAGAGATCGTACATGTAGATATCCCAGTTTCCATTACGATAATCAGCCCACACTATTCTATCGTTGTAGAGGTCAGGATAAGCTTTCATTGATTCATTAGTAGTTATTTGGGTCTCTTCAGAGGTAGAGGTATTGTACATATAAATATCGAGGTTTCCATTTCGATTATCCATCCAGACAATTCTATCCCCGTAAATTGCAGGCTTGCTCTGCTCTGATCCAGTTAGAGTTAGCTGTGTCTCTCGGAAAGTGGAAAGATTGTACATGTAGATGCTACCTGAGTCTCCAAATCTGTTGCGAGTGTCCTCCCATACCACTCTGTCTCCATAGATATCAGGATTATTCTGTCTCGATTCATCGGTGGTAATCTGAGTTTCTGTGGAAGTGGAGATATTATACGTGTGTACATCGACTTTTCCATTGCGGTGATCAATCCATACAATCTTGTCTTCATAGATAGCAGGAAACCACATATCTGATTTGTTAGTGATTATCTGAGTTTCTTTGGAAGTAGAGATATCGTACATGTGGATACCCCAATTTCCGTTACGTATCTCCATCCATACTGTTATGTCATTATGGATTGCAGGATCGGCTGCATTTCCGCTTGTGGAGATCTGAGTTTCTTCGTGAGTAGAGAGATCATACATATAGATGTTAGGATCTCTATTTCGAAAATCCCGCCATACTACTCTATCACCATAGATAGCAGGTTCTTCCTGCCTTGATTCATTTGTAGTAACCATATATTCAGTGAGGATAAGCCCCCCATCTACATGTCGTACAGGAGATGTGGTAAGTGGAAGATAATCAGTACAATTTCCGGTGATATTATAGGGTAAATCGCAGATCCCATCTTTATCTGAATCCATACAAGTCTCGGAAAAACCAGTGCTATCAGGTTTTGCCCAAAAGTTTCCACCAAGATAAGGTCCATCTATGACGTTAATGCCTGAGACTCTTGTCGTATTCAAGACAGCAGAAATTATTCCGAAGCTATTGTTTATTGTTTGTTCCGTATAATTATTCTCTGTGTAGTTCCCTGCGTCATTAAAAAAGTTAATAGTGTTGTTGAATATGTTATTGTAAAACCAGTTAGGCCCGTTATATGGTGCCTTATAGCTTACTTGTTTGGTATATACTCCATATTGCTTGTTTAGCTCCACCTTATTATTAGTTACTAGATTGCCAGAAGAACCGCCTTCGAATGATATTCCAATATTATTGTTTGATATGGTATTATTTGAGAGTAAATTAGTTCCTGAATTAGCTATGAAAGAACGGCTTAACAATATCCCAATATTGTTTGTTGAAATAGTGTTATTTAATAATGAGTTGTCTATTGAGTCTCCAACCTTAACTCCTTGATTATTAAATTTCACGGTATTATTGTTAATTATGTTCCGTGATGAGAGATCCACCGAGATACCGTAACTACAATTCACAACCGTATTGTTTTTTATCTCATTTGAGTAAGATTCAT
The DNA here is from genome assembly GCA_002499445.1 of Methanosarcina sp. UBA293. GTDB lineage: Archaea > Halobacteriota > Methanosarcinia > Methanosarcinales > Methanosarcinaceae > Methanosarcina. The sequence continues at coordinate 15,994 of DALS01000042.1, forward strand.
ATAGTGCAATTCCAGAATCTTCTTGGCTATTTGAAATATAATTGCCGAGAATTTTGTTATTACTAGATTCAGTCAACCGTATGTTACCGTTCAAAAGAGTGTTATTGACCAAACTGTAATTATATGGCCCACGAAAAACAATAATAATTCCATTAGATATTAAATTGTCAGATATTTTAGAATTAAAACTATCAAGACCATTTACGATGATACCTGAATCCAAAAATACGTTTTTTTCAATAGCGGAATTGTAACACTTACTAGAATAAATGCCTGATTTCAAAATGTTATTATTAACAGTGCAGTTTCCAACTGGATAATAAGAGTAGCCAGAAGGAAATGTATATCCCTGTAAAGTCAAACTTTCCTGTACACTAAACCCGCTTACAATAATATTGTTTACACTCAGCTTAAAAGCTCGAACAGTCGTATCCTCAGGGTTTTCAGACTCGGAAAGGACGCTTATATTCTGTATCCCTATATCCACGCTTTCGTTATAAATACCCGGATAAACTAAAATCACATCTCCCGAAGAGGAACAATTTACTGCTTTCTGAATGGATCTGAAATCCGCGTCTGAACCATTATCATCTACAGTAATTTCCTTGGCAGATGCAGGATTATAAGCCACAGTAAAAAGAAAAATAGCAACTGCTAAAAGAACGGTTGATTTATTTACCCACAAGGTTACTTTCCCCCTTTTAAATCAGAAATTGAAACTAATAAAGTCCTAGTAAGCCTAGAAATTAGCTATTTCAGAGCTAATTTAGCTTATTTTCTAAAATTATATAACCTTAATCTATTCTTTGAGGAAAGTATAACAGGTTAAGAAGTTATATTGCTTTTAAATAGCCAAGATTTACTAGTTTTGAGTTTTCAGGTTTCTTCCTTATTGCATTGGTTTAAGGAACTAAAATTAAAGTTTGCTCACACCGCTGCTGATAATCTTGTGATTTAACGACATGTTTTACGAAATAAGAGAGCAGAAAAGCCTGCAACAGGTTATTTTTTTGCCTGTTCTGAAATAATGCACATATAGATATCTCCCCAGTTTCCATTACGACAATCTATCCATACAATCTTATCCGTATAAATTACAGGACTTCCTGCTAGTCCACTGGTAGTAATCTGAGTTTCCTTTTTAGTGGAGAGACGTACATGTAGATATCTGAGTTATCTATGTATTCCTTATCATTACGGTCATCCTGCCATACTATTATCTCCGTAGATAGCAGGGGGGCCATATGCTGATCCGCTGGTGGTTATCTTAATCTCCTTTGCAGTAGACAGATCGTACATATAAGTATCATTATTTCCATTGCGATAATCTGTCCACACTATCCTGTCTCCGTAGATATCAGGATTCTGCTGATATGATCCATTAGTGGTTATCTGAGTTTCCTTGGAATTAGAGATATCATACATAAAAATACTAGGAGATCCATTGTCACTTTGGCGACTCTCCCACACTATTCTGTTCCCATGGATTTTAGGCGGATATGAGATTGATCTGTTGTTATCTGTTACTCGGTATTTGCTTTAAGCTGGAGATATCATACATATTGCAGTCTCCACTACATTCACCCTGCCAGACAATCTTATCACCATAAATAGCAGGATATATTCCCAATTGATTTGAGACCAGCGTTTTGGTAGAAGTTGAGAGATTGTGCAGGTATATCTTCCCGTATTCACGCAATACAACCCTGTCATTATAGATAGCTGGGAAAACATCAGGATATACAGAATTATTTATGCTAATAGTAGAAATTTTTGAATAAGTGGATATATTGTATAGGTGTAGAGTATAATTTTCATTATGGTTACTTTACCACAATATTCTGTCTTCATAAATTGCAGGTTGTGTCTCATCTGATTCACTGGTGGTAATCTGATACTCCGTTAGGACAAGTTTACCTTCCAGACGCTGCGCAGGAGATACTGTTACTGTAGATGATTTTGAGTCCATGCCTTTTGTATTGTTTACTGTCAGATTAACGGTATAGTTTCCAGGATAGGTATATACATAAACCGGATTCCTTTCTGCAGAGTCAGGAGTTCCATCATTGTTGAAATCCCATATTACTGCTTTGGTTTGTGGAGTCAGATATACCATCACTGTCAAAATCCCAGTTCCATAAAATTGCATTTTCCGAAAGATCTGTAAACTGAACCGCGAGTGGGGCAAGAGTATGCGTGATGTTGGTGCTGAAGTTTGCAACTGGAATTACTATTTCTTTTGATCTGGATGCAGATACAAGAGGGAAATAATCAGTATCATTCCCGGTTATATTGTAAGGTAGGTCTCCAATTCCATTCCCATCCGAATCAGCGCAGATTTGTGAAAAACCTGTTCCGTCAGGTTTTGCCCAGTAATTGCCACCAATATAAGGTCCCCCTACAACATTAGTGCCTGAGGTCTTTGTGGTATTCAGGGAGATAGGGATTACTCCGGTTATATTATTTATTGGTTCTGCGGTATAGGAGTTGCCTGTATAGATGCTCGTGTAATCATTTGTATAATTGCTCGTGTCGTTAAAGAAGTTGACTGTATTATTGAATATGTTGTTGTAGAACTGGTTAGTAGTACCATACCGCGCTCCACATCCAAAGTTGTTGATATATACTCCGCATTGCTTATTTAGTTCTACCCTGTTATTTGCTATCAGATTATCAGAAGAATAATCTTCGAACAATATCCCTATACTGTTGTTTGAAATAGTGTTGTTTAATAGTGAATTGCCTCTTGCCGGGTTTCCGACCGAGCTTGAACCGCTCAACAGTATTCCTATATTGCTGTTTAAAATTGTATTATTTGAAATTATGTTTCCCCCTGATACATGTCCTCCAACTAAAATTCCTTTATCATTACAGATTAGAGTGTTATTATTGATTATATTCCGCGATGAGAGAAACTCCATAGAAATGCCGTTACTACAATTTACAACAATATTATTTTGTATCTCACTGGAACCAAACTCCCAGAAACCAATTCCATAACCATTTGAAATATAATTACCAATAATTTTGCTGCCACCGCCTTCACCCAGCCTTATATGACCGTTTAGAATAGTATTATTAAGTAAATCAATATGTCCTAAATGAGAATCAATACCTCCATTAATAAGTAAATTGTCAGAAATTGTAAGAGAACCATTAGAACTAGATACACTGATACCATAACTTAAGATTACATTTTTCTCAATAATGGAATTGTAACATTCATCGGCATAAATACCTGATTCCAAAATGTTACTTTTAACAGTACAGTTTTCAATAGGAGAATGACTGTTATAGCCAACAGGGAGTATATATCCCTGTAAAGTCAAACTCTCCTGTACACTAAACCCGCTTATAGTAATATTGTTTACACACGGTTTAAAAGCCCGAACAGTAGTATCCTCAGGATTTTCAGACTCAGAAAGGATGCTTATGTTCTGTATCCCTAGATCAACACTTTCGTTATAGAAACCTGGATAAACAAGAATTACATCTCCTGATGACGAATTGTTTACAGCTTCCTGAACTGATTTGAAATCTGCATCTGAACCATTATTATCCACTATAATTTCCCTGGCGGATGCAGGGCTATAAACCGCAGTAATAATAAAGATAGAAACCGCCAATAAGACGATTAATTTATCTACCCACATTTGTACTTCCCCCATTAAACCATAAATATAGACTAATGAAATTTCATGCCCTCAAAAAGGATGTGGAATTTAAGAGATAACAGAATTTATTTTCTTTATTATATATTCCTAATTACTTCTTCAGCGAAAATGTAGCATGTTGTGAAATTATCTTTAATTTAAAAGATTAAGAATTCCTGTATTTATTTCTCAATCCATTTTATTCCTTAAATTCTTTAATCTGGCACTTGATTCGGAGACACATACGTTTTAAACTATATTTTGAGTGAGATGGAGGTTTTTTATACGGATAGTTTCATACCTGATCATGATATTGGGGAAAATTACTTGACAGAAAGATTTATTAAAGGGGAAAATTGTTTGCAAAGACTACCTCTGTTGCAGGCTTTTGTTTATCTTTCATGACTTGAATTTTCCGATTTCTTCTGATTAGGCGTGTCTATATATACATAGAAAAAAATTTAAAGTGAAGTTGAATGTATGTGAGAGTGCACTTGCAATACAGGAATAGTATGAAAGGGGGTTTAAAAACCGTATATGGCTTTTATTTGGGATTTGGGGTTTTAAAGATGGGATTTTGAACCGATTTTGTTTTAAGTTGTCCACAACTTTCAGAGACTTCAATTTGTGAAACTGGGGATTTCTGAAAAATGGAAATTCTTTAGACCGAAAACCTAGGGTTATTCAAGTGCTTAAATAAATCCCAAAGGGTGGTACGCATGGATAATGAAACTAAACTTTCGGAGAGAGGGGAGAGTAATTCGAATTATGATGTAATAATTGTAGGGGCAGGACCTGCCGGAATGTTTGCAGCCTACGAGCTTGCAGAATTCAAGCAGTTGAAAATTCTTATTGTGGATATGGGCAGGGATATAGATAAGCGCCTGTGCCCTATGAAAACCCAGACATATTGTATGCACTGCACACCCTGCGATATTATGTGTGGGGTAGGGGGCTGCGGGACCTTTTCCGATGGGACCCTTAACTTGCGACCTGATGTGGGAGGAGATCTGGCAGCTCTAACAGGCGACCAGACCGAAGCCTGGCAGCTCGTGGAAAGAGTGGATAAGGTCTTTTTGAAGTTTGGGGCACCACAGGGAGCTCTGTTAACTGAAGGCCCGGAAATTGAGGAGTTAAAACGTAGGGCTGCAGCCGTTGGAGCCCGTTTTATTGAGATAAAGCAGCGGCATATCGGTTCAGATAACTCCCCTGCCGTCATAGGGCGATTCAAACAGAACCTTGTTAATAAGAGTGTGAACTTCCTGCTTGAGACCGAGGTAAAGGATCTGCTAGTTGAGAATGGGGCCTGTAAAGGAATTATACTTTCTGACGGGCGAGAGCTTCGGGCAAGTTATGTCCTGCTGTCACCCGGAAGGCGAGGCTGCAACTGGGTTTCGAATATGATTGAGAAGTACGGAATCGAAGCCCGATACGGTGGAATTGATATTGGGGTGAGGGTAGAAGTCCCTGCAATCATTATGGATCCGGTAACGAAGATCAATCGCGACCCCAAATTCCATATCCAGAGCCGTCGTTACGACGATTTTGTTCGGACCTTCTGCACAAACATGCGTGGATTTGTTGTAAAGGAGGAATATGAGGGCTTTATCGCAACCAATGGCCACTCTCTGGCAAACACGGAATCGGAAAATACCAATTTCGCTTTCCTTGTCCGAATTGAACTTACCGAGCCTATTGAAAATACTACAAAATACGCCCGTTCAATCGCAAAGCTTGCAACCACGATCGGAGGAGGAAAGCCGGTCTTACAGCGCATGGGAGATCTGAGAAGGGGGCGACGCTCCACAAAAGAACGCCTTGCAAAAAACCTTGTTGTTAACACACTCAAAGAGGTCACTCCAGGTGATATCTCAATGGCTCTTCCCCATAGAATAGTTATGGATATAATCGAAGGCCTTGAGACCTTAAACGAGATTATTCCAGGCGTCACCTCGGATTCGACCCTATTGTATGCTCCTGAAGTAAAGTTCTACGCAATGCATCTCACAGTGGACAGGCAAATGGAAACAAGTATCAAAAATCTCTTTGCAGCCGGAGATGGGGCAGGGCTTTCAAGGGATATAGTCAATGCTGCTGCTACAGGAATTATGGCAGCAGAAGGAATAATGAAAATGGTCAAGGAAGAGGATGGAACAAAAACAGTACCCAGAGAATAAATAAAAACAAGCAAAAGTAAAGAAACCAATAAAATTGTAGAATTAAAAATGAAAGGAAGGGTTACTTCCTTTCTCTGGCATATGCAACGATTGCGTCCTTAACTCCATATTTGAATGCAACCACGATTGCAATTCCCCATGCAAGCGGCCCGAAGAATAGGTAAAGGATACTGGTGTTAATGAGCATTGTATCCAGTGCCACCAGAATCACGATGAGGAATAGAAAACCTCTGAGGAGAGGAAGAATAATTTGTGTTCCCTCTATATTCATACCTCTGATCGTACTTGTGAGGTAGTCCATCACTATATCAATGGAAAGAATTCCTATCAACAGGATTAGAATACCTGTGAAAAGGCGTGGCAAATACTCAGTAATACTTATCAGTAACTGAGTAAACATGGTCAACTGCAGAATATTCGATGCAGTTGTAAGAAATATCAGATACCCAAACAGTCTGATCAATCCGGAAACAATTCCTGAGGCTGTCAGTCCTCCTGTTCTGACCGAAACTCCGAAAGGCGTACTTTCAAATTTCTCGTCTACTCCGATCGAAACAAGCAGATTTTTTGCAAGATCCCCAATGAAGTCCACAATCAAGAAGCCTATAAGCAGTACAATGAATGCAGAGATCACAAGTGGGATGTAGTATATTATCAGGTTGATGAAATTATTGACTGCCTGGATATTCAGAATATTAAGGATAATTAAGGCAAAAATGATGTAAACGAGCCATCGGATGGCTGCATCAAAAAAGCCAACCGTACTCATATTTCCTCTTCTTATCATTCCTCCTATTACGGTTTTGTCAACAAGATCATCGAGTCCTATGCTATCCAGTATCCTTGCACCAACTTTTCCAAGAAATGTTCCAAGAATTTTTCCTACAATAATAAGAAGAATTATTGCTACCAGTGTTGGAATAAATGCTATAAACTGATCAAGCATATTGTATATGCTATTCATAATCTGATTTTCAACCATATTAACCACCCCAGGTTTAGTTCAGAATTGACGGTCTCTTCAAATCTCCCAAATTTTGGAAAAAGCCTCTTATATATTTAATATATTATTCTATTAAATATATAATAACTATATTTATCTTCAAGCATATAAAAAGCTTATTTTAAGCTGAGAACATGACGCTGCATTAAGAACGATCTAATTGCTTCAAAAACTCAATAAGTATGCCAGATAAAAAGTCATGCACAGGCTTAAATCAGTGGGGCTTTAATTACTGAATGATCTGTTTTTAATGGTCTATTTTTTATTAGAAGACGAGGCAGGGAATAAACATGGGGTCGCCTGGAAGAAAAAGGTCAGAAATCGGGCTTGCACCTGGAACACTTGTCCATGTAGGAGAAAAGAAAGCTGAAAAGGTAGTAATCCGGGTTCTGGCTTATAACACTGAAAAGCTTATAGAAAAAGAGCTTGAGAGTGTTGAAGAATGTTTGGAGTTTAAGGACCAGCCTGATATTAATTTGTGGATAAATATAGATGGGTTGGATAGAGTAGATTTTATAGAAAAACTCGGAAATTGTTTCAATATTCATCCTCTTACTCTCGAAGATGTGCTCAACACAGGACAGCGGCCAAAGACTGAAGATTACGACTCATATATTTATACGGTTTTAAAAATGATCTTCCTTGATACGGAAAAGGAAAAGATTATCATAGACCAGATAAGCATCATCATCGGCCCAAACTATATCCTCTCTTTTCAGGAAAAACAGGGAGATGTTTTTGATCCGGTAAGGGAAAGGTTTGAAAATCCAGCATCCCGCTTGCGAAAAAATGGGGTGGATTATCTTGCCTATAGTCTCATTGACGCTGTGGTCGATAATTATTTTTTGATTCTTGAGCATCTAGGGGATAAAATCGAATATCTTGATGAGGGACTGGTGATACAGCCAGGGCCTGAAACTCTCAAGATTATCCAGAAATATAAAAGGGATATGATTATACTTCGTAAATCCGTCTGGCCCCTTCGGGAGCTAATAAATGGCCTGCAAAGGGTCGAGTCCGATCTTATTAAGAAGACTACTCGTGTTTACCTGAGAGATGTTTATGACCATACTATCCAGATAATAGATTCAATCGAAGGTTTCCAGGATATTTTGTCTTCGATGATTGACATCTATCTATCCAGCATAAGCTACAGGATGAATGATGTTATGAAGATCCTGACAGTAATAGCAACGATTTTCATTCCACTTACTTTCATAGCAGGCGTTTATGGAATGAATTTCGAATACATGCCTGAACTCAAATGGCGCTGGGGTTATCCGGTAGTAATGGTTGGAATGACTATTATAGGAATCAGCATGTTTGTCTTTTTTAAGAAAAGGGAATGGGTTTGATCTTTTTTCTGACATCTTCCTTTTCTCTTTTGTCTTTTTTCCAGAGTTCCGGATCTCTCCCTTTTCTCTTTTTTTCTCTTTTCTCCTGATTTCCTTTCTATCTCTTTTTTATTCAGGAAAGCTTTTTAAAGGTAAAGATTTTTATGATCTATTATATCTATCTCAACAAAATCATATAGTTGCAAGAATATAATCCCAGAGATATTATGTACGGCTATCACGTTCCCCCTTTTTCAATAGAACAAGAAGGCATTTCTATTTCCATGGAAAAAATTGGACAGCAATGGATATACAGGAGGACACTTGGAGACGATAATGTAGAAAAGATAATCCTTGGAGACGGAAAGCGCCTGATAATAAATCCAGTAGAGCCTTTAAACACACCTAAAGAAATTACCCCAAACTTACTGATAGAGTTTGAGAAAACCCTGCTTCTTCCTGGAGGGGCAAGAAGGAAGATATTTCTGACTTTTCCGATTGAGATAGGCATTTTCATCTCGGATAGAGGAGACAAAAATCTCCAGCTTTTAGATGTACTGAGCTTGACGAGACAGAAATTCACCCTTTATGGAGAAGTCTCAAATGGAGTCCTCTGCAAGCATTGGATAAGCGAGGTATATTCAACATCTCCTTCCCTTAATCCTCTGAAGGAAGGGATTATGGAATTAACTCTTCGGAACACCTCATCGGATTGGGCGTCGATCTCAAAAGCGGTTTTCAGTGCATACGGTATGAAACTTTACTATGATGGAGATGTTTTCATGCGAGCACGAATGGATATCCTTAACAAGAACGCGGCTGAAACAGGTTTTGAACTACAGCCTCTTCGCGGGGAGCTAAAAAGTATCCGTCTAAAAGATTTTAAAGCCTGGAAAGAGGCTTTCGGGGTTTACAACCTCCAGAAGCTAGGTTTCGTACCACTTAAATTTTATATGGGATGGGGCTTCTGATCATGGATCTCAATCATCTTGACATTAGCCTGCCAACCTCAAATGGTGCCGTGACCTTGGGATCTGTGCTAAAGTTTATACTCATTCTTTCTTTCTCAACTCTCCTTGCAAGAGTTCTAAAGATTTACCTGCGTAGGTATCTCAAGGATAAAGTCAGTAAGGATGTGGGCGAGACTATCCTTAAAATCCTTTACTATGGCACGCTTACTATTGTATTTATTTTTAATCTTCCCTTGATAGGAATTGATCCGTCAGCGCTCCTGGTGGCAGGAGGAGTTACAGGTATTATCCTTGGTTTTGCAAGCCAGAGCATTATAGGAAACCTGATTTCGGGTTTTTTCCTCATGGTCGAAAGACCTATTAAAATAGGAGATCAGGTCCAAATCAGCGATGTATCGGGTTTTGTCACAGATATCCGAATTATCTCTACTATTATACGGACCTATGATGGGCTCCTTGTCCGTATTCCTAACCAGCAGGTTTTTACAACAAATATCACAAATGTTGTGGGGCATCCTGTCAGGCGGTTTGAATATACAGTCCGAATTCGTTATAGTGATGATGCCAATGCCGCAATCTGGATTATCAAAGACCTTATTGACAAAGAGCCCTTTGCCCTCCTGAACCCTGCCCCCTCGGTTTTCGTAAATGACCTTGGAGACAGTTGGGTAAATATTTCTGTCAGGATCTGGGCGCCTGTGAGCGAATGGTTTGGGATAAAAACCAGACTGCTATGGAACATAAAGCAGGCCTTGGAAGAAAACGACATAGAGATTCCTTTGCCACAGCGTATAGTTCGCATTCAGGCTGATGCAAGAAAAGTTCCTATTCAATCCGATGCAGAAAAAATCCCTGCCGAACCGATACCGGAAAAAGAAATCGAGAGCATATTAAATTATGAGGAAAGAGTTTTAGCCTGAGCAAGCCTGTTTTCTGATATCATAACAGGGGTAGCAGTCTTATGAAATTGAAATTGGCTAAGGGGGGCATAGCCTCAGGAATGCTTAAAGGGTCTCTTGCCCTCGGAGCATTATTATCTTTTGCAGTTTTTCCGGAAGGCAGGGCTTCTAAGAAAAAGAAGTCCTCTGAAGGCATAGGCAATGAGTACACGTCTGAAGAGCTTAATTCCAATGAGATTACAACGGAATGGGATAACTCGTATCTTTTCAGCAGCAGAGAAAAAGCTTTGGAAGAGCTTGAGAGGTTAAAAAAGAGACCACAGGAGATAAACGAAACTTTCCGCCCTAAATTTGAAAATTTGTCAGGATCTGCCGTATTTGATTATCTAGAAAGCGAGAAAGAGTATTCAAAATCGCTTGAGGTTCTCTATACTTACGCATACACTCTGCTCAGTAAAAATGTAAATGATCCTTTCTTTATTTCCCTGCTTGGGAATGCTCAGGATTTGCTAACAGAATATAAAAAATCTAGAGCTTTTGCAACTGTAAAATTGATCTCGCTTGGTAAGGGGGAATGGGACAAGCTCTTTTCCGAAGAACCCAGACTTGAGGTCTACAGAGCTTATCTTGAAGCTAACTACATGAGGTTTGCAGAGCACAGGCCACTAAACGAGTCCCAGGCTATGTATCTTGCAGAGCTCGAAAACCAGCGCATGAAACTGGAGACTGAAGCGCTTTCGGAAATCACGAATAAAGTCACAAGGGCGGGAGAGATTACGCTTGAGAACGGAGAGAAATTTTCTGTTAATTCCCAGTCCTGCAATACACTGCTTTCAACCGACCCAAGCCGGGAAAACAGGAAAAGATGTTATAATCAGAGGTTTTACCATCATATAAATGAATCCGATTCTATGGCATCCCTTTATTCCAGAAAAGCCCAGCTTGATGATCTTGTTGCCAGGGAACTGAATTACGTGGATTTCTATGACTACAGTCTGTATAATCTCTATCTTACCCATGCTCAGATTGATGACATGAATACAGTTTTCAAGCAGAGAAAAGGGGTGTTTGAGGACTATAATGAGTTCAGGAGGAAAAAACTCGGGCTTGAAACGCTCAAACCATACGACCTTATGCTGCAGTTGACGGATCAACCTGGTAAAAAATATGCTTACTTAGATGCTTTGCGAGAAATTCAGAAGTCTTACTCTGGAATGGATCCCTATTTTAAAGAAACCTTTTTAAAAATGGTAACTGGAAATTTCATAGATGTATATCCTGACCCTGAACACGGAAAACAGCCTGGTGGATACTGTACCGATTCTTGTGTCCTGAAAGCTCCGCCTCTGATTTTTATGAACTATGACGGCCTTATCAGGGATCAGAAGACGTTGACTCATGAGCTGGGACATGCTGTTAATTTCTATCTCATGGGCAATTTCGTGGATTATCTTTACTGTTCAGGTACGATTTACGAAATGGAAATTCCTTCCACTTTCAATGAAGAACTTTTTGTTGATTACGTTGTCGGAAATTCTGATAAGGATACTGCAGTTGCTGTACTTTCCCAGCAGATCGATGATTATCAGAACTTTTTTACTAGGCAACCCTTGATTACGGAATTCGAATATAAAGCACACAGGTTCTGTGCAGAAAAAGAAACTGTAAGTGGAGCAGAACTTAATGCTATCTGGACAAGTCTATCTAAGGAATATAGGAGCCGCTCAGTTGAGTATTACGCTGAAGATTCTGCTGAATGGACTTACATTAACCACATTTACCTGACAAGCAATTATTATACCTTCAATTACGCGGTTTCAAAAGCGATAACTCTAGCTCTCTTCAAACAGTACAGAGAAGATCCCGAAGCTTTCAACAAAAACTACGTTGCTTATCTCTCAGCAGGTTCTACAATGCCACCAGAAGAAAAACTCAAGAAATACTTCGAGATCAAAATCGAAAGACAGCTCTTCAAAGACGCAATGGACATTGTGGAATCAAGGATTAATGATTTGTATAAACTTGCAAGGAAAGATTAATCTTAAAATATTATATAGGTTAAAGTATAGATTATACGAGTTTCAGGAATAATAATGGAGGAAAACAAAGGAAAATTGTAGTAGTTTTCTTTTATATTTATAAATATCATTATTTTAAGAAAGTAGGTAAAAAAAGCAGAAAACTGGAGGGTCTAGTAACGTTTGTCACGAATTTGAGATCTGTGTTAATTCATTTTTAAGTCGGCTTCATTATTCTTCGTCAACGTATAATAAAATCTTTAAGTTTATATATTATGAAGTAGTCTGGATAATTGGGCATCTGGGAAGGTCATAAGAGACCTTTAAACTCTTTTTATAAAACTCCCCATACCCCCCAACTCCCCAATAACTGGATGCCCAATTCCCATTTGTGTTATTCACAATATTTTTTCATATTCTTCCCTATAAAGAGTTTGATAGATATTTTACGGGTTTTTTAATGTTTAATTTTTAATTTAAACTTTAAAAATACTTATTTTGACAATTTAATTATTTTAAGCGGTTTTTAATATAAGTATGTTTATATTCTACCCATCTAATATTAATTATATATAACTAGTGGATAGCTGGTGAGACAGTTAAGAAACTTCTTCTAGAGACAAGATATCTAATAAAACTGCATGCCATAAAAATATCAAGTTAATTCAAGGTTAAACTTCCTTGTTATAATTTAAAAATCACAGGTTTTAAACGTCCAATTAGGCAAAATAAGGTGTTTAGTTTATGGTATATAATAAGTCTTATAGAACAAAAAAAACTCTTGCTATTTTGCTCATATTTTGTTTTGTACTATCAGTAACAACTGCATCTGTAAGCGCAGCTGCTAGTGCTAAGAACAAAGATGGCTACAGCAATGGCTATAGAAAAGGTTACGAAAGTGGTAAAAAACAGGGCCAAAGTGACTGTAATAAATATGGCAGTAAAGAAAATCTCTCGAAGATCCCATTGCCTCCCAGCAATTACAGATGGACCAAGTACTACAAAGACACTTTTAATAGAGGGTACCAAAAAGGATACATCGATGGTTATAATGGAGATAGGTATACGTGTTTGAAATAAGGGATGAAAAGCCTTAAAACCAAAATAAAAGGCTCAAAGGATAACCTAAATTTATTGAGTTGATGATAACTTGGAGTGTAAAAACGAGAGTTCTAAATAATTGGAATATTAAGCTATTAAAAGCATAAACTATACTAAACTATACTTTATGGCTATTGTTTCTATATTATTGTTTTATTTAAGTTAAATTAAAAAATAAACGATATATTTATCTACGTTTTATACCTACTTAATTGTGATCAGTGACCGTGAAAGTCTATAAGTATAAAGAAAGTACTCAGTGAGCCTGCTTCAAAATTATATGTTTGATCTTATCTGGAGAAAGTTTGAAGCATGCTCATTATAGCAAAATCCATATTGGGGTATGGGGGCACGTCATTGAAAAAATCTGGAAATACGAACATTTCTATGTTCGGAAAAATATTGAGAGATTTTATGTTCAGAATTTTTAGCAGCTGATCCTCATAACCTCAACTTACATATTGGATTTCTGGTAGAGATGAATCTGAGGTTCTACGTGCTTTGCACTGCTGCTTTACTCGCTTTAGGAGTAACTACTTCACTCGCTTTAGGGATACCTTTCTTAACAGAAAGTAATATCACTGCAACAATACATGGGGCAACATATGCATCGGATACCTTTGAACCCCTGAATGATACTGTGATTTATATCAATTCTAATCCTCCTCAATCATTAGTAGCAAAAAACGGCACATATTCCTTTGAATTGGGACCTGGAGACTATGTTATTACAGCCAGATATTACCAGAACAACACCTTAATCTATTCAAAACAATCGACTTTAAAAATTGAAGAAGAAGGAAATTACGTCTTTGATCTCCTGCTTTATCCGGCTTCTGAGAGTCAGGCAACTGGAGTAATTGAAGATAATATAAATAATTTCAATATTGTGAATCCTCGGGATAAAACAAAGACTGGCTCTTCTACTATAAGCTATCTAGGAATAGCCTTCGTGATTTTTCTTCTGTTAGGAGGAGGCTATAAACTTTCCAGAATGCACAAAAAGACGAAATATAATAGATCTCAGGTAGGAAAGCTCAGAACATCTGGATTTCTGGCAAAAACCCTCGGTAAAGGCATTGACTCTGAAGTGAGATCAGAGGGGAAGGTTGGGATCGTTGGAGAAGCAATCTGCATAAAAGAACCAATAATAGAATCTAGTTCCGAAATTGAAACGGCTGCTCTTAAAAAATCTCCTCTTTCTACGGACCTGCGTGAAACTCTGGATGTAATTCGGGGCCACAGGGGCAGGATTTCGCAAAAAGATCTGCGTAACAAGCTGGAGTATTCCGAAGTAAAGGTCAGCCTCCTGCTTTCAGATCTGGAAAAGAGAGGGCTGATTAAGAAACTCAAGCGTGGGCGTGAGAATATTGTGATTTTAGTAGATAATGAATAAAGATAAGCCATAAAAAGATAAGAATCGCTGAACCGCTGAAACTCACATAAGTTAAGAATAGCAGCCAACACATAACTTAAAATAGATAAACAAGAAAAACGGAGCGGAAAAAGAAAAGCTGGAGAGGGATTTTCCATCCCTCAAGGGCGATATTAATATCTCCCCTCTCTATAGTGTACAAGACAGAATAGTCATTGTATATATTAGTCATTGTATATATTAGTCATTGTATATATTACAGCTAGTTCTTACCATTAGCATTTGTAACAGTTGCCGTAAAATTTGTAATAGGCGCTGTAGTAATAGGTGCTGTAATAGGTGCTGTAAAATTTGTTATAACCACTGACCCATTTCGTATATACATTGAACCATTTCATATAGGACATGTGCCACTTCTTGTACTCATTGTCATGTTTCTTATAGTTCCACCTTTTCTTTTCTCCTTCCCACTTTCTCCTTTCGTTATCAAATTTCCACTTTTGACCGTCCCACTTTTTCCTTTCGTTGTCAAATCTTTTCCTGTCGTCAAATCTTTTCTTGCCGTCATCTTTCTTATAAGGAGCCGGCGCTGCGCTTACTGACGCAACTGTCACTGACAGTACAAAACAGACTGCCAGGAAAATTCCAATTATCTTTTTCGTATTCAACACTTACCCACTCCAATAGTTTGATAGTTTATTTAATCCCTGTCTACTGCTCAATCTTTATCTCACACTAATAATCAATACCGATAAATCTTCCAGATTTGTTTCTGAAACAATCGGTTTTGTTCTTCGCTTTAAGTTGTTTTTCCCGGTATTCGGCCGGTTACTTATATACTACCTTATTCCCGTTTGTCTTGCCGATTATCTGCGGCTTGACAATTCTAAAATTAGCTGGATTAAATATAAATATACTTATACTAAAAAACAGCTTATAGCAATTTAATTAACTAAATAAGGATTTCTAAGGCTTTTTTTAATAAAATAAACATTTTTTAAATTTTAAAGTCATTTGTCTCCACATATAGGGCATTTATAGCTTATACATTGTTTTTTAAACTTCAAATTTTGAAAGCAAGTTTCAGTTTGTCCAGTATTGAACGCTCCAACATGAAAATCTCTTTACGTTTTTAAGGGTATAAGGCTGTACTTTTTCAAACTTAATCATGCTGTACCTCACGATTACATCTCTAAACATCTCTATAGATCATTGGTTAAGATTTTTTCTTACTTTAAACATAAGTCTTTTTAAGTGAGAAAATAAGTGAAAAAAGCTTAAAGAAAATGATTTCTAATGAAAATGTCCTAAAATAAGTTTTTCTAAACTTTTGATTTAATATATGACTATAAATAGAGTTTTAAATTAGGAAAATACTTTTAAAATTGTTTATTTTTAAAAACGCAATATGTTTGTTTATTGATAGATTCTAGGCGCAAGCGTAAAAACTCATCTCGCCATTGTTGAAGACATAGGATTTACGCAAAATGAATCTCATCGGAGAATCCAGTAGCATGAGGCTCAGGAATATCATTTCTCTTGTTATTCTGGGTGCGGCAAGGTTCAAGAAGCTCAAAAAATAACCTCGAACTCTTACCCAGGAATTCTCTTTTAGTTAAAATATTGGAGGCTATATAAAGAAGTAAATCTTGCCGAAGCTGAAATAACCGCTCAAATACTCTTTGAAAGATTTATGCTTATTCGAAACCACAAGTTTTAAATAAATTACTGAAGTATTTCTCTTAAGCAAATCGTCGTTTTATTGATAAGAGTTTAAGTGCTCTGGGTGAGGTAATTACAGTTACCGTTTATGTTTATTATAATATCTGAACTCAGCACAGTTGTTCAGGTAGGAGGAAGGTAAGGAGTGAACCCTTCCTCCTACCATGGAGGTTGATTTTACTCATGCAGGAAAACTACCAGAAATCCTCATGAGTTTTTTCTCATATGATATATATTGTGCATAAAATGTATTTAACTTTTTCTATTTTTGGGACATGTATTTTATTAAATCAGCTTCTACTTTATTTAAAAACACAAATAGATTTTCTTATTGAGTGATAACTTCAGGCGACGGCTTATATATGAGGCACAGGTTGTTTTTATAGCGCCTCCAATATATAAATCATGGATTCAAATGAAAACCTGGCGATAATAAGAACGATAGTATGAATAAAAGAACTGGTAGGAATAATTAAAAATCACAATAATAAGGAAGAATAAAAGGAAATGTGAGTAAAATAAAGAAAATAAGACGTAGAGGATAGGAATAAAAGTTTAACGTTTTTATTTTTATCTTATCTTATCTTATCTTAT
>DALS01000042.1:32869-33043 GCA_002499445.1 Methanosarcina sp. UBA293
TTATATTATTTTATTTTTTTCTTTATTTTCTCTTCATTTTTAGTTGCTTCTTCTTTTAGAATTTATTCTTCATCTTGCTTTTATTTTTTATTTTTGTCTTTCATTTAGCCTTAGTTTTATTTTCTATTATGCAGGAATACTGTAACAAGGCAAACCACAGTGTAAAGTACCTCA
>DALS01000054.1 GCA_002499445.1 Methanosarcina sp. UBA293
TGTACTTATTTTAACTTCTGTAGAGATCATAGAGGATTAACAAAAGAAAAAGGAGTTCTGGAAAAGAAAACACCTGCACAAGAGTCTGGAATCGCTAAAAAGAAATGGAAATTAGCAGAGTTGTTAAATTACAGGTGTCTCAAAATATCAACTAATTAATGAGGGAGCACCAATTTTCAGTAATCAAATATATTTCCCATCTAACTGTTCCAGAACTCTTTTTCCATCATCGGTAAGAATATACTTTTTCCAAGTTGTTTTATCCGGAGTTAAACACTGGATTAAACCTTTAATCTCAAATTCCTTTAAGGCATGGCTGATATTTTGCGTAGAACGGCTTGTCTCATGGGCAATATCCGAAGCTCGAACTGAGGCGTGTCTTTTCATGGAATCCATAAGAATTAAGCGGCGGTCAACACTGACAACCCAGTTAACCATCTCATCGATTGAGTTTTCAGCCATATTAACTCAGTTTCTCCGCATAGTCCTTGTTAACATAAGCAGCCGCATATATTTAAATATTAATGACTTGAATCAAATAGAAGAGAAAGAATCAGATATTCTTTACTAAACTGTAGCCTGGGAGAAAAGTAGAAAATATATAATAAAATAGAAAAGGAAATGAAGAATTCAGGCAAATTTTGAGAGAGATGCCTTTATATCTTCAAAAACTTCATCTATACCTTTTGTGCCATCCAGAGTTACTAGGATACCCTTCTTTGTGTAATAGTCAATAAGGGGCTGAGTTTGTTTTTTATAAACATCGAGACGATTCATAACAGCCTCTTCTATGTCGTCGGCACGCTGGAAAAGTTCACCGCCACAAATGTCGCAGACACCTTCTTTTTTCGGTGGGTTAAAAGTCCTGTGATAGCTTGCCCCACATTTACTACACATAAGGCGGCCGCTTATCCTCTCGACCAGTTCATCATCAGGTACTTCAAGATTAAGGACAACATCTATGGGCTTGTTGATTTCATCCAAGAGGATTGTAAGAGCGTCGGCCTGAGGTCTTGTCCTTGGATATCCGTCAAGGATAAAACCCTTTTCACAATCTGGTTCTTTCAGACGGTTCTTAATAATCCCTATAAGCACATCATCAGGAACAAGTTCT
Organism: Methanosarcina sp. UBA293; assembly: GCA_002499445.1. Taxonomy (GTDB): domain Archaea; phylum Halobacteriota; class Methanosarcinia; order Methanosarcinales; family Methanosarcinaceae; genus Methanosarcina. The sequence continues at coordinate 1,115 of DALS01000054.1, forward strand.
CCTTTGTCCATATATGCCTTTGCTGCAAGCCCAAGCTCGGTTCCTTCCCTGACATTTGCCCGCAAGATATCCCCTGTGGAAATCTGCGGGATCCCGTATAAATCAACCATTTTTTTGGCCTGGGTACCTTTTCCGGCACCTGGAGGCCCAAAGAGTATTAAATTCATTCGAAGATCCCTGTTCTTTAGTTTTTTACATTAGATCTAAATTCGATTTATTTTTGCACCTTTTTGCAGCCCAAAACCTTTTACTGCTCCCCGAAGAAGGAACGGATCATCGGGTGCATTTCCATCATTTGCTCGGATGCAATATCTTCGTACAGCCTGTATACAATACTCACAGTAAGCAACAACCCTGTGCCTCCAGCACTTCCAATAGTACCAAGCAGGCTTGCAACCAGAGTAAGTGCTCCTATAAAAGCCCCACCAATTACGGTAACTTTTGGAATATAACGCTGCATGACTTTTTCAATGCTGCTTATGTTCCGCCTGAAGCCTGGAATTTGCATACCAGAGTTGAAAATCTTCTGGGCTGTAGGTTTGGCACCCATGCCTGTTGTCTCTATCCAGAAGAGAGCAAAGATAATTCCGCCACCGATAAGCATGATGGCGTCTGTAAAGACGTGAAGTATAATCTGCCAGGTAGCAGGCGCAGCAAATCCATAGCTTGCAAAGGATTCACGCACAAGAGATGGAATCCAGTCATAAGGACTGTTTATTGGAGCAAGGTAATACATGATCCCATTCAGAGGGGTAGACCCATGAAACTCTCCAAGGAAGGTAATTCCTCGACTAGAGAGAATAATCCCGATCATCTGGATATTAGCCTGAAGAGCACGAACAAGAATCATCGGCAACACTGAAGAGTATATAAGCTTGACAGGGAAGCGACCCCTTGCTCCTCTCACTGCACTGTGTGCAAGAGGAATTTCAATCCTCGTACTCTCCACATAAACCACAAGCAGGAAAATTACAATCGTGCTCAACAGTGCCAGGATTCCTCCTCTGATCAGTATAAACATCAGGCCTTCACCTGAGAAGAGATAGTCTGCTCCGACATTCTGTCCTATATAAACCCATTTTGGAATCAGCCCGATTGGAAACCCTGTTTCGTCATGCTGCCAGCTAAAAATCCCTGCAACAATTTGCTGAGAGATTCCTGCGACAATGAAAAGCCCGACTCCTGAGCCGATACCCCACTTGGAAACTACTTCATCCATGAAAAGGATCAACGCGCCTCCAATAAAGATCTGGATAAGGAGCAGGAAGGTGATTACTCCCAGGCCTACACCAAGAGCAGAAGCAAGCCCTGGATCTGGCTGAATATACCCACCAAGTAGCTGCGGTAAAGCCTCCAGTAGGATCATGACAAACACAAGGAACTTCTGGCCTCCTTGGAAGAATGCCTGGTCTCTGGGGTCCGACAAATCCAATTTGATAATGTCTGCTCCAACAAGAAGTTGCAGGACGATCGAAGCCGTGACAATAGGCCCGATACCTAAAAGAATAAGAGATCCAGACGCACCTGCAAAGAAGGCACGGTAAGACTCAAAAAGGTCAATCGAATTCTGGGACATTCCAAAGAGCGGTACATTTGCCAGAGCAAAGTACAGCACAAGGACTCCCAGAGTCCACCAGAGCTTATCCTTAAAATGGACGTGTTTTTCCGGACTTGCTACTGCAGGTAACTTGTTAAAAAACGGTTCTAACGTATCCCTGAGAGTCATCGATTACACCATTCAAAATATAATTTGTATATAAATTTTTGAAATATTAGATTACGTTTTACCTTAAAGCATTGGTAATATACTACAATCTAATATGAAAAAGTTACCAAAAGAATTTAAATAAGTAATGTCAAAGTGACATTACTTACTCAGCATTGATGCAACTTCCGCCGGCGCTCTCAATTTTTTCGCGGGCAGATGCGGAGAATTCTTCCGAAGTGACCACAAGGTTCTTCGTAACACGTCCGCCTCCAAGCGCTTTTTCGATTCCAAGATCTCCAAGGTTAATATGGTATGCCCCATCCTTGAATTCTGCCAGTCCTTCTTCAGCAAGATAAGGAGCAAGCTCGTCAAGTTCTCCCACATTTACTATGGAAACGTCTCTTGAAATAGTATCAGGGCGCTTGAAACCATGTTTTCCGTAGCTATATCCTCTTAACATCGCTCTTACGAAGTGGTGTTTACAGGCTCCGGATTTCCCACGGCCTCCGCGGTTTCCGGCTCCACGCCTGTTTTTATGAGTTCCGCCTCCGCAGGTTCTGGATCCTCTGAATTTCTTTGTATCCATTAAAACCACCTTATCTCATTTTGTGCAGGAGCACGTTGATGTCATCGCCGTGGTTTCCAAGCACGCCGCCCTGCTGTACGGTCCTTTTAATCCCAGCATGCCCTTTTCTAGGAGGATGAAGCCTGAAAACAGGCTTCAATTTGGGAATATCATTAAGAGATGCTTCTCCTTTAACTACAGCATCTGCAAAAACCTGTATTGAGTCATAGGCTGTGTTTTCCTGGATGTATTCCTCGGTCAGGCGAGTATTGCCTTCGAGTCTTCCACGTTTTTCGAGAATTTCTGCAAGGGCCTTTGCATCAACTTTCCCGTAGGCAACGTAGTCCTTTGACTTCAAAATCATACCTTTGAAGTGAGGATTCTCAGGCACAACTACACAGTGATTAACTCTGTGCAGGCGGAGCATCTTCATAGTATCTTCAATGGTATACCGGACATTAACCGGACCTCTCAACCTTACAACTGCATACATCTCAGGCTTCCTCCTTACAGTTTACTGGCAGCCTCATAATGTTAACCTGGTTAAGGGCGTCAAAGGTTGCCTGCGCGAAGTTGAGGGTTGTCCGTGTAGTTCCAAAGGACTTGGTCCACACGTCTTTAATTCCGGCTTTTTCAAGCACCTTAGTTGCAGTATTTCCTGCAGCAATTCCAAGCCCTCTTGGAGCAGGAATAAGTGTTACGCTTACACTGCCTGCCTTTCCTGTAACTTCATAAGGAACGGTGTGAGGCAGACCGCAGGCACATTCCCAGGACCCGCAGCCTCTGCGGATGTAGGTAATATCGAGCTTTGCAGCATCAATTGCTTTGCGAATAGCAGGCCCTACCTGCACATCCTTTGCCTGCCCAAGTCCCACATAGCCGTTTCTGTTCCCTACGATTACGGTTGCTCTGAATTTCACACGGCGTCCAGAGTCAGTCATCCTCTGGACCATGTTAATATCTAGCACCTCATCTTCCAGGTCAGGAAGCAGCATATCAATTATCTGGGGTTCCCTGATAGGCAGGCCTGATTTGATTGCTTCTTCCATGGAAGCAACCTGTCCTTCTACGACTAATTTTCCAAGCCTGGTTCTCGGAACCCAATCTTCATCGAATGCCATTTAATCACCTTAACTAAATTCAGCAAAGATTTTCTCTTTGGTTGCTTCAAACTGCTCTGGCAGGTCTGAGCTCTCTTCTCTGTATTCAGCAATGTGCTCTCCCCGGATTCTCTCGTCCGAGGGGAATACTTCAGGGCTGCTGGGAACTTCAAAACCTGAGTCTACTATGCCTTTAAGGGCAGCATAAACCCTGGAACCTGCAGAGGATGCCTGAAGTCCTAAATCCAGAATGCCTCCTTCATATCCCTGTTTCAAACTTTTCAGTCCGAACAAGAGCCCTGTAAGGTATGCAGCAGTTGTATTTCCGGTAGCCCCTGTATAACCGTACTTAGCAAGTTCACTCGAAACAGCTGAGGAATAAGTTATGTCCCCCTCAGGGGTCGGAGCTATTAACTGGATCTGAACGTTTCTTGCACTTTTCCTTATAACCACACGGTCCTGTTTTGAGATCAGTAAATTGAGGCGCAGGTGGTAATTAGTGCGTCCTTCTCTTCTTCTTCTAAAAGGAACCTTATATCTTGGTCCTGTTGCCATATTTAGCTCCTCCAGGTTATTTTTTTAACAGTTTTTCTGACCCAAGGTGGGAATTAAGGTGGGCAACACTTCTGTATTCGCCGCCTTTTGCTTTCCTGTAGAGCCTGCAGTATGCAGACTTATCAAGTGCCCCTTCTGCACGGAGTTCCTTGAGCCTTCTTCTCAGAGCCCGGATCTTTTTGATCCACTGTTCCTTTTTCGGAGTACGGGCTCCTTTTTTACCTTTTCTTGAACCGTGACCTTTGCAGTGCCCATACTTGCGCTTGGCAGCAAGAGCTCTGGCTCGGCCTCTGCTAACTCCTTTGACCGGCTTAGCCTTAATAGTGCCTTTCTCAATGAGCTCGCGAATATCGTCCCTGGTAATTGCAGACGCGATCTCTTCAGAGGCTTCCGGATTAAGCCATACCCTGTCGAGTCCGCATTCAAGAATTTTGGAGGCTAATCTTTTCTGATTGACCAGATCTGACATTTTATTCACTCCTTCCAGGGTTTAGAACTTTAATTCCAAGTTCTTCAGCTTTTGCGAGAATAACAGCCCTCTTTCTTGCACCCACTGTCGAGGCTATCCTGATAGCTTCATTAGAGGCATCAACAAGCTCAAGTTCAGCAGCACTGGAAATAAGCACATCTGAATAACCCGAAGGGTGAAGGCCTTTTACTGCAACAGGACTTCCATATCCTACCTGAGCAAGAGCACCTTTTGCGACGTATTTTCTGCGCTGTTTGCCCTGTAAACCTCTCGGACGCCTCCAGTTGCTGTCAAGTCTCTTGAATTTATGACAGGCTGCTCTCTTGAACTGGGGCTTTTTTCCCTTTAGGACTTTTCTCACATTGAATAATCGCCTGAATTCAGGGTCCGTATCAAGTGTGGAAACTGAAGTACCTTCTGATTTGAATTCTTCTACCATCATAACCACCTCAGGCCTTCTGCACGATGTAGATTCCGTCCTGGAAAACCCTCGTGTCGAATCTCTTGATCCTGGTCTTCTGTTCAATGTTTGCAGCAGTCTGCCCGACATCTTCCTTGTTGATACCGGAAACAGTTACCTCGCTTCCGGTTATCTTAACTTTTGTATCACCAAGAATTTTTGCAACTCTTGGCTTCTTTTCTCCAAGGAAGTTTCCGATTATGAAGGTCTTACCATCAACTTTTGTCTGAATAGGGAAGTGAGAGTACACAATAGACATCTTGCACTCAAAACCTTCATTTACGCCTTTTATCAGGTTTTTGATGTGGGAAGTAAAAGTGCCTACCATGGCTCTCTGTTCTTTCCTGAAGGATTCTGCATCCACCACTATTTCGCCTTCCGCGACGTCAATCTTGATTCCAGGATACCACAGCTTTCTCTCGACGGTACCCATGGGACCCTTGGCTGTAAATACGTTCTGAGAGAAAGAGACGGAAATTCCTTCAGGAATCTCTATTGTTCTTACAATGTCCTTAACCATTTCCTGTTTCCTCCTCAGTATACATAAGCAAGAATCTGCCCACCAATCTTCTTCTCACGGGCTTCGTACTGGGACATGACCCCGCTTGAAGTAGTTACTATAAGGGCACCAAAGTTCTTTGCCGGCAGGAACTGCTTTTCCCAGCGTTCAAAGCTGCCAGTTCCTACGGAATACCGCGGCTTGATTGCACCGCATTTGTTAATTCTTCCTACAAGGGCAACACTGTAGATTCCAGCTTTTCCATCCTCAATAAACTCGAATTCTCCAATGTAGCCAAGATCTTGCATAACCTTCAACACGTTGCCAATGGTTTTTGAAGCTGGTCTGAGAATACAGCTGCTTTTCCCAATAACTTCGGCATTTTTAATTGTGGAAAGGGCATTTGCAAGAGGATCAAGTAATACCATTTTAATCACCTTACGAATACTTCTCAAAGCCCATCTCGTGGGCAATCTCCCTGAAACAGTGCCTGCAGAGGTAAATATCATATTTGCGGACAAGGCCCTGCTTTCTCCCGCACCGCTTGCAGACGTTTACTCCTTTTCCGGACTTATCTATAGTCTCTGCCATTACATGACCTCCACGCCATAGTTTTCGTTAAGGAAAGCAACCGCATCCTCAACTGTAACCTTGTGGTTAGTCGGGACCTTCCTTGCTGCGATTCTTCTTTTGCAGACTCTTTCTCCAGGGCGCTTGATCACAACTGTGACGTCCATCCCGAAAACTCCGATATTTGGGTCATATCTCATGCCTGGGAAATCAGTGTGCTCTTCAATTCCAAAAGAGACGTTTCCAAGCGAGTCAAACTGGGAACTGGCAAGAGTATTATCATGGATATTAAAAGCGGTCTCAAGGAACTTCTGAGCATTCTGTCCTCTAAGAGTCACTTTACAGCCTATGGGTTCGCCTTTCTTGATTGAGAAAGCCGGAAGGGTTCTCTTAGCAAAGCATCTGACAACTTCCTGTCCTGTAATTGTCTTGAGGATTTCTTCAGCATTTACGAGGTGCTGGCCACTCTCTCCAACAGCCATATGAACAGTTACCTTCTCAACAACGGGAGTGCGCATGACATTACTCAATCATCTCACCACCGAGCCGAATCTCAGGCTTGTCCTCGCCAATGACAAACACATAATCTTCAATTGTTTCGAAATCAGTATCTCCAGAAATTGCGACTGTGTTATGTCTGGAACTTTTAACTTCCCTGATTTCCTTGATCTTTCCGATTTCTCCAGAGTGCTGGCCACCTACTACCATTGCCAGGTTGCCTACCTTGAACTCGAGGTGCTTTACTACCTGCTTGTCAGGCACTGAGAGAATCAGAGAATCTTTTGTGCCATATTCGTTAGAACCAAGAATGTTAGTTCCATCATTCAGGTTAAGCTGTACCTTTCCTCCTTTCAGGGTAGTCTTGTTGTTGATCCTGCACAATTTGTTAACGTTTGCCTCGTTCAGCTTGTAAAGAGTCAGACGTCCCTTTTCATCCTGAAGCATTCTGTAGGATTCATTTGAGAGCGGGAGTGAAATTACATCAAAAAGTCCTACAGGGAACCTGAGGTCTTTTCTAAGAATTCCATCAACAAGGACTTTGCCCTCAGAGAGGACTCTTTTACCTTCCCTGCTGTTATCTACAAGCTTGAGAATGTCACGAATTATGATTCCAAGTGGAAGACTGCGTGCCTGACTGTGAGGCCCCGGGTGGGTGGTGGAGACCCACTTATAACCTTTTTTCCCGGCCTTCCAGCTTTTTGGGATTGATAATCTTTTCTGGTGTGTCACAAAATCACCTGCCTCACTTCTTAATGCTTGATGCTCTGCGCCCGTCCTTCAGTTCCAGTTTTGTGATCATAACATTGGAGGGGTAGATAGGTCTTGGGACTTCGGTGCCGTCCACCTTGGTGGAAATAATCCCGTCCACAGCGATTGTGCCGTCTTGAAGGGAAACGGTCTGAACCTTTCCTTCAGTACCCTTAAAGTCTCCACGCATGACCTTCACGGTATCTCCCGCTATAACTGCGGCGCTTCTTGTACCGTATTCCTTGGAGAGCGCTTCACTGAGCCTTGCACCCATAAATTTCTGTCTGATATGCAGAGGCGCATTATATCTTGCTTTTCTCTGCTTTCTTGGCTGTTTGGATACCATGCTTGCCACCTCAGACAATAATAGATGCTGTGGTCCCGATCTTGGGGTACCTCTCAGCTACTTCTCTTGCTACGGGACCTTTTATGTCCGTGCCTTTGGGTACTCCCTCTTCATCCGTAATTACCATTGCATTATCCTCAAAGGACACACGCAGACCATCCGGACGGCGGAACTCTTGTTTCTGGCGAACCACTACTGCGAGGAGAATCTGCTTCCTCATTTCGGGTGTGCCTTTCTTTACTGAGACAACACACATATCCCCAATTCCTGCACAGGGCATTCTGTTTTTGACTCCCCTGTACTTCTTGACAGAGATAATCTCAACAACTTTAGCTCCGGTGTTGTCCACACAGGGAATATTGGCGCCTGCATTCAGAGCCCTTGGGATGCTGGAGCGTATGCCTTTCATTTAGGCACCTCCGCTTTAACTACCACATAAGACTTGGTTTTGCTAATAGGCCTGCATTCCGCGATCGTAACGATATCTCCGACTTTTGCTGAAATGCAAGGCGGGTTGTGTGCGTGAACCTTCGAGCGTCTCTTCTCGTATCTCTGGTACTTTGGCACCATTTTCATGTGTTGTCTTTCAATAACTACCGTATTATCCATCTTGCTGCTGACCACGGTACCCACAAGGATTTGACCTCTTACTGAGAGTGTTCCGTGGAAGGGACAGTATGAATCATCACATTCTTCTGATGGCGCCGGTATGTTTAATCCAATATCTTTTGCCATGAATTTAGCCCCATTTGCGTAATTTTCTAATTTTCTTGATCCGATTTTCGGGTTGTGAGAGCAGCAGGTTTCCCTGAACTTTAACGAATTTATCGGATCTGCGGCCTTTTTCTGAGAGCTCGGCAGGGATTCGAAAGAGAAATTCCGAATCCGCCTTTGGAATCTTCAGTTCCCGCGACTTTGAGTTTTCTACGATTAACATATTTTTTGTCTCGTTGACTACCCGGCCGCGGATTCCTGTTAATGTTGGATTAGTGGAAAGAATCACCTGGATTTCGAGCCCTATCAGTTCATGATAGATAAGGGTCGAAGGTAAAATTTCCACTTTAGATTTCATTTAGCTCATGCTGAATTGTTTTTATCCGAGCAATCGTTCTCCTGATTTCTCCGATTCGTCCCGGATTTTCAGGAGCTCCGCCTGCGGAAGTAAGGGCACGTTCCCTGACCAGTTCATTCTTCAGAGTCTCGAGTTCGTCAGCCCGTTCCTCGACTGTCATGGTCCGGATTTCGCTGGTTCTTAGAATTGCCATTTATTCCTTAGCCTCCTTGTGAACCCGTGCCATGGGATGCCAGTAGTCGTAGCCCTCATGCTTATGCTGCCAGACTCCGTTGACCTGTCTTCTAAGTTCATCTGAGCCTTCGACCTCAATGACTTCAACTTCTTCAAAGTCCTCTGTTGCCTCAGCCTGGGGTTCTTCTTCAGCCTCTTCAGGCTCTGCAACTTCGGCTACTTCTACTGGTTTTGCAGGTGCTGCTTCAGGATGGGGTTTTGCCGCGCTTTCTTTTTTAGGGGCTTCAGCGGGTTTTTCAGCCACTTTTTCGGCAGGCTTCTCAGCCGGCTCAACTGGAAGCTCACTTGATTCCTTAATCCTGTATGAGTCAGGCAGGATAACGCCTGGATGAATGATCCTGACTTTGCAGCCAAGGGTTCCAAGCTTTTTGATTGCTACTGCAAACCCTTCGTCAACAACTTCTTCTACAGGGTTTCCGGAGTGTTTTATGTACCCGCTAACAAACTTTTCAACTCTTGACCTGGCACCTGTAAGCTTCCCGGAAATAACAATTTCACAACCAAGTGCGCCTGCATTCATGATAGCCCGAAGGGTGTTGTGCCCGGCTTTCCTGAAATACCAGCCTCTCTCAATTGAGGCTGCAAGCCTGGATGCCATCATTTGAGCATTAAGTTCAGGTTTCTTAACTTCCTGAGCATCAATCTGTGGATTTTCGAGATTGTATTTAACTGCTACGTCTCGGGTAAGCTTTCTGATGACCTTCCCAGCTTTTCCGATTACCATTCCAGGTTTTTCGGAATAAATAATAATCTGAGTGCCCATTGGGGTCCTGTTAAGCTCCATACCGCCGTATCCAGCTCTATTCAGCTGCTCTGCGAAATATTCGTCCATGGAAGCTTTAACATATCCATCACTGACGAACTTTCTCTCTATTGCCATTTAGCGCACCTCGGAAAGAATCATCTCGATATTTACAGTTTCTGTGTCTTTGGGAGTGGCCCTTCCTCTGGCCCTTGGCATAAATCCATGAATTGTTCTTCCGCGCTGAATTGCAGCGTGGACTATGTACATGTTTGCAGGCTCAAGTCCCTTGTACTCAGCATTGCTTTCTGCGTTCCTCAAGACCTTAAGGATCTCTTTTGAAGCATTGACAGGGTATCTGCCTGCAGCCATTGGACCTTTTCGGTGTCCGGCTCCGTCGTGGTGTCTTTTAAAGGGGACTGCCTGCTTTAAAGCAATTACATCTTCTAAAAACTTTCTTGCTTCAGCAACCTTCATGCCCTTAATTTTGCAACAGACCTCGCGAGATTTTTTAGGAGAGATATGGAGTTCAGAGCCAATAGCCTTAGAGGTAGTCTCAGGGTCTCCCTTAACTGAATAATCAATTTTTGCCATTCCCTCTCACCTCATTTCAGTGGCACGAACTTGCTTGAACGGGTTGCTCCCACACCAGCACTGCCATGTGAAACTCTTGGTCTTGTGGGTGCGAATTCCCCGAAGCGGTGCCCGAGCATTTCAGGCTGGAGGTCCACACTTACGAAGGTTTTCCCATTGTGGATTTCGATAGTCTGTCCGATCATTTCCGGAAGGATAATCATGTCTCTGTGATGAGTCCGTATCTTTTTTCCTTCCTTGAACTCGTGTAGGACTTTCTTCTGTCCGTCCGTAAACCCGCGTTTAATGCTCCTGCGTTCTCTTGAAGGCAGGAGTTCTGCAAACTCTTCAAGACTCAGTTCCTGAAGTTCTGAGATGGTCTTCCCGCGGTAGGTATACTCACCCTTTCTCTTTGGTAATCTTGATGATGATTTTTTAGCCATAACGAATACCCCTCATCAGCGCTTCATTCCGGTCCTTCTGGCTGCAATCAGTCCGACCTTTCTTCCGGGCGGAGCGTTTCTGCTAACCGTTGTGGGCTTGCCCGGGTGCTTCCATGCACCTCCACCGAACGGGTGATCACGCGGGTTCATGGCAATACCTGAAACCCTGGGATACTTTGCAGCTCTTGTTTTCAGTTTGTGGTATTTTTTTCCAGCTTTGAGCCATGGTCTGTCAACCCTGCCACCGCCTGCAACAATACCGACAACTGCTCTGCACTTCGGATTAAGCCACTTAATGGTACCTGAGGGCATTGCCACTGCAGTCCTGTTAGGCTCATGAGTTACGACAGTTGCGTATACTCCCGATGAGCGCACGAATTTACCGCCATCATTTGGCTTTGACTCGATGTTGCAGACAAAGAAACCTTCAGGCACATTTCCGATAGGAACTATGTTTCCCGGCTTAACATTGGCATCGTCTCCGCACTCGATTGTGTTTCCTACTGCTACCCCTTCAGAGGCCAGCAGGAGAAGCTCTTCTCCGTTTTCAAAGACAACTTTTGCAATCGGAGCTGAGCGAGCAGGGTCGTGCTCGATATCAACGACTTTCCCCTGGATCGATGTGTTTTCATCAACACGAGGATGCCTCAGTTCTACCTTGTACTTGTGAGAAGGAGCCCTATAGGTCGGAGTGCCTCTACCCCTGTTCTGTGATATTAATCTTTTACCCATACCTCACACCTCACATAAGTCCTATCCGGGTTGCAATCTCGTGTGCAGATTCGGGATCTTCGAATGTCATGACTGCTTTTTTCGTACCCTTCATGGTGGTCATTGTCCGCACGGATTTTACTTTGAACCCGTACAGTTTCTCAACGTCTTCTACGATCTGCTTTTTGTTTGACCTGGTATCCACGATAAACTGGAGCTTGTTTTCTTCAAGCAGTATCATCGCTTTTTCAGTAATAAAAGGATAGTTAATGGAACTCATTGGAATGCACCTTCCAGTTTCTCAATTGCGGATTCTGTCCAGATAGTAAGGCGCCCTGCATGAGTGCCAGGTGCAAGAAGTTCGGCATTCAGTGAATCCACTGTTGCAACGTTTACCCCAGAGAGATTTCTTGCAGCTTTCTGGATAGGAGCATTTTCTCCGGCAACAATTAGAATACTCTTTTTGTGCTTGTATTTCCTGCCTCTGAGCTTTCCGCGGCCAGCCCTAATATTTCTTCCATATTTTGCCCTGAGCACGTCTTCGTAGACTCCGATTGCCTGCAGGAATTCGATTACCTGCTTTGTCTTATCTAGGTCTTCAAGAGCATTTTCCGCGACAATTGGAAGCTCGATTTCAAAGATATGACCTCTCAGGCTTACTAAAGTCGGATCTCTGGTTGCTGCGATCGCAGAGCGGATTGCATAGCGGCGTTCCTTGGTGTTGACTTTCTCGCTCCTGTCAGTTTCCGGTTTTGGTGGATGGGCTCTTCTACCGCCTCTTGCTTGCGGAACTCTTGCAGCTCTGCTGCTGTTTGCAAGCCTTGGAATCTGAGCAACACCTCGTCCTGAACCCCAGGATCTTGCAGAGGTGTCCATTCCTGAATAGAGACGGGGACCATAGGGCTGAAGCCTGTTTGCCTGTGCCGCAAGCACTGCCTTTTTGATAAGGTCAGGGCGGAAGTCCACATCAAACACATCAGGAAGCTCAATTTCCCTGATAACCTTTCCTGTAAGGTCTATTGTTTTTGCTGTAGCCATTTTTGATCACCCCTGCTTGGATTCCCTGCTTATGTGAAGGATATTCGGTTCGCCAAGGTCGGCTTTCTTTGCCCTTATCGGATCTCTGAGTCTGATAAGCCTCTTTGATGGTCCGGGAACGCTGCCTTTAATGAGCACGTAGTCTCCACGGACAAGGCCATAATTCAGGAAACCGCCCTCTGGTGTAACTTCTTCCCCATCAGATCCTATTTTAAGGATACGCTTGTTGAACTCAGTTCTCTGGTGGTAACCCATCTGACCCATCTGAGGAACTCTCCAGGAAACATGATCTGGGTGCCAGGGCCCAAGAGTACCGATCTGCCTAAGACTGCCCTGCCTGGAGTGTTTGTTTTTCATAAGCTGGATACCCCAGCGTTTGACAGGACCCTGGGTACCTTTCCCAATGGTAATCGCGGCTGTATCAACAAGTGTTCCGGTCTTGAATACGTCGGTAACACTTACAAGGGTGCCAAGGACTGACTTTGCGTATTCGAATTTGGTGTTAAGATCCCTGGCGCTAATCCCAGATTCCATGATATCAGGCGTCTTTTTGGGAACCCCGGTAAGACTCTTTGGCAGGGTGTAAGTAACTGCCTTGATATCGCTTACCTTACCTTCTTCAATCATTTTCCCAATATTCTCAAGGTTTTCAGCCATGTTGTCGGCTACAGGTACAGGGATTCTGCGCTTAAGTTCTGGATCGAGATCTGCTGCCCATACCTCAGCGACTGCCTTTTCTCCGGCGCTGCCTTCTGCATAAGCTCGGATGGCTGCGACCCTTATTGCAGGAGTTTCGATGACAGTTACAGGCACGGAGATTTCCATACCCTGGGTAAGGCTGTTCTTTATGTCATCAACCATAATCACGTGGGTCATGCCCACCTTGTACCCTGCAAAACTCTGTAGCTTTGGTTCACCTGTAGCCTCCGGCCAGGCTCTGAACCGTGGAATGTGGCTCTTTGCCCTTTTGCGCGGACTGAATGCGAGGGAACCTCGTTTTGGTCGGTGTATGCTTGCCATATTTCTACTCCGTAAATTTCAATTGAAATACCAGCCCCTCCGGTCAGCTCAACCTAAGTGGCAAAAGAAAAATGCACTGGATTCCCCGAACGCTACCAGGTGGGGGAGGGACGTCTTTCAGACCTGCCTGGCAGTTACGCCTCGAGCAGACCAGAGCTTTACCGCTTCTGGTACCCTAATTCCTTCAGGCATCTGCAAATATCTGATCCTCTTCCCAGCTTGTCTAGCAGGAGCATACTCTTAAAGGATCGATTTTACGATCCTGGCAGACCCAAATCTAGGCATCTGGCCTTGATTTGAAACATTCGTAGCTGATTTGAAACTTCAGTATTCGGTAACCTGATTTTGAATTCAGTCCCTTATATGAAACTTCAGTATTCAGTGACTGCAACCGCGACTCATCGAAAACCTGAACAGTTTCGTGCGATTTTAGGCATCATTACGATGCCAAAAGCGGGCGTTTCAAAGCATTGGCCCTTTGACACTCATGTTGATCCGACTTTTCTCACTGGATTTATCTTCAATGCAGGATATCTACCTTAAAGAATGATAGAAAACCCTATTTCCTGGGACATCCAGGAAGTTAGCATTAAGCATCACATTGATCTGATTAGATAATTTCAAACACTAAAATGCCTGAAATCTCCATCTCGGATGTACTTTGCCTTTAGAAGGCACATCTAATATATAAATCCTTTGTAGGCAAGAAGATAATTACAAAAGAAGAATCAACTTCAGGAGAGAAGAAATCAAATAAATCAGAAAGTTCGAGCTCCTAGTTTTCTCGTTGGAAAATTGAAATATAGAATCACAGCTCAGAGAGTAATAGTTCAGAGAGTAATAGTTCAGAGAAACATAGTAGAAAGAAAACAGCTCTACTTATTGACCAGCAAATACACTTATACATTATACATAAGATACTACAATGATACTGCGTGTAGGCTTGTAAGTATAATATACACTTACATGCACTTACAAGCAACGTGTATATTATACATACCCATTTACAAATAGTAATTTACAAAATATATTTAACCAGGCAATTTCTGTTAATTTTGGTTGGTTAAGGAGTTCTGGTTGCTATTTCTGGATTTCTGCTTATTTTTTCAGACATATGCTGGCTTCCTTTTATAACTTAAATTTGAAAGGCCTGCACATGAGTTTGTAATCCCACCCAAATCCCAACCTAATGACAACCTAATAACAACCTAATAACAACCATGTTATAATTTGCCCAGATTATCCAAAATGAGGAACTATACTTCTATTTAATTCTTCCTGAGACTTTAACAGACATTCAAGGGTGCAATAATTAGCTTTTTTTTCTATATTTTCCAATACGACAAATTCACTCCCACAAGTCGGACAAATCTTTCTTATATAACTCATTAAATATCACCGCTTTTTACTTTAAGTTCTGGCATTCATTTTGACAAGCTTAAACCGTTCTTTTATTAGAGGTAAACACTAAGGGCCTCTCAATCTCAGCTAAACGAACATGAAATTTTCCTAATCACAGGCACAAAATATGAAAGTACCTGAATGTATATTTTTATTAAATTGATACATTGAATAAGAGAGTGATTCCTTTCCTGTCAATGACAATCAATATATTTACATTAATATTGCCATTTAACTTAAAACCCGTTTTTATATAATGAGCTTGATGAGGTAAATAGGTAGAAGAACCGTCATTTCTAATAAATAATACTGAAAGAAGAGGCAGCTGGATAAGAACCAAATCATTTCAAATTAAGATAAAAAATGGGAGAATAAGGCTGGTTAGAATAAACAGAAGAACTTCCTTAAAAAATAATTAAGATGAATTAAATCGAAAATGATGTATAAAAGTTCTAAGGAGTTAAATTATAAACAGACTAGATTTTAATCAAAATAAGTTTATAAAAGGAAATATATAGCTCGAGCTTGAGCAGAAAAGAAGACTATTAAGGAGTGTAGTAATTGAAGAAAAAAACAGGGTTGTATGACGGAGTATGTGGTAGAAAAAGGAGATTAACCTGGATCACCTGGATCGTTTTGATTCTTATTTTTTCAATAATTTCAATATCAGCTATGGGAGCAGAGAACAACACAGAAATTGAGGTAAGTGACAAAGCAAGTCCGGAACGGAATACATATGCAGGCAACGACACAGGCAGCCAAGAAAGTATAAAAGCAGGAAATGAAACAGAAGCCAAAGAAAGCGCAGAAGAAAAACTAGATCAGAAAACCGAAGAAAGTAACAACACAGAAAGTTATGAAAATATAAATAATCAGTTTGACCCAGGAACAGAAGTTGAAAATGAGACAGAAAATCCGGAAAGTGAAGATGGTAATCCAAAACAAAAAACAGAAGAGGATAAGGACTTAGCAGATTTAAAAGATAAAGTTGAAGAAAAACGAGAAAAACAAGAAAAACAAGAAAAATATAACGAGACAGACAACCAGAAAAGCAAAGGATCTGATCAGAATTCAAAAGAAGAAATAGGAAATGAAACAGAAGTCAAAGAAAATACAGGAGAAAACTCAGATCAGAAAACCGAAGAAAGTAACAACACAGAAAGTTATGAAAATATAAATAATCAGCTTGATCCAGGTACAGAAGTTGAAAATGGGACAGAAAATCCGGAAAGTGAAGATGGTAATCCAAAACAAAAAACAGAAGAAGATAAGGATTCAGTAGATTTAAAAGATAAAGTTGAAGAAAAACAAGAAAAACAAGAAAAACAAGAAAAATATAACGAGACAGACAGCCAGGAAAACATCACAAAAGATCAGAATACAGAAAAATACAACGAGACCGAAAGCAAGGAACATACTGTAGAGAAACCTGAACAAAAGAAACCTGAACAAAAGAAACCTGAACAAAAAAAAGAGACAAATCCCAACACCGAGAATCTAAAAAGCAAAGGATTTAACCTGAAATTAAAAGTAAAAGCAGAAAATAAAACAGATATCCAAAAAAATATAGGAACGAAGACTGAATTAAAAACCAAAACCTGTGACTGTACTAAAAATCTGAAGAAAGCCGAAATAGAAACTGAACAAAAAGTAAAAGTCTGCAACCTTACAAAAAGTCTGGAAAATGCTGGAGTAAAACCTGAAGAAATAAGAGTGTGCAACTGGACACACAACCCAGGAAACGAGTCGGTAATACCTGAGATAAAAACAGAGAAAAATAGCTGGAACAATCTGAAATTCATACTATCATATCCTTATCCTCTTCGCTCATTTTATACTGTAAACGAGAGTGTGAAGATAAGTTATAAAGGTCCTGAGGCTCTCGGACAGAAGAATGTGGATATATACCTTGTCAAGGTACAAAGCTCGAATTATCCAGAAAATATCATTTCAAATGGCATGAGTGAAAGCGCTATTCACTTTGAAGATATCCTCAATAATACAGAATCTTATATTCAGATACCTGCGGTATTAAACAAAGGTGGTGACCTATCCCCCCTGACACTGGGACCTCTTTCTGCTGGCAGTTATTGGGTTCTTATAACCCTTGAAGGAAATGAAATGGGAAAATCTGAATCTGAATCTGAATCAGAATCTGAATCAGAAAAAGAGATTCTTTTAGCAAATTATTTTGAAGTTCTCGAATATACTATGGAAGCAAGAACTCCATATACCGTCAAAGAAGGCGAAAATTTAGATGTCAGGCTGAACCTGAAAAATGCGCCTGCTGAGAAGAGTTATACTTACTGGGCTGTGCTGATAAGGGAAGGTGCCTATACAGAATACGGAGCTACAAGTCCAAGCTGGACAACATCAGGTACTAGACCTATCGTGAGCGGGGTAGACATTGTTAGGAGTTTAGAAACCAATTTGACAGAATACAACTCCAGAGCCGGGAAAGATGAGCTTAAAAAAGAAATCCAGACTCTAATTGGAAAAGGTAACGGTACAATAATTATAGGCGAGGAAAACCAGAGTACGCTCTCCCTGAAAAATATTGAACTTCCTCCAGGAGACTACCTTCTCCTCACAGGCGCCTATGGAGATAATGAAGGCCTTGCAGGCATAGCCAAGAAAGAACTAAGAATATCCGCCGAAAACTCATATCAAGGGAACTTGAAATCCAGCTCAGGGAATTCTTTTGGTGAGATTCCCTCAATGAAAAATAGAGCCTCGTCCTTCATGAGAATTAAAACCCTTCTCGAAACTCCACAAGCATTCATATTCGAGGATATCAAGCCTTACATTCAGGCAAAAGAAATAGTTGAAATCGTAAGAAACCCACCAAAAACTTCCTCCTTCCTCTTAGGTTTTGCAGGAACACTCCTTATCGGGCTTGTTATATTGAGGAAAAGTAGATGAAATTGAAAATTAAATTCAGAGAAAATTAAACTCAGAGAAAGTTAAACTCAGAGAAAGTTAAATTCAGAGAAAGTTAAATTCAGGAAGTCAGACTAGAAAACCTTCATCCAGTCTTAATAAACACGGGATTTATGAATACAGAAAGCTTGGAAAAAAGATTGAGAGAAAGGATGTGGAAAACTATAATCCTTTCTCCTATGGTCGGATGCGAAAAACTGTACCCAAGTATATATCAGAATATATATCCTAGTGTATATTTCTCCAAAGACAGCGTGAAATGCTAAAAATTAAATACATAAGCTAATTTTTATCAATTAATCTCTAAGTTTGTTTAGAACTTTTATGATTATTCTATTAGTGAAATTTTGGCTCATTATAATTATTATTCTAATCTACAATAATCATTCCAGTCAAGAAAAACCCAAGAAGAGAGGTTAAAAAATGCTACCTGAAAAAGTTGTTTTAGAAAAGCTCACTTTTACGCCCATCAAGAATCCAAAGAATAAAGAAAAATTGGGATTTCTGCTCATGATTCCTATTTTTCTGTGCCTTATTGTATCTCCAGGAGCAGCTGCCTCGAGTAGTTGGGAACTTGTTCCTGAAAATCCCGTTGTTGGGGATACAATCGAAATAAAAGGAACCGGTTTCGAAGGAGACACTGTGAAAGTGCTAGTGACCTTTGAAAAAGAAGTGCAGGTTCTGGATGGCAGGTACGAGTATCTGCTCGAAGATATAGAAATTCCTGGATTTGACAACAGTTTTACCGTGCAGGCAATAGGGGCCAATGACCTGAATGTGAGAGCAAAGATGCTTCTGTGGATAACCAAAACAGCAGAGGCAAAAGATAGCATTGTTACTGTTTCCCAGGCAGGTGTCCCTCCAGGGACATATAAGATCAGGATCGACGGAAAGGCAAGCGATTCTAAAGTCAGACTCAAGATTACAGCTTCCCAAGGGGTTGAAGTCGATTCAGGAGGAAGTTTCAGCTACAAATACGATACTAAATCTATACCAGCAGGTAATTTTGAAGTAAAGGTCGAGGGTATTACAAAACAAATCGATTTACAGCCTGCAGAAGGCTTGCCTTCAGTAATAACTCCTTCTCAAGATCAGAATTTAAGTAAAGAAATAAACGAAGGAATAAAAGAAGAAACAAATGAGGGGATAACCAAGGAAAATGTCGAGAAAAAAAACATTTCCGGGGAAGAAAAGAAATCTATTGAGAAGCCAGCAGATCTCAAATCTCAGAAAATATGGATAGCAGGAATTTTAACTGGATTAGTGTTACTCCTGGTTTATTTAAGGAGAAGATAAGCATAAAAACAAGTCAAGGTTATTAAATGTTTTAATTTTTAAACTCTTTGACCAGACTTTCGATAAATTAGACATATATTAAATATAGGCATTTCATTAAATAATATGAAAATGTTAGTTAGTTTAATTAAAAAAATTATTAAATAGAGACTAGTACATATAATCTTAACAAATAATAAAATGTATACTAAACAAAACAAAAGAGTATATAACAATAATCTGTAACAACAGTCTGTAATAACAATGGTCTCAAGAGTCTGTAATAACAACAGTCTGGGATAATAGTATATATTAATACAAGGGGTGTAGCGATTGAAGAAAACAGGAACGAATTTAATAAATAGCAGGAAATGGAAATTAACCTTCGTGGTTTTGATTTTCATATTCTCACTGATTTCAGTATCAGCAGCTATTCCGGAAAAAAAACTCTGGGTCGCATCTATTGAAAAAAACGAGGAGAGCATCATTTTTGTAAATCATAGCGAGAGTCCGACAGAAGGAGGCTGGATTCTTCTTAGCGGAGGAAAGGAAATTCAGCTCCCACAACCTCTTAACTTTACTTATAATGGGACAGATAGTCTGGAGAGGGCAGGAACTACATTTAAATTAAACCCAGAGTCAAAATCAAAATCAAAATCAGACCAGGAAGATATTACCGAACTAGTATTTACGTACCCATATTCCACACATCCTTTCTATACTGAAGGCCAGTGCGTTCAAGTGGACTTTAATGGTTCTTCAGCCTTCAAAAAGCAGGATGTAAATATTTACCTTGTCAAGGGGCTTAAGGTCCGTTCCACTGGAGAAGCCATCATAGATCTTGTGGATAATGAAACCATAAACATGAAAGAAATCTTTGACAACAGTACGGATTCTTGTAACAAAATATGCGCAACTCTTGATAAGAACGGAGACCTTGCTGAACCCCTTACCTTTGACTGCCTTGAGCCTGGGAGTTACGGCATCCTTATAACACTTGCGGATGAGGAAGACAAAAAGGAAAAACCAGATAAAAAAGAAAAGCCAGACAAAAAGGAAAAACCAGATAAAAAGGAAAAAACAAAGATAGAGAGAAAGATCCTTTCAGCAACCTGTTTTGAAGTGCTTGACTACGAACTGAAAACGAGTACAGTAAATGCTCTTGAAGAAGAGAAAGATCTTGAAGTTGATCTGTACCTGAAAGATGCGCCTGCTGAGAAGAAGTTTACATACGGTGCTATGCTGGTAAGAAAAGACGCCTACAAAGCTGATATAAACTTCAGCACCAATGGAACAAGAGCCGGAACCGATGTCTTCATTAATGAGATCGGCATTGCCAGGGATCTGGGCTTTAACTCCACAAACTATGAGTCTAAATTCAACAAAAGTGAACTTACAAACGGAGTCCAGACTCTTATCGGAGAGGGCAATGGCACGATAAGTATAGGCGGAGAGAACCAGAAATCCCTTTCCCTGATAACCCTTGACCTCCTGCCAGGAGATTACCTCCTCTTTACTGGCGCCTATGAAAAAGGCAAAGGTATTGTAGGTATAGATCAAAAAGAACTGACTATATATGAGGCCGGGACCTTTCAGACGGTTTGATTGATAACACAAAAGGTTAAAACTTAAAGGTCTGAACTCTAAAAAACAGCAGAAAAAAGTTAAAGGCTTGAAAAGACGGATTCTTCATAACCGTCTATTCTGCCTTCTTTTTTTGATTTTTCATTTTTATTTATTATTGTTTTCCCGAATTCCGCTGCCCGAGTTCAGCTGCCCGAGTTCCGCTTCGGGAGCACGGGGCCCTTTTCGCTACGCTCAAGAGGGCTCAATTATGGGCAAGAGAATTTGCATTTCAACTTGTTGAAGAGAGCTGATTTATCCGAATTTCGTTTTGGGTCATGAAGCAAGCATGATCACAAACTTTTTCAAAAAAAGTTTGATCAAAAACTCCTGGTGACGGCGTGGTCAACCGGTGCAACGGTTGTGTTTGATCAAAAACAGCGTAACGTTTGGATTCAAAAGCCTTATCCCCAAACCCTATCGGCGTGATCAACCGGCGCAACGGTTGCGCTCAAGAGGACTAAAATTTGGGCTAAAATTTTATTACTCCTTATTTATATTTTTTCACTATTCTATCTCTAATGAACGTGGAAAATTGTGAAGCTTGCACAAGTTATAAGCAGATGGAAGCTTAAAGTCATAAATAATTGATAGATATGCAACCATTTATGCTACAATCAAATCTTGACCAGCTTGAAAAGAAGTTAAGGGATTTTTTCTCTGGAGTTGAAGGCGTTAAAGTAGCTTATCTTTTCGGCTCAACTGTCAGGGGAGAGGCTAATAGTCTGAGCGATATAGATGTAGCTGTGCTTTTTGATGATACTTTTTTACAAAAAGAAGATGCGTTTGATTTTCAACTGGATTTAATAAGTAAACTTACAGGGCTTCTTAATACGAATAATGTAGATCTTGTGGTACTCAACAATTCTCCACTCCTTCTGGCATATAATATCATCCGTGATGGGATAATTTTAAAGTCTGATGAATTTTTAAGGGTAAAGTTTGAGACAAAAATTATGTCCAGGTACCTGGACGAAAGGTACCATATTGAAAGGCATGCAAAAGAGAGCCTGAAAAGGATGGCTAAGAGCGGGTTTCGATGATAAAAGAGATTAACTTCAAGCTGGAGCAGCTTGGGGAGTATGTCAGTACCCTCAGAGAATATCAACAGTATGATATTGAGGAAATAAGGAACAACCGTACTTTGAGGGGAGCGATTGAAAGGTATATGGAAATCTCCCTTGCCTGCATGATTGATATCTGCGAGATGATTATTTCTACCGAGAAACTGAGACGTCCGGAAACTTACAGAGAAGTTATCCTAGTACTTGGCCAGTACAATATTCTCCCCGAAGAGTTTGCTAAGAAATTGGCGCCAGCAGCCGGCTTTCGAAATATACTTGTCCATATGTATGCAGACATTGACCTTGGAAAGCTTTATTCCTTCCTCCAAAATGACATTGGTGATCTGGAACTTTTTGCTGAATACGTTGCAAAGTACTTGATTTCCAAATATGAATAAACCCCGAATTCCGCTTCGGGACCAGAAATATCAAAGATTTTTCTCTTAGTTGCACAGCAAGTGCAACAGCATGGGGTCCTTTTCGGCAGAGTTGCGACTCTGCAGTGCGCAGTCCTTTTCGCTGCGCTCAAGAGGACTAAAATTTATTGATTCGAATAAGCTGTGGTCAAGAGGGCTGATTTACTCAAATTTCGTTTTGGATCATGAAGCAGGCATAATCAACCTCAAACCTTTTCTCAAAAGTTTGATCACAACCGGTGTGACAGTGTGATCAATCGCAAACAAAACCCTCTGGCAACGGCGTGATCACAACCCTTTTCAAAAAAGACTTGACCGAAAATTCCTGCTTGATCTAAAACCATGACGACGGCGTGATCAACCGGCGCAACGGTTGGTGGTCAACCGGCGCAACGGTTGCGGTTGCGCTCAAGAGGACTATTTTTATGACAGTTTTTTATATTTCGTTGGTTCCCAATAAATGTTTCAAGAGCAAAAAACTTCAAATAAGCAGGTAAATTCTAAGCCAAAAAACCTGAAGACCTTCAAGATTCGCCTACAGTCTATCCCTCATATTCAGGACATGAATCTTGCTTTCATTTCAGCCAATTCACGTTCTATATTTGAAATTCTCTCGTCAAGGTGAGACCTGAAATCATCTCGGCTTAAGCGGATTTCTGATGTAGTCTCCACTCTGTTTTGATCTATTTTTTCTCCAAGTCCATCGATTTTCTGGCCGAGGTTTGAGTTCATCTCCCTTATTTCTGCCCGGTTTTGATCTATTTTTACTCCGAGCCCATCGATTTTCTGACCGAGATTTTCTCCAAGTCCATCGATTTTTTGGCTGAGATTTTCTCCAAGTCCATCGATTTTACAGCTGAGATTTTCTCCAAGTCCATCGATTTTCTGGCCGAGATCTGAATTCATTTGTCTCATATATCTTACGGCAGCATCCATTCTTTCATAGGTTGCTAAGGTTAGGTCTTCTTCTCTTATGACCTCAAATGTCTTGTACTCCCAAGTGGGATCTTTATAGACTACATCAATATTTTCTACGCGGATGGGATATTGGATGATATTGATTTTTTCAAGGAAGTCTCTGATGGGGCCTTCTTCGCCCTCGCAGACAATCTCCACAGTCCCGTCATCAAGGTTTTTAACGTATCCATCAAGATTAAGATCGAAAGCAATCTCATCAATGAAGTCCCTGAAACCTGCTTTTTGAACCCGACCAGAGATTATGATTTCTGCCCGTTTCTTCATATGAAACCTATTTCTTTTAGAGGATATAAATTATTCTTTGCTGCCAAAGTTCCGCTGCCCGAGTTCTGCTTCCCGAGTTCTGCTTCCCGAGTTCCGCTTCGGGAGCACGGGGTCTGTTTCGCTGCGCTCAAGCAGACTTATTAATTTATTGGCTAGAATAAGCTGCGATCAAGAGGACTAATTTAGGGGTAAATTAAACGAATTCTTGCATGAGCTGCGATCAAAAGGATTTCAATTCTAGGCTCTGTAGAAATCCT
>DALS01000029.1:0-22494 GCA_002499445.1 Methanosarcina sp. UBA293
AAAGAATTCCTACCTGGTTCATCCCGGCTGCAAGTCCTTTCTCTATAATTTCAGCTGGTTCCATTACCTCTTTTGCTTTCTCGACAACTGCAATTACCCTGTCTTTCTTACAGGAAATAATTGCATCTGAAAGCTCTTGAATAAGCTCCTCTTTGCTTGCCATTTTAAATCCCCCTTTCCCGAATCTTTGTTTTGTCCTTAACAAAGTTTCTTAAAGATCATCACCGTTGTGTTATAAAAAATTTGATTTTCCCAATCCTTGATGTGGTCAGGAAACCATTGGAGGTTAGGAAGCCATGATGATCAGCAAATATAGTGTTTAGAGAACCCTGATTCGGGAATTAACATATTAAGCTTCATTTAGATGATTCGGTGCAATGATAACTAATGTCGCTTACTGAGTTAACTCTCAAATCCCCGTTTTCTGATTTTACAGACTCAGACCTGGGTTTCCACCCCCTGAATATCATGAAATCTGCATGCTTGAGTATTTACAATCCTAGTTTTGGGAAGATTCTATTTTGGAGAGATTCTCCAACTTTGGAGAGATTCGAGCAAGTTGTCCTGTTTGAATGCACTTTTTAATCCCTCTAGATTTTTCGGTAAACTTTAGATTCTAATGAATCTTTCCCATATATTATTCCAAATTTATGTATTTATTTATATTCTCTGGAATTTTTTATGTCATTCTATTAAAACTTTTTACTTATTTGTAGGAAAATCCTGGCTGCTTCGGGATTATACTGAAAAAAAATATTGTCACGAAGATAGATATTTAAAAAAGCTCTCAACGTCTCTTAAACAGCTAAGAGAATTGATAAAAAGTGCATGAAAGCTAATAAATAGTCAAATCTGCTCATTAAACGTTAGTAATTATTTAGCTTAAGAAATGATAGTAAATACGTTCATTAAGCTTTATTACACAAGATAAGGCCCGTTAGTCCCCTTCTATACCTACAGTTTCTCCTACTGCAAGCATGAGTTCTCCATAGAGCAGTTTTTCAAGAGTCTCGGCTACGTACTTCCTTTGCTGGTATTTCTGGATATCCTCATGCATCCTGAGATCAGAATCTACCTGGACTCGAAGGAGAGCGAAATGAAAGGCTTTCTCATTCCTTATCTGGGCTGTATAGAAGGCTTCCAGCAGGTAAGGGAGTTTAAGGGGATCTTCTATAACTTCACTTAAAAGTAACATTTCTTCGGGAATATCCTGAAGATGTGAAGATATATCGTTTTTTCCAGTAATAAGTTGCAGGTTTTTTTTGGAATACTTTTTTTCGAGGATAATAATTTCGCCAATTATACTCTTCACCCCTCACTCAAACTAGGTCTCGGATCCCCTATACAGGCTCCGGGGTAAATTCCCGGTATTTCTGGAATAGTCAAGTAATGATATTGAAGTAATAGCTCTATGTAAAAGGGAATAAAATGGTTTCAGGCCAGCATTCCCTTTACAATAATATCAATAGCATCGTCTTCTTCAAGGCCGCGGGCCATGAGAGTTTCAACTTCTTTTTTATCCACACACCCAATTGCAGCCTCATGGGTTACCTTTGCCAGAGGATTGTCAACACGCACAATGGGGATGGCTTCGGCTTTTGCATTGCCCTGGATAACCTCCATACAGTCAACATGTCCTCTGGCTCTAGGGGCGCGGCCTTCAGTAATTCCCCTGAACTCTGACACTGCGTCATCAGTAATGGCAAGTCGGCTTTTGATCACGCTTCTAGCATTTTCCCCATTAAGGGATACTTTTTCCAGGATTTTTATTTTATCGTCCTTTTTCCCATACACCTTGGTAACCAGCTCACAAACAGCGTCTTTTTTAGCCTCTACGGTATAGTCAAATTCTAAATAGCCTACTCTGCCCGAAACAAGTGAGAAATTTGTGTAGTAGCTGCCTCCTTCCTCTATCTTTATATTAGCCTTCGGGATCACCTCAATTCCTCCATGGGGGCCGTGGAAGTGAGTCTCAGTATACTTTAATGAGGCATTTTTCCCTATGACCATTTGGGCATCCATTCTATGAATAACCTTCATAGCGTTAGGGAATGTACAGTGTGCGATGAGCTCAACAGCCGAATCTTCTTCAGCCACGAAATTCATCTTTATTTCCTGAAGCCCGTCTTCCGGGATAAGTCCGAAACAGAGGTGTACAGGAAGTGGAATCTTGTACCCTTTCTTGATGATCATTTTAACATCCACTCCATGTTCGGTCTCCTGAGTTTCGAGCACAATTCCTTCTGTCCCGTTCGCATTAAGCACCTTACTTCCACTTATCACAAGACTTGCAAGCTCATGCTTATGCAGGATTGCAGCATCTCCCCCGGCTGCCGAATAGGCTGCATCCATATCTTCGATTTCGCTGGAAAGCGTACTAATGGTTATCTGGGTCATTGTAAAGCCGCCTTAGGTGGGGACACCCTGCTGTCACACGGTATACACCTGTTTTTGAAAAATTCGCTAATTTCCAGGGGGTCTCCACTCCTGAGGATAGCCCCTTCACACATCAGGGACGCTTTATCGGAAGCAGCTGCAATCTCCTCTCTGTGTGTAATTACAAGTACCGAAGAACCATTTTCTTTTAAAGCCTGGATCAGAGCCACGATCTCTTTTAAGGAAACGACATCGATCCCGGAATCAGGTTCATCAAGAATTGCAAGTTTTGGTCTCATTGTGATTATCGAGGCTAACTCTATGCGTTTCCTTTCGCCTCCGCTGAGTGCCTCGCCAACTTCCCTGTCCAGGTATTTTTCGGGCTTAAGATCGACTTTTTTCAGGGCGTCTTTCAGCTCTTCTTCAGTAATGTCTCCATTGCCTTTTGCCCCGATTGCCAGGTAATCCCTGACCTTTAACCCTTCAAAACGGGCAGGTTCCTGCCAAGCAAGAGTAATGCCTTTTCTTGCACGTTCGGTTATTGAAAGCTTTGCGATATCTTCCCCATCAAAGATGAGGCTGCCTTCCTCGTGTTCATAGCCCTGGAGTCCCATAAGGGTGTAGGCAAGTGTACTTTTTCCTGCGCCGTTTGCACCTATAATGCTGTGAATTTCCTGGTCGCCGACCTCAAGATTAACCCCACGCAGGATTCTCTTCCCATCACGGCTCAACACCAGGTTTTTTAAAGATAGAATCTTTGACACCTCTAGTAAGTTTTTAATTTTAGCCCTGCAGCAGATCCCTGCAGCGTTGCAGGTCCTTAACGGTATTTACGTTTATTGCTAGTTTGGGATTATCAAGTATCAGATTAAAGTCTTCCTGTTCGCTTCGGATTTGAGAACTGTCCAGAATATTAACTCCAGCAGGTACTATCAATTTCCCGTCCTTGTTAAAGACCGTATCTGGCCTGATTCCTGCTCCCTTACAAATGTTAATAGGGACATATACTGAAAGTGCAGGCTTACCTTCTTCTTTATATTTCTCAATTACCGAATCTATAATTTTAGGGTTTATCAGGGGGAGATCTGACATAATAATCATTACAGGGCCTGTTGTTTCTGAGGCTTCTACCGCATGGATCATATCCCCTACATAGTTTCCCCCAAAGGTCCTGATTACGCGGACTTCTCCTTTGTAGCGTTCCTGGATCATGATCTCGGTTTTGGGGGTAACAGGCGAAACCGCTACAAAAACCCTGTCTATATTCTTTGAGGCCCTGAGAGTATCTATTACGTAGGCTATTAGGGGTTTTCCAAGCAATTCAACACATGGCTTTTCTCCCATCCCAAGCCTTTGTCCGAACCCCCCAGCCATTACAATAGCATCCATTCTAAACCTCCCATATTTCCGTTCAATGAAAGTTTCAGGATAACTGCGAGAATAATAAGAGCAGTTACCCTACCAATTTCGTTAGCAGTACCAATTCCGTCTCCGTTTAAGCCGCCAAAGTGGGCATTGCTCCGGTTAAGAAGCACCAGAGCCGAGGTACAGGCTCCCAGATAAGGCAGCAGACCTGCCCACCCGAAAGGCAGGAAACAAACAATGGCACCGAATACGAAGCCTATCAAGAAATTCTTTCGGGTTGCTCCGTTTATAGTCATGGCTCCCAGGCCAGGGTAAGCCTGGTTTCCCTGTGGAGGTATGGGCTTTCCAAAGGCAGCAATCGTTAACATGGACTGCTTTGCACTGACTTCTGCAATAAACATTGATGCAAACATTAAAACCGGAAGGTTAAGCCCGAAAACAGCCAGGCCTTCTTCCTGGACTGCTCTTATAGAACCGTAGAAGGTGAGCAGCAGCAGCATGCAGAAAGCTACTCCGCCTGTCCCGAGGGTTGTATCCTTGAGGGCTTTGATTTTTTTCTCAAGCGACCCATGAGCCATAAAACCATCCCCCATGTCAGTGACTCCATCGAGGTGGTTAAAACCTGTAATATAATATACAAATCCCATAATAAGGGCTGCAAGAATAGGTCCTGGAAATATTACCTGTCCGATGTATGCAATCGCCCCTATCAGAAGGCCGAGCACGGCTCCTACTATAGGATAGAAGTATATCTTCTTCATGAGTTCATCGATCCCTTCCATGCTGATTCCTACAGGGATCGTGGACAGAAAACCAAAACCCGATTTAAAAGCAAGTAAATATGAATTCATTGGATATCGCCTGTTTTTCAATCTTTTCTTTCAAACTCTGCCATACCTCTTGAATACATGTTGGAGGATACGCCTCCTATAAGTCCCCCTATCACATCATCCATAAAAGGCCCCAGGTCTGCAAGGATTCCGGGTTTCTGTTTGTCATACCTGACAAATTCGAACGCACCCTTGGAGCCGCTAATATAAGTTGCAATACTTGTGCCAAGGACCTCGTCCGCGATTATAAAAGTAAGGTCCTTTTCATAGGAACTTTTGCTGAGGTTCGGAAGAGTTCCTGCCCTGCCTTCTCGTTCCAGCAGAATTCCTGAATAGATCAGAAGGCAGAGGTTTGGATCCGAAAGTGCGTACTTGAGTTCCCTTTTAAACAAAGCGTCTGCTTTCTCCCTGGTCTCAAGTCCTGGATGTGGGACATACATCTCAAGAGCCGTATCAGCAAGATCCTGAACACTGATGCCTTCTTCAGCAAGGACATCCAGGATATCGAGTGTAGCTTTTTCTTCTATTTTTTCAGGCTGCCCTTTTTTCAGGTCCCTTTCCTCAATATCGGATAACTTCATACGATCACTTCGGGGTTGTTAAAATGATTCTATAAGCTTCGAAAATCTTTAACGTTAGTGGCTTTTTCCTGAGCCCTCTTCTGTATAGAATTCGGAAAATCTCAGGAATCGGGCTCTGGCAGGCACAGAAAGGGTTATGGATACAGGTGTATCCCTGCTATCTGGATCACTGCCGCAAAGGCAGCAAGTGAGAAGCCTGAAGCAACTGCTATTAATTGGGATACCCTTTTTATATCTTTTACTTCGGTTGGGGGGTATAAAGCCCCAAGTATATAATTATCGGGTTTTTCAAGTTTGACTCCGAGCGCGCCTGCAGTAGCTGCCATGGGATAGCCGGAATTGGGGGATGGGGTTTTCATTCCGTCTTTAAGGGCGCTCTTTAAGCTGTTTAAGGGATTAATTTTTCCTTGCTTTTTTGGGACCAGAGCCACTGTAAAGGCTGCCGCAAGAATAAATATGACAGAGATCCGGGCAGGGATCCAGTTTAATACGTCATCGAGTTTTGCTGAGAAGTATCCAAGTTCCCTGTATGGTTCGGTTTTGTACCCAACCATTGAATCCAGAGTATTTACCGCTTTAAACGCGTATGCAGCCACAAGCCCGAATTCTCCGAAAAGGGCATAATAAAAAATGGGACTCAGAATGCCGTCAACATAGTTTTCGGATACGGATTCGACAACTGCAGAGGACATCTGGGTTGTGTTCAATTTGGAAGGATTCCGACTTACATAAATCGGGAGCAGTTCCCTGACGTTCTCAAGCCTATCTGCTTCAAGATGACTATAAATCTCCCTTGCAGGGCTAAGTAGACAGTTAATAGCAAAGGTGGCTTTCAGGAAATAAGCTTCAAGAAGGAGTGCAAGCACCCTGGGAATTCCCGGAAGGGCTGCAATGTAGAGCACAGAGTAGCCCAGCAAAGCTGCGAAAAAGACGCAACAGAGCGCCATTGCAGTTCCATAGAGTTTTCTATGAGTCTGAGGTGCCGCATCTTTTAAAATGTTGATTAATTTTCCTATCCATACCACAGGGTGTACGGCAGCAGGCGGCTCTCCTAAAAAAATGTCTATACCTGCTGCAAGCAGAAGTACCAGAGCAAGGTGCCCGCTGTCCGGCACAATCATAGGATAGGCTCCATCACTTTCTTCCAGGCTACCTTCACAAGCTCATCCGTATCTCCTTCCTGCATAAGGCAGTCAAGGATTTTCTGGGCTGTTTCTTTATTGTGAACCAGATGACAGTCAACACAGCTCCATACCTTGCCGCCTCTTGAGCTCTGGATCCATTTTCCTCCGGTCTGCTCGTTTTCACATGGATAGAATGGACAGAAGCAGAAGGTACAGTTCTGGCCTTCAAAGTGGCAGGGATAGTATTCACAGGTTTTCCTGCCTCCTATACCTTTTTCAGAGGCTTTTTCGATTACCTGCTGTAGTTCGTTTTTCGCCTGTTCTTTGCCCCATTGGGTAATTACGTCCCCAATTGCAGCGATCAGTTTGTCGTTTTCTTCTTCAGTACGGACTGCAACCCTTATATAATTCTTTCCAAGACCATAGAAGGAAGAACAATCTCTTATAAGGACTCCGCGCGCTGCGAGGCGTGTAGTTAATTCTGTTGAGTCAAGTATGAATTTGTTAATATTGACAAAGATAAAGTTTACATTCGCTTCCCCGGCTTTAAATCCCCTGATCCGATCGAGTTTGGATTTTAGCTTCTCGCCTTCGGTTTTGATTTTAGCTCTCGCCTCTTTCAAATACGGATTTTCTATCCCGCCTTCGATGTTGAGAAGGGCAGTCCCTACACTGTTTGCCACGGTTCCGAGGTTCCAGGAAAGCCTGGCAGTATTCAGGATTTCAGCCATTTCAGGAGAAGCTATCCCAAAGCCCATCCTGATTCCCGGGATTGCAAAGTCCTTTGTAAGAGAACGCATGACAAAAACGTAGTTATTACTTGCTGCAAGGTCGGCAACGCTCTGTGAAGGATCAGAAAGTTCAATAAAAGCCTCGTCCACAAAAAGCAGGGTTTCATGCTTCTCGCAGCGTTCGGCAAGTGTTTTGATTTCTTCTCGCGTACGGAGTTTTCCTGTTGGGTTATTGGGGTTGCAAATAAACAGGATTTTTGCTTTTTCCAGAAGCTCGTCAGGAAGTGTTTCTACTTCATCCTGGCTGGGGTATTGTGGTTCTGCTCCCATAATCCGGCACTGCATCTCGTATTCTCCAAAAGTGGGCCAGGGCAGCAGGACTATATCCCCTTTTTCAACCACACATTCCACTACAAGCCTGACTATTTCCGTTGAACCGTTACCTGGAATGATATTCTCCGGGGCTACTCCAAGCCCTACAAACTTTGCAGCAGCCTCTCGAAACTCAAGATACCTGTTGTCAGGATATTCAGCAAGTTTTTTAAAACTGTTATTAAGAATCTCATCAAAGCTCAATCCGCTTTCTGGATGTTCAAAAGGGTTTCCTAGGGGATTAAAATTTGCACTAAAGTCAAGAATTTCGCTTTCAGGAATCCCATAAGTCTCAGATGTTTCCTGAATTAGCCCTCCATGTCTACAGGGCTTCAGGTCAAGCAGATGCTTCCTTAAAGGTACACTTCTTTGCTCTGACACGTTGATCGCAAATATTTAGTGTGAATCATGTATATTAAGCTGCTTATTAAATTATTCAACTTAACTTACCTTTATTTGCTTTACTATTGTTTGATTGCGAAAACTTCTGCTTTTAGAATCCATTCTACTTTATTTTACAGAATAATTATATTAATCCAGTCTTTTCCTTTGTCTATGTTATTACTATTATTACTACTATTATTCATTACTACTACTATTATTCTCTTTTTTTTCTTTTTCTACAATGTGTCATTTTTGCTGAATTCAGGTAGTATCGAAAAAGTAAAATAGCTTGCTTTTAACTACTACCATCCAGAATCGCTGAAAAATATCTTCTATTAAGAAAGACGGCTTATGCCTTAGTGTTTTATACCTTAACATTATGCCTTAATGTTACGCCTTAATATTATGCCCTAACATTATGCCTTAATTATGCCTTAATATTTGTTTTAAATTTGACGTTATCAGGTGCATTTAAAAATGACAGTTAATAAACCAAGAGGGACACGGGACTTTTTACCTGCCGACACTGCCCGGAGAAGATACGTGGAAAGTATTATGCGAGATGTTGCCCGCAACTGGGGCTACAGTGAAATCATTACTCCCACGTTTGAACATCTGGATCTTTTTACCCTGAAGTCAGGGGAAGGAATTGTAGGGGAACTCTATAACTTCACTGACAAAGGGGGCAGGGAAATGACTCTCAGGCCTGAGCTTACTGCTCCTGTCATGCGCCTGTATGTGAACGAACTCCAGTCCTTTCCAAAACCCTTAAAATTATTCTACTTCGAAAACTGTTTCCGTTATGAACGCCCCCAGAAAGGCCGTTTCAGGGAATTCTGGCAGTTCGGGGTTGAACTTATAGGAAGCGGAAAACCCGATTCTGACGCCGAGGTTATTGCCCTTGCCGATTCCATGTTAAAAGCCGTCGGAGTGAAGGGCGATCTGAAAATCGGAAACCTTGCAGTGATACGTACGCTTTTGAGCGGGCTTGAGCCCGAGATTGTGAGTACGGTCATGCGGCTTGTGGACAAGAAAGAGTATGCAGGCCTCGAAGGTCTGCTTGAAGAAATAGGAGCCGAAGAACAGCTCAAGTCCGATCTTTTCCACCTTATCAAGCTTGAAGGCAGGTATATCCTTCCGGATGTAAAGGAAATCGTAGGAAACCTCCCTGAGCTTGTAAGCTTTGAAAAAACCCTCAAGCTTCTTGACGCATACGGAGTCGATTACACCCTTGACTTCGGGATCGCCCGCGGGCTAGACTATTATACAGGCATGGTTTTTGAAGTCTATGCCGAAGGCCTCGGTGCCCAGAAACAGGTCTGTGGAGGCGGCTCTTACCAGCTTATCAAGCTTTTCGGAGGCGGAGATGTGCCTTCAACCGGTTTCGGGATAGGGTTTGACCGGATTATGGAAATCTGTCCTCTTACCCCACCTGCTCCAAAAACCCTTGTAATGATCTCGAAACCTAGTGTCCATCTGGAAGCCATAAATTTTGCAAATGAGTTAAGAAAATACGTGCCAGTCCATATAGACCTCATGGAGCGCAATTTCAAAGCCCAGCTTTCCTATGCAAATACCATCAACGCCGACTACGTGGTCATAGTCGGGGAAAAAGAACTCGAAGCAGGGAAGCTTACGCTGAGGGATATGGTTTCAGGAGAACAGGAGCTTCTGACGCTGGAAGAGATTATTGAGAAAATTTGTTAAGAGCTTCAGTAAGACAATTTGCTTTTTATTTTTAATTTTCTATTACCCTCTTCTCATTTTAACTTCTAATTTTTCTATTTAGCTCCTAATTTTTCTATTTAAATTCTAATTTTATTTTCTATTCTGGACGTTAACTGCGCTGAAAATATTTCTACTGCTAATTTCCTCTGCTTGAATCCTTGTTGGTAGGCTATAATAATTATTTTCTGATTTCTCTTGTATTTATCAAGCCAGATATTTCAATAGAGGATACTTTAATTTCTTTAACGTCGTTTTAATGTCGTAGTAAATGATTTTTGCAGTCTTATCTGTCAATTTTTCACAGTATATCAGATGAAAATGGAAAAGATTTTCAAGAGATTGTCCATACTTTTATAACCAGCATATCTTAGAGGTCGAGGAAAGAAGACGGGGCGAATAACTTGGAACCGATCATTGAGGTCAGGAACCTTACCAAGATTTTTCTTTCAAGAGGAAAGAAAATAACAGCAGTGGATGATGTCAGTTTCGACGTATTCAATGGGGAAATTTTTGGCATGATAGGACCTAACGGAGCTGGTAAATCAACCATATTTTCCATGCTGACCACGTTAATAAAACCTACAGGTGGCAGTATAAAGGTTGCAGGTTTTGATGTTGGAAAAGAAGATGACAGGATAAGACCAATAATAGGTATAGTGCCCCAGAAACTCAGCCTCTATCCGGACCTCACAGCCAGGGAGAATCTGGAACTCATGGGTAACCTTTACGATGTGCCAAAACCGGTTATGGAAGAGCGAATTGATTATTATCTGAAACTTGTAGGTCTTGAAACTCATGCCGACCGTTTTACAGGTGGTTTTTCAGGCGGTATGAAACAGCGCCTTTCAGTAATCTGTGCAGTGATACACGACCCTGAAATCATATTCTGGGATGAGCCAACAACAGGGCTTGATCCGCAGACAAGGCAGGCTATCTGGAAACTCGCCAGAAAATTCAATGGAGAAGGAAAAACTCTAATTTTTACGACCCATTATATGGAAGAGGCAGATAAGCTCAGCGATAGAGTCGCTGTAATGAATCTAGGCAAACTTGTGGCTCTGGATGCGCCAGGAATCCTAAAGGAAAAATCAGAAAGTGCGAATCTTGAAGATGTGTTTATACGCCTAACTGGGGAAGAGGTGCGTGATTAAAATGACAATAAGGACTGAGCTGAAGCATTCCTGGATAATAATGATAAAAGAGTTCAGACAGCTTTTCAGAAAAAAAGCGCTTTTAGTTCCTTTGTTTTTATTTCCCATTATCATGATAGTCTTTTTTGGCTACGGCATGGGCGGCACAGTCAAAAATGCTCCAATTCTCATAGTCAATGACGACACCGGCACAGCCTCAGGCCCGCTTGTTCAGGAAATCGGAAGCTACACCCCTAAATACGGCGGAAACCCCATGTTTTCGATAACCTATACAAAGGACATGTCGCAGTCCGAGGCAGAGAGTAAAATAGATGCAGGATTGTATAAAGCCGTACTGCTCATCCCGCATGATTACAGTGACAGAGTAGCGAAAAATGAGAGTACGACGCTGACGCTCTTAACTGATTCTTCCGATACTACCACAAGCGGCATAATCATAAATTTCATGAAGCAATTTTTAGCAAAAGCCGGACCTGTTTCTTTAAATATTCCTAAGATTTACGGCGATCTTGAATACCTTGATTTTCTCACACCAGCTGTCATAGCCCTTACCATATTTTTTGGTTCCGTGGCAACTACAGGCTCTGCGATTGCAGGAGAGAAACAGGATGGAACTATTGTTCGGATCTTAATGACGCCTGTCAGCAAAAGATCTGTAATTTTGGGAAAAACCTTATACCAGTTAATATTGCAATTAGCCAGAGCTGTTATCCTGATATTTGCAGCATTTGCCATTATGGGATTCAAGATGAATGGCAGCTGGCTTCTTGTTGCTCTGGTGCTTGTAATTTTTACTCTAGGAGGCGTAGGGTTGGGGATAGTCATGTCTGCAATTGCAGACGATATGGAATCTTTCTTCCAATTAAATATGCTATTTACTCTTCCATCCATGTTTGTAACAGGTGTATTTTTTCCCTTGAGCTCAATTCCTGATTGGATGCGTTATATAGCCTATTTATTGCCTCTGACTTATGCAAATAACGCTATGCGTGCTATCATGATCAAGGGTCAGGGTTTGAACGCTATATCTACTGATCTGATAATACTCTCCCTTTTTGCACTCATTACTTTCACTGCAGGTGTTCGCCTTTTCAGGAGGGAAGCATAAAATGAAGAAAATGACAGTATTCTTTTCTCTATTAGTTATATCGATTATTATGGTCTTATCGATTATTATGGTCTCGAGCGCAGCAGCAGCTTATAATACCCAGGTTACTCCAACAATTATTCCAACCACTTCATCCTCTCCGACCTTTTCAACCACTGCAGCTACTCCATCCTCTCCGACTTCTCCTGTTACTCCTCCTCCCTCTTTGACTTCTCCGTCCACTGTAGCTACTCCATCTATTGCAACCACCCCATCTGTTTCATCCACTCCATTTACTGTAACTACTCCATCTATTTCATCCACTCCATCTACTGTAACTACTCCAATAACTCCAACTACTTACAGTGTGCCTCAAAGTTTTGATTTTGGGAAAAATTATTATAACGTGTACGGCAGCCCTGATATTAGCGCCACCATTATTGGCAGTAACGAATTCGATAGGGGTCAGAAGGCTACTTTGAATATCGATCTCATGAACAGGGGCAAATTATTAGGGTTTAAGGATGTCAGGACGCCGAACGGAGCAAATGAAATCTTTGCTGCCCAGACGGAAATGAAACTTGAGAGTGCTATAGTAGACGCCAACGGCATAGTTGCTTCTCTATTCGCAGATCCAGGCAGTCCTGTTGAAGTCAAATCAATCAGCCAGCAGCTCGGTTCTATAAAAAGTGGGCAGAATTCAATAGCTCCTGCAAAATTCGATATAGAAATAAATAAAAAGGCAAAGGCAGGGGAATACAACCTTTACCTGAATCTCTCCTATGATTATCAGAAAAACGTCCAGGTTACAAATGCAAATGCCACTGCTCAGACTTATGATGTGAATCACTGGTATGGGATGATGGCTCAGAACCAGACATTAAAAATCAAAGTAAAAAGTCAGGCTGATTTTGAGATCGTAAATACCACAGGCAGCCTCCATCCTGGGGGAAATAGCATAATCGAAATAACAATTAAAAATACGGGTGAAAACGAGGCAAGAAATGTTAAAGCAATAGTCAATCCCTCTGACCCTTTAAGCACAACCGATGGTATGGCTTTCCTATCTACTATAATGCCTGGCAGTACGGCTGTTGCAAAAATTAAGGTTAAGGCGGATAGCGAAACTATACCTAAGGCCTATGGAATAGACACAGTATTGAAATACGAAACCCCAGAAGGCGATATTAAGTATTCCGATATCCTTCAGGCTACGGTAGAAGTTAAGGATGCAGGACTGTTCCAGAAGCTTTTCGGATGGATTTAATAAAAATATCAATCGGGCAGCAATTAATAACCCATTTTGCATATCGCTTTAAGAACACTGTTCCGACACAAACTATATATGTTATGCTGCGTTCTCTAGTGATGTTTTTACCGAAAACTCACGCTTTTGCAGGGATTCCTGAAAAGCCACGCAGCAGTTTGCTGTGGCGGATTAAAAATCTCCCGATCGATGTGTTGGTCCGTTATAATCGGTAAAGATATAACTTCAGCCCGAAGAGCTTTCCTCAGGGTATCGATCAATTAATATCAGGAGAATTATTATGGCAAAAATGCATACCAAAAGAAAAGGCAAGTCCTCTTCCACCAGGCCCATCAGAACTGAGCCGCCTGAGTGGTGCAAGATCAGCGCAGAAGAAGTCACTTCAATCGTCCTTGATCTCTGGAAACAGGGTGTCTCAACCGCTGAAATCGGGATGACTTTAAGGGACCGCTATGGAGTTCCTGATGCCAAGCTTATCACAGGCAAGAAGATTACAACTATCCTCAAGGAAAATAGTGTTGCTTCGAACCTTCCTGAAGACCTCACCAATCTGATTGTGAAGGCTCTGAGGCTCAGGAAACACCTTTCTATTAACAAAAAAGATGTTCACAACAAACGTGCTCTTAATCTGACTGAATCCAAGATCAGAAGGCTTGTTAAGTACTACAAGCAAGAAAAGGTACTTCCAAGAGAATGGTTCTACAAACCTGAAACTGCAGAAATGATGATTACCAGGTAAAAACCTGGAAATCTTTTTTCTTGTTTTTCTGGTCAGCTTTGCCCACTGGCAAATCCTACCGCTATTTTAAAATTCTGCTTTCATTCTTTTTCTCTGATTACTTTTGAAATTTCTATATATTCTTATTTTTCTGTGTATTCTTATTTTTCTGTGTATTCTTATTTTTCTGTGTATTCTTATTTTTCTATGTATTCTTATTTTTTCTTTAATATGATTGTGTGCACTTTAGAGGTTGTGTGCAAATGGTACTTCAGGGCTTCCGGGAACCACACACTGCATACCTGCAATCTCTCCGATAACTACTGGCAGGCCATATACCTCCTCGATCACCTGAGGTGTGATTACCTCGGCTCCTCCGTGTGCGTGAACCTTCCCTCCTTTCAGGAGAATAAACCGGTCTGCATACCTGAGAGCCTGATTGAGGTCGTGCATGGTCATTACGGCTGCAATCCCATGCTCGAGGACAATCTGCCTGATAATGGCCAGGATCTCAACCTGATTTCTCAGGTCAAGGCTGCTTGTAGGTTCGTCCAGGAGGAGAACTTTTGGTTCCTGTACGAGTGAGCGTGCAATTGCGACCTTCTGGAGTTCGCCTCCGCTCATTTCATCGATATAAGCCATGCGGAGTTTTTCCATGGAAAGTAACTTGAAAACTGAATCGACTATTCTAAGGTCCTTTTCGGTAATATCCCATTTGATATGGGGCCGTCTTCCGAGCAGGACGGCATCAAAAGCGGTCAGCCTTCCGGTTTCCACCCTTTGAGGAACATATCCGACAAGACGTGCAATTTCCATTGTTCCCAGGTCAAAAAGGTTATTTCCGTCAAGATGAACTGTTCCTCCTCTGGGACGGAGAATCCTATTAAGACATTTTAACAGGGTGGTCTTGCCAACCCCATTGGGCCCGAGAATTGCTACAATTTCTCCTTCTTCGATGGAAAAAGCGATTTCATGGAGGATTTTACGGTTACGATACAGGAATTCAAGCTCTTCTACACAAAGAATCATCTTTTGTATCCCCTAAGAAGTAAGTATATGAAAATTGGTGCTCCCATGAAAGCCGTAAGGATAGAGACAGGAAGCACATATGGCGACACTATAAGCCTGGCTGCGGTATCAGATGCCAGAAGGAGAATCCCTCCAAGCAGGGTTGAGCCAGGGATCAGGTATCTCTGGTCATCTCCTATGACTCTTCTTGCCATGTGTGGACAGACCAGCCCTACAAACCCGATTACTCCCAAAAACGAAACGATCACAGCAGAAACAAGAGCTGCAATAACCATGCCGACCAGCCTGACCCTTTCCACATTGATGCCTAACCCTTTTGCGGTTTCGTCTCCTGCGTCTATGGCATTGTAGTCCCAGCGGTTGATTATGAAAAATATAGTCGCAAGCAGGACAACACATGTCATAATTTTAAGTTCTAGCCAGTTTACTCTTCCGACATCGCCAAAGGTCCAGAAAACAACTGCTGCGAGCTGAGTATCATCAGCAAAGTACTGCAGAAACATCGTGCCTGCGGTAAAAAGGGAAGAAAGCGCAACGCCCGCAAGTACCATTACTTCGGGAGAAGAGGCTCGGATTCGGGAAATAAGCAGAATTATCCCGGTAGCAAGAAGGCAGAAGAAAAAAGCTACCATGGTAGTCAGGTAAGGGTTGTTGATCATTATGGGATCTGCAACTGTAGACTGTATTTTTCCAGTGCCTAGAACTACCACAGATACTGCAGCCCCGAAAGCACCGGCATTTGAAATTCCAAGCGTAAACGGAGATCCAAGTGGATTGCGCAGGATGGACTGCATTACAACCCCTGCAACTGAAAGTCCGGCACCTGCAACTATCGCAGCTAGAGCCTGTGGGAGCCGGATATTCCAGATTATACTCCGTACACCTACATCCCATTTAGTAACAGGTTTTTGACCCAACAGTGTCTGCATTACCTTGTACAGAGGGATTTCTACCTCTCCTACTGAGATCGAGTAGATAAACATAAAGAAGAGGAGCAGGAGCCCCCCTAAAATCCAGAAGTATTTCCTCCTCACGTAAGCGAGGTAATCTTCCGGAACTGCTCCTTTGGCAAAATGCACTTACTTATACCCTCCGTGTTATAGCGGAATCTGCTTAAAGCCAATATTATTATACTGTTTATTCAGGTCGGAGAAGACAGGTTTGCCAACGAAGAAAGTGTATATCTCGTGGGCTTTTGCTTCCGGATTGATATCTTCAAACCTGTCCGGATAGAGCACTTTTCCTACAAAATAAGCGTTTGCAAGCACGGACTCATAATTCGTGCTATAGAAATTGTAGGGAATCACGCCGTAAACTTTGCCGTTCTCTATCGCTGAAAGCCCTTTGAGGGCAGGGTCATTCTTGAGCTCTCCAATAGCTCCTTCATTACCCAACTGAATGGTACCGACATCAATAAACAGGTACTCTGGGTCCCACTTTACGAGTGCTTCTTTGGCAATATCTGCATGGTCAGCGCCCATTCCGGTTGCAACATTCTTTGCATTCACCCAGAGAAATGGCGGATAAGCAGGTTCCGTGGAGACAATTCCATGAGCTCCTGCACTGCTCACCCCTCCAACATAGACAGTCTTTCTCTCGGATTCCGGGATATCTATAGTCCTGTTTTCAAGGTCCTGCATTGTAGCTTCAATATAGGCAATCACTTCTTCTGCTCTTTCCTGTTTGCCTACTGCCTCACCCATTATCCGGAGTGAGTTGTACATTTCGGCTTTTTGCTGCTCATTTTTTAAAGACCCGTAAGGAAGCATGACAACAGGAATACCAGTTTTACTTTGAAGTGAATCGGCATTAGCAGCATTGGTTGCTGCCGGCTGACCAGTTGTTTCGGTTTTCAGGATAATCTGTGGATCAATGGCAATTATCTTTTCAGGATCATCTTTGCCTCTGAACTCACCAATCAGTGGATACTCTTTAAGCTGTGGATTTGCAAGGACATAAGGGCGTCCCTCAATTTCGTTTTCTTTTTTTTCTATGCTGTCAACCCCAACGATGCTGTCTTCGGCTCCGAGGTATATAAGGTAGCGCAGGCACCCGGCTCCTGAGCAAACAAATCTTTCCGCATTACGAGGTATAGTGACTTCTCTGCTGACTCCATCTTTGAATGTTACCTCTGCAGATTCTACTACCTCATCGGCGCTTGAAACTCCTGAAGCCTCTTTTGGAGCTGATACTACTGAATTTCCATTGGATGTAGATTTATCAACGCATCCAGAAGCCATTATCAGAGCAGTAATGAGTATAAACATTAAAATAAATATATTTGATTTTAATTTATTACTTTTATTTAATTCCATGTTACTTTCCTCTTTAGTTAGTGAGTAAAAGTATTACATAAAATTAACTAAATTTGTTTGTTTATTATTGAATCTCAAGAGTTTTCTGAAAATAATGAATTATTATGATTTTTAAAGCAAGAAGATAATCTTGCAACGTTGACTGTAACCAGTTTGTTTTCAACTGTTGAAGTCGATAACCTATGACCAAGGACGTTTTTGTGAATTTAACTTATATAAAAAATTAACACCTTGAAACATTGATCTGGTAAGATAATTAGTTAAAAAGTGAATAAAACTAGAGAGTATTGATGAAAATTGGATGAGACTTAGATGAAGTACTTATTCTCAGTTTCTTCCAAAAATGAGTTAACCTAGGTAAGTAAATCGCTTTTCAAGAAATCATAAGTTCAATATTCGGGTTCTAGCCCCTCTATAAGGGAAAAAGTTTTATCCAGTTCAGCTTCTTTTTCTACCCGCTGTTTTTTTTCTTTTCCTGGTTGATTGCTTCAATGGCTACACCATATAGCTTTTCAATTTCACGAGCTGACTCTAAGGTGAGTACGGACAAAACCTGAGGATACTCGCCACTGCGAACGATTATTCCTTTAAAGACATGCCCTATAGCTCTGGATAGTTTTTCAATTTCACCTGAGATATCATCTACGTTCGTATTTGCGGTCGCATGGAAGGCATGTCAAAAGAGGCCTGGTAGGTCTGACCGACACTGTTGGTATAACTTGCATTAACAGCTTTGAGGTCGAAAATCGCAGTTTTTGCCAATGCTGTGCGCAAGATACCAGCAGGATAAAAGGGCAAATAACAAAGTTATATGATCCCCTTTCAGCTTTTTACTTTTCAGCCTCTTTAATTAGATTTTCAACTGATTATTTCCAGGCTTATATCTATCCATCTTGATTTGTGGATAAGAGAACCCATAGATATGACATCTACTCCGGTTTTTGCATACCCCTCAAGGTTTTCCTGGGAAATTCCTCCGGATGCTTCCACAATAACTGAGTTCCTGAGCCCTTTTTCTTTAAGTATTTCCAGCGTTTCCCGGGTAGCTTCGGGCGGCATGTTATCCAGCATTATAATATCAGCTCCGAGTTCTGCAGCGAGCACAGCATCTTTTGCAGACTCGACTTCAACTTCTATTTTCCTAGTGAAACTGGCTTTTTTCGCTGCCTTGATTGCGGCTTCTATTCCCATTAGCTTGACGTGGTTGTCTTTAATCATAACCGAATCTGAAAGATTGAATCTGTGAGGGTCTCCTCCGCCTGCAGCCACTGCCAATTTTTCGAACTTCCTTATTCCCGGGGTGGTTTTTCTCGTACAGGCTACCCTTGTAGTCTCTGAATATTTTCTTACCGTATCCACACAGGCTCGGGTAAGAGTTGCAATCCCGCTAAGATGCCCAAGGAAATTCAGGGAAAGCCTCTCTGCTCTGAGAATAGATACTGCTCCTCCCTTTAACCTGAAAACAATCTCACCTTCTTTGAGATAGTCTCCGTCTTTAAAAGTGGTTTCAGCCTGAATCCCAAGATAGCAAAAAATTGATTCGGCTTCTTTAATCCCGGCAATAACGCAGGCCTCTTTTGTGATAATAATGGCTTCTGAAGGTCTATCAGGCACAATAGTGCACGAAAAATCATCGTACCCAAGATCTTCTTCTATAAAACTTTCAACTTCTTTAATAAACATGATTTCTCCCAGGTGTGTTATGTTTACTAAATTTATAAGAGGTACGGTGTCTTTAATATTTTTTTCTAGGCAAAATGAGTGCGGATAAACCGAGCTGTCGGTTTTGGTACGATATCTTTAATATTTTTTTTCTAGATAAAATGAGTGCGGATAAACCGAGCTGTCGGTTTTCAGAAGCTCTTCCTGTAAAGTGATTCAGCAGAAAATTTAAAATCAGGTGACGATTTACAGTACACCTATCCTCTGGTTTATGAGATGTTCTTTAGTTTATGAAGTTAATTGCTAAAAGTAATGACAGGGAAGTGATCATTTATTGATCATTCCTCAGGAGTCTGGAATGCTGAAAATAGGAATTATTGGTTGTGGATTTATTGGTGGACAGATTTGCAGGGCTATTGATGCCGGGACTATTAATGCGGAGCTGTATGCTCTTTCGGACTTTTCTGAGAGCAAGGTCCTTAAGCTTGCAGCTTCCCTGAAAAATTGTAGTCCTGCTTGTATGAAAGTCGAAGAATTATTGAGAAACGTAGATCTTGTTATAGAAAGTGCCTCTCAAAATGCTGTCAGGTTAATAGTGCCTCAGGCTCTTGAAGCAGGGCGCAATGTCATGGTCCTGAGTATAGGTGCTCTTGCAGATAAAGAACTCCGGGAAAGACTCTTTAGGCTTGCAAAACAAAATAACTGCAAGCTC
Source organism: Methanosarcina sp. UBA293 (assembly GCA_002499445.1). GTDB lineage: Archaea > Halobacteriota > Methanosarcinia > Methanosarcinales > Methanosarcinaceae > Methanosarcina. The sequence continues at coordinate 19,433 of DALS01000029.1, forward strand.
TATTTTCCTTCAGGCGCGGTTGCTGGTATAGATGGGATAAATTCCGCGTCAGCAGCGGAAATCTACTCAGTTTCCCTCACTACCAGAAAACCGCCGCTAGGCTTCGCAGGAGCTCCACATGTTAAAGCTCTGGGTATTCAGCTTGAGAATATCGAAAAAGAAACCCTGCTTTTTGAGGGACCTGCCTCGGAAGCAGTTAAAGCCTTCCCTGCAAATGTTAACGTTGCAGCCACAATAAGCCTTGCAGGCATAGGCTTTGAGCGGACGAAAGTGAGAGTAATCGCCGACCCTGCTCTGTCCAGAAACGTGCACGAGATAACTGTAGAAGGCGAATTCGGTAAATTCTTCACTAAAGTCGAAAACCTTCCCTCCCCAGAAAACCCAAAAACCAGCTATCTTGCAGCCCTTTCTGCAATTTCTACCCTGAAAAAGATCCTGAATCCAATACAAATCGGAACCTGAAGTGACGAGAATAGCATGAGATCTTTTTTGAAAAATTTTGCGTTGAACTGTTTGGTCACAACCGTTGCGCCGGTTGATCACGCCTGATAGGGTTTGGGGATAAGGCTTTTAAATCCAAACGTTACGCTGTTTTTGATCAAACACAACCGTTGCTAGGGGTTTTTGATCAAACTTTTTTTGAAAAAGTTTGTGATCACGCCTGCTTCGTGATCCAAAAAGAAATTCGGGTAAATTAGCCCTCTTGAGCGGAGCAAAAAGGGTACCGTGCTGTTGCGATTACATCGCAACTAAAAGAGAAATTAAAGATTTTTCTGATCCCGAAGTGGAACTCGGGCGCCGAAACGGAAGCCGTCCTCCCGAGACGGGACTCGGGTGGTGCGACTCACGGTTCACAAATATTATATAGTGCTGGAGAGTTAAGCACGTAAGTTATCAGGAACGAATGGCATGTGTTCAAAAATGAGTGCACTGGATAGATAGGTTTTCCATTCTTGCATTTCTTTTCACGTCTACGTGCCTGTAAAAATCCCAATGTATTAAAAAATAATTATTTTAAGCTTGACCTTAATCTCTGATCCAGATTTTATTCTCCGGATCTCATTCCAAAAACTTAAGGTGGTCCAATGCAGCAAGCAGAGCTTATCGAAAGGATCAAAGAACTCAAAAGAAAACGAAATGCAGTTATTCTTGCTCATTACTATTCCCGTCCTGAGGTTCAGGATATTGCAGATTTTGTCGGAGACTCTCTCGGCCTTAGCCAGGAAGCAGTGCGTCAAACAGCGGATGTTATTGTTTTTTGCGGTGTCCATTTTATGGGAGAAAGCGCTGCAATTCTCTGTCCGGACAAAACAGTCCTCTTGCCGGAAATTGATGCCACCTGCCCAATGGCGGATATGGTGGATATCGAAGGACTTAGGAGAGAGAAAGAAAAGCATCCTGATGCCCAGGTTGTCTGCTATGTTAACACCTCGGCTGCTATCAAGGCTGAGTCTTATATCTGCTGTACGTCCGCAAATGCTGTGGAGATAGTAAACTCCTTGGAAGCCGATGAGGTTATCTTTGTGCCCGATAAAAATCTGGCTGCCTACGTTGAAGCCCGTACTGACAAAAAAATCATTCCCTGGGAAGGACACTGCCCAACACATCACCAGATTCTGAGAGAGGATGTCCTGAAAATGAAGGAAAAGCATCCTGAAGCTAAGTTCATTGCACATCCTGAGTGCCGCCCCGAGGTTCTGGAGCTTGCAGACCACATAGCAAGCACACGAGGGATGATAATGTATGCAAAAAATTCTCCTGCGAAGGAGTTCATTATAGGTACGGAATGCGGACTCCTCCATGGACTTCATAAGGCAGCTCCCAAAAAGAAATATTACTGCATTTCCGAATTTGCCTGCTGCCCGAGTATGAAAATGGTTAATCTTGAAAAAGTTTTGATATCTCTTGAAAAACTCCAGTACAGAGTAACAGTTCCCTATGATGTGAGGATCAGGGCAAAAGAGGCGCTTGACCGGATGTTAACTGTAAAAATCAAATAACAAGGTAAATATTCGATAAATATCTCGTAGTTTAAATCTTTTATTTCCTTTATTTATTAAATTTACTTAATTGTAGTATGAGAAAAATAATGAGGGGCAGATGAAACTCAAGCCTCACTTGCTCCTTTTAATGTACTTCTTTCTCAAATTTTTTTCTTAAACAGGCAGTATCCAACAAGAATCATAAAGAGCGGTAAGGAGACTGCCATAAATATTCTGGCTGTTCCCATTGGATTCTTTATCCTGTTCCCTTTCTCTATATTGCCTCCAAGACCTCCCAGGGTTATTCCGCGATTTTCCTCTTCGTTTCCACTCTGCCCGGTATATTCTGTTATTGCAAAGAAGGAATACCCTGGGGTTTTCGCTTTGAAGTAAATGTAATTATTGTCTTCTCGATCAATTTCTGTATAAAGAGGCTGCCAATCCTCATCGTACCTTTGAAGGGTTATCAAAGACTGATTGATATTTTCATCTTTGATCCACGACTTTTCGACTCTGAATTCTATAAGTCCACTTCTTATGGAAGTAGGAAGTCCTGCTCCTTTATCTCCTACCCAGACATTTACATGTTTATATACTGTGCCAGAAGGAGATGTCGGAACAAGAGTGGATCTATTTTTTAGCTCTTCTACAATTGTTGTTGTTCTCCTGAATGTCTTTTTTGGATCAAATTCGATATAAGTAATGCATGTAACATCTTCTATAAAATCGAATCTAACAGGATAGCCACTTATAACACTCCTTGTGACAAGCTCCTTGGCAGCGATGTTGCTTGCTGACTCGCTGGATAAAACGTCCATCCCCAAACCTCTAGAAGACGAACGTCTAGAAGAGGATGAACTATCAGGGTAGTTAGAGCTCTTGTTATCAGAAGTTACGTTTTCAGAAGTTACGTTATCAGAATTTCCGGTGCTTGTTTCTTCTTTGTCTGAACCTACCTTGTCTGTTTCTTTTTTACTCTTGTTATCAGAAGTTACATTATCAGAATTCCCGGTGCTTGTTTCTTCTTTGTCTGAACCTACCTTGTCTGTTTCTTTGCCTGTTTCTGTTTCTTTGTCTGTT
>DALS01000029.1:22637-57401 GCA_002499445.1 Methanosarcina sp. UBA293
CTGTTTCTTTATCTGTTTCTTTGCCTGTTTCTGTTTCTTTATCTGTTTTTTTGTCTGTTTCTTTGCTCGAATCTGCTGTATCTAAACTATCACTATCTCTGGGCTCTTCATCTACAGCAGATGCCATGCCGGAAATTGTTCCAGGAATTATTAGCATTATCACTAATATATAAGTCAAAGAACTAAACAAGTAGGCTTTCATTTTTATTGGCCTCCGCCACAAGTCTATGAATAGGAAACTCAGGTGCATCTTTGTATTTTAGCAATGGATCATATAATCATAGAAATAAAATTTTGGGTTTTATAAGCTAAAGATTTCAAAGGGGAGAGCGACAAGATATAGATTTTTGTCTTACTTCATATTATCCTTTGATAATTATGTTGCCTGAAGTTACTATAAATTTCCTTTGATTCGATATCAGTGTATCTAAACATCAGTGTCTCTAAATATGAAGTATACTCTTAAATTGAACGATTCAGATAAACAGATAAATAAACCAGAATGTCTAAATTTTGAGAAGCTGGCTCTGTAGTTCTTTTTATGCTTCTATCAATTGCATCTTTCCTTCTTTTTCATAAATCAGTGCTTAAATGACTTTGTGGGGTTGCTATATAACTGTGACTGCCAGAGAATCTTTGATTCTCAGTGCTTCTGAAGCAAAATTCTGGCGAGAAAATCCGATAACTTTAATACTCTATAATGCTGCTTTCCTCTAATGTCTGCAGGCGTACGCACATATCTAGAACTTATGAGATACGGAAACTGCCTTATGGCAGGTTTTGCAGCCGTAATTGGAACACTAATAGCTTTTAATATCTTGGCATCCGATGCCCCTAGCTTTTTTACTCCTGATAATTTTCCTTTCTTTTATTCAGGTCTTGTATTTCTGACCGTTTTTTTGATTTCAGGTGCAGGAAATGTGATTAATGATTATTTTGATGTGAAGATAGATTCAATCAATCGCCCTGAAAGGCCTATCCCCTCAGGCAGGGTAAAATTAAAGGAAGCCCTTTATTTCTCTTATATCCTGTTTGGCCTTGGAATTCTTCTGGCTATTTCAATTAACTTAATTTGTGGGTTTATTGCCTTACTTAATTCTTTGTTACTTATTCTTTATGCAAAAACTCTCAAGGGCACTCCTTTTTTAGGAAACCTGAGTATAGGCTACCTGACAGGTTCAAGCTTTCTGTTCGGAGCCTCGGTTTTTGGGTTTGAAGGACTTGAAGCCCTTTTTTTGCTTTTCCTGCTTGCAGCCCTTGCAATTACTGCCAGGGAAATTGTAAAGGACATTGAGGATATGGAAGGGGATAAAATGGAAGGGGCAGATACCCTGCCTCTACGGATAGGAGCAAAAAAAGCAAGCTACCTTGCAGTGCTTATAGGGTTTCTGGCTATGTTTTTGAGCCCGCTTCCTTACCTTATGTCTGTACTTGGTGTGCGTTACCTTTACCTTGTCCTTCTAGCAGACCTGGGATTTCTTGCAGCCATCTACCAGATTCTTGTTCGAAATAATCCTACGAAATCCTCAAAAATGTTCAAGATCGCAATGTTCTTTGCTCTCATTGCTTTTATTGCCGGGGTATAACCTCTTCCCGGCTAAGCCGATTCAGATCAAAACCTTTTTGGAAAAAGGTTTATCAAAAAAGTACAAACTCTTCCTGGCTAGGCAGATTCTCAGCAAACAGGACATTTTCCTGCAACCAGTTCCATTGAAAAAGCCTGTATATTCTCAAGCTCTTTTTCTATTACCTCAACCGCGTCTTTTTCCACATCGCTTGCAGATCCTTTCTTCATTATCAGTTGAGCAGTTGCAATCTGAGGCTGGTCGATTGGAGTCCCGATTTCACTTAAAAGCCAGACATAAACTTCGGAAATATCAGGCACTTCCCTGTAGATCCGTGTTGCAATCCTATGGGAAAGAAGGTTGTAAATTTTTCCTGTATGGCTAACAGGATTTTTACCTGCGGCGGCTTCACTGCTAACAGGACGGTTTAAAGGAATTATTCCGTTTACGCGATTCCCACGTCCGACCTGCCCGCAGTCTGCATCTTCTGCAGAAGTGCCGGTTACGGTGGTATAAATTCCCTGTATCCCCCTGCCTGGAATATCCAGAGTATTCAGGGAAGCGGTTGGCTTCAGACACATGCAAGCTTCAAATTCGGCCCTTGCTTGCTCTGCAAACCCGGCAGCAAATTCCTCAATCTGGCTATGCAGTTCGATTTTTTTCTTAAAATACTCTTCTTCAGATTCGACAAACTTGTCCACAAGCGGCATTGCAACTGTCAGGTGGGTATCTTCCCTGTGTCTTAGCCCCATAACTTTTACGTCTTCTCCGGATTCCGGATATTCTTTTTTGAATTTCCTTGAATTCAGATATCGCTCGCACTCAAAAACAAGCTTCTCAGTGGGGCTGAGAGGTGCATATCCAACTGCTGCAGAAGTATCGTTTGCCCCGAGAATCTCTCCACCTCTGCTAAATATATCTGTAAGTTCCGCAGAACCTCTTTTTAGCTCTACCTGGTAAATGAAATTTTCAGGATCTACAAAGCGGAGGTTATCTTGGAGCCATTGCTGCGCTGTATTAACCGCAAGGTCAGGAACATCGATTTCTATTCCCTGTGCTTCAAAGGTTGCCCTATCTCCAATAATAAGTCTCATAGGGTTTAACACTCTACCTCCTCCTAATTTCCCTTCCACTTCCCCTGCAACGAGCATGCCCTTGTCTATATTATAGTGCAGAATAGTCCCGAAAGTTTCAAGGTACTTCTGGCTCAGGTTAACTGAAATTTGTTCCATTATGGCATCGCAGATATAGTCCGGATGCCCTAGCCCTTTTCTTTCAACAACCTCAACCCTCTGGCGGTAAACCTCAGATGCTTTTAATTCTTCTATAATTATATTTCTCAAACTCTTATCCCCCTATTTCCTTTAAGTCAGATTCCCTTAAATCATGATTCGTTAAGGTGTAATTTTCTTAAAGGCTCCATGTCCCTAGAGCTTGATAACAATTGATGTATGCTGCTTTCACTGAGATTTGCATCTCAGTCATACATACAGCTGTTGAAACTCAGTCATACATACAGCTGTTGAAATAACATCTATGATTGAACAATGATTAAATAATGATTGAGAGCGATATCCCTGTTTAACTTCAAGCCTTTTACTTGATTAACCTCAGGGCTGGCTGTTATCTAATTAAATCTTAAGCCTCTATTATATTCAGACATTCAGATTTCAAAGTTTAATAGATTAAATAAATTCTGCTTCTTCGGATGGTCCTTTTTTGTTTTTGTCTCTACTTCCAGGTTCGGGAGATTTTTCACTTTCCGGAAGATGCTTCAAGTACTCCTTAATCATCATAGGGAAAATATTTGCGGGCACAAAACGGACTCCAAGCTGTTCGGCCCATTTTTCAATCCCATAGTCGCTTGCAATAACTGCGGCATCAAGCTCCTTAGCAAGGATGAGAACATCAATATCAGGAGCACTATCAAGAATTCCATATCTTAGGGCAGCACGATATTTGTTCCGGAATTTGCCAATAATTCCTCCGATTACCTCTCTTTCAACCTCTTCTTTATACTCTTTTTTCTTATTTTGTGGTTTTTCCATGAAGAGACATTCTGTAGCGGCTTCCCATATCGCATCCTCAGCAACTCCCATGCCCCGGTTAATTCTCTCCCGCATATAGGCAACATATTCGTGAAAAATCTGAGAAGTTACATTAACTCTATACCGGTCAGGAGATTTTTTCACAAGCCAGGTATCTATTTTAGCCATAACCTCCCTGTCACAGCCATTGCGGCTTGCAAACTCGTACATTTCTTTATATACTGATGGATAGGGTACATAACAGCTTATTCCAAATTGCAGGCGAGCTTCAGCTATCAGGTTAAGGATCGCTTTCATTCCCTCGCAAAGCGAAGCATAGCCCATAACCTCACGTGTCTGCAGATCCGTTAATGCTGTAGTATCCAGCACAAATCTCTGCTTGAGCATTTTCGAACCTTTATGAGTAATCTTGTTTATTAGTCTTATATATTGATCAAGGATCAATAAAATTCTTTGTTTTACTCGTTTTATTTACTAACTTTATATTTTTATTCTATTTTTATAGTCTTTTCTTTATTTATGATTCAATTAGTTTTTGATCAAAATCAATAACTGTATATAGTTTTAAGACATATATTTCCATAGGGAAGTTAGAACCAGAAGCTAGAAAGCGGTTTAAAACGCATTTTGTAAGGTGTCTTTTAAAGTTGTTTCGCATTCGAATGCGAAAAGTATTTGTGACTACACATTGCAATAAATATTTACCTGTTAGTTCCTACTGTTTGCTTTTCCAGCTCTGGGCCAATCTTCTCGAGATTGAGGTGCTGGCAGTAATGTCAGTGGTAATACACAGCTCAATGGTGTGAATGATTGAGCCGGATTGGACGCCTCGAAATTGCCCGATTCGGTATGAGTATGGGTAACAAGCTGAAATGGGGAATAACATTTGAGTGCAAAAGCGGAGATATTGAAACCTTGTGTAGGCTCAGCACAGGGTTTGGTGAGAATTCCTCTGAACGAAGGAGGGGACACAATGAAGGAGTATTGTAATATTTGTGGTCGGGAACTGCTAGAAGATGTACTGGTTGTGGACACCAGCCTTGATATGAAACCAATAAAGTTCAAAGAGGTTCAGGGGGAGAAGTCCGATTTGATATGCATTGAGTGTGCAATTGATTCGGTCGAGAATCCACCATTCGTATGTTCGAGGTGCGCGCAGCCGATCGAATTTAACGAAAAGTTCTATGTGTTCAGGGAAGCAACCACAAAACCTGGCGGTCCCGAAGTTGACTTTAAAAAAACATGTCTTGATGATAGATACGTCTGCAGCGCATGTTTTTGTGAGATGATGAGTTCTGAGGGTGAAGAGGATTAGAGAATGAAATGAAAAACGTATAAATACTCATCTACAAACTTAACTCTTCCTGAATTCTTAATCAATAGGTAAAGTCGGGTAACAGTTCCTGGAAAATACTGTCCCGAAAGTGCAGAACTGATTCTTCAGTTCTGCCACATGCTTTTTCTATCAATTTCTCTAATTTACCCCTAATTCTTTTTTCTTTATGTTTCTCTTTATCCTGTATGACTTAAACATTTAGGGATTCCTTTATAAATTATATAAAAATAAACTCAATTAATTATACACATAAACTTCTATAAATTAATATCCACGTTTTTGATAACTTTAAGTTTTCTGTTTATTTTTAGGTATCTGATTATTAAATATCTAAATTTATATTAAAAAGTTAAACTCCGAATGAAAGGATTAAAGAACGTTGGGATATTATCAAGAATATTCTTTAATTCATGGGGAAGGTCGGATGGGTAATAAAAGGAAATTATATTCTATAGCTTTAGCTTCAATAGTCTCAGTTTGTGTGCTTCTAACATTAATCTCAGCCATAGCATCGGCTGCTGAAGAAACCCGGCTCTCAGCGGAAACTGGAGAGGTTGGAGAACCTGCTATTTATGGTGATAAAGTTGTGTGGTCATATTGGGATAAAATTCATCTTTATGACTTGAACGCCAGAAATGACACAATAATTAGCATGCCTGGACCTTATTATGCAGCATATCCTGCTATTCATGGTGATAAGATTGTATGGTTTTTTTATAACATGTATAATCCTAAAGATGAATATGGACTTTATGTGTATGACATAACAACTTCTGAGATAATAATCACGAAGAATGTGTCAGATTGGACTTATCCTGATATTTATGGTAATAGATTTGTGTGGACTGAAAACGGGAATATCTATATGTACGATATTTCTACTAATATTCAAACTCAGATTCCCATAAATGAATCTGCAAGCAATCCTGCCATCTATGATAACAAAATAGTATGGGTGGGCCATAGGCTCAATGATATCGCTATAGATGAAAATAATAATTCAATAAGTAGATCAGATATTTACATGTATGATCTCTCCACTAAAAAGGAAACTAGGGTCAGCACTAGCGGACGTGCATCAAATCCTGCTATCTACGGTGACAGGATAGTGTGGCCGGATAGTCGCAATTTAGACTTTCTTACAGAAACAGGGGATATCTACATGTACAACATCTCTACTGAGGAAGAAAGCAGGATCTCTTACAGCGAACAATCTTCTTCAGCTTCACCTCCAGCTATCTACGGTGACAGGATAGTGTGGTGTGACAAGCGTACAGGTTATAATATCTATATGTACGATCTCTCAACTCAGAAGAAAACTCAGATTACCACTAGCGGAGGTGCAATGAGTCCTGATATCTACGGGGACATAATAGTGGATAGGGATAATCGTGAAGGATTGCCCACCGGCGAAGGTAATCTTTGTGATATCTATATGTACAATCTCACCGCTAAATCCATAAAACCACAAGCTGTTTTTACATCTAATGTGACTTCCGGAAACGCACCATTGACAGTACTTTTCACTGATATCAGTAATGGTGAAGCACCCACTTCCTGGTATTGGGATTTTGGTGATGGTATCCATTCAAAACATGCTATGAATGCAACCCACACGTTTACAAAGCCAGGAAATTATACAATCAGTCTTACTGTAGAAAACGCCGCCGGTAATAGTACAGCAACAAAGCCGAGTTACATAGTTGTTACTGATTCAAACGTTCCAGTTGCAGACTTCAATAGCAACGTTACAGAGGGTTATGCTCCCCTCACAGTACAGTTTAATGACTTATCCCAAAAGATAGCATCAAGAACATGGGATTTCAATAACGATGGAAAGGCAGACTCAGAAGATACAAATCCAATTTATACATACACAATTCCTGGAACCTACACCGTTAATCTGACTGTAAGCAATGAAAATGGGACTGACTCAAAAACTGCTTCAATAAGTGTACTTAAACCAAGCAGTTCAAGCGGCAGCAGTAGCTCAAGTAGCAAAAGTTCAAGTAGCGGTGGTGGCGGTTCCCCCGAGCCTGCAAGAAATGTCCAGGTAAAGGAACTTTCACAGGCGTTTATTACAAGCGGAAAGCCTGTAAAGTTTGATTTCACAAAGAATGTGACTTGCGTTGTGTATATAGGCTTTGATTCGAAGAGAACTTTTGGTAAAAGTACAACAATTGTGGAACAGCTCAAAGGAAAATCTACTCTTGTTTCTGAGCTGCCTTCTGGCAAAATCTATAAGTTGTTTAATATCTGGGTTGGGAATGGAGGAATTGCAACCTCAAAGAACATCGAAAATCCAGTTGTTTGTTTCAAGGTTGAAAAATCTTGGATAAAGGACAAAAAGATCGATCCGGTTTCCATCGTTCTTAACAGATATAACGATAAAAAATGGGAGCGATTCCCAGTAGGCCTTTCAGGGGAAGATAACGAATTCCTATATTTCACAGCCGAAACTTCTGGGTTCTCTTCATTTGCAATAACAGGTACAACAAAAGCCTCATCTAATGAAACTATAACGAGAGTAGAGCTTGATTATCCTGAAACAATTAGTGAAAATAATATAGAGAATAAAGGGTTACAAACCGAACAAGAAGAAATTCCAAGTACGTCAGGCTTTGAAATATATTGCGGGGTAACTAGCCTGTTTGCGATATTCCTATATAAGAGAAAGTAAAAAAGGAAAAGTCTAAATTTGATTTACAGTAAGAGGTAAAGCCTCTTATTCTTTTTTCAGTTGCTTCCTTCATTTTTCGTCTACTCTAGGCTGCTTTAGTCAAATACTCTGACGTTAGGTATAGCTTGCCGCGACTTAATGACATGGATTTTAAAATTAGCAAATTGAAGTACTATGCACTTTTACGCTACTGTTTTTCCTCTATTAATTGAAATTTATTAGGTTAAAAATTTAAAAAAAAGGAAAAATGATGAGTTGTATATGTTTAAATAACAGTTATCTTGTGTAACAGAGATAGAAATACGAAATTTTAGGAAAATCTAAAATCACAAAGTAAAAAGCAAAACCATAGATTACATACCCTCTAATAAGGCTGCCTCATTCGGAAATGATCATCGCAGGAGAGTTGCGTACATATTCAAAACAGAATACAAATAGTAAACCTTTGTGCTTAATGTCTCTTGATGAGGAATTTGTTGGTGTGTTATTGTAATAAAGACTTCTGATTTTAGTATGTAAAAATGTTATTTAGTAAATATAAGTTAACTTAGTGCGATAAACGGTTTTTAGACAAGCCCAGAAGTTCTCTTCTAACAAAAGAGATATATATAACTAGTGACATTTTGCTCTTGTACTTGGAGCGTTTCTGCAAATGTAAGCAAAATGGGCTCGTGGTCTAGTCGGTTATGACATCGCCTTTACACGGCGGGGATCCTGAGTTCGAATCTCAGCGGGCCCATAGCGTTCTTCTTTATAGTTTTATTTTCTGATTTGGAGGTTTTGTACACTTTCTTTTCTAATGCTTCAATTCTTGTTTCAAAGTCAGATTTTGCATTGGGTTGCATTTTAAATTAAAAGGTTTACTACACTAAACGAATCTCATATATATTCGAGAATCTATCCTCCTTCTCAAGAGTCTATCCTCCTTCTATATAAAAAACAGAAAGCAGAAATAAAACCTACTTACTTATTTTTCAAGAAGCATGACTGTCACATTTTACAGACCAATCTTGAATAGTTCTGGATGGGTAAAACGTTAAGCAAAATATATTTATATTAGATTAGCGTGATGTAACTTGTGAGCGGGTCTCTTTTTGTTAGATAACCCCAACCCCCAACACCCCAATTCATACTCCCCAACCCGCTCATTCTATTCTATCGAAAATCGAAACATTTATTTAGACTCAACTTCGTCCAATAATTATCAAGCTTTATTTCAAGAGTTAATCTTTTTATCTAAAGAAATGTGCCTGAAATTATAATTACTAAGTTATAATTTCTATAATATATACTGATAAGCTATTTATAGCTTGAATAAATACTCTTATCAAGTGAGCGGGTCTCTTTTTTGTAGTATAATCCCAAATCATATCCCCAACTATTTCCCAAACTCTCACCCGCTCACAGACTGCTCTTTATTTCTTTTTACTATCTGTAAACTCAAGGATTTTTTAGAATATTGTTTAGTTGTATAGGTTCATCTTATTATCTAATTTATCTGGGCTTATCCTAAATTACTTAGATTTAACTAAATAAAAATTGAAATAAAAATAAAAAATTAAAACAGAGAGCGAGAAAATTAGAAGTCGAAGAGAGTTTTTTGTGTTTTTGACTCGGTTTTTTTAGGAGTTTCGCTTGTTTCAATCTCAGATCTTTCTTCAAGTTCTTTTTTGCTTTCAAGTTCTTCAGGTTCTTTTTTGATAACTGGATCGAGATTGACAGGTTCTTGCAACTTTGGAAACTCAGGAGAGATAAAGCTTTCTATCGGTTCGGAATCAGGAAGGACTTCTTTCTCAAAGGATTCAGGTTGAGAAATTGAATTCTTAATCTTAAGAGTCTCGTGTTTAGGGAAATTGGATATAAAATCATCAGATGTGAGGGAAACTGGGGTAAGATTATGAGGTGTAGAGGTATCAAAAACATTATCACTTGAATTCACTATTTCTCTAGAAATCTCTGGTGAAGTATCAAAGCTAAAGTTAAGGTTTTTCTGCCTGCCTTGAGAAGTCCTGGAATCGGGACGCTCAGGTTTCTCAGTAGTTTTTCCTGTTTTTTCCTCCGGAATTTTAACTGCACAGCCAGAAGGCACCTCTTTATCATTGCTTGAGGAAGTGGGAACCTTGAAAAATTCCGTATCTGTACCTTGTTTTCCTTTAAGAAGGAGTTTCTGTGCCTGATCGTAGATTTTTTGTAACTTTTTGCTGGCTTTTGTGCTTCCCGAAAGATATACCAATTCCTCAAGTTCGAGCCCAAGCTTTGCAGTAATTTCAATTGCAGTTTTTTCATCTTTTAACATACGAGAGTAAAGCTCCAGCAGGTTATTTCTGGAATAACGCATGGATTCAAAACTATGCTCTCCAATTTTAGAAGCTATATTATCCCTGAGGTCTCGCTTCGAACGTATCTGTCCCATCCTTCTCCAGAGAGATGGCGGCTGGTACTTGATAAATCCGGGATAGGGCTTTGTCTTTGAAATTGCAGTTCCGCAGACCATTAGCATGCTGGCGTATCTCCACATGCTATAGTTCTGGCGTTTTTTTACGCGCCCAAGGTAGAGGTCAGCCCTGGAAATATAACCAAAACCTGTTCTTATATCCTCAAGGTTCCCGTCCTTAGAGGCATACTGGACAGGCAGGTTTTCATCGATCCAGTGTACAAGGTCTTCAGGACTTTCATCAAGCCCACGAGCAGCTTCCAGAGCCTTTTTACAGTCCGTGCTCTTGAAGATTTTCTGCATTGCCTTGAAGATATTTTCCTTTACATCCCTGCCTGATGTGCTGATGTCCTCGACATTCAGCGTTTCCCTCCCGCTGGCTGCAGCCTGAAGATCATTAATTGCACTCCTGAGATCGCCGCCTGCCCCTTCTGCGAGCTGCTGAATTGCATCAAGACTACATAGTACTCCCTCGTTCTCACACATCTTTTTTAAAGCAGGAATCATGGAACGGCTCTGCACGGACCCGAACTTAATTTCCAGACAGAGGTTCCGGATAGTAGGGGTCAATCCATAAACGTCGTTTGCAATTAGCACTATGGGTTGAAATGTATTTTTTATAATCCCGGCAATAGCCCGCATTCCTCCTCTGTCTGCAGTCCCGTGAAGATTATCAGCTTCGTCCAGAATGATCAGGCGTTTTCCTCCAAAGAAAGTATTCATTGAGGCTGCCGATCCAGCAACCCTTTCGATCACACCTGCAGTTCTCTGATCGCTTGCATTGAGTTCGATTACTTCCCAACCCTGATCGCGAGCAAGAGCGTGGGCAGTAGAGGTCTTCCCTACGCCTGCAGGTCCGTGAAGGATCACTGCCCTTCTCTCGGGAATGCCTGAAAGCCACTTCTCAGCCCAGGTTCGCAAATCCTGCACTGCCCTCCTGTTCCCTATTATATCCTTTAGGGTCTGGGGGCGGTATTTCTCAGCCCATTCAATTGCCAACGTCATCTTAAATCATACCAATAAAAAAGAACTTATTCTTAATTCTATACATTTTAATCTTTTAACTATGTGAAAAGTCTTTATTCCTACCATCATCTGATACTGATTTTTAACCTATAACACTAATCACTTCCATAGGTATTAAAGTCTTTTTGCTTTTATAAAAAGAGGAGTTTCAAATTGCTAAACAATCCTGGTCAGAAAAACTACACTTGTACTTCCTTTCTGTTGTCTTCTTGAGCGCAACCGTTGCGCCGGTTGATCACGCCGATAGGGTTTGGGGATAAGGCTTTCAAATCCAAACGCTACACTGTTTTTGATCAAACACAACCGTTGCGCCGGTTGATCACGCCGTTGCCAAGCCGTTTTTGATCAAACTTTTCTTAAAAGTTTGCGGTCAAGCTTTTTTTTAAAAGGGTTGTGATCACACCGCTGCCAAAGGTTTTCGGTCAAGCCTTTTTTTAAAAGGGTTGTGATCAAACTTTTTTTGAAAAAGTTTGCGAGACTCATAAAGGACAAAATTAATTAATGAGCATGTTTGTACTTCTCTAAACTACTTAAGATTTTACTTAAAAGTCTGGATGGATATGGAAAAGAATAGCATGCATGACCTCCTTGAGGCTATCAAAGAAAGAGCCAGAACCAACAGGGCAAGGGTAGCTATGGGAATAAGGGATCCAAATCCTAAATTGCTCGAGAGCGCTCGGAAAGCTCAGGAATTAGGGTATGCACAGGTCGTCCTGGTGGGAATTAAGAGAGAAATCGATGAGATCGGCACGGAACTCGAGGTAGTGGATACGGATGAGCCCGAAAAGACTCTCGTAGAACTTATGGTTTCAAGAAAAGTTGATGCTGCTATCAGGGGAACTGCAATGGCGTCAGGAGCCCTTTCCCATCTCAAGGAGGCTCTTGGAAAGAAAAGAATCTGCAGGCTTGCCCTACTCCTCACGGTTGATGGGACACCTTTTTTTCTCGCTCCTGTAGGGATCGACGAGGGGAACACCCTTGAAGACAAACTCAAGATGATAACGCTTGGTGCCGAACACATAAGGAGATTCGGGATAGAGCCCGCGGTTGGTGTGCTTTCCGGGGGCAGGATTGGAGACATAGGAAGGAACAAGCGTGTTGACAGGACTCTTGCGGATGGAGAATTCGTAACAAGACGAGCTGTTGAACTCGGGATTAATGCCAAACACTATACGATTCTTATTGAAGATGCCATAAAAGAATCGAACTTTATCGTTGCTCCTGACGGAATCTCAGGGAACCTGATTTTCAGGACAATTGCTTTCCTTGGTGGGGGGGACGGGCTCGGAGCTCCGGTACTAATGGATGATTTCGTTTTTGTAGACACATCAAGGGTAGGTGGACATTTTACGAAAGCTATAATGCTTGCAAGTGCACTGTCTCACTTGAATAAGGAAAGGCAAAAGGTGATTGATTGAAAACCATTGCAGAGACATGGCCGTTATTGAAAGGTGACTACACGGTAGGAAATCCAAAGTCCCGGATTGCGGTCGTAACTCTTGCGAGCCAGATAAAGCCCTCGCCTGAAGCGGCTCTGTGGGGAAGTTCAAAAACTGAAAACCTGGGAGTCGAAAAAATAATCGTAAACGCAATCTCAAATTCCAATATCAGGTACATCCTTGTCTGTGGGATGGAATCAAGAGGACATCTGGCAGGTCATTCCTTACTTGCAATTCATGCAGAAGGGATTGATGAAAAAGGCAGAATAGTTGGCTCAGAGGGAGCAATTCCTTTCATAGAAAATATATCAAGGGAGGCAGTCGAACGCTTCCAGCAGCAAGTAGTGCTTTTTGATAAGATAGGCTTGATTGACCTTGTTGAAATTATGAAAATTGTGAGGAAGTATGAGGGCCTAGGGGAAGCTTACCCTGATGAACCTTTTGTGGCCACTTCCCAGAAAAAAAGGAGGTCCACTTTTACAGTTCCGATTTCAGGTGATATAATAATTTCAGAAGACTTTTTTATGGACACAACTTCAGGAGTTGTCTGCCAGGCAAAAGATTTCTAACTCCAGAAAAGAAACTTACTTCGAGCATACTACTTCAAGCATACACTGTCATTTTTTGAAACAAATACTAGCCTGTAAATTTTGAAGGTATAAAAATGTTTAAGTTCCAGAAAGAGCAGGAAATCGTTAATCTCGCAGGGGTGAAAATAGGCGGACAGCCGGGAGAACTCCCAACCGTGCTTGCAGGGACTATCTTTTATGATAAGCACGAAATCGTAGAAGATGCTGCAAGAGGACTGTTTGATCGGGCTGCTGCCGAAAAACTGATAAATCTGCAAGAAGCAAGTGCGGAAGAAACAGGAAGCCCACATATAATCCACATTTTCGGGACTACTCCTGAAGGCATTACCCATTATATTGACTTTGTGTCAGAAATTTCAGAAGCTCCCTTTCTTATAGACTCCCCCGAAGGAGCCGTACGTTCCCATGCCGCAGAATATGTAAGCGAGGTAGGGCTTGCAGACAAAGCGATCTACAATTCTATAAATATGAGCATAAATGCCTCGGAAATCGAAGCTCTCGCTCTATCCGACATTGACAGCTCGATTATTCTTGGCTTCAATGCAATGGACTCATCCCTTCAGGGTAGGATGGAAATGCTGGAAAATGGGGCAGGGCTTCTGGAAGAGGGATTACTTTCAATTGCAGACAGGTGCGGAATAGTTAACAAGCTTATAGATCCGAGCATTACTCCTATGGGAAATGGGGCAGGGATAGCCCTCAAGATGACGATTACCGCAAAAGCAAAATGGGGGCATCCAACAGGCTCGGGAATTCATAACGCACCCTCAGCCTGGAATTGGCTGAATCGGAAGAAAGAGAAAGATCCTGTCCTCTACAAAATCTGTGACATAGGTTCGACCTGTTTGCAACAGGCAGCAGCCGGAGATTTCATCCTCTATGGACCTATTGAATACGCACCATACGTATTTCCCATGGCTGCCATGAGCGATATAATGATCTCTGAAGCTGTAGCTGACCTCGATATAGAACCTGTTGCCCGGCATCCTGTAAATTTGCTTGTATAATTCCCGAATTGCGCTTCGGGATCAGAAAAATCTTTGATTTTTCTTTTAGTTGCGATGTAATCGCAACAGCATGCTGCCCTTTTCACTTACTTCGTTCGCTCAAGAGGGCTGAACTATCGATGAATAAGGCTAATTTTCATCTCTCTCCGGAGGGTTGATTTACCTAATTCTGTTTTGGGTCAGACAGCGGGCATGATCGTAACCCTTTTCAAAAAAAGCTTGATCGAAAATCTTTTTAAAAAAGGTTTGATCGAAAGTACAGAAGGTGATTAAAAGATTCTATCAGACTAGAGTCGATGTACTGGCAGAGACTAAACAGGAGATATTCGCGTGGGTTTATTACCAAGATGTTTCTGCCGAAAACCGAACTAAACGATTGCTTTCACTAAGCCGTTGCTTTCAGAAGGCTTCCATTTATTCAATTATTAAAATATCCATCTTTAGAGCGAAGCACAGTGCCTGTCCTGCCATGGGCACACCTGATGCAGATATGTTTTTTATGATTCATACACTGGCTGCACACAGTTTTTCCACATAACGGGCAGGTATAAAGTTTAGCCGGACGCCCACAGATCGCGCATAAACCGCTTACTTCCAAATTTCTACCCCTTTAGTATTTTCAAGAAACTCTTCATGAGATTTCCTCCAGAGTTTCCGGAGTTTTCTGAATTTCCAGAACAACGAATTTCAGACCAGGAGAAAATTAAAAAGAGGAAGGTTGAGCCCTTCGGAAAACGAGATTTTTTAATCACGATCGAGAGCTCAGTCCACTATTCCACCTGTATTTGCAGAGTGGACGGAACGCTGGTATCTTGCAAGGTAACCTGTAACTTCTTTTTTAGGAGGCACGAAGACTGCCTTCCGCTGCTTAAGTTCTTCTTCTGAGACTTTCAGGTTCAGGATTCTTTCTGGAATATTGATTTCTACCATATCTCCATCCTTTACAAGGGCAATTGGTCCTCCTTCGCTAGCTTCGGGAGAGACGTGCCCTATACACGGCCCGCGAGTGCCTCCGGAAAAACGCCCATCAGTTATCAGAGCCACGGACTCCAGAAGCCCCATACCTCCTATTGCAGCTGTAGCGGCAAGCATTTCCCGCATGCCAGGTCCACCCTTTGGGCCTTCGTAGCGGACGACTACAATATCTCCGGGTTTTACATTGCCTGCAAGGATACTTTCCATAGCATCTTCTTCACAGTCATAAACCTGTGCAGGACCTGTATGGACACGCATTCTTGGATCAACCGCTGCCTGTTTCACAACTGAACCGTCAGGGGCAAGGCTGCCTTTAAGGACTGCAATTCCTCCCTCAGCATGGATAGGTTCTTCTAGAGTTGCAATTATCTCTTTATTGAGCTTCGGGTTAACAATGTCAAACTCGTTCAGGTTTTCCCCGATAGTTTTTCCATTTACTGTAAGCAGATCCAGGTAAAGCTTGGAGGAAAGCCTCTGCATAACTGCCTGAACTCCACCTGCCCTATCAAAATGCAGCATGAAATTTGGACCGCCAGGACGCAGGGAAATCAAATGGGGAGTTGTCCTGCTTAATTCATCAAATTTCTCAAGAGGGAGATTCAGTCCAAATTCGTGGGCAATTGCAGGAAGGTGCAAAGTTGTATTTGTGCTTCCTCCAATTGCCATATCAACCATTATTGCATTTTCAAGAGATTTAAAATTGACAATCTTTCTGGGAGTTAGGTTTTCTCGAACCATCTCAACTATGCGCTCACCTGATTCTTTGGCAATGCGGATTTTTTTTGCATCTACTGCGTGAGCAGTTGCACAGCCCGGAAGGCTCAGCCCCAGGGCTTCGGTCATGCAGGCCATAGTGTTTGCGGTAAACATCCCTGCACAGGACCCGGCTCCTGCACAGGAAAGATTTTCAAGTCTTTTAAGGTCAGCTTCTGAGAGTTTGCCTGCCCTATAAGCTCCAACCCCTTCGAAAACCGAGATGAGATCCGTGTATTTATCATCCACATAACCCGGAAGCATAGGCCCTCCGGTTACAACAATTGAAGGAATGTCAAGCCTGCCTGCTGCCATAATATGCCCTGGCACGATCTTGTCACAGGAAGGGATAAGGACAATCCCGTCAAACTGGTGGGCTTTAACCATAAGCTCTATTGTGTCCTCAATAACTTCTCTACTTGGGAGGGAATATTTCATACCCTCGTGTCCCATTGCGATTCCGTCGCAGACTCCTATTGTATGGAATTCAAAAGGAACTCCTCCAGCGTTCCTTATTCCGGCTTTCACAGCCTCAGCAAGTTTATTTAAATGGATATGACCGGGAATTATATCATTCCAGGAATTGACGACTGCGATGAACGGCTTCCTCATTTCGGAATCTGTGACTCCGGTCGCTTTCAGAAGTGAGCGGTTGGGAGCACGTTCCGGCCCCTCTTTGATAATAGCGCTTCTCATTGCAAATCTCCTTGAAGTTTTATAGTGAGAATTAAGTATTAAATGTATAGGTAGAAAAAAACTTCATAGTATAAACAGGTTGGGGAAGAAGAAGTTGTAAAAAGATATGAGAAGGGACTAAGGGACTAAAAGTCCCTTAGAATAAAGAGACAGGAAGTCCGGCTGAAAAGATATTGACAAATTAATTAAGGTGTAGCTGAATAGGAAACTGGTCTGGAAAAACATAAAAAATTTTACTTGAGAAAACTAGATCTCAAGTTGGTATAGATTAGAATCAGATATACTATATTTGACATACCTATATTTGACCCAGGAATGGGCTTACATTTTACATAAAAAGATATTGTAATATAATAATCCAAATATTTATAAACAATCCGAATTGTAAATCACTAGATAGTGAACGGGCCTTTCCCTTAACCGCATCTACAAGATCACATCCAAAAAACGAGCAAACTACAAGAGATTAACCAAAACAGGAATGTACCCGTTCACAGTCTATTCTTATTCTGTTTCTAATTTAATTCTTTAGTGAGTTAATATTGGGTTCATGATAGTCTCCAAGGTTTTGAAGCTATTTCCAGCCAGCGTCTTCTGATATCTATCGGTTTTTAGCATTACCAGGAACAATAAAATGAAATACGTTGATTAAAAATAAACTTAGATAGAAATATAATTATACATACGAGATACATATGAAAGAGCAAGGGCACAGAAGCAAAAATGGGGGATATTAAAGAGCTCTGTGCAGACGGTTGTAGAAATGGATGAGGATTCTGAGGATAAGGACACGTTAGATATGAACCTCCAGACTGCAGGAAGTAGAAACAACGTTAGAGGAGAGGCTCTCCACGCAGCTCTGGAAAAGGAAAAAACTCTCAGAATGATGATCAATAACAGTCACGTAGTGCTCATTCTCTGGAGATACGAAGATAGATGGCCTGTGGAGTTCGTGTCCGAAAACGTGGCGAAATTTGGATACACGGTAGAAGACTTCACTTCTGGCAGGGTAATGTATAAAGACCTGATATATTCAGATGATCTCAAGAGGGTTGAAGAGAAATTTGAGAAAAAAGTAAAAAATGGGGTTTCAGCGTTTAGTATGGAGTACAGGATAATTACGAAAGCGGGAGCTGTACGCTGGGTAAATGAAAGGACGTTTATCCAGAGAGATATGTCCGGAGAGGCAACACACTTCCAGGGAGTGGTGCTCGATATCACCAAGCGGAAGAAAGGTGAAAAAGAACTGGGGAAGACTCTTGAAATTCAGAAAATGTTGACTACAGCAGTTAATAATAGTCCTGCAGTGATCTTTCTCTGGAAAAACGAGAAGTATTGGCCTGTGATTTTTGTCTCAGATAATGTGGTACAGTTTGGATACACGGTAGATGATTTTCTCTCGCAGAAAATTCAGTATGGAAAAATTATACATCCTGACGACCTGGAGAGAGTAGAAGAGGAACTTGACAGGAGCATCCACAAAGGAGAGGTAAGCTTCAATTCGGAATACAGGATTTTTACAAAAGCCGGAGATATATTATGGGTAAACGAGAGGACTTTTATCCAGAGAGAATGGGATGGGGAAGTAACTTGTTTCCAGGGAATTGTACTGGATATAACCCGTAGAAAGAAAACTGAGGAAGCCCTACGAAAATCTCTTGAAATGCAGAAAATTCTGAGAGCCATAATTAATAAAAGTCCTGCAGTAGCTTTTTCATGGGTAAATCTGGAAAACTGGCCTGTAGATTTTGTTTCTGAAAATGTTACGCAGTTCGGGTATTCCGTGGAAGATTTCCTTTCCGGAAATATACTTTATGGGGATATAATTCACAGAGAAGATATCCAGACTGTCATCGAAAATCTGGCACATTCAGTAAGAGAAGGCTACGACTCTTTCGAGATGGAATATAGAATTTTTACAGGGGATGGCGGTATACGCTGGGTTGAAGAGCGAACGTTTATCGAACGTAATATTAGAGGCGAAGTTACTCATTTTCAGGGAATTATTATTGATGTCACTGAGAGGAAAGAGGCTCAGAAAATGCTAGATATTCAGAGGGAGTTGGGAGCTTTTCTCAGCACTACCTGGAATCTACAGATCATGCTTAATCAGATCCTTGATGCCTGCATGAAGATAGAAGAAATAGATGCAGCAGGCATATATCTCAAAGACGAACTTCTGGATCAAATTAATCTGGTTGCACATAGAGGGCTATCTCCTGAATTCATAAATAGTATTTTGACATACAGGGCAGACTCTCCTGAAGCACGACAGATCTGGACTGAAAAGCCTGTCTACAGTATGGATTTTTTTTCTGAGAAAATGGCAGACTTAATCAGGAAGGAAAAAATAACTGCAGTAGCTGTGATTCCTTTGAAACACAGAGGGGAAATTATAGGCTACCTCAATTTTGCTTCACATACTGCAGACAAGATTTCCCAGAACGTACGCAGTTTTCTTGAAAGTGTAGCCCTGCAGGTAGTGAATTATATAGCTCCAATCTGTATTGTGGCGGACTTTGGGTAATTTTTCTCTTACGTGAAGTCAATTTAATTCTAGATCTGATTGTAGCTTTGATTCTGATCTAATTCTAGACGAAATCCTTATTTAAATTAATTATTATAATTAATATAGGATTGAAAAGTGGGAAGATATCGGGTTTCGTCTTATTCCCCCGTAGTCAGGGGAATGTGCAAACCTATTTTTGCTTACTTTTTGTCCGCTTCTGGCATTAATATACTCACACAGGATGGGGGATAAAATTGAAAGCGATAGTGGTTTATCTCAGTACTTCTGGGAATACAAAAGCTATGGCTGAAGCAATAGCAAGCGGGATTGAGTCAAAACATGTAGATGCAAAAGCTGTTAGCTTCTATGACGTAAAAGTTGAAGATCTTACTGAAGCCGACGCAATTGCAGTTGGTTCCTCGACTTTTTATTATAGAATGCTCCAACCCATGGAAAAGTTCATGGACGAAGTCCTTGTTTCCACAAATCCAAAAAGGAAGTTAGGAGCTGCCTTTGGGTCGTACGGATGGAGTGGAGAAGCGCCTATACTGATAGCTGAAAAGATGCGAGAGATGGGAATGACGGTTATAGATCCTGTGCTCAGGATATTGCACAAGCCTACAGATAAGGACGTGCAGGAATGCAAAAGGCTCGGTATCGACATTGCGGAAAAGCTAAAGCAAAGAAGAAGCAAAACTTCATAACCACAGAGGATACCGAGAAATCATTTTTTGAACATTAGGAATGATTTACAATTTACCTCAAGTTCCAAATTCAAGGAATAAGTGAACTGGCTGGAAACTACTAAGCTCTATGCTACTAAATTCTATAAATTATCGAAAATTTGGTTATTACAAAGAAAAGCTATTCTTATTTTTTCCTTTGTCCACGTTTTCAGTACATTTTGTGGCTCATTATTCATTTGATTTTTGAGTGATCTGGGTAGAATTCTTGAGTAATTCATCAAAAACTTCGTTTCCAAACTTAATAGCTGAAGGTTCATAATTTATCAGGCTTTCTCTGTCGAAATGCTTCTGATCTTTTGGGAAAAGGGAAATCATGAAAAACCTATCTGTTACGGTAAGATTCGCGATCCTGAGTTCTCCTGAGTAAACAAAAAACTTTACATTTTTGAGAGCCAGCATATTCTTGAGGTCTTCGAGATAGTCCTTAGAATAGAGCTGGAAAACAGATTCAGACATAAGAAAAGAAAGCTCAACTCCGTCTTTTGCAAGTTCCTGGCAGATAGAAATAAGGGGAGGATCAAAATAAGCTATACACTCAAGAATATAACTCGACTTAGAGAGGTCTTCAGCTATCTCCGGATTAAGCTCAAACATTCTATCCAAATCAGGTTGAATCAATTTACTCTTCCCGAGTTCTCCAAGCCGTTTTTTGAATGAAAGGGGAATTCCCTGAAGATCTCTTTCAGCCCAGTACTCAAAATTTTCCTCGAAAACATCAGTTATACTGACAAGAGGCTTCATTTTTTTAACAAGGACTTCTCCTATAAGCGAAAGTTTGTAGATTTTATCTTCCTGAACAACCAGAAACTTTTCTTTTAACTTTTTTATTTGAGGTAGAATAGCAGTGGACGTTACATCAAGGGTTTCCCTAATTTCATCCATATTTTTTGGTCCGTCTTTTAGAAAGAGCAGTAACTGCTTTCGTCTGTCAGAAAGAAAAATTAGGTCTAAAAGTTCTAATTGCAACCCTTTATCTCCTCTGGAGTTTTATGTAACTAAAGAGATATAGAGCAATCAAACGTTTATAAGTTGCCATTATTTTCCTATTTCCTATTTAAATAGGCTGAAAAGATTTTTTTCCATATCATTTTTGATATAAGTACAAGTAGTAAGTGAGAAGTAAAAAATCGTTTAAGTGAGAAGCAAGAAATCGTTTATTATATAAAAGAATAGGACAAAGATTATATAAAAGAACAGGACAAAGCGGCTAGTACAAAACGGCTTACAATTTAAATTTTGTTGAGTCACCCTGCCCTAGAAAGCTTACGCTACTGTTTAGGGCAGGGAATCTCTTAGTTTTTATGTTTAAGCTGGAACCCGGATAATAGAAAATATTCTCAAAGATTGATATTATTGTATGGCTTTCTGCATTCAAGAATTTAGTGAATAATCGGCGCCTGATAGTTGTTCAGGCAGAAGCTTCCTTGGTCAGAATATAAGCAACCATTTCAGGATTGAGTTTACTTTCCCTTGCGACTTTTTCTTCTATTCTCTCAGCAGGCGTGCCCTCTGATTTTAGTTCCCTTATTTTCTCAATCACTGAGGAAGGAATACTATAATATTCGTTAATGTCCTTCCTGTGGCCCCAAACATCACCTTCGATAAGCTGGATACGCTGCATCTCAAGGAACATTTCTATAGATTTTGAAACTGTACGCCTGTAAGATTTAGGTAACTGAATTACCTCTATTTTTGGACAGGTTTCAACCAATGCAAAGATGTCTTTGTTCGAAGGCCTGAAGGCCAGATGAACAACGCGTTCATTAGGATTGAGAGTAAATATTTCCTCTCTGGAGCTAACTACTCGAATTTTCATGTATGTTATTCCCCCACTGTAAAGTTCTTGTGTTTTTACCTCAATATAAACTACTTATACTTATTATAAATATTTATCTGCCCGCGCTTTTATTTTTTATACAGTACTTCAGCTTTCGGTCTCCCATCTGATCCTCTTAGACGCTGAAAGAGATCTTGAAAGGATAAAACCTGCAAAAATAATCATAACTCAGAAATTTTAGTCCCCGTAGGAATTTCTCGGCAAAGAAACCAAGGAGAAAGCAATTCCTAGTATCTAGGTGAGAGATGGATTAGAAAGAATTTACTGCGGTATCTGGACACACTTTGTAGACTGCAATTTTCAATACTATAAGCTTGGAATGAAAAAACTACTCTGCTACTATGCAGTGCTCGATATCAGATAATCTGGCAGCTTCATCCTTCAGAGGAAGAGCCGGAGAAATCCATAAATTAAAAACAAAAAGTAGGAAACTATTTTGGAAAAAAGATATTCTTTGAGATATGAAATTGCCTCAGAAATTAATAAATAAGGGCTTAAAATTGCCCAATCGCAAAAAGCAAGGGATGAGCTCGAAAAGCGCCTGCAAAGTTTTCTGTTTAAACTATTTCAAGTCATTTAGGGAAGACTGAAGGCAGAATCTCTCTTTGAAGTAAATAAAAAACTCTGAGATCCAGCCTATCAGCAATTTAATAAATCAGATCTCACTGAGTAAACTCTTCGAAATTTAGCTACGTCGAACCTAAACTCATGTTAAACTCAGGCAAATGGATGTTTTGAAGAATCCTTTTTAGCAAGAGCTTCTTCCACAGTTGGCTTTCCTTCCATAGCCCTGGCTATTGCAAGCTTTGTTGCTTCATAGTTATATTCGTAGACTTTGCCCTTGTCTTTTGCGTCCCATTCAATAAATACTGAGACAATAATAAAAATATCATCAGCCTGTTCCTTAGGGAGCACTCCTTCAGCCACGGAGTCCATGACCGCCTTTGCGATTGCAGCTTGAGCTGGCCCGAACATGAGAGCAGCTTGCGAGACATTCTTTATCGTTACCTTGTTTACTAACAGGGTTACAGGTTTGGGCTGGATATTTGGTTCAAGGACTGCTAGAAGTGGGGTATGACCCTGCCTGGGCATTGCAAGCGAGTTAATAAACGCTGTTTCGACTGGCCCTCCTCTAGGTCCGATAACTAGATCTATGTGTGCAACTTCAGGCCCTGAGCCTATTAGAGCTTCTCCTATCATGCTTTTTAGAATATTCTTTGCCAATTAAACACCTCAGCTTATTTTTTAATAAAAACCTAATACCCAACTATCACGGAAAATAGTTAAGTCTATAATACTTTTACATATACATAAGCAATTTCTCTGGTGCAATTTTAACAGTTAAATAAAGACAGGTAACCCAGAGAACTAATATAGGAAATACAAATAGTTTCAAAAGCTTGTAAAACACCAGATTTAAATCTCCTTTACCTGAACTGCTTCTTCTTGCATATGTGAAAAAAGGTCGGTGCCCCACTTTAGAGCTTGAAGTTCTGAACTGAACAGACTTTCATGCTCAAAAAACTTCGCTTGGGGAAGAACGGTAAGCAGAAAAAACTTGTCTGTAACCGTAAAGTCTGCAATTTTCGAGTTTTTCGGAAAAAGAGATAGGTTAACATACTCAAACCCGACAAGAGCTTGTAAATCTTCGTTGTGATCGGTTTTAAGTCTCTTTAGCACAGGTTCGGTGACTATTAAAGAGATTTCGGTTTCTTTTTTTGCAATTTCCAGGTAGAGAGGGATAAAAGAGGGATTGAAGTAAGAACTAAAGCCTAGAACCTTCCTTGAAAGGAGAAGATTTTCCACAAACTCAGGGTCCAACTCAAACATGTGGCTCAGTTTGGGGCGAATAAGTTTGCAGTTTTTTAACTCCCATATACGACTTCGCAAAACCTTAGGAATTCCTTCGAAATTTCGCCGCGACCAGTAATTGTAATTATCTTCGAGCACTTCAAGGGTATCTATGAGAGGCGACATTTTATCCACAATTACCTTTCCAGTAATAGAAAGTTCATAAGTGTGGTTCTTCTGTATAACCAGTTTTCTGTCCTTAAGTTTTTTAAGCTGGGGGAGAATAGAAACTGGGTCCGTACAAAGTTGCTCCTGGATTTCATATATGGATCTTGGCTTGTCTTTCAAGAATAGTAGGAGTTCTTTTCGTTTCTCTGATCGAAAGATCAGTTCTGTTAACCCAACTCTTTTTTCCACCCTGACATCTCAAAAAAATTATATGGTTTAAAGATACACAGTGATCATATATACATTTCTATAGCCATTTCAGACACAAAGAAAATCTTCTTTGGATACAGATGCTAATTATCTTTAAAAGAATCCTAAAAAACTCTAAAATAAGCTCTAAATTACCTCAAAATTACATTAATATAATATAATATAATATAATTTATTATAATATAAATTTAAACTAAATTTAACCCAGATTAGGAATGGGAAAAGTTTTCAAGTGTCAGATTCTTATACTTTTAAGGAGAGCTAGCTTCTTCTTCCAATGGTCAAGCCCTCGCTTTGCTGCATACCAGTCAAGATATTTTCCATCGTCAATAAGTTCGCCGGCTTCAAACTTTTTCATAAACTCAGTTGATATCAAGTCGTACTGGTCTTCAAATTTATCACAGATCATAGAATAGCGATCTATTTTATATTTTGCAAGATATTTCTCGTGTTCCAGAGCTGAGCGAATAACCTCGCTTGCTTCCTGAAGCGAGTAGTCGGTATCAATCTGCAAGGTAAGATCCATATTTATCCCATAAATATTATTGCTGGTTTTAAAACGATACTATTCTCTTTTCTGCTTGTTAGATTAGCTATCCAGCTTGTGAAATTAGCTATTTTTTCGGCTCGAAGAATCCAGTTAGTTCTTATTCTCGAGACCGAGGCCATATTTGTACCCTATAATTTCACAAACTAATAACATTTTACCCTTTGCGAGCAGAATTTTGAAAAGAATAAAGTGAAAGAAATGTTAAAAGAAAGGAAGAGGAAATAGAAGAGATTAAAAGTAGACCAAATAAGATAAGCGATAGGAAATAAAAGGAAAAAGAAGAAAATAAAAGGAAAATAAGGAAATAGGAAAAAGAAGAAAAAAATCTGAACAGATAGTTATTATAGAAGATGTGGGGTTTTAATTAAAGCCACAGAGTCATCAGTTCTCGGTTGCAAAGAGAATCTCTCCAGAACTTTCCAGATTCTTATAAACGAATGCTGAAGAGTAAGCAAGCAGCATGAATTTAAAGCCCTGGGCGAAATCCAGCTCGATAAACCTTAAAATCATGTACACAAAGAATGTAAACTGTACTGCGCACAGGACCATTCCGGCAATTGTGAGCATTTTCTGACGACTACTACTATCACTACTATCTGAATCATCGGATTCTTCTGACATTTTGTTTCAAACCTCGCAAATAAAGGGCTAAAAGTACTCTTTATTTCGCTCGTTTTTAGCTAATATTTAGCTTTTTATTGTTTCTTTTATTATATTTTGTTTTATTTTTGTGTTTCGTCAATTGGGTTTTACCGTTTTAGTTTTCAACCGGCTCAAAATTAAATAGGGTCCCCCGTAAGAGCGTGAAGGCTGGCTTTTACGGAGCTCCTAAAATGAGACAAAAAGCTGAAAACTTCAATGGATGCATCTGAAGGTTCAGTTCTACATTGATCCTCTGGTGCAGCATTATTTGAAAAAACACTCTCCGAATTAGAGACTTTTATACAGTATCCTTATTTATTGGGGATAGTATATATAGCTTACGAAGCATGGAGGGTATTGCGGGGCTTGAAATTGATTTTCAGGTGACGGTTTTGAGATTTATACGTAAATTCTCAAAATAAATTTCAACTTCTTATTCCAGGTATCAAGACCTCTTTTGCTGCATACAAGCCGAAAAAATCGTCATCATCCCCAAGTTTATCAGAATCAAATTTTTCCATAAAGGTATCTGAATCCATTTCATTCTTTTTCTTAAAATTCCCACAAATGTCTGAATACTATTGTATTTTGCAAAGAACTAACTATACTAGACGCTTCATAAATGAGCTAACTTACTTTTTGAGAGTGCAAAAGAGTGGTAGAGGAATCAAGGAAAAAATTTCTTCTGGATTATGATACCGACTACTGTAACAATAATTCCAACAATGATATCTATAATTTTTATTTTAAAAAGTTTGGTATTAGAATCTTTTATGGGACCGCTTTGTCCTGTTTTCGGAGCCTGTTCTTTGGTACTAGCAGGCTCTTCGGTAGTAGCCGATTGTTTTTCGTTATTAGAGTATTCTCCGATACTCGGCTTTAGAGCTTTCTTTATTAAGATTATTCCACACACTAATATAATGATAATATATTTAGCTAGTGAGTTTTTTCGGGCTTCTTCTGTATTTGATTTTAGGTCTTGTTCTGTAATCGACGGGATAACTTTCAGGGAGACAGGTTCGGATTTAATTTCCTGAATATTAAGTTCTTTGTCAGCAAAGGTTACAGTGCATGGATCCAAGGAAAAGGTACCGCTTTCCTTTGCCCTGATAGTGTATTGGATTTCTTCAGTGTCTTCCGGGTCAAGAATATCAAATTTATGGGGATGAGGAAAATTTCCTCCGACAAGATCTAAACTTGGAGAGCTAATCGAATCTACAACCTGAATGTCTATAATCTCAGTACGCCCAATATTTTCGATTTTAACAGTTATCGTACTTTCCTGGAACTGACGGATAGATTGAGGAGATGCCGTTTTGGAAACAACTACAGATAATATTTGAGGTTCTAATATAGTCACATTAGTTACTGATTCAGAGCTATCCCTTCTAAGTGAGATTGTGCCTCCATATGTATTGGAGTTCCAGTAGCAATCCCAATAACCTTCCAGCGTCGATGGAAATTTGCCATCAAATTTTAGGTTTACATTTTTCAGAAAGAAATCAAAACCTGGAGAGTATTCCTCAATACTTCTCAGTTCCTTAAAATTAAGAATTCTATCGTTGACAGATCCAGAAATCTCCATTGCAGCACAATATTTATCCCTTGGTTTAAGCTCATTAATCTTGGAAATACCTGAAATCTTGGACCCATCTTGAGACAAATCTAAGTTAAATAAGAATGTTTTTCCACTATCAAATTGGTACAATGTTCCCGTCCATGAACCAGAAATATCTGGGTACCTCAATACATTTAGAGTGCTTACAGGATTCGCTTCAGGGTTCCCATAATACATTTTTATCTTTGTCTTACTACTGGCGGGAACATAAGGTACCTTTACCCATATCTTAGCTTTTTTAGTGGAAGAGTCAAATTTTTCTATCCAGTAATTTAATTCATTGTTGTCTTCATCAATGAAGCGGATATCTGCACCATTTTCTTGTGCTTCGACAGGAAAATTGTTTTCTTCAAACTCAATCAATATATTATGATCCTTTATTGTACTACCAGAATTCTCTTGAATTAATATATCTCGGCTATAATCCCATGTACCTCCACCATCCTTTGAAAGTGCAGACGCCGTCCCACAACTCAATAAAATCAATAGTATCAAGCAGGCAAGACGATTCATTGATTTTTCCTCATAAATAATTATATATTATTCAAATAATAATCACAATGCCTTATTGTACATGATTTTGCACCTTAAGTGCGTAAACTTTAAGTTAATTATTTTTAGGAGCGTATTAATAGACCATTTTTTTCTTTTCAAACTTTATTTATATGTGATAACTTGTCGATTTTTTGGCTGCAATGAACCTCTCAGAACTTAACTGGAACAATCTTAGTTAACGTTCAAGGCAAAAACCGGAATTTCAATATGTGTTGGATTTGCAAGGGCAGTAACTTATCAGGCATTGGGATGGGTTTGAGAGTAGATTTTATTTCAGTCAATACCCCGCAGCTTGCTGCGGGGCTGGGATTTTTTTGTTCTCATCTACTGAACCTGGAGCAGGGGCGCGGACATGCCCTATTGTTTGCAGGGGAGTGCGCAGGACAACATTGATTGTTAGACAGTCAGTTATTTTCCTATTTTTCATCTTCTGATTTTTCATCTTCCGACTTTTTATCTTCTGGTTTTTTGTCTTTTAGTTTTTTATCCTTCGATTTTATTACAAACCCATATATAGCTACAATAAAGGTACTCCCTACTCCACTAAAAACCCATTGTATATTTCTATACATCCATGACTGGTCATCATCCTCTTCTAAGATATTCAAAGTAACTGCAATTTTGACGAATTGATTATGGATGTAATCAGAATTAACCGTGGGATTTTGAGGTTTTTCAGAATCTTCGCCTGAAGGCCTAGAACTTTTCTCTTCTCCAGCTTTGTTCCCGATTCGTTTAGAATTAGGATTTGATATTTCTGTAGATTCGGAAAACATAGTTGTTACATTTCTCTCATTTTTAATTTCACCTTTATCAATTTTGAATCCATAAGCAGTCCCTGAGTTATCTGTTACAAGTTTGACTTTTAACGTATCTCCTGTATACCATTTTGTCCAGAAATCTTTACTTGACTGCCAGTACTCATAAGTCACAAGTTTATTGTCATATTTATCATAAAGAATTAGTTTATCTGAAGCAGCAAGATTAAGACTTTCGAAGTGGATTCGTATCTGAGTAGCACCAGGTTTGCTTATATCAGGCCATTTATATTCAAAATTATTTGCATAAGGATGATATGAATCGGCTAAAGAGTTATTAGATATGCACACATCTGACCTGCTTTCTACTTTGTCAATTTTGAACCCATATCCTGTCCCTTGATCGCTTGTGATGAGCCTAACTCCTAACGTATCCCCCGCATACCATTCTGTCCAGAAGTCTGCCTTTGTGATGCCAGAATAAGTTACAAGACCATTTCCATACTTATCTAAAATAATTAATTTATCGTATCTACCAATATCTAGATCTGAGAAGTGAAGTCGTATTTCAGTAGCACTAGGTTCACTTATATTATACCACGTACTTTCAAAATTGTTTGCATAAGGATGTTCAGACTCAGCTAAAGATTCAGATGATGCCGCAGGCGTACATCCATTGATAATTACTAATATGCAACATAGTATAGTTTGTTGTATAATACGTACTCCAGACATCTCTCAACCTTCTCAAGCTTTGACAGAATATTCTATAAATAAAGTAAATAGCGGAAAAAGAAAATATTTCACAAACCGACTCTAGAAGTTTTATCGTGAGACAGTTACTGTTTTTATAGTGCTAATTTCTATTTCAAAAGTCAGCTTCATAGAGACCTGACATTATGTTAAAGGTTATGAAAACCTAGATATTTGCACTAATAGATTTTTGAAATGACATTAAGTTTAGAGTCTGCTAACAGTGAAACATCTCTTAGAAATACTGTATGATCTATATAATAAAATTTCGAAAAATATTGAAAATAAATAATACGATAAGTATACTTGACAATCTATCAATTAACTGTGGCTTTCTCTCTTCTAGAATTTAACCATAAACGCTTTCCAAAATACTGAATAACTATCTGGAATTTTGGATTAGAGCTACCAAATATTCTTTTTAAAAGAATACATATTTGAGAAAACAAAGCCTATCAAAAATCCTTTTCTCCATTGCCTAGAAATTCAAAAAGCTAAAAGACAATAAAAGCGTCTATTTATTATGCGTAAAAGATTAGATTTTATACTATAGGTGACACCATTCCCGTTTTATCTGAGATCTTCAGAGACTGTACCTAGTCAAAAATATTCGAGGAGTTTGCAAAGAGCTATAAAGACAAACTACATGTTGCCGATATTGTCAGGGTGACAGGCATTTCAAAATCAACCGTCTACAAACACCTGAGTAAATTAATTACAGAAGAACCATTGAAGAGAGAGGAAACGCAGGAAACATCCGGTTTCATCAGTTAAATCCAAGCAGCTTTAAAGTAAAGATATCTTGACACTAGAAAAGTTTATTATACCAGAAAAGCTGGATTCAGTAGTTAGCGTGGAGTCAGCAGAAGAAAGTCGACAAAAATTAAATGGAGATTCTTGCGGAGATAAGAAAACCCAGCCCTCAACCCATTTGGAGGGTGAAGAGGTTTTAGTGGTCAAAGAAGAGCCTGAGTATATTGATTCTTACGGCATCGAAGCGTCCTCGACAGTAGATGCGGCAAGACTTATCCAATTGGGAATTTTGAAAGCTTTGAAGGCGCTAAGGATTTTCTTGAATGGAGTTGAACCACTTTGAAACCGTTAATGCAAGGATAATTAGGCACACTGAAAGGACAAACATGGAAGCTATATTCACAGACCGCATAGAAGATTTCTTTTACCACAAACCACCTTCCTGGGATTCGCAAATATGAAGTGTGGATGCCTATGAAGATATTTCTGCCTTGTCTGGGATTTATTAAAGAAATGGACTATGGTTGTTATAAGTTATTACCTACCGTCATGCATAAGAGAGAAGGCTTTCAAGACTCAGTTTTCATTCTAACCAGTATTTTGATGATACTTAAAACCAAAAAATGAATAACCAGAATAGAGAGCATAAATAGTCAATCGAAGCTTTCAAAGAAATCATTATAGTTGTAGATTACCTTCATTGCTTCAATTTCTTGTGAGATATTAACCTTTTCAACGGAACTAACCTTGAATAATTCTGCATCTTTTATAAGTTGACTCATTTGCTTTTCAAGTTTTGAGTAAATAAATGAATACTTACCCTCTCTTGTACTAGAGCTCTTAAGCACATTTCTCCTTAAATTTTGGATTGTAAGAGCAGCTGCATATGATTTATTCGCAATCGTTGTATCAGTAATTAAAAAAGAGGATATTTTAGAGATACATTCAAAAATAATTCTCATATCTTGAGGGGTGAAAGGATGCTCAATTCTGTATAATTTATATGATCCAGAATCAACTGTAACTTCTTCATAATTTGTCCACCAACTAGAAATGTAATCAGGATTCTTTGCGGTAATTCCTGAATCTGCTAGAATCTTTGCAATTTTATCCTTTGACTTTTGGAGAGAGATACAATTCTGTTCTGCAAAAATTTCAATTGCCCGCTCCAGAAGATTAATCCATAGAACCGAATTACTGAATAATTGTTTAAATCCCTTCCACTCAAAGGGTCCCTTCTGGAATTGAAGTTTGTCTCCCCACTTCATCATGAATTTAAAAAATATAGATCTAAATGATTGATAGAAACCCAAACGATTGAGAATAACCTCCATATTAATTAATCCCTTTTTGACCGAGGACATTGATGAATCGAGACTAAAGGATATTTCTCGGAAAGAATTTCCATCCTTAAGCATAATATCTCTATCGAGAGGAAGAAATAAACCTCTATTTTTAGAGTCAATGCACAGGATAGCAATCTCCCCACAAGTTAACTTATAATAATTGCTAGATTCATATGAAATATCTGAAGTTTCCCCATAAGTACTAGCCCCTGAATAAAACATAGAATACTCTTCCTCGCCCAATTCAAAATTATGAATATATTGTAATTTTTCATTCTCATCAAAGTTAACTTTAGACAAAAGATCTCTTAGCAGGCGAGGTGCAGGATTGTTATCATAAAGTCTGACGACGGGATAGGCATTTATCTCAAGAAGTCTCTTGTCTATAATTTCTTTTATCTTTCCTATTGTTTTAGTAGTTCCGACAAAGAAAAATTTATCAACATCGGAAGAATGCAAGTTGTAACTTAATGAGGGATATCCTGTAGATAGTACAAAATGTTTGAAGCCCTCTGGAATAGTCCCTTCAATACTTCCTAATTTATCCCAACTACAAACAGTTAGAAAAGATGAAATTTGTTCAAATATCGTATCCTCTTGACGAAGTAAACGTTCAGTTCCTTTAGCTTCGAAGCGGGGAACAATTATCGTAACGAAGCACTCCTTATTTTTTTTGAATATATCCTTGATAATATCCAATATTTTTTCTCTAAGAGGATTCCTCTGAGTATATGAATTAACATAGAAAACTTTTTGCAAAGAATTATTTAAGGAATAGAAGAGTTCTTGTTCAATTTCTTGGCTTAGATTAGTAAGTAAAATATCATAAGTCAATTGGGAATTCCACTGCTTCATTACGGATAGTACTTCAGGCCTTCCATATTCTCCAACAACATTTAAAAGTGTTGAAAAAACTTTAGAAAAATACAGTTTTACGTCTTTTTTAGTTTCCCCGTTGATACTCTTCAAGCATTCCTCCAATGACTCAGAAATCTCATCATAGGAATCAATCGAGATGTATTCTGGTTTAATCTCTCTAAGCTTTTCTTTAGGCATTTGTTCCATTTTTGAAGATAAAGGATTTGGGTGTCTTGGACCGCTATCAAGATTCAGATCACCAAGAAAAGAGGGAGAATCCCAAGTGTGAAATAATACCTTAATAGAACCAAAAATAGTTTCGTTTTCTCCAATTCGATATAAGTGACGGATATCTGGATTAGTTGAAAACATCAGAACTGTACTGACATCAGCTTCTCTTAAAAACTCCATTAGCTTTTCTGTTCTAGGGCCAGAGTATCTGGAATCCGAGATAATATCATCTATATTTTCAATTATAAGTACATCAGGAGATACTATTTTTATGCTTCTAAGTACCTCTGAAATTTCAGATTCAATTGAAAAAAAGTGTAACTTGGCTCTGTAATCAAGAATTTTCTCAGTAGTTTCTTCATCGTAAAAAAAAGACTCAATTTCCGTTCCACAATTTTTTAATTTTGTAGAATTAACAAGGAGTTCCCAAAGCCATATCTTCTTATAGTTAAGACTCCCTGTCCAGCGAGTTTGTTTTTCAAGAGAAACATTCCATTCTCCATTTTCATTTATAACTTCAATTTTTTTTCCATTATTTTTAGGAACAGAAATTTCTCTTAAGAAATTGCCACCAAATTCTTCGGCTTCTCTAATTATAGAATTCTTGCACTTTCTAACAGTACCACTGCATAATTTAGTTCTTATTTCATTTCCACCAAATTTTCTATACTTAACCTCTACAACATCTTCCTTTTCAAAAACCATTTCTCTCTTAAGATTGTTGCTTTCTTGCTTTAGTTTAGGTGGAAGAAAATTATCTTCACCTTCAATATAAACAGTCTTACTAAAAACATCATACGAAGAATATGAAGGCACATAAGATTTACTTTCAGTATTTATAGAATAATTTCCGATGACTGCAACTTTTCTGTTAGGGAAAGTTAAAAGATACTCTGATGCGAGAAGGGGGATAAAATGAAGGTCATTCCATGGCCAAGTGACAAGAAATATTCCTTCAGGATTATCTTTTATCCAGTCAAGATAAGATTTCTCTATTTCATTTGGCACAACTTTCCATATAAGAGGCAAGTGGGAAAGATAATTTTCCGCTTTTTTTCCTTCCTTTTCTGTAACATACTTTACAGTTTCGGGAAATGATGCTGTGAACAGATTTACTTCAGTATAGAACAATGCATTACAAGAAGTACATCTGAGACGTTTCTCGTCAACAAATTCAATTGGTTTCCCAGTTACGTGAGGTTCATGACAATTGGGACAGGTATAAGCAAAATGGTAATAAGTTCTCATTTCTCCCCCAACTTTTTTATTAACTTTAAAATCTGGAGCGCTATGGATGGATCCTCTACCAAGAAACCAAGCTCATAATTATTTGTCATTCCACTAAATGTAAAATTAGCCGATCCAGAAAGAACTTTCTTGCCATCAGCAACAAGAACTTTAGCATGAAGTATTTTGTCCTTAACTCGGTATATTTTTAGATAACTAAAATCTTTTTGTAAATTAAATATATAATTTACAGCCTCGTTTTTTGTTGCAAATTCATCTTCGTATAAGTATATTTCAACCTGAACTCCTCTTTCCAGGGAATTTCTCAATTTATTTACAATGCTCATGTCTGTGAGAACATAAGCTGTAAGAGAAAGTTCATTAGTGGAATTCGAAATCAGGTCATTGATTACCGATCTAAATGACCTTATTCCGTATCCAACCCATTTTTCACCCGTAGCCACAGGAACAATTTCTTCAATCATCATCAATCTCCAATGAGAAGATGCCTATCAAGCCAGAGGTTCCTATGTTCACATGAAGTTTCAGAAATCAAAAGACAACTATAACATGCCGCTCCATTTACACAGTCTGCTGATTTAGTTGCATCACAACAAAGGGGATCATTAGAACAAAGCAAAATATTCCCAACTGCACTATTGATAATTTCGTGGAATATGTCTACTGACCCTACAAGTCCACCCATCCCTCCATCTTCTCCTGGAGATGTATTATAGATAAGAATACCACCATTTTTTCCATCACGAGATATGTAAATTCTTTCCCTCAGCGAAACTGTTGAATAACCAGTGTGTGAGGATAAAGCTCTGATGACTGCATGAGAAAGTGTATGGAGCCAGACAAATTCGGGTTCTACAGAAACCTCCGACCACCCTGAATCAGATTTCATACCTGAATCTGTGTATTCTTTCCACAGGTTGTAGGCGATTTTTGAGGTTAGATCAGGAATTTTTCTTTCACCAAATGTAATGAATATACCTTCACCAAATCCTTCATACCCTGGATACCAAATACTTCCATCCGAAGGTAAATACACACCTGATGATACTAACAATTGGGGTTCACTTTCATCTGCAGTTGGTACTATACGTCTGTAGCCAAGCTGAACTGTGATTGTTCTGATCTTACTAATTGGGTGAACAAGCAATTCAGGAATGAGAGGTGAGGTTGAGATTATCTTTTTTGGATGCCCCATAACAAAATTTTTGGTTGAACTTCCTGCTCCTGATAGCAGTGAATCAAACTCTTCATACATTAAACTCATGAAAGATTTGCTTTCATCGTTTAAGCGTTTATAAAGATCACAGAACTCTAATACACCTTTTTCTCTAATTTCTTTGCTTATAACTTCAAGCGAATCATCAGGAATTCTTCCTCTTAGACTACTTGAAATCCAGTCTATAACAGTATTAGCATCCATCCTAAGTAAAATATCGGAAGGCATTTTCATCATTGTATCAAGAGCTATTGAAACATCATACCTTTGAAGAATTCTTGATATCTGATTATCGAATTCTGGAATTGTCAAAAGGGTCATTGTTTCAGAAACCCTGAGTGAAGTTGTCAAGGCCGGTGAACAATT
>DALS01000037.1 GCA_002499445.1 Methanosarcina sp. UBA293
TTAAGGATTTCTACAGAGCCGAAATTACATAAACTCAACGAGTTCTATATATTGTCAAAAATAATTTATCCACATAATGAACAAAGCAAATTCTTTTAAAAGATCGTCTATTATAATTTGTTATTCTATTATAATTTGTTATATGTATTTAGATGTTTAAAGGCTAAATAAATAGAAGGAGCAAAAACCCAGAACAATATCTGGATATTAGAGGGAGCAAAAACCTCAGAACAATATCTTGATTTCTATCATTTTCTGGGCACCATGTCAGAGAGGTGCGTTTTTAACTTATGCAATACAATTACAAGGCTATAATTTACTTTTGTATTAGACAATATTTAATAAAAAATGAATTATTTTCCAAGTAGTCAATTCTAAAGAAAATATTTTAATTTTTATTAGTCAGAGTTAATAATATAATATTGTTGCTATTGTAAAGTTCCACTTCTTATTCTCTAAAAAATCTAGAACAACTGGAGCAATAGGTTGCTGTGTAAATTAATTTTATAAAGTCGCGAAAATAATATATAATAGAATTGCGTAACCATGAGTATCAGCTCTAAAGTCAATAATGGTGAATGAAAACTTTTAAAAAAGAAGAGTTGATCTGGCTAAGGCCGTAATTAAGTAAATAAAAATTGACCAGATGGATATTATCCTGTGGTCAGTAACAAGTTTTGGTTTGTAGAAGCAAAACTTCAAGTTTCCGGCCACCTCCAGTGACTAATCCCTATAAAGTGATTGGAGAGTGGAGACTCTGTGTGCAACGTGTCCGCCCCACTAAATCGCAGAGAACCAAATTGGATAGGTTCAAAAATATTACGCAGACGTAATGGGAAATAAACACCCGTATAGAGCCGACCTGATCAGGGAATTCTATTAAAGAATTCTAAATCCCTAACTGATCAGATTAGTTCGGAAAAGTAAGTATTACGAGCACGTAATATGGAATTTTGAGAATTATTTGGGAAGAAAGTAACTTATTGTATAAATTTTGACTTCACTTAAATCCCTATGAAAATCCAACCCAAAGGTGATACGATGCTAAAAAGACAACTAGGAACCCTATTCCTGGTAACATGCCTTATTTTAACAACCGTACCGGCTGCTTTAGGCGCTCCGAGTACACAAGTGGTAACTGTTGCCGGAGACGGAAGTGGAGACTACAACTGTGATGGAAAAAACGATGATGTCCAGATTAACCAGGCGCTTGAATTTGCCGCAAAAAACCCGGGCACAACTGTTCATCTTAAAGGCCCGTTTACATATGACATAAGCGATTCCCTTCGGATCGGCAGCGACACTATCCTTGAAGGAGATTCCGATACAAAGATTAAGCTTGCCAAAGGACTTCCAGTCTGGGGTGGGCGTGAGAGCAGTATTGCACAGAAAAAAGCCATGCTTATGATTAGAGGCAATTCTGCAAGCAATGTTACAATAAGAAATTTAATTGTCGATGGTAGCCAGTCCGACTATTATCCTAAAGTCAGGCTTGGAACCTCCTGTTATAACATGGCAACTATAGTAAACTGCAATGGATTAACAATTCAGAATGTTACGTTCCAGAATGGATGTAACGATGCCATGCTTATTTCAAAATCTAGCAACATTCTGATAGATTCCGTAACTGTAAACAAGTGTGGGCATGATGGTGTATATGCCTATCATGTAAATGGCATTACAGTTAAGAATTCAAAGTTTATTAACAGGACTAATTCAGCCGTCAGGTTCGATTCCGTTACCGATGGAGCCGTAATAAACAATGAAGCTACTACATCCGGCGGAGGATACGCAGGTTTAGAATTGCAGGGAACGCTTAAAAACATAGAAGTTACCGGCAACTATTTCCATGATCTGGATGCCCCTGCAATAGTACACTTAAACACAAAAGAGACTAATGTAAAAATCTATGATAACAAAATTGTAAACTGTGGATAATTAGCATTAAGAATATTGTTAATGAACTAATTAATGTCAGTTCATTTTTCTGAATATATTAAGATCAGGACTTAAAAGTTAACTGTTTTGCAGTAAACTTCTAAGTTTCCACATTTTCTTATTACGAAACGTCTGGCTTTTTTAGACATAGATTATAGATATTAGCACTCTTTAAACATTAATAATAGAGTTAGCATATGCTAACAAGAAAATTAGAAATATACTATTTTTCATAATATTCCTTCTTGTTTCAAACCATATATTTCATCCAGTAGCGTAGTACCGTTCATACCTCTGAGCGTAGTACCATTCTTATTCTCTCTCTGCGGCTTTAGAACCAGTATATTAAGAGTCTCAGATCTGGCTAGCTTTCAGAATTACACTGGGCAGACTTCTTGAGGCATATAGATGGACTTTTCAATGATAGTGTTTACAGAAAATTTAATGAGTAAGAAACTTTCAGGGGTAAAAAACAAAATCAAAAATAAAGCATAATGGCAGAGTATAATTGGTAGTATAAATTTATTTAAGCATAAAATTATTTGTCCGAAAAGCATACCAGTATACAGGTAATATTCTAGTATGTACTAATTTTAATATGTAGTTTCGGAGGAGGACATGCAAGAAACCGAAGCCAGACCGATAAGGATTCTTGGAATATCCGGAAGTCCCAGGAATATGGCGACTGATTTCCTGGTCCGGGAAGTGTTGAAGATTGCAGAAGAGAAATACAATGCAGAAACAGACTACTTTTCTTCCAAAGGGAAAAAGCTGAATTTTTGCATCCACTGCGACTTCTGTATAAGAACAAAGGAAGGCTGTATTCATAAGGATGATATCTCAGCTGAGCTCTACGACAAAATGATCTGGGCAGATGCCTGGATTATTGGAACTCCGGTTTATCAGGGAACACTGAGTGCTCAAACTAAAACAATAATGGATAGATGTAGAGCCGTAGTTGCTAAAAACCCGAAGGTTTTCTTGAATAAAGTGGGGATGGGTATTGCAGACGGAGGAGACCGGATAGGAGGACAGGAACCGGCAATCCAAACCATCCTGAACTTTTATGTGATCAATGAAATAATACCTGTAGGAGGAGGATCTTTCGGAGCTAACCTGGGGGGAACGTTCTGGTCAAAGGATAAAGGGGCAGAAGGGGTATCCGAAGATTCTGAAGGAATGAGAAGTCTTAGAAGAACCCTGAAAAAACTTGTTCAAACAACTCAGCTTGTAAATAGAGCTTCTTCAGGAACAAAATCTGAAATGGAATCTGAACCCCAATTTAAAATGCCAAAAGAAGAAAATAAATAACTTAAAAAAAGAAGCAAGTAACCTAAGCCCTGTAACTTAAGTCCAGGAAGAGCAGGGCTTTTAGAATTCTGGGTAATCAAAAAAGAAATAAATCCAAAATTTGACAGAAATGTTAAGGAGGAGTACTTTGGTAGAACCATTAAACAAAGAGATTAAACGCATAGCATGGGGAATAACAGGTTCAGGAGATCAGATAGTTGAAACCTATAGCATTCTGGTTGACATTAAGAACCGAACAGGGATTGAAGCAATGGTTTTCCTCTCTAAAGAGGGCGAGACCGTAATGAAATGGTATCACCTGTGGGATAAAATCCAGACTGATTTCCCTAATTTCAAGGTTGATGCAGGCCCCAACTCCCCATTCATTGCAGGTCCGCTGCAGATGGGGTACTACGATTTTTTGCTTATAGCCCCGGCAACTGCTAATACTGTGGCAAAGATCGTTTATGGGATTGCAGATACTCTCGTTACAAACGCAGTTTCTCAGACTGCAAAAGGACAAACCCCTATTTTTATCCTGCCTGTAGACCAGAAAAGGGGAAGTGTAAAAACTTCTGCGCCCAGCGGCAGAGCCTTTGAGCTCAATATGCGCGAAGTAGATGTTACAAACTCGGAAAGACTTGCACAGATGGAAAACATCGTAGTACTTGAAAGTCCTTACGAAATCTATGATATATTCGGACTTGAGCGGCCTTCTGAAGATATAATCATGAAGGTTAAAGAACGAAAGAAAAAGAAAACTAAGGAAGAAACCGGAAAATAAAACTTAAAAGTGGAGAATTTTAAGAAATAAGATATCAGAGGGGAGAGGCAGAGATGAGAAGTGTATATCAAAATGTAGTGGAAGAAGTAAAAAATCTCAAGGGAATTGAAGAAGCTGTAGCTCTGGCAATCGAGAGAGAAAGAGAAGCAAGGGACTTCTACTTAAGTAAAGCCGCTTTGATGGATAGACCGAAATTTAAGGAACTCTACGAGTATCTGGCAAATGAAGAGGTAAAGCATCTTGGCTACCTTGAAGATTACCGTGATAAGAGAGAACTGGCCGTAACAAGTACGGAAATTCCAAGTGGTCAGTCTTTCACTCCTGAATTTGACATAGGCCAAATAAAAGTCGGAGAGATCACGCTTGGAGATGCAGGTATCCTTGTTGCAGCCCTGAGACATGAGAGAAAAAGCGAAG
The DNA here is from genome assembly GCA_002499445.1 of Methanosarcina sp. UBA293. Taxonomy (GTDB): domain Archaea; phylum Halobacteriota; class Methanosarcinia; order Methanosarcinales; family Methanosarcinaceae; genus Methanosarcina. The sequence continues at coordinate 4,430 of DALS01000037.1, forward strand.
ATTTCTATTCGGAAGTCGCAAAAAGGACCGAGGACGAAAGCCTCAGAGAATTCTTTGTGATGCTGGCAGGCTACGAAAGAAGTCATTATGAGTTAATTGACAGCTTCTTGGAAGAGATTACCAGATTCCGGATGCAAACCTGAAAGAACTGAAAAGCACAGGACTCGAAATGCTTGCCGAATAGTAGGCAAAAAGGCCCTTATGAAAATAACTGATTAGATATAAAAAGCCTAGAGCGCAGCTTACAACCGCCTAAAAAATACTTTCACCCTGCTAGGCTGAGATTAATAAATACAGAAGTAGTTTTTGGAGATAGAGGTGAATGTATGGAGGAAATATTCAAAGGATTAATTGAACGTGCCCAATATTATGAGCAGTTTGAAAGTTACAGGAACCAAACTCCTCAGGACATTTTGGGGATGCGTCTGTCCTTAATTTAAGGACTCCACTCATGAGTCTATAAGGCTGAGTTTATTGGCTTGCTAGTCTAAGACTTGATTGACATAACAAAAGCTGTGAATTAAAAAGCTGCAGAATCTCTAAAAAACTGGAACATCGAAAAGTAAGTTTCAAAAAACGTAATAAGTAACTAAATCTAAAAACTCAGGAGAAATAAGAAATAACGAAAAAACAAGGCGGAGAGAAACTTACTTTTCAACTGGTTCCATTTCAGCCCGTAATTTACATCCCAGTCATGTGTAAAATTTGACAAGCATTATAAATATTTTAAGAACTTACCTCTAAAGTAGCAAGCATTTATAAATATAAGAAGGAATGTCATGCAAATAAGGGGGAAGTGCATGGACGAGTTTTTTGAAGAGATAATCGAAAGAGCCTATTACTATGAGCAGTTCGAACTTTTTAGAGAATATAAGCAAACGTTTCAGAGGAACCAAACAGAGAGAAGCAAGCCCAAAAGAAAGGAATAATTAACCTGAGTAACATACAGCAGCTTGAGTAACGATAATTAAAGTATCAAGCATATAAGAAAAAAGGAAAATCGGGCGGCAGGTATAAATCGGAAAGGCTTCTTGAGACAATTAAGTTGTTCTTCTAGTTCTTTTTATGGCTCGCCTCTGCCTACAAAAATCTTATTATCTAATCAGTATCATCTCTCGCAGGAGCCCCATCGAATTTATACGAAGAGGCAGATCAGCAGCTCTTTCTCTTTTATCCCGAAATGTAGTCTGGACTCTACGTGAGTACCTGTATGGCTTCCTAAGGTAAGGAGAGATTCGTTTACCTTATCCCTTGGGATAGAGGCATATCTCTGAACAGAAGGTTCCGACTTTCCTGGATATACAACCATTTGATCCGTAATAGGCAAAGAGACATCGAAAAATTGGCGCAGAATGATACCCCATTTATTCATTCATTCATTCACAATATTAAAATTTAAGTGCAGTTAACTTTGATAAAATATAACCACACCTTATTATAAAAGAAAATTAAAACATTAAAAGTTCTCCTCTGGTAGGAGACGGATTCGGTCTATGGAGCTAAGCTGTTTAAGTTGTGTTTTTTCAGTTGCGCTTATTCAGTTGTGCTTTTTACAAGTTCTTCACCACATATTCCGCAACCGCGTTTCCGACTTCCATTGTGCTAGCTTTTCCTCCCAGGTCAGGAGTAATGATTTTCTTTTGAAGTACATTAGCTATTGCCTCATCAATTATTTGAGATCGAGGCTCCCCCATCCACTCCAGCAGCATCTTTACGCACAGAATTGCAGCAAGTGGGTTTGCAATGTCCTTTCCGGCAATGTCGGGAGCACTTCCATGTACAGGTTCGAAAAAAGCATATTTATCCCCTATGTTGGCGCTAGGGACAAGGCCAAGGCTTCCAACAAGAGCTGCACACATGTCACTCAAAATGTCTCCGAAGAGGTTCGTTGTAACCACAACATCATACCTTTCAGGGTACATCATAAGGCTGTAAGCCATCGAGTCAACCAGCATATCCTCATATTCTATGCGATTATCAGCCGCAGTCTGCCTGCAGACATCAAGGAAGAGTTTATCGGATTTCAGGACATTGGATTTATGGACAATAGTCAGTTTATTCTTCCTTTTTTTTGCGAGTTTACAGGCATATTCAGCAATTCTCTCAGACCCCTTCCGGGTGATGACTCTTTTTGTCCAGGAAAGGTCAGACCCAATCTCTTCAATTCCCGAATATAGCCCCTCAGTGTTTTCCCGCACGATAATAAAATCAAAATCGCTTTTCCCTGTAATTCCGGTTATGCCGGGAAGAGGTTTTACAGGCCTAATATTGGCATAAAGATCCAATTCTTTTCGAATGGTTAGGAGCACACTTTTGTAATTTGGGTCCGGTACTGTGGTAATAGCCCCAAAAAGGACTGCGTTGCATTCTTTTAGGGTTTCCAGATCACCACTAGACATTGCGGTCCCTGTTCTTTCCCATCGAGCGTAGCCGAGTTCCAGAGGCACTTTCTCAAACTCAAGCCCGAAAGCATCAAGGACTTTGACTGCCGCAGGGATTACTTCCCTACCAATCCCATCACCTTCAATTACAGCTAGTTTCATGCTAACTGCATCTATAGTTTGGGTATATGAATCTGGCGTAACTTTTTAGGATTCTCAGGATTCCTAAGCTCCAGAGGAGATATTAGATCCAGAGAAAGGTAGATCCAGAACAGTGTAGATCCAGAGCAGGTTTAGATACAAAACAGGTGCTCAGCAAGGATTTTTCCTCCGAGCCCGATAAGGATCAGGCCTCCGATAATCTCTACTTCGTGCTCAAAGAAATGACCTATCCTGTACCCCAGGATTGCTCCAAACAATGATACGAAAAAAGTCACACAGCCTATTATAATTGCAGGTTCAAGAATAGGAGTATTGAGAAATGCAAAGCTAATTCCCACAGCAAGGGCGTCTATACTGGTAGCGATTGAAAGCACTAGAAGCACTGAATAATTAAGGGAATTTAACTTTCCTTCAGGGTCTCCGTAAAGAGCCTCATAAATCATTTTGCCTCCAATGAAGACCAGAAGCCCAAAGGCGATCCAGGGTGCATAGTCCGAAATAAAACCGCTTATCGCGCTTCCTCCAAGCCAACCAAGTACAGGCATTAAAGCCTGAAATCCCCCGAAGAAGAAAGCCAGTTTCAGAGCATCCTTGAGCCTAAAAGGCCTTATCGTAGTGCCGCTAGACATGGAAACTGCAAATGCGTCCATTGAAAGCCCGAGCGCTAAAAGAAAGTTAGTTAGGAAAGACATTGAATAGTTACTCCAATTTCGTTTTATAGACAGGATTTTTCGGGATAATAGGATTATTCTTCAAGATAATAGAATTTTTCTTCAGGATAATAAGATTTTAGCACAGGAAGATGTTTGAAGACAGGGAAATAGAAGCCCTTATAATGTTATGTGCCATGATTGTTACCCTTTTAATGACCCAATAAACCTGCAAACAGATTTAAAACTATGTCTTTGACAGACTACTGATATAAAATAATTTTTGAGTAGAGAATAAGGGATGACTGGACTTTAAGAAAAATGAAAATAAAATAGAGAGTTTTTGCTTCTGGGCAAATTCTCCTGATTAAAGGATCTTTATTTAAGTCTCCCTTAGACCTTGATTTTAGATCTTACCTTAGCCACTGATTTCGTTTTATTGCCCGATACCCCTGACCTCACTTTTCTATAGACGGTGTATTTACCGGTGCCATCATAAGAAACAGCGTATTGATAGTGATCTCCGTTAAAAAACTTAAAGCCGTTTCTGTAAAATGCCGGATATGCTACAATACGTAGCGGATCAAGGGAATAGCGCTGGTATATATTCTCATCCGCGAGAGTTTTAACCCAATCAGGTATCAGGTTCACCTGCTGGTACTTCGCCTGAATATTACGTCCGACGGTTGCGTTATAAGCAAGTGAAGCCTTAACTGCAACCATTATAAGCACCACCTTCAGCAAGAATAAAAACCCAAGTAACCCAACCAGCCCCGCAAGCATGAGCAAAAACATACTATCAAGCCCCCAACTTTAGATTTATATTGATCTGCCCCCCGTCTCCGATTAAATGAAGGCGCTTAAATCTTTGACGTTCCCCTCAAGCTCCCTTACTCCATGAGCGTCACTAATAAATTGATGCTTTAAAGCCAGATCCTCCATTGATAAGAGAGTTTTCTAATATATTTACCATCTACAAAATTAATTTTCAGCTTTTTAACTCTATAAGAATAAATGATTATTAATTGGATTTAGGAGGTGATTTACTGAAAGTTAATTAGGACAAGCAAGAATAAAGTAAATAGAATTATCAGAGTTATTTTTATTCGATAGGGGATAATTTGGCAGAAATTCTGGCATCCTCGTACTTCTGACCGAAAAGACACCATTCGCCTGGGAACTAAGAACAGTTTAACTGATATGTATATTGAAGGCGATTGGAAGAAACAACCTTTTATTCTCAAGGTTGGATGTTAAGGTTTTCTGAAGTCTGCCTGAGGCTGCCTACAAGTTTTCGGATAGCTTCTGCAACCTGGTACTCTGATGCTCCCCAGTGGACTACAGCTCCATCAAAACCTGAAATCTTTACAAGCCCTGAATTCTCAGACCTGCAGCAGCGAGTAATAAAAGGTTTTGAGGGCACAACAATCTCGGACTTGAAAGGACAAATGTTTGTAAAGGAATACTCAAGTTCAGGAAAGCGCATCTCAAAAAGGGTCTTTGAAATTTCGCATCCTACAAGCAAATGCCCATTTTCTGTAAGTACATCTGAATCAAGACATTTTCCTTCCAGTCCTGAAGCACTGCATGGGAAAACGGTATTTTTTCCTTCGAAACGCCTGAGATCAACAACCTTTTCAATAAACCTGACCTGAAGGTCCCCGAAAATCCCGCTGGCTTCAAGCCTTCTCACAACTAAAGAAAGCCAAGAGGGGTAAGGAGGGGCAACATCAAGAATTTCGAGCTCAAGAATGCTTGAAAGGTCTGGGTCATGGACAAAAGTAACGTGTCTATCCACGCCTGTAAAAATTACCGTGTTTACTTTGCCAGTACAGAGCTTTTTTGCAGTCTCAATCAGGAGTGTACGGTCTTTTATATTCAGCTCCCTGTCGTATTTTACCACTTCTTTTCCTGAGGCTATAGTTTCGAGAGCTTCAACCTTCCTTAGCAGCCCCTCTCCGCTTTTTTTCACATGGTAGATTGCATATTCAGAGCTCCCAGTCTGAGGACTTTCCTTCTCTGCAATCAGGTAGTCAGTCAGGAAATAGATTGGCTCATCAGTATCAGGGCAGAAGGATTTTGTCATCCCCACATTTTTATATTCATCAGGAAAAATCATAGGTATCAATTGTTTTGATGATTGATTGTTTTTAAGTGATCAATTGTTTTGAGCGGCCGAATGTTTTGAGTGGCCGCTAGTTTTCATTAAATCCGGTATCTATTTAGATCAGCTTATGTCGTTTGAGGCTTATGCCATTTTAAGCTTATTCCTTTTGCTCACTCTGAGTTTTCTTCCTATGCGCTACAAGCCCACCGTCTGCAAGCATCTGGAGCAGGAAATCCGGTAATTTGTTTCCCCCGAATGTGCCATTTCCTGAAACCGTAACCTCGCCTTTAAGCAAGTCGACCTTAACCTCATCGCCTTCCTGACATTCGACATCGGCTTCCATAAGGGGCAATCCGACATTGATTGCATTTCTAAAAAAGATCCTTGCAAAAGACTTAGCAACAATACAGGCTACACCTGCATGTTTCAAAGCTAGAGGAGCCTGCTCTCTTGAGGATCCGCAACCGAAATTGCTGCCTGCTACAATGATATCCCCTAGTTTTACCTTTTTTGCAAACTCTGGATCAATGCCTTCCATCGCATGGGCTGCAAAAACCTGCATATCCTTAGTCCGCAGATATTTTCCGGGAATAATAACGTCTGTATCAATGTCGTCGCCAAATTTCCAGACTCGGCCTATGATAGGGTTTTCCATCACACATCACCTGCGAGATAGGTTTTTTTAATAGTATATCTAGATAGCGGGAAAATGAAATGAAAATTCTGGACATCTAGCTCAAAAATAAGATTGAACTCATAAAATAAAAACAAGTCACTAAGATAGCACTAAGATAGTAAAAAGAAAAATAAGGGTACAGAAAGGAGAATAAAGGTACAGAAAGAAGAATAAAGGTGCAAGAATAACCCAACTGCACATCCAGACTGTTTTAAACCTTTATTTCATCTCCATTTAACACGGCTTCTTCACTTACTCTTACTTCTTTAGTTGTATCCCCATAACTCAATATATAGGGGCCTGTAGGTGCGGTATCAAACTGGGTCTCGCCTGCAATCGGACCGTCTGTCGAATAGGGCACTGTAAATTCATACCTGCCCTGAGAGTCCGCAGTTGTTGATTGCGTATATTCAAAGGTCCTTCCCTGACCTGTAAGGATTGTCGTGTTTATTTTAACGGTCTCATTGGAGGAAGCCGTGCCAGTTATTTTTGCACCTTTAACATATTCGAAGACTTTTACATAACCCGTGTTCACTTCTGGGATACTGTCTCCATAAAGGAGATTATAGACCTGCTTGTATCCAATTTCCTGGGTCTGATATGCCCAGGTTTCGTGGACCAGGCGGTATTGCTTAAGGCCATTTCCATCCAGAATATGCAGCCTTGATTCCATAGAATTGAAGTATCGGGTCGAAGGTATGACTTGATACCCGTTACCTGTCCAGTAGGACTGATAATATCCTTCAGTATCAAGAGTCCATGCAGGCATTGCCCCGAATATGTCTGTAGCCATCCTCGTATCGGATACGATGTAACGTGAGCCTACTTTACCAGGTCTCGGGTCTATGGCATCAAGTACTGCATTTGCTTCTTCTTCAGATTGGGCTGTGAAAAAGGTTGCAGCTCCTGGCCGGTTTTCTTCATCAAGGCTTACACTGCGCCCTCCGATTCCAGCCTGAAAGGGATTTGAGTTGGGCATTCTGTACCCGATTGTTTCGATATAGTGTCCGTAGTCCCACCAGGACATAACACCATAGGCTGTATCAGGATATTCGAAAAGTTCCCCACTCTTAGGGGCTTCATAAATGGCGTTGTAATTCATGCCAGGGTCAGGAGTATAGAGTCTTAGCCACAGACAGGTTTCCATCCAGGGCTCATTTGGATCATTTGAACCAGTTGACTGCGCCATTGCAGCCCCATATACCGGAAGAATAAGGATAATGACTATAGACAAGACAGCAATTACCTGCTCTATTCTAACGAATTTCAAGAAGCTAAGAAAATCTGCAGGTGATTTTATAGTACTTTTGAACTTCTGATCAAGTTCACTCCACTTCACTTTGTCAAGTAGCAGGCCTCCAAGGTAGGCACTGAGAACTGCAACATTTATGGAATAATAATATGCAAACCTGTTCTGACCATAAATCGCAAAGAGAATCAAAACGCTCCAGACAAGAACTAAGACATCTTGAGGTTTTGGTTTTCTGAACAGATTTACAGCCAGAATAAATATTCCAACCAAAGAAGCGAAGAACCCAGTAACAGTGAAATTTGAAAAAGCTTTTTTCAGGGTAAAGACGTCCCCCTGATAAAACATAGAAGAAACTTCACCAATTGTGGCTGGTCCACCTGTATGAACCCCAAACACAGTACTTGGTGCATGTATAATTAGGGAATAGAAAGATGGGGATGCGATTTTAGCAAATATAAGTCCTAGAATCCCAGTTCCAAAGATTAGAAGAGGGTAATAATATGTTTTTATTTGCTTTCTTTTGAATTCCCTCTCAATTAAACTCAAAGCTGCAAACCCTGCCATTGCTCCAAGGGCAGTGACGACATGGAACCACGAGTAATAGTAGAGTGAAAAACCCATATCAGGATGGACAAAAGGAAGAATAAGTACTGCACTTACTAAACAAGTGATTATGCCTGTAAACCCAAGATAATCACTCGACTCATCCCGGAAGTTGTCAAAGATATACTGAAATATTGCGTAAACAAGAGCGATTAATAAGAAAAGAGAGCCTCCTGTCCAGCAAAGCTGGTAGGCTGAATACATAACACCAGCAAGAACCGAGTATAGGAAAGGCTCTTTCAAGACACTAAAGTTTTTATTGAACACATCCTCAAAACGCAGCTTTTTTTCCTTTGCCGAGATAAGTGAAAGCATGAAAAACATTATGAAGAAAGTACTGAATAACGACTCGGCAACATGATGGTCTGTAAAGCCAATCATTGAACGGGATAGAAACTGTCCTGGAGCAAATGCAATCAAAATGGCAGCCAGAACACCGGTTTTATGCCCACCAAGGTATTTTCCTATGTAGTAAACAGGAATAACAGTGAGAGCTCCAAGTACTGCAGGAAAATAAGCGCCTATAGTATTAACTAGCTCAGGGCTTGGATCTCCCATCCCAAGAACCAGAGAGGTAAGTGCCATCATCTGGTCAAATAATGGACCAAAATGGATGTAGCTCCCGTGAGGGTAGTTGGTCATAGGATTGAAGAACATCCTGTTAGGGTAGTTTTCAAGCAGGACGTTTAAAGTACGCATATGATACCAGGCATCATTGGTTGCAAACTTTACAAATCCATAAGGTGAAAATACCGTGTCTGAAGGGAGTGTTCTGACCCATAGAGATACAAAACCAATTATCGCAACTGTCAGAGTATAAGGCCAGCTGGATTTTATTTTATCTTTGAATGATGATACAGGATGATCCTGAGAACTCATAATAATCCCTTTAAGATGTAATTTTTTGCAATTAAATATGTGAGGGAGAAGAAAATCGAATAGATAGTATTATCCGACATAACAATTCAGTATGATTATTTATAATCTTATTCCATTTGTGTTCAGATTTAATGAGAAGCCCTAATACATGTGAAAAACAACTTTATTAATAGTATATAAAGGAATATGTAACTGGTGAATATATAAAGAGATATAAAAATGGCTCTGTAGAAATCCTCTATATTCTGTTATTACCCAAA
>DALS01000052.1 GCA_002499445.1 Methanosarcina sp. UBA293
AAAATAATGAATTTTCATAAATTTAAACTGAGCAGCAAGATCTGAATATACTTATCTTGTTTCAGCCTCTTTCATCTGATGTAGATAGGTTTTCTACAGAGCCTAATTTTGCACTTTACGGTGGGGAAAAAATAAAAATCGAAGTAAAATCTATTTCTTTATTGGTAATTCCGGGGGTGTGGCAGCATTAACTGTTTTTCTCTTTATTTCTATCGTTCAGAAGCCTATGTTTGATACTTATGTCAAAAGTCCCTTCTTTTCTTCTTTTCAAAGTTTGTTTGATGTGTTTTTCGTATGTTTGGTGTTGTGATTTCTTACTCTATCCAATTTAAGAATTATTTACTTTGTTTTATCTATCAAAATCAACGCCCTGCTGAAAAATCAAGGGCGTTGATTCTGTAAACGCCCTCGATAAAGAATAAACAGTTCAGGTCTTGTGAAGACTATCTGCAGAATTCACTGGTTTGCTGCTTAAAGGTTCTTTCTTTTAATCCTTATCCCTTCTTTTTTTATGGATGCCTTTAAAAAACAGCTCTTTAATTTTATCCAAATTACTTGATTTATTAAATGATAATGATTTTTTAATGCTTTCTTTATTTTTATTGAGCAACATCTTTTATTGAAGGTATTAATTTTTCAGATGACGGTTATTATATCTATTTTTGAATCTTATAATTGCTTGTTATGAGAATAGGGAAGATCCGGATTTTTCCTAGTATTTTTTCATATGCAAATGGAAGTTATTGAATCTTTAAATGCGGAGTATTTAGTGCGATTTATAAGAGGTGTCAAAATGGATGATTTGCCGGAAGAAGTCCACGGATTAATAGAAGAGCTGGATGAAGCAGCAGAAGATGAAGATCTGGATAAAATCGAAGAGCTCACTCAGGCGCTTTTAAAAACGGGAGTTGATGTGGAAGCAATTACTCTTAAAAAACTCTCTCTTCTCGTAATGGAAGGTGAGGAAGAAATGGCCCAGGGCTGGACAAGGGTGGCAATTCATGCAGGGCTCGATCCCTTTAAGATCCTTATTGGGGGACTTGCTGAGGGCATGACTCTGATTGGTAAAAAATACGAAATAGGAGAAGCTTTTGTTCCTCAACTTCTGATAGCTTCAAGCGCAATGTACGGTGGTATGGATCTTTTGGATCCTTATCTGAAACGGGAAGAAGATATGGCTTCAAAGCCGGCAACTGTTATCATTGGCACTGTTGAGGGTGATGTCCATGATATCGGGAAAAGCCTTGTGAAAACCCTGCTAAGTGCAAACGGTTTCAATTGCGTTGATCTTGGAAATGATGTCCCAGCTTCAAGGTTTATTGAAGCTGCAAGTGAATACAGGGCAACAGCAATCTCCATGAGTACCTTGATGACAACTACTATGGCTGAGATGCCAAGGGTTATTAGTATGCTTAAAGAAGAAGGTATAAGGGACAAGGTAATGGTGATGGTTGGTGGTGCTCCGGTAACAACAGAATATGCTTCTCAGATTGGGGCAGATGTTTCTCCCCACGATGCAGCCAGTGCAGCAAGCTGGTTAAAGTCATCTGTCTTTGGTTATCCGCCTGAATGTGCAAGATGGGATTGAACATTTATATGTTTTATTTTCAGAACTTATTCTTACTTTAATTATTAATACAAAAAGGAGATAAAAATGGTAGCCGAGATGACCTCAAAAGAAAGGGTCTTTGCAATGCTCAACCGAAAAAAGGTTGACAGGATTCCTGTGATTACAGGCTCTACCATGGTCAAGGAATATATCGAGAAAAGTGGAAGTATCTGGCCTGATTATCACTCAAATCCAGAGATGATGGTTAACACCGCAGGTCTCATGTACACCGACGCTGGACTTGACAACATTGTCGTACCTTTTGGTATGTTCATAGAGTCTCATGCTCTTGGCCTTGAAGTAAAAATGGGAAGAATCGATATCCAGCCCTCAGTACGGAGCTTTTTTAGTAAGCCAGAAGAGGTAAAATACGACAACTTCCTCGAAGATAAGTATGTAAAAGGCACTCTTGGTGCCATCACGCTGGCAAAAGAAAGATTCCCAGATGCAGCTATCACTGCTTTTCTTGTTGCTCCTGTGACACTTGCAGGCGACCTTATGGGAGCCGAGAACCTTTCCATGCTCAGCATTAAGTGCCTTCAAAAAGAAAAACAGATGCAGAAGATGAAGGACTGGATCTCTGTTGCCCTCGAGATTAACAGGATTTATGCAAGAGCCTGTGTCGAAGCCGGGGCAGACGTTCTTTACTATTCCGATGCATCCGCGTCTCCTAATCTGGTAATGCCTGAGTTCTACTATGAAATAGGCGTTCCGGCAGAAAAGGAACTCGGAGATTTCGTCCACTCCCTTGGCTGCCCCTGGGAACTTCACATCTGTGGAGATACTACTCCTATCATTGAAGGGATGGCAGCCACGGGTGCAAATTGCCTAAGTGTTGAGCAGGCTGTCAAGATGTATGAAGCGATAAAGATTGCAGGTGAAGTGCCTGTTGCTGGAAATCTTACTCCTCTCCTCATGGTAGAAGGCAGCGAAGAGCAGATTACGGGGGCGGTCAGGAACGCCCTTGACGACGGAGCAAAGGCAAGTATGCTTGGTTGTGGAACTCCACCTCTCAGCACTTCTGATAGGCTCAAAACCTGGGTCAAGGCTGTAGCTGATTGGTCAGCAGAAAAGCTTTGATCAGGTTATATAATATCTGGAAATCACTGTTTTTAAAATAAAACTTCGTAAAAACAGTCAAAGATTTCTATACTGACATAAAGGTGTCTAAAAGCCTGGATCTTCCTTTTAGCAATGCCTGAAACCTGGACGCCTTTATTTTACTTATTGTTTTAATTTACTGTTGTCTGGAGCGATAGCTATGGGAATAAATCAAGATAAAGTGAATAAAGTAATGAAATATCGCTGGGTAGTATTTATCATTTTGGCTCTAGCATACTTCTTCGTGTATTTCCACCGTGTTTCTACCGCAGTAGTTGCATCTGATATCATGGGTACATTCGGAATTGGAGCTGCATCTATTGGGCTTCTTGGTTCCGCTTACTTCTATGCATACACTGCCATGCAGCTTCCAAGTGGCATTCTTACTGATATCTGGGGTGTCAAAAAGACTGCAGGCATCTTTACCCTTCTGGCTGCCGCAGGAGCTATCCTTACAGGTGTTGCATCAAGCTTCACGATGGTTCTTATCGGAAGGGTGCTTATCGGGATTGGTGTGGCAATGGTCTACATTCCGGTAATGAAGGTTCTTGCAATCTGGTTTAAGAAAAATGAGTTTGCCTCTATGTCGGGGGTTCTGCTCGCAGTCGGAAACATTGGTGCGTTGAGTGCTGCAGGTCCTCTTGCCATAATGGCTGCGTTCTTCGGAGACTGGCAGAAGGTCTTCCTGATGCTCGGAATCTTTTCGGTACTTCTTGCAGTGGGCATCTTCATGCTTGTGAAAGAGAAGCCTGAGGACATGGGCTGTCCTTCTATTGCTGAGATTGAAGCTCAAGAAAAAGGGGAAAACTATGTACCTCCAAAGGCTGTTGCAATGATCCCCATGGGAGAAGCTCTCAGGCAGACCTTCAGCGCCGGAATGAAGTTCTGGCCCATCTCAATCTGGTACTTCTTCATGTACGGAAGCCTTATGGTCTACCAGGGACTTTGGGGGGGCCCTTTCTTCAGGGATGTGCTCGGCTGGGACAAAGCTACCTATGCGGGTATCCTTTCTGTAATAGCGATTGGTATGATCTTTGGCTGTCCGATAGCCGGTTACCTTTCGGACAAAGTGCTTAAGTCCAGAAAAAAAGTCTTGCTTGCAGGTACAGCCGTCTACATTGTACTCTGGGGTGTTATCTGGTTTCAGGCAGGAAACATTACAAGTACCACTGCTTATTCCGTCATTCACTTCCTCTTCGGATTCTTTGGTGGTTTCTTTGTTGTCTCCTATGCCCAGGTTAAAGACTGGTTCCCTGCGTCAATCGTAGGGACCGCAACAGGTGCATACAATATCTTTCCCTTCCTTGGTGGGGCTATCTTCATGACCATAACCGGGAAGATGATGGAAGTTAACAGTGGAGCCACAGCTTCCGTAGCTCAGTACAAGTCTGTCTGGTTTCTCATGTTTGTATGTATGATTTTTGCATTCCTCTGCCTTGTGGTTTCTAAAGAAAAAGGTTCAGAAGATATTGCAGGACCCGTAAAAGTTACTGATGTAAACGAAGTACCTGCAAGTTCGCAGAGGTAAAGGTGAGAGTTGAGCGGCTTGAAATCTCCAATATTCAAACAAGTGTTACAACAATAAAAAATTGAAGGTAAATGGTTCTTTGCTAAATTTTGCAGGAATAGTTGCTTTCCCAAAGCGTACAAGATCCTTGAATTAAAAATGGTTCCATATTCATCGATGTGTGCTAGATTGTGTGTGGTAAGTATAAATAGTCCCGCAAAAAAGTGAAGAGCTTCATTTACACTTTACCTTTTTAGGGTAAGGTGATTCCTCCTTTCAGAAAGAAAATGCGAAATTAAAGACATAAAACCGGATACAACATTAAACGCTGGTGGCAGTTTCTGTAATTTTATTTTACAGTCGCTGCCATCTATTCTTCAAAAATATACTCTTCAAAGATAAGTAATAATGCTTTTAATCTCTTTTTACAGTATATATTTTTCTATTTTCAAGTTTCTCTTTACAGCATAAATTTCTATTTTCAAACGCCTGTTAAATTTTGAAATTTATTGCTCTTGAGTTAATCCTTTATTTTCATCCCGGTCATTTTATTTTAGCATGAAAGTGCTTTCAAGTACTTTCATTTCTTTGTGCTTGTTATTCGAAGAATTTCATATGCGTTTTATTTGATTTTCTTTCGGATATAAGCTCCAAAGGTAGATGAAATATTCTTCAAGCTGACAGTCCCTAGGACAATCATTATTATCCAGACTTGTGGAAGGCTTCTTTGTAACTTATATACAGAAAGAAAGTTTTGAGCTGGTTTCAGAGTTGAAGGAAATTTTTCAGATATATTTAATCTGAAAAGAGATATCATTTGCCTTTGTGCTTTATAATCTTTTTGATCATACAAAAATAATAATCTTTTTAATATAAGGAAACTATACTAATCTGCTAATATTACTGCATTTATTTATTATTTATTCTGAATAAATTTGCCTATTTTCCATCGAAATTTATGGCGTTGTTTTATTGTGTTTGAAGTTATTTCATTTTTAAGGTCATTTATAAACTATGGTGATCGAGATTGGACCCCTCATGCTTAATAAAAACAATCTTTTTCTCTGAAAAAAGAAAAAATGTACTGGTTCTCTTACTAAGAGAAGGACCTAAGAAGATAGATGAAATCAAGGATGCACTTGATGTTAGTTCAAGTGCGTTGATGCCCCAGATTAGGAAGCTTCTTAAATGGGACCTTCTTACCTACGATTCTGCGGAGGACGTGTATAAACTGTCAGATATGGGGGCCTTAATTGTTGAAAAAATAGAAGAATTTCTTAATATTGTAAATGTTTATGTGGAAAATCATGAATACTGGGAGACCCGTGATCTTAGTGAAATCCCCTATCATATGAGGAAGCGGATTGGGAATCTGACACATTGCGAACTTCTGGTAGCTGACCGTGATTGCCTTTTCGAGTTCCATCCGACTTTTGTTGACAATCTCATTAATTCCAAACATGTTATGATGACCAGTTCTACCTTCCAACCTCAAACCGTAAGTCTATTTTCAAAACTCCTTAGAAATAATTCCAAGCTATCTGTTGTGTTTACTGAATTAATTTTTGATAAATTTCTTGACGATTTTCCTGAGCAGTTCAGGTGTTTTCTGTCTCATGAAAATATGAGCATCTCCATTCGCAGTGGACATATTGGTCCTCTTACCCTTGTCGTCACAGATACCTTTATGGCCCTCTGGCTTTTTGACAAGAATGGAAGGTTTGATGGGACTACTTTGATAAGCTACGAAAAAAGTGCTCTTAAATGGGGCCAGGAACTTTTTACTTATTACTCCAGTATTTCAAATATGGTTTATATCGATCAAAATTCCGGAAAAATGGAAGTCACCGGATATAATATTACAAAGACTAATATTTTTTGATCAATTAGTTTTGAAGTTCCATGGGACTTTTTCGAGTTAGTTTTCGGAATCTTTTATTTTATTCGTTACCTGAATCCTTTGTTACTTCTTTGCTAACTTTTCGTGATTTATTTAAAGTATATTGAACAGACTTAGTAACAAAATTCAATGATAAACATAATATTAAAAATCAATAGGTTTTGTAATTGGTAACAATCTTGAAGATACAACTTCGGGGCTGAAGACTTTAGATATCGAATATTGATTTTGATGGATATGGATTCTTCTTGCTAATTCAGATTTTCAACCAAGAAATGCAAAAATCACTAGATTTTGAACAGAGTCACTGAACATGACATTTTATATAAGTTATGCAACTTTGCCGGAGATATTATGTTTTTATTGTTTGCGTTTTTTACTACTACGCTTTCGATAAATCTCCATTGATGTATATATAATTGATAAAATAATATTGTACTAAAACTGCCCTGACCTGAGACAAAACAAATTATCTCTAACAAAATTATGGTTTTCGAATGATTCCTTTATCTATATTTTTTATAAGATATTCTCAAAACACTCTCAAAGTTTTGTTGAAAATACTATTCTACATACTGATTTTTATTGTCTAGATCGGAATTTCGGAAAAATAAATACTAGATTATAAATAAAATTTGTTTTTAGATGATTTAGGTTATTATAGAAAAATATTTAATGAAGAATTTTTTACTATCAAGTGAAAAAAATAAGTTGATCTGGAGGATAAACTTTGAAAATAAGGGTTGTGAGTTCAAGAGAAGAAATCTTTACACTGAATCCAAATGAGAGAATAGTGCATCTGGCCTTCAGGCCTTCAAATAAGGATATTTTTTCACTAGTGGAGAACTGTCCCAAGATTGAGGTCATACAGCTTCCTAAATCTTACAGGCGTACGGTTTCTAAATCCATAGAAATGTTCATTGAAATGCAGCGTATCCAGCTCATTGAGGGTGATGTCTGGGGCCACAGGAAGGATATAAACGAGTATTACCGTATTCCCTCATCGATTATCGAGGAAATAAAAGAACTCAAAATTGAAGGCAAGTCCACCGAAGCTATTGAGGAAAAGGTCTCAAGAGAAAGTAAACTTAACCCTGAGATGGTTGCTTATATCCTTAAAAAGGATGTTACAGCCTGAGAGGCTGAAGCATTAGCTTTAACTTCTCTCAATTTATTTTTTATACCCTATTCTTTACTAATTTGTAATATTTGCTTTTCCTATTACTTTTTATCTGGACAAAACAGCTATTCAAGTAAAAATCGATATTAATTAACTGATTTTAGGTGGGCTGAATAGTATCTTTTCTTTCCAATGTCAGTTTGCCTTCAGCCTTTTTCTCTTCCACACTTTTTTACTTCTATGACTTTTAGAACTTTATTATTGCATTATTTTCAATACTTTAAAATTTTTATTACCCTCCTATTTATTGTACTGTCTTATATCCTCTAGTAATTCTTTCCAATATCTTACGAATTATTATAGTATAGCTAAATAAAATCAAGTAAACTCTTAAAAACAGGACTTATCCTTTAAACACTTAATGCAGAATAATAACCAATAATTTTCTCGTAATGAGCTTGTTTCAAAACTACCTCTAATCCTTCCATTCTAATTTTTCGTAGTAGAGAAATCAAGGTCATCAAGTCGAATGGAAAATCTGCTTTAGATCAAAAACATGAATAGTCGGGATTTTGAAACCAGCTCAATAGTATTGCACTCACAAAAAGCTCAGTTTAAAATCCTGATGTAAATATTGGCTCTGTAGAAATCCTTAATTTGATGTAAATAATCTCTATTACTTTTTTGTTTATGTTATAGACTCTCAGTTTAATTTTTATTTCTTTTACTTG
>DALS01000041.1 GCA_002499445.1 Methanosarcina sp. UBA293
ATATATACTAAATCTAATATATAACATCAACTAAATATAACTGGAGCACCTATTTTTTAGTTTAGTTATTATGTTGTTAGTCTCTGGGTTCACAGCTGCTAGTTTCTTATTTTTCCCTTTACATAAAGTATAAACATAAATTGCCTTTTATATTAAATGGGGTTGAGGGCACGAGAGAAATTATTAAAGCTATGGTAGATCTCACTAAAGCCTTATTAGATCTGACAAGAGCACACTTTTTCCTTGTCTGGATTTTGCTTTTTTTCTCAGGGCTCGCACTTGCTTTCAATAATTATGGAGAGTTTTCCTGGTCAGTGACCTTCAAAGCCGTCTTAATCGGGTTTTTCGGGTTTGAAGGCGGGCTTGTGCTCAATGATTATGTTGACCGGAAAAGGGACAGGCTTGACGTAGAGAGTTCCCTTACAGCTTACTGGAGGCCATTCAAAAGTCGACCGCTTCCTTCTGGAAAGCTCTCCCCTAACTTTGCCCTGATAATTTTTCTGCTGTTTTCCGCGCTCGCAGGACTGGTAATGTTTACTTTGCCTTATCCGAATTCCTTTTACGTATTCATTACAATGCTTTCATCATGTGTTCTTGAATATTTCTATCAGGTCAAAAGAAAGAATCAGAATTTTCCTGTAGCCCAGGTTGTGGGCAGAATGGACTTCACACTTTTTCCAGTAGCAGGCTATCTCTGTCATGGAAAGCCTGATATGTGCGTATTGCTCTACTTGCTCTTTTTTTATCCATGGACGCTTGCACACCTTGCAGTCAATGATTTTATTGATACAGAAAACGACAGGGCTAGAGGAATAAAATCAATTCCTATACTTTATGGTACTGAAAAGACTTTATTCTGGATTTCAGGTTTTACACTTGTGCACTCTTTTACAGCGTTTCTATTTTTAAGTCAACTTGGAGACATTGCACTTTACGGCTTTCTGTCAGGATTTTTGGTACTCGGATTTGCAAACTATAAACTTCTCAGAGTAAGGAGCCAGAAGGTGGGACTGCTTGCACTTTTCCTTTATCATGTTTCACTCATGCTCTACTCTGGCTCGATTATTCTTGATTCTTTTTTCTAATTGTCATTCCTGATTCATTTTTCTGATTTTTATTCCTGACTCTTTTTGATCTTCTTTTCTGATAGCCTTCTGGCTCTCTCTGACCCTTGATCTAGCTTTTTCGGATAATTCATCCATAAAATCTTAATCTTTCCTTCTGCAAAGCCTCAGGGTATGACAGCGCAGGCTTCCTCCTCCTGCACGCAGGGCGTCTGCACCAAAAGGGATAATCTCAACTCCTTCATTTTCAAGGTTTTTCTTGGTTTTTTTATCAAGTGCAGTCTCGTAGTGAAAGATAGTTCCGCTTTCAAGAGGAACAAACGAACAGGCAAGGCGTCTTTGCTCGGTGTCCGAAACAGGGATAATTTTCACCCCTTTCTCACGCATGAAGGCTTTAAAATCGATCCTTTTTCTGTAACTTTCTGTAAACAAGCAAGTTTCTTCAAATGCAGGCAGATAAGCAAGGGCAAGATCTTCCCTAATTCTGTTGAAAACGGTATCAGGGTGCATATATCGTCTGGCTTTCGGCACCCGGACATAAATAACTTCATCAAACTCTTTAAGTACATTTGAAATAAATTTGCTGATAAAGGAGTAAGTGTGCCTTTCTGTATCAGCTACAAAGATTGTTTCTTTTGACAGCAGGAGACAACCTTCGAAGAATCCCTTTCCTTCATTGAATTCGCTGAAAATTGGAATTCCAAGATTACTCAGGGCTTCTTTTACGACAACTTCTTCTTTTTCCCTTGCAGGCGGGCGCATCCTTGAGAGAATAGCTCCCTTTTCAGAAATGACTGCAATATCATGCAGAAAAGTCAGATTTGGCATCCTTCTTATCAGGTCTATATTTTCGTCCACATAATCCTCAAGTTCATAGACTTTGACACCATTTGACTCCAGCAGCTCCTGGTAGCTTCTATGTTCTTTGATATATCTCGAAACGTCAGGAACTTTATCATAAAGCCAGTGTTTATAATTTGACTCGTTTACTAGAGACAGTTCTTCTCCAGGCGTATGCATAAGTACGCTTTTCAGCCTCCCAAGTTCATCGCACCCATAAGCGATACCTGGTCGTGCGTTTTCGTCCCTGTCAAAATCCTCTATCTCGCAACCCATACCCAAACCTCCCAGTTGTTTAATGTCATTCTCATACGCGTTTTTTTGCAAGGATTAAGGCATTTGCCTGGTCTTCACTTAGGAAAGTCTTGAGGACTTCAAATCCACAAGTACCCAGGAAAGCCGTAATCTGGTCACAGGTATATTTGTAAGTAAAACCCATGCGGATAATGTCTCCTTTCCTGAAATCTATTGTTTTTTCTCCGATTATGAGTTCAGTGTCCTTCAGGATATGCAGCTTCTTACTGGTCCTGTATAATGACCCTATCCTTGAGTCCACGGGTGCTAGCAAAAGTTCAAAATCGAAATCATCAGGATTCATCCCGTACTGAAGTAGGGGATACTTATTGAATAAAGTATTTTCTCTTGAAGTATACGCGCCCAGTATGGCTTCCCTTGCAGATTGTCCCTCAGAGCCTTCAGCAGGAAACAGGTTTGTGTCAAAGAGAAAAAGGTCTCCCTGTTCAAGGTTTTCACGGACAAGCTGAAGAATGAATTCTGGCTCGTAATTGCAAAAGGTATTTCCCAGAATGCAGAAAAGAGTCGGACTGTTCCACCTTTTCTTAAGTGTTGCCATGCCCTCTATAAAACCAACAATTCCTTTCTTTTCGACAGGCAGGTTCTCAACTTTTTCAAGGGCGATATCTACAAATTCGCTATTTATATCGATGGGGTAATAGTATATCGGTGCCTTCTCTGAGACTGGGGTTTCAGCAAGATTTTTCTTTACGAGTGCTTCGAGGAAAATTCTTTCCTTTTCCCCGTTTCCCACTCCTACACTTACCAGACTCATGCCTGTCGGAATAAATCTCACTATGGATTCGAGATGTTTATCAAGAAGGACTTTAAGCTGCCTGGCTACAGGAAACTTCTCTGACCTGTCAAGTTCAAGCCAGTTTTTTGCTCCACCTGCGCCTATGTAGAGAAGAAAATCAGGCAGTTCATGGTTACTCAGGCATTCATAGAGTTTTTTTTCTATTTCCTTCTAACTTGTGCTCACTATCTTTTCCCTGTATTCTGAAACCTGCCCAAATTCCACTTGTTTAAACTCCACTTTTTCTTTACTGTTCAATTTTTCACCTTATCCTCGAATTATTTAAGGCGCGTACAATACAACAGCATAATGTCTGAGTCATTTCTCCCAGCTTATTGCCTGAGTTCTGTTTATCTCCATTTTCTTCGTTTACTTTATTCTGTTTATCTCCATTTGTCGTTTACTTTATTCTGTTTATCTCCATTTGTCGTTTACTTTATTCTGTTTATCACCATTCTTGCCATTACTTGAAACACTGCTGACACTCCATTCTGAGAGCCTCAAGCGGATCAAATCCATTATTTACTCCTACGCTGTAGGCATATCCGCGGCAACCTATGCATTCTTCCATATATTCGCAATTCCCGCATTTTCCTTTGAGCACTTTATCGATATTCCGTACGTACGTGAAAAGATCGGAATCATAAACCTCCCGAAGGCTCATTTTGTTTATATTATAGGGGTATTCCCCATCAATTCTAAGCGCAGGATGTTCGTCCAGCTTTGTAGGCGCACAGGGCCGTACATTTCCTTCTATATTTATATACAGGCTGTAAAGGTGCTGAAGGCAGCCGCTTGCGGTAATTGGCGTATAGGGCAGCCAGTCATACCTGTAGTATTTCTGGTCGATTTCCAGCAGTTTTAATTTATATTCCTTTATCTCATCAGCTATCAGCAGCTTGTCCTGGAGTTCGTCATTTGCTCTTCCAGTCGGTGTTAGAATTTCCATATTGGGAAAAATATTGTTTTGCCTGCAGAAATGCCAGATTTCCTCAATTTCTCCAAGGTTCATTTTGTTACTGACGAAAGAAACTCCCAGACGGAGTTCTCCAGATTCTGCTGGTTTTGAAAAGCCTGCTTTGAGAAGATTTTTAAGTCCCTTTCTGATCTCTTCAGAGGCACCTTCTCTCCCTGCCAGGTAATCCTGAACTTCAGACTTAAGAGAATCCAGTTTTCCCATTACTGAGGCATTATGTTCATACAGGAATCCTGCAAGTTCTCCTGTCATCAAAACCGTGTTCGAAAAAACTACTGGGATTATTCCCAAGGAATCAATATAGGCAATCAGATCCCTGAAGTTTGGGTACAGGGTTGGCTCTCCCCCCCCTATCACAATCACAGACCTGATCCCTAATTCTTTTGCTTCCTAAATTATACGCTTGAGATTATTGAAATCAGCTATTTTTGCCTGACCCTGTTCACTCTGTGCATAGCAGTAACGGCAACGCAGATTACAGGATTTATTCGTTTCAAGGCGAATGGCTAAGAGCCTGTTTGAGTTTCTGGCATCATGAGCCTCCTGCGCCCCATACATGTATCCCTTCAGTACTGGAGGCTGTGAAAACAGGCTCAAGGTGTCAGAATCCTTCGGTTCTTCCTCCCACATATTAAAATGTATATTTGGCGTTCCTTATCAAGCTACAGGAAACTAAGTGTTTTTGATTCTAAGCTTCTGACCGATAAAAATAAGAAAAAGTAGATTTTCCAATAAACAATATATCTTCATATGCCTTGCCAATAAATGATATATTTCTACTTACTTGGGTTTCGTTTTGTAACTTGTTTAATACCAACTAACAAATGCAGGATTATTCTGTCTGATTAAATTACGTAAGATTTAATTATCTCCTCAAATAACTGTTTTTCAATTTTTAGAGGAGAATGACTGACAATGAACAGAAAGACATCCATTTTTGTAGGATTTACCTTATTTGTTCTCCTTTTGCTTGTGCTGGGTTCAATGTATCTGGAAAAGAAAAACGAGGAAATGTATAATGACAGTCTCATGAGTAATTATGAGTACGATATAATTATAGAAAGCAATAGAACCCTGCAAAATGTAACTTTGTATTTGCCTGTCCCGGTTTTTGAAAAAAAATCCGAGATTGGACTGGAAATGGTGAACGGAGATTATTATAATAAGCCTTTAAATTGGAATCTTAGTCTTGAGGATACAGAGCATGGGTTAATGTTCAAAATAGAAGCTGCCGAAATTCAACCGGTTTACCATTCCCTTCCTGTGACTGTACCCGAGCCTGAGCCTGGATCTGAGAATATTGAAGATGAAGTCCCGGAAGAGGGACAGATAGTGGAGTCCAATGAATACTCGGAAAAAACCTCAGTTCTGAGGTCAATTGATTTCGGGACCTCGGTAAAGGCGGACCATCTAATTAATACCAGATTTCCTGTTGGCAATGAGTCCGTACTTTTGCCCAAAAACAATCTTAGAGAATCCAGTGAAGGCCCAATAATTCCTCCTCCTGAGCATATCAAACCTGCATATTTTGATTATGAAAGCTTAGTATATGCGCATTATGATACGTCTCCTGATGCCCAGGTTCAGATTTTCGTCCAGATGGATGGCCGAAATGAGTGGTGGATTTACGGCTGGCAGTATAATGACTATAATGATAGAATTTCTATCCGGCTTTCGGGTCCGCAGGAAGGTTGGATCCAGGTGAAAGGAAAACATATTACAGGAGACGGAGTCTACAGAGAATAAAACTTATTATAGGAGACGGAGTCTAGAGAGAATAATTCACTCTTTTCTCAGTTAAACCGTGCAAGTCCTATATTTTTCAAGAAGCAGCTTTGTATCTCAGGGTTCTGCTTCTCTTAAGTTTATTATACGTTTTATCCCTATCTTAATAAAGAATGTTTGAGGAAATCCGGGTTACAAAAGCCTTGAATAAAATAAAGGCAACAAGCAGGCTCAAGCTTCCGTATTCCTGGGATTTGAATATTTACAGAGGATGCGAACATAGTTGCCATTACTGTTATGCAATGTATTCTCACAGCTATCTTGAAAAAGAAAAAAAATGCCCAGGATCAGGGGAAGAAGGTTCTGGTTTTTTCCAGAAGATCTACGTAAAAACAGATATTGAAGAAGCTCTTGAAAAGCAGCTTGGAGCAAGAAACTGGAAAAAGGAAGTAATCAATATAGGTGGGGTATGCGATAGCTACCAGCCCGTTGAGGCAAAGTACGGCTTGATGCGTAAAGTCCTGGCACTAATGATCGAATACAAAAACCCGGTTATCATATCCACAAAATCCGATCTCATCCTCAGAGATTACAACCTGCTTAAAGAACTCGCTGAACTGACGTATGTAGGCGTTGCGGTCACAGTTACCACAATGGATAAAAAGCTAAGCTCTCTGCTGGAGCCCCTGGCTTCGCCTCCTGAAGAGCGGTTTTCAGTCCTACGGGCTTTTAAAGACACCGCCGCTGTTACCGGAATCCATATGATGCCAATTCTTCCATTTCTCACCGACAGCCCTCAGAACCTAGAGCAAATCCTGTCTCTTGCAGCCGAGTGTGAGGTGGATTACGCCCTTCCTGGCGTTCTCAAACTCAGGGGCGAAACCAGAAAGCATTTCTTCAATTTCCTTGAACTTAGCTTTCCCGAACTTGTGGATCCGTACCGCAAACTGTATGCAAGAGGAGAAGCTGACAGAGCCTATAAGACTAAACTTTACGAAGTGCTCTGCTCTCTTATGGAAAAATCCCATCTATCCGGGGACTACATGAAACCCATGCAGTCAAAACTTGCTCGCTCGAAGCAGCTTAGACTCACTGATTTTTCAAAAAACAGTTTTTGAGTTTATCATAAATAGACTTATTTTTCATCTCCTGCACAGCTGCAGGAAATATTACCTTTTAGGATTTCTTTCCAGTCTCCAAGCACATCATGGGTCCAGCAGTCGTCAGCACCAGCGGCTTCTCGCATTACCAGAGCAAAGATATACGAAAGTTCCTTGACGGTAGCTCCGGCTTCGAGAGCACCTTTAAAATGCTTCAGGACGCAGGGGGTTTTGACCTGGCTTTGATAGAGAGGGCAAAACAAATAAACTGATAAGTCTTTTCATCAATTGTCCTTTTCTCGGCGTAAAGCTGATCGATTTCGTCCAGCTTCTGGGTGAATTCCGGGAAAAATTCTTCCAGCATTCTCATCTCAGTGGCTCCTTTCTGTCTATGTGATTCACAGATTCACGCTTTTAAGGTGATATCTACAATATAGTAATTTCATTATTTAAACGTCAGTTCAAACTATTTTGAAACCTCTGTTTAGATATTAGATATATTATACGTATGATTATTTTCGACCCAGAAAGTAATCGAATTATCATCTTCTAGGTTATAACTAAGGAATTTTTCGGATGTGCTATCGAAAACCTGCGTATTTTTTCCAGCATTTATTCTTACATTTACAAGGGCAGCAGCACCGTTTGTGTGCGCATCAAACAGGACAGAGTGTTCAGTATATTTAAGGTTCTCAAAACTGGCATGATACGTGTTTCGGCTTATTTGACCATATTCATAAAAAGAGACTATGGATATATTGTTTGAATCGTAATTATCTACCCAGTTTTGAAATTTTGAGCGGCTAATTGAATACTTTATAGCTGGATCCAGATCAAGTTCATGGGTAAAAACTGAGTGTGCCATACCTGCTTTGGATGCTGTTTCCCACCATTCCCATGTGTCATCGTCCAGATTCCCAACAGTATTTTCCGCATGAATTCCCGAATCTCCGTTTCTCCAGAACATCCCCAAGTTTTCATACGCATAAATAGCATGTGTAACAGTATCTCTGTTTCTCATGGAGCACCAGCTTGTTGGTTTTCGCCCGATTTTTTCATAAACGTACGAGTATCCTTCATCCATTATTTTATATGCTTGCTCAAGTGGGAAGCTATTCAACTCTTTAGAGTAATGTACTCCTATATCCCATGAATCATTGATGACCAGATTGCGCAAGTATTCAAGGTCCGTTTCACTACACTGCTCAAGGAGCTCGATATCAAACCATATCGTTCCTTTATGCTTTTTGCTGTTCAGGTAGCGTATGCCCTGCTCGGTTGTATTTCTAACATGCGGCCCATCAAGTCCGAAAGCTAGCATTCTGTTGCTTCCAATCGCAGTTATGAACTTCCTATCTGTTGTCTGCTTTATACTGTATACATCAACATCCAGGTACGTTCCTTTCCCCATTATAAAAGATGTGATCTTGATGTACCCGTTTGAAAAGTCTATATACGGTAATCTCTGTCTGTCGATATTATAAAATGGGGTCACTATACAGTTTCCGTCTTTCGTGCAAATAGTGTTTGTTTTATTACACCCATCAAAAGTGATCTCAAAATCTGATCTTTCTGCCGCATTCCCAATACATATGGTTTCAGATCTAATATCCTCAGAGGAGTCATCCTCAGAAGAGTCTTTAAAATAGCTTTTTAATACAATGCTGTTGTTTATTTTTTGAATAGTCAACTTTGAACCTGGGCTATTAAGTTCAATAAAACTTTTGGGATCATCTGTGTTTATATCTATCGAGATTTGGTAGGTACATTTAACCATCGGTATAAGATTACAGATATAAAGTGATCCAGTTCTTCTTGGCTGCTCTTTATAGTGAATTAGCGGTATGGCAGCAGCTTTACAGAACCTGTAAAGCTCTAAAGATTTAATTAAATCTGCTGTATACTCATTTATTCCGGATTCTAAAATAGTGTCTGCGGCTGGTAATAAAATGTTAGGAAATAAACAGGAATTTCTTGTGACTTTACAATTTAATTTTGAGATATTGAGAGAAAGCTCTGATTTCATAGTTCCATAAAGTGCAGAATATAGTTTGTCGTGTTTATCATAAATCTTCTTATTACCCTGAAGTTTTGCAATGAAAATATTATTCGGAATACCTTTAGCTTTAGAGTAATTTTGTGAAAACAGTGTGAGAGTACCCTGATCAATATGCTCATGGGGTTTCGGAATAATCTTACTAGGGTACGTTTTAGTTCCTCCCATATATAAACTGCTTAAAATAAATAGTGCAGAAAGAAATATTTTTGGACGATAACGGCTGTCCACTAAACCACCACATCAATTCATGTCCATTTTCCAATTTGACTCTGTTCTCTTAAATTCAATTCCCGTCTGAACAGCCGCTTAAGCCCGAGACAATATTGCATGATATTTGTACTCATAATACATTGAACGTACGTAAATCATTTTAAAACCGTGCTTATTTGCAATTTCTTCAACTTTGTAGGGATTGTGGGCTGACCCGAGAATGTCTTTTGGGCGATTTTTCAGGCTTGCCGATATTATAGTCCGGAACTCGAAACCTATTTTGCGTAAAATACTGAGGCAACTTGCATTCTGTGAGAATAGTCCAATTTTCCATAACGGGTACAGTCGGGAGTCCAATAAGTCAAATAGTACTATTTTGCCTCCTTTATTCAGATGCTTTGATGCATTAACGATAAAATCGTCAATTTCTTGAAATGTTAAATACTGAATTACTCCGGCTGCAGTTATCCGGTCAAAAGAAGTATCCAAATTCTCCCAGAGCGTCTCATGGTCAGCAAGGATTAGATCTATGTTTTGACATTTTTTTCTCTCAATTCTTTTTCCTGCTTCCTCAAGCATGGATTGGGAAAAGTCCACTCCTAAAAGCTGTTCATATTTCTGGGCATAGTAGGTCAGGAGTTCTGCGGCTCCACACCCGAAATCAAGAAGGGTGCTACCCCCGTCAAGGTGGTATAGTTTTTCCCTTGCTTCCATAGCAAGAAACCCCTCAGATGAACATCTATGTCCCCCATGTTTTTTGTCCTTAAAAAACTCTTTCCAGATATTTTCTGATTTTGACATGTTTTTCGGACTCCCAAATCTTGCTAATTTCTATATCTCTTCCCAGAAAATCTGTAATTTACAGATTATGAAATATTCAACTTTTAATTGAACTGACTCTAAACTGCAAAAAAGATTAAAAAATTTTATTTCACACATATGTGTATAAATATTTATAATTTTCTAATTTTAATCATCAGGTCAATGTCATGAAATGACAAGGTTTCTAAAGCATTACTTCGAGCAAACACATTATAAACATAAAAGTGGACTTAGAAATCAGTAATATTCAAGAGTTTCGCTAATAAACTACAGGTGGACAATGATAAACATGAGAATCAAGGATTGAAAAACGTCTGTGTTCATATATACTTCTTGTTTATTTATGCTCGCCTATATTTATTCGCAGTTTATTCATAGTTTATTCGTAATTTACCAAGATTGTATGGAAATCAATGCATATAAGGCATTTCCCAAAATAAAAAATTTGAAGTTATTTTTATTATTTCTTAACTGCTTTTTATCTTTCCTTAGCTGCTTAATAAGAATATTTTTGAATTGAGTCAATCCCTAAGGTCGAGAAAAATATTCCTGAAGAAGTTCTTAAAAGCCTGCATTCGGTCTGCCAGTTGCATGAGCAGGTGGTCTTCAATCACGATAAATGCAAGGAGTTTAGCGAAAAACCGTCCTCACTTTTGATCTGGCTTAAAAATATCAAGCTTTATCGGTTGGCTGATAGACTAATGAGCATTCTCCTCAACTGCAAGCCAAAAGAGGCTTCTCGCTGTGAGAAAGCAAATCTTGTAGGGGGAGATGATGAAAGAGATTACAAAAGAAGCTCAGCGAGCTGCCGGAAAATGAGAAACTAAGCTTTTTCATTTATGGAAGACATTTTTTAGGCTGCGTTTCCATTTCTTTTCGCAGGAGAAAAAGGTGTTTTATTTATTTTTTAGTAATTCATTTATATTTTTCAAGTTTTGCTCTTTCTTGGAGAGTTAAAAAATGACAGTTTTCAGCTTTTAAGGTTCGGATCAGGACTTTAAGATTTTCAAGGGCTTTTTCTCCAGTGTTGAACCTGCAATCCAGGCGTATTGGCATGTTTGACATGTTCACGAACTCCCAGGGATGGACAAAGACTACAGGAGCTTTTGAGTGTTTGAGCAACGGGAGAAAAAAATCAGGGGGCAGCCTTAGAAAAGAAGAGGTAACTGTGGCAGGAATCCTGATTATCTTGCTTTCTGTCTTGCCCTGAAAAAATGGAGGCTTGTAAATAGCAAGGGAAGAATCATAAAGGAAACCCTCTTCTTCCAAGAGTTTAAGATATTTTTTTGGGAACTGGAGATTTGGAGCTCTAAAGGAGATTAGTTCCCTTTCAAATTGCCTTAGGACTTTTCCAGCCTGCTTGAGAGCAAGCCTGGCTTCTTCTTTGTCCATTTGGTCAAAACGCGCATGGGTATATCCATGGCATCCAACTTCATGACCTTCTTTATGAATTCTGTATATAAGGTCTGGATACTGTTCAGCCATCACTCCTGTAACGAAGAATGTTGCCCTAATCTCTTCTTTTTTAAAGAGGTCAAGTAGCTTAGGCAGCCCTTCTTCCATGCCTCTCGTGCTTGTAAGCATTGGAGGACAGTCTTCTTCCACATCAACGGTTATTGTGATATTTTTCATCATAAATAACACTTGTATATACCATGGTTGTCTGCTCACATATCCTGTTCCAATCATAGTTTGGAAGCTCTCGAAAAGCTTCCTTGGCAAAGGAATCTCGCAGGGCTGGAGTTTCTATCAGATTCTCGAGATAAGATGAAAATTCGGTAAGACTGTCCGCAAGGTAGCCGTTTACTCCGTTCTTGATAATATCCGAGACTCCGCTATTATTCATTGCAACAACAGGAACCTTTTTTGACATTGCTTCCAGAATCGAAATTCCAAAAGCCTCATTAACCGATGGAAGGGCAAAGATATCTGCCTGCTCTAGATATCCAAGTACTTTTTTCCTAGGAACTTCCCCTGAAAAATAGAAATTTTCAGATAAACCTGACTTCTCTACTGTTTTTTCCAGTTTTTCCCTGAGTGGACCATCTCCTACCATTACAAATAATAAATTATCATGTTTCTCTAGAAGTAAAGGAGCGAGGTCTATAATATGCTGGACCCCCTTCTTTTTTGTCATGCGTGCGACTGTGACGACTACAATCTTTCCTCTTGTATCTACAGGAAGAGGATCTTTGATCACGCTGCCTTCAGAATCAATGCCATTAAAAATCCGATAAATAGGTTTTACTGTCATCAACTTTGAGTCTGTTTCAACTGCCGAACTGACAGCAATTACAGCATCTGCATATTGTAAAAGTAACTTGCCTGCAAGATACAAAAAATGGCGGTATGACGTATTTCCCACAAGGGAATGGTTTGTTACTACTACAGGAATTCCAAGTTTTTTGGATGCAAGAAGAGCGCCCATACCAATAGGAGAATCCAGCCCATGGGGATTGACAATCTCATAACTTCCGTTTTTCAAATGATTGAAAAGCTCTTTATACGCATTGGGCGTGAGAAATCGACTCTGCCCGGGTAAAGCCCTACCTTTGAGCCTTATAACTGAAACGCCGTCTCGGATACTGTATTCAGGGACACCCGGATAACTTCTTGTAATAACGCTTACCTCGTGACCGTACATGCTCAGGGTTTTGGCAAGGGTATGCATTGAATACTCGATTCCTCCGACTTTTGGAAAATACCAGTCACTGATCAGTGCAATTTTGTATTTTTCCATATTTTAAATCCTCCATAATGAAGCAGGTATAGGAATCCTATCACGCTGCTGAGCCCAAAGGAGATAAAACGCTCGAGAAAGACAAAGCTACTTGCTGAAGCGAGTGGCAGCCCTAAATAGAGAAGAACTGAAATAAGACCTCCTTCAACTATTCCAAGCCCCCCTGGAGTAATTGGCAGGCTTCCAAGCAGCAAGTATAAAATAGAGACTGTTGCAAGAAAATGTAGAGAGAGAGGAAGGCTCAGAGATAAAGCAATCAGCTTGAGACGTATTATATCAAGAATCCAGACTCCAGAGGATAAAAGAAGAACTGAAATAAAGGATTTATGAAGTTGCCTCCAATTTTCGTAAATTCTCTTGAGAAATGGAGATAATTTTCCTCGAAAAACCCATATCAATGCTCCTGCTATGAGGAAGAATGAAAGCAATAAATAGGTTGAGCTTAGCTTTAGACTACTTTTTATGGGTAAGAATTTGATCTCTAATGAAGGGAACGAGTATAGAACATAAATTAATAAGATGGTAATGGGTATTGCTTCAACCAGCCTTTCAAAGAGAATTGACACGAAAGCATTAGTAAGACTTATTCCAAACCGCTTGTTAACCCAGAGTATCCGAAGTGGTTCGCCTCCGGCCCGGCTTGCTGGAGTTAGATTATTTGCAAATATTCCTCCGAAAATAACAGGAACAAGATCTGTAGGCTTAAGATTATAATCCATACAGGAGAGAACCTTCTGCCAGCGGATTGCGAATAAGTACACACTCAGAAGGTAAACTAAAAATGCCAGAATAAAATAACGTATTTTGGTTTCACTGAGAATTCTCAAGCTTTCTCCCAGGACAGGTGCAATATCTGTCCAGTAGATATGGATCAGAACTACTCCTGCTGTAAGCAGTAAAAGAGCTGTTATTACTTTCTTTAAGTCTCCCTGGTCCAAAAATACACCTCAAAGAAACTCTGAGTAATATTATATTGCAAGTATGGTTTTTCACTAATTAAAAGTCTGCCTCAATGTGAATTTTTTCCTAAATTGGGATTGATTTATGCTCATGATCTGGCTACTCTTGATCTGACAACTTCCCCGATCGAAAAAGCAACATTTTAAAGTATTTTTCTATATAGCCGAAGCTTGAAACTCACTAAATATACCTTTCATCTTCTACTCTAGTACCCCATTTTAGATTCAGGCTCTTTTTATATAATACCTGTCATCATAGTCATTTTTATGATTTTAAGCTTCCACTTTAAGTTCTTCATTTAAATCTATCCTTCTTTACAGGCTTTTTTCTATACTCTTCCTTTAAAAGACAACAGTATTAATAATCTTGAAAAGAGTTCTAAAGCAAAAGTATCTGTGAGTTTTCGGAAAGAATAAAATAGGAAAACAGGTGTGATCTAATAGTTATTACAGATGTGTGATCTAATAGTTGTCATAGATAATTCTAAAATACATCATATAACCATTACAATCAAAAATGCAGAATGTTTAGATATAATATAAGATTTGGATATAATTAGTATTATATCCGTTCCACTCTATTCACCTGACTTTAATCAAATTTTGGTGCTTTCATACGGTAAAGAAAGTCTACAATATCATGTTTTTAATATTTTACTGGAGGTAAGAGATATATGAGAGAAGGTCCGGACCCTTTTGGGGTAAGAGATACCATTGAAACAGCTGCCGGAGACGCTTCGATTTACAGATTGGGCAAACTGGAAGAAAAAGGCTTTGAGGGAATTTCCCTGCTTCCTTACTCTATAAAGATTCTACTGGAATCCCTTCTCAGGCATGCGGACACTGAAAAACATTTGATAGCTGCCGAGGATGTGGAGGCTCTTGCTCGCTGGAGCCCTGAAAATGTAAGTGACAGGGATATTCCGTTCATTCCGTCACGGGTAGTTATGCAGGACTTTACAGGCGTTCCAGCTGTAGTAGACCTGGCAGCGCTTCGTTCTGCAATGCAGCGCCTTGGAGATGACCCCGCGAAAATAAACCCTGTTATCCCTGTTGATCTTGTTATTGATCACTCGATTCAGGTGGATTCCTATGGCACGGCATATGCTCTTGAGGAAAATGAGAAAAAAGAATTTGAACGCAACAGGGAACGCTATTCAGTCATGCGCTGGGCTCAGAAAGCCTTTGACAATTTAAGAGTCGTGCCGCCTGGAAGGGGAATTATCCATCAGGTTAACCTTGAATACCTGACCCCACTTGTGCATCTCAAGGAAAAAGATGGGGAGTTATTTGCATTCCCTGACACTCTTGTAGGGACAGACTCGCACACTACAATGATCAATGGAATTGGAGTAGTTGGTTGGGGAGTTGGAGGCATAGAAGCCGAAGCTGTAATGCTCGGGCAGCCTTACTATATGCCTGTGCCTGAGGTTGTGGGTTTCAAACTCTACGGAAAACTTGCTCCGGGAGTCACAGCCACAGACCTTGTCCTGACTATTGTAAAAATCCTAAGAAATGAGGGAGTTGTCGGCAAATTTGTGGAATTCTATGGACCTGGGTTAAATTCACTGAGTCTTCCAGATAGGGCAACGATCTCTAATATGGCTCCTGAGTATGGGGCAACCCTTGGAATTTTCCCACCTGATGCCGAGACTCTTGACTACCTGCGAAGAACAGGTAGGAGCGAAGAGCAGGTTGATCTCGTGAAAAAGTATCTTGAAGCTCAGGATCTTCTATATTCGGTTCACAAGCCTGAGCCCGTTTTCAGCAGAATCCTGGAACTTGACATGGGCACGGTAAAGCCCTGTCTTGCAGGCCCGAAGCGTCCTCAAGACCAGCTCTTTCTGAGTGAGGTGCCTGAAAACTACCGTGAGACTATGCAGCAGGTCTTTATTCAAAAGAAAGAGTCAGGACTTGAACTTTCCACTGATCCTGCTTACCAGCGCTGGATAGGGGAAGGAGGCGCACCTGTAGAGGAATCTGAAATCCTTGGTGCAGAAGAAGTAAAAGAAGCGGAGTCTCTGGAAAAAGCCTTCAAAGTAAGTCATGGTTCTGTAGTAATTGCAGCAATCACCTCTTGTACCAACACCTCAAACCCTTCGGTTTTGATAGGGGCAGGACTGCTAGCAAAGAAGGCTGTAGAAAGGGGCCTGCTTGCCAAGCCTTTTGTAAAAACAAGTCTCTCTCCTGGCTCAAGGGTAGCCACGGAATATCTAAAAACTGCAGGACTTTTACCCTATCTCGAAGCTCTTGGTTTCCACCAGGTTGGGTACGGTTGTATGACCTGTATAGGAAACAGTGGACCTTTACCTGAAAACGTTGCTAAGGAAATTGAGGAAAATGATCTTACTGTTGCAGCCGTAGTCAGCGGAAACCGGAACTTTGAAGGTCGGATTAGTCCGCTTGTCAAGGCAAACTACCTTGCTTCTCCACCTCTTGTTGTAGCTTATGCAATTGCAGGTACTGTAAATATCAACCTTGAAACTGATCCTCTTACTTATGATCCAAATGGGCGTCCTGTTTACCTCAAGGATATCTGGCCTGCAGATGAGGAGATCAGGAATGCTGAAAAAAGCAGTATCAAACCTTCAATGTTCGAAAAAGAATATTCCGGTGTTCTCGAGGGGCCCAAACTCTGGAAGGAGCTTGAAGCTCCGACAGGAACCCTTTATGAGTGGGACCCAATGTCCACATATATTCAGGAACCTCCATATTTCATGGACTTCCCGCTTACTTCACCTGTGCCTAAGGATATAAAAAATGCAAGAGTTCTGGCTCTCTTCGGGGACAGCATTACTACAGATCATATCTCTCCTGCTGGGGATATCCCTTCAGATAGCCCCGCAGGCAGATACCTGATCTCCTGGGGTGTAAATCCTGAAGACTTCAATTCCTATGGGTCTCGTAGAGGTAATCATGAAGTAATGATGCGCGGAACCTTTGGAAATATCCGGCTAAGGAACAGACTCGTGACCAGAGAAGGAGGCTGGACTACATACCATCTTCGGAAGGAAGCTTTCCCTGAAGAAGAATCCTGTGGAGGAATCCCTATTTATGACTCTGCTATGCTTTATGCGGAAAATAATATTCCTCTGATAGTTATTGCAGGAAAGGAGTACGGGACAGGTAGCTCCAGAGACTGGGCAGCCAAAGGTCCACTCCTGCTTGGAGTAAAAGCAGTTATCGCCGAGTCTTTCGAGCGTATCCACAGAAATAACCTTGTTGGTATGGGAGTTCTCCCGTTGCAGTTTAAAGAAGGTGAAAATGCCGATTCTCTAGGCCTCACAGGAAAAGAAAGCTATGATATCTTTGGCATTGAATACATGAAGCCTAATGGAGAGCTTACTGTAAGGGCAAAGGACGAAAACGGGAACGAAGTTCAATTCCAGGTAGTACTGAGGTTGGACTCGGCTGTGGAAATAGAATACTACATAAACGGCGGGATTTTGCATAAGTTCCTGCGGAATTCAATGAAGAAAGAATAATAATTTAAAAATAGCGGATTCGTATAAAAGTCTTCTAGAAAAGGTTCCACAAGCTTTACACGAACTTTTCTGCTTTTTTGGAACCTTTTTCTTTCACCTAACTGGAAAAAAAGGCTGTTTTAGTTATTGAAGGTCTTTGAGGTAGAAATTTTCTGAAAAACAATAGGTTTTGTACTTAATATAGCAAGAGACTTAAAGCCGTGGCATCCCTAATATAGGGAAATGGTTATAAAGGTCTAGAGATACAATTCCAACAAATTTAATATACTTATTTGATGATAATAGGAATGCGTTGTCGCCTTATTTTTGGGTCTAATAAGGGCCCTTCTTGTTAAATCTTCCACGTATAAACAGAGGATTCCCCAAAGTTCAAAAGTTTTTTTGAAAAATCCTCTACGCATAAATGTGAGGTAGAAAATGAGTAAAAATATATGTTTCATAGACGGGTTGGAGGGTGTTCTGAAATATAGGGAGATAGACATTAACCAGCTGGTTGAGCTTCCCTATGATGCAATTTCTTATTTGCTTATCCTGGGAGAACTTCCTGGAGATCAGGAACTTACCGAGTATTCAGCCTGTCTACATGGGGCGCGTGAAGTCAACAGGGAGGTAATGGACGTTATCCGCATGTCCAATTTTAATGTTAACTCTATGGAAGCGCTGCGTACCAATGTTTCTTTTATGTCTCAGTTCGACCCGGACATTAACGACAGCTCTCCTGAGGGAAATACTAGAAAAGCCATAAGGTTAATTGCTAGGATCCCAACTGTAGTTGCTGCGCAATATAGAATAGTAAATGGAAAAGAACCTGTGCCTCCTGATCCCTCCCTCTCCCATGGAGCCAACTTCCTGTACATGATAAGAGGAAGTAAACCAAGTCAGCTTGAGGCTGAGGTCATGGAAAAGGATTTCATTCTCAGCGCTGAACATGAACTAAACGCCTCTACTTTTTCCTCAAGAGTTACCGCCTCTACTCTCTCAGATCTCTATTCTGCTATTGTTTCCGGGCTCTGTGCCCTTAAAGGCCCCCTGCATGGAGGGGCAAGAGCAGAAGTCATGACCATGATCGAAGAAATCGGTTCCCAGGAAAACGCAGAGAAATTTGTCCTTGAAAAAATCGAAAAGAAAGAAAAGATTATGGGTTTTGGGCACAGAGTGTATAAGACCTATGACCCCAGGGGCACAATATTCAAGCAGCTTTCCAGGCAACTCGCAGAAGCAAAAGGAGATATGTACTGGTACGAAATAGCCGAAAAAATCGAAGAAACAGTTATTCGTGAGCTTGTAGAGAAAAAGGGAAAACCAATCTATCCAAACGTGGACTTCTACTCTGGAGTTATTTACAAATATATGGATATTCCCCCTCGACTTGCAACTCCTATCTTTGCAATCGGTAGGGTCTCAGGCTGGATAGCCCACTGCTTTGACCAGTATGAGAAGAAAAAAATCATAAGGCCCAGGGCTTTCATGCTTGATGAGATTAACATTTAAAGGGTTTATCAAACCTGAGAGGAATAGAATATAAAAGGAAAATTGTTTTAAAAAACGAAGAGAGAATTGACCCTCTTCACTGATAGGAAATTCGTTAATCCTTTATCTATCAGTCTAGTGAGCAATGCTACTTTTACTCATAGAGTAGCTTATAACTTGTTCTGTATAAATATATCATGTGATTATCTAGGGGAAGTCATAATTCTTCTAGATATACCGACTATTTCTAGATAAATTGATTATATCTAGGTGAATTAATAAATTTTTTTAAATACTAGATGAATCTCGGTTTCTATGTCCTTCAAACATATTATGATAACTTCGTATACTCAACAACCGGATAATCTTTTTATCATCTGACAGCTTTTTGATATCCAGATGCCCATGAGTTTTAGAGATTTTATCGACCAGTTAAATGAAAATGGAAAACTGGTAGAAATTCTACAACCTGTTTCTCCAAGGTTTGAAGCTTCAAGAATTGCAAAAGCCGCAAAATCCCCGATTCTTTTCCATGACGTTTCAGGTTCGAAGGTCATTATGAACCTGCTTGGATCAAGGGATGAACTGGCTTCCATGCTCAGAGTTCCTAAAGAAGAAATCATAAAGAGGCTTTCGGAAGTTTCTCCTGAAGGTGAAGTGCAGCTGGTGTCAGAGTCTCCAACTCTTGAAGTCATAGAAGACAAGGTTGACCTGACAAAACTACCTATCCTTACTCATTTTGAAAAAGACGGAGCCCCTTACATAACTGCAGGGATTATAGTTTCCGAGTATGAAGGGGTGACTAATGCCTCCATTCACCGCCTTATGCTTGCAGGAAAAGATAAACTCGCAGCCCGGCTTGTCCCTCCAAGGCATACCTATCTCCTGCACAAAAAAGCTGCCGAAAAAGGTGAACCTCTGCCTGTTGCAATCGTGCTTGGTTGCGACCCAACAATTATTTACGCAACTTCAACAAGAGTTCCTGTAGGAAAAGAGTTTGAATACGCAGCCGCTCTCCGAGGAGAGCCTGTTGAGCTTTTTGAGTGCGCAAATGGGATAAAGGTCCCTCATGCTGAGATTGTGCTTGAAGGTTATATTGACCCCATAGAGAAGATTGATGAAGGTCCGTTTGTGGATATTACAGGAACCTACGATGTGGTAAGAAAAGAACCTGTTATCCATATTACTCGAATTATCCACAGAAAAGCCCCGATCTATTATGGGATTCTGCCAGCCGGGCCTGAGCACCTCCTGATGATGGGCGTGCCTTATGAGCCAAAGATTTACAGGGCTGTCGGGGAGGTCACTCCCGTCAAAAACGTGGTGTTGACTGAAGGCGGATGCTGCTACCTCCATGCAGTCGTTCAGATTGAGAAGCAGACTGAAGGAGATGGAAAGAATGCCATCATGGCAGCTTTTGCAGCTCACACGAGCCTTAAACATGTAGTGGTTGTGGACGAAGATATAAATATTTTTGACCCGAACGATGTTGAATTTGCAATTGCTACGAGGGTAAAAGGGGATATGGACATTCTTATTATTCCAAATGTCCGGGGCAGTTCTCTGGACCCGCGAGGAGCTCCTGACGGAACGACCACAAAAGTGGGAATTGATGCTACAAAAGTTCTTGTAGAAAAGGAAATGTTTGAAAGAGCAGTAATTCCGGGAGAATAAATAAAAAATTATTTCAAGCATGGCAATTACCGAGTGAATTTCAATGTATCTTACAAAAGAAGAAGAGCAAATCCTTAATGGAGAAGCCGGGGAGACTCTAAGGCAGGCTATCGAAATCCTTGTAGCCCTTGGAGATATTTACGGGGCAGACAGGCTTATTCCCATCAAAAGCGCCCAGATTGCAGGAGTTTCCTACAAAACCATAGGCGATGCAGGCCTTGAATGGATTTCAGACTTGCAGGGCAAGGTTAAGGTTCCTACAATTTTGAATCCTGCAGGAATGGATCTGGAAAACTGGAAAAGGCTCAGGATTTCGCCCGATTTTGCAGAAAAACAAAAATTGATTATCCAGGCCTACGAAAAACTGGGAATTAAGTGTGAATGCACATGTACGCCTTATACTCTTGAGGGGTTTGATGTCGGTTACGGCGACCATCTGGCATGGAGTGAATCGTCAGCCGTTTCCTATGCAAATTCCGTGCTTGGAGCCAGGACGAACCGGGAAGGCGGGCCATCAGCCCTTTCTGCGGCGCTTCTTGGGAAAACTGCAAATTATGGATTCCATCTGGACGAAAATCGCTTGCCTGAGATCTTGTTTGAAGTAGAATATCCACTGGAAAAATCAAATTACGGTGCATTAGGGTATGTAGCTGGTAAACTTGCAGGAAACAGAGTGCCTATTTTTCATCTCAGGAATTCTCCGGATGTAGATGAGTTAAAAGCACTTGGAGCTGCAATGGCTGCTTCAGGGGCAGTTGCTCTTTACCACGTGGAAGGTGTCACGCCTGAGACTCGAAGGGTGGATTTTAAAGAGCCAGCTGAAAAAATAACAATTGAGAAAAAACAGCTTGATGAGGTTTATGAGAGCCTGAATAAAGCTTGCAAAGAACCCGAATTGATAACAATAGGGTGCCCTCACTGCTCGGCAGCTGAGCTTGAAAAAGCCGCCGAACTCCTGAAAGGAAAAACCGTTTCAAAAGAGTTCTGGGTCTTTACCTCAAGAGGACTTGCAAAACGCTATCCAGAATATATCAGAGAAATCGAAAAAAGTGGAGCTAAAGTTGTCTGTGACACTTGCATGGTGGTTTCTCCTGCTACCAATAACTATTCCTGCGTTATGGTAAACTCAGGAAAAGCTCTTGCTTATGTGCCAGGGATGTGCGGGGCTCAAGCTATATACGGAAGTATGGAGGCGTGTATTAAGGAGGCAGTCGGCGAGACAACAAACAAGGCAGGTGGTTCCTATTAAACTTAAAGGCAGGACTATTTCCAGAGGTTGTGCAAAAGGTGAAATACTCCTCTCCAGAGATCCCATTTCCTTCCTTGGCAGCGTAGATCCGAAAACGGGGGTTGTAATTGAAGAGAATCATGTCCTTGAAGGAAAATCGATTCAGGGGAAAGTTCTTGTTTTTCCCCAGGGAAAAGGTTCTACAGTTGGCTCGTATGTTATGTATCAGCTGAAGAAAAATGGAGTTGCTCCTGCGGCGATAATAAATCTGGAGACTGAACCTATAGTTGCGGTCGGAGCCATTATTTCTGAAATTCCACTTGTTGATATGCTTGAGAGAAATCCTTACGAAGTATTAAATAATGGAGACCTTGTTCTGGTTAATGGAAGCAGAGGTTATATTGAATTAATTAAACAGAAAACGGGTAAAACTGAAAGCAAGTAAGACTTAAAGCTAGTAAACTGAAAACTAGTAAACTGAAGACTAGTAAAATTGAAAAATAATCAGCGAAATAAGAAATGAAAAATAAGTTCTAAATGCTGAAAATGGATTGTCCTAAAAATAAAACCTTTAGTTTAGGAGATAGGAACTCCAAAATGAACCAAGAAAACAATAAGAAAGGCAAAGGAAAATTCGATGCCAAAGAAATGGTTTCGCGTCTATATCCTTTCATAGTCAGGGTCTTTGATGTGTATGAGATCCAGAATTCCGGGGAAACATTCTATTTCTACGGGACTCCTAAAATCAGTACTGAAAATATTATAGGAGAACTCTGGGGGCCTCTACAAAAGTTTAAGTTAGGGTACACGCTGAAGTACGAGCTTGGAGAACATGTACTTCTGGTTTTTCCTGAAAAGAAGACAAAGGAAAAGACCTGGCTAAATCTTATCCTTTTTATAGCAACCCTTTTTACGACCATGGTTTGTGGAGCCTTGATGTTTGGAGCGGATCTTGAAAAAGAGCCTCTTCAGCTTTTCCAGGGTCTACCTTTTACTCTTGCGATAATGGCTGTTCTTGGCTCTCATGAAATGGCTCATTATGTAATGGCTAGGTATCATGGGATGAAAGCATCTCTTCCGTATTTCATTCCTTTTCCCTCTTTTATCGGTACTATGGGAGCAGTAATTCGCTACAGGGGACCTGTGCCTAGCCGGAAAGCGCTGTTTGATGTTGGAATTGCAGGGCCATTGGTAGGTTTGCTCATGTCAGTTGCAGTTACTGTCATAGGACTTAATCTGGAAATGCCTGAAGTAAAAACCC
This sequence comes from Methanosarcina sp. UBA293, assembly GCA_002499445.1. GTDB lineage: Archaea > Halobacteriota > Methanosarcinia > Methanosarcinales > Methanosarcinaceae > Methanosarcina. The sequence goes on from DALS01000041.1 coordinate 22,704, forward strand.
TGCCTGATACTATGATGTTTGATCTAGGCTTGCCTCCTCTTTTCGTGTTTATTCAGAATCTTATAGGGGCAACTGGAGAGACCCTTCATCCCGTAGCCTTTGCAGGCTGGGTGGGAATGTTTGTTACCCTGCTCAATCTTCTTCCTGCGGGACAACTTGACGGCGGGCATATACTTAGAGCCATGGTGGGTAAAAAAGCGGAAAAAGTTTCTTATCTAATGCCACGTATCCTGTTCTTAATAGGGCTTTATGTAATTTACTGGTTGAAGGAAGATGGAGTTATATGGATTTTCTGGGCTCTTCTCCTCTGGGTTTTTGCAGCAGCCGGGCACCCGTCTCCAATGCATGACAAAGTAGAACTGGATAAAAAGCGCATCCTTTTAGGAATAATTACCTTTATCCTGGGTTGTCTCTGCTTTACTCTGATCCCTTTTAAGCCGATCCTCTAAAAAAGCTCTGGTTTCTAAAAACGAGGAAAAATGATAGACGTAAACTTCCGGTACAGCAAGAAAAATTCTTACAGCTTTGCAGTCCTTTCGCCTTTACTGCCGGAAGCCGGGTTTGTAGACAAACCTGTAAACGGGATTATGATTTACAGTTTTACAACGCGCCAGGCAGCAAAGGTTTTCAGGGAAGTAAAAAGTGCAGGCACAGACTCGATTTTCATTGCAGGAGGCTCTCATCCATCCGGGGCTCCAGAAGAGACACTTGAATACTTTGATTATATCGTGATCGGAGAAGGGGAAGAAACCCTTCCGGAACTTGTTAAAGTAATCCAGGAAAGGGAAAATCCGGGAAAAATATTTGGCATCGCATTCAGAGATCCGAGAACCAATAAAGTTGTCATAACTCCGAAAAGGCCCTATGTAGACCTTGATTCCTATCCCTGTTTTGACCCTGAAAAACTTCGGGCTCCTATTGAAATCAGTAGAGGATGTCCTTGGGGCTGCAAGTACTGCCAGACTCCAAGGCTTTTCGGAAAAGAGGTCAGACACAGAAGTATAGATTCTATTGTGAAAAATGCAGAATATTATAATGACCTCCGCTTTATAGCTTCCAATGCCTTAGGCTATGGGAGTGATGGAATTCACCCCAGATTTGATAAGGTTGAGAAATTGCTCTCTGCACTTCACAAACTGCCTGATAAGAATATCTACTTCGGAACATTTCCTTCTGAAGTGCGTCCGGAATTCGTGACCGATGAATCGGCTGAACTTGTAAGAAAATACTGTGCAAACGATAGCCTTAGCCTTGGAGCTCAATCTGGTAGTGATCGAATTCTAAAAGAGATTCGAAGAGGGCATACTGTGGAAGACAGTATTTCAGCTGTTGAGTGCTGCCTGGAGCATGAAATAACTCCAGCGGCTGATTTTATCTTCGGCCTTCCCACCGAAACCGAAGAAGACCAAGAAAAAAGCCTTGACCTTGTCCGCTGGATCTGCAAGAAAGGCGGCACAGTAAGGGCTCATTACATGACTCCCCTGCCAGGTACTCCATATGCATCAGCTGTCCCAGCAGAAGTAACTGATCGAGTTAGGCGAGAACTTGGAAAGCTTGCCCTTGGGGGCAAACTCACAGGATATTGGGAAAAACACCGAAAATCTGAAAAAAAGTTGGATTAAGGATCAGGTTTAAAGCCGACATTTGAAATTCAAGTATCGGCTTTAAAAACCAGATTTCGTATTTCTGATTCAAAAAACCACTAAGATAATTCCGCACAAGTTATTTGCTTTGATCCTATTATTGTCTTCTTATATCAACTCCTGTAACCTAACTCGAGTTTATGTCCCTATTTTTGTTTTTCTAGCTTATTTCTGGTTCTTGTTAAATTTCTTGGATATAATTATTCATTTATTATTTTGGTTAAGCCGTTTTTTAAGTTATTTTTATTGATCTTGTACTACCGGTTGTTCTTTTAATCAAACAATAATTTGAGTTTTGCTACTTCTTTGGTATAGAGTACGTGTTTTTTGAGTTTAGGAGACTCTCATACTGACGTACATAAATATGGGAGGTTTTTTCGTTTTTGGTCCATAAGTATTAAAGTAGTTAATGTATTTATAATTTGTTGCTACTAATTTGAAATTAAGTACGTGTCTTGCTGAATTGTTTAATAGAATTACGACTCCCAAGTTCCACAATCTTTTTCAAAAAAAGCTGCTCACAAACTTTTGAGAAAAGTTTGATCAAAAACCCCTAGAAGCGGCGTGATCACAACCCTTTTCAAAAATGGCTTGACCGCAAACTTTTTCAAAAAAAGTTTGATCAAAANNAAACGCAAACCTTTTGAGAAAAGATTTGATCGAAAAGTCTCTGGAAACGGCGTGATCAACCGGCGCAACGGTTGCGGTACAACAGTTGTGGTCAATGGAACGAATTGGAAAGGAATAAATTAAAAGGTCATGTTATCTGTCTGCGTTTTTTCGCATTTTCCGTATTTTTCGCATTCGTTTCGCCTCGATTGAATTTCTGCACCCTCGGTAGTTTGGAGTTTTGGATCATGTAAATTTTATGTTGAAATTATATGGATTTTTAGGCTCTGTAGAAATCCTTAATTT
>DALS01000015.1 GCA_002499445.1 Methanosarcina sp. UBA293
GGCCCAACGGTTGCAGTACAGCGGTTTCAGGATGAATCTTCCTCAAATATAGATACTCCAGCGCTTTGCAGGATTTTTCCCAGCCTGAAGAGAGGAAGGCCTATAACGTTATAAAAATCTCCCTCGATTCTTTCTACAAGGACTGCCCCTTTCTCCTGAGCAGAGAAAGCTCCTGCCTTATCAAGGGGTTCTCTGGTTCTGACGTAGGCTGAAATCTGTTCATTACTTATCTTATCCATCCAGACAAGCGTGGATTCCAGTTCGGTGAATTCATTTCCGCTGTCAAGGTCAAGAACTGTAAGCCCGGTTATAACCTTAAATCTTTGTCCGCTTAACATTTTCAGCATTTTCTCTGCATTTTCGGAAGATTGCGGTTTTCCCAGAATTTTTCCGTTAAAAAGAACCGAAGTATCAGCAGAGATTACAAGCCCGCAATCAAAATATTTAGCAACATCCCTGGCTTTTTCGACAGAGTGCTTTATGACAAGTTCTTCAGGGTTCAGTTCAGGATGAGGAGATTCCTCATAGGAACTAGCACGAATTATGAAGTTATCTCCTATCAACTGTTTAAGCAACTCTTTTCGCCTTGGAGATGCAGAAGCTAGAATGATCTGACGCATAGGAAAAAGTCAGATGCATGGAATATATTTGTATTGCAAAAAAGGAAAATAAGAGTGCATAGGCAGGAAAAAATAAACAATTAGAAGAGTTAGAGGGGGCTTATTTTAGTTTATCCGTTAACACTTTCAAAAAATTTCCTGATATTGTACAGATCTTCAGGTTTTCCCAGAAGAATACAGGCATCTTTTGCCTGAAGGAGGAAATCGCCCTGCGGAGTATAAATCAAATCCGAGCCTCTACGAACTGAAAGCACGGTCACTCCGTGTTTCTTCCTAAAATCCAGGTCTGCAAGAGTTTTTCCATCAAAATTTGAACTATTTCCCACTTTAAGAACTTGGATATCGACGCCTTGAAGCTCATCTTTTATATTGACTTCGCTATCAATAGTCGTATTATCAGACAATTTCCGCAGCATTCTATAGCCGTTAGCCCGTACATCGCTTACAAGCTTTTCAATATCCTCTCTCGGAACCAGATATTTCTCCAGCAGGCGAACGAAGATTTCTACAGACGTTTCATACTCTTCTGGAATGATTTCATCCACACCTAGGGCATTAAGGCATTCCGTTTCCTGTAAATCCCGTACCCTTGCGATAATGTAGATGTTCGGATTCAATTGCTTTGCAGTCTCTACTATTTTCTCTGTAACAGCAGCGTCAGAAATCCCAATAACGAGAACTCTTGCATTCTTGATGCCTGCATGCTCCAGTACAGCTTCAAACGTTGCATCCCCATAGTGGATATTTTCATCCTTCATTTTTTCCTGCTTGACGATTTCTGGGTTTGAATCTAGGATAATATAAGGGATACCTGCGGTTTTTGCAGCCTTTGAGACTGTCCGACCTGAAAAACCAAAGCCTGTAATTATTAAATGGTTTTTCAGCTCAGGTTCAGTCTGTTTTTCTTCTTCAATGGATTCTGAGTACAAGCCGTGTACCAGTTTCATTCCATAAGTCATACCTGAGATCTTTTTGACAAAGAAATCTGCGGGTTTATAAGACGCGTTAATCAAGAAGGGCGTAATCCCCATTGTAATAATAGAAACTGCCAGAAAGGCTTGATAAATTTCCTCTGACAAGAGAGAATACTCGATCCCTAACCTCGAAAGCACAAAAGAGAATTCCCCTACCTGTGAAAGTGCAAGTCCTGTTAATACCGCAGTACGGAGAGGATAGCCAAGACAGAAAGTTACAGCTATTCCTGCCATTGATTTTATGATAATGAGTATAAACGCTGCAAAAACAAGTACAGAGAAATGATCAAGCAAATATCCAATGTCAAGAAGCATTCCAATGGACACGAAAAAGAAACTCATGAACATATCTCTCAAAGGTATTATGTTGCCTATTGCCTGATGGCTGTACTGAGAGCCGGAAATAACAATTCCAGCAAGAAAAGCGCCAAGCGCAAGAGACAAACCAATACTTGAGGTAAAAAGAGCGGTAGATAGACAGATAAAAACTACGCTAATAAGAAACAGATCTTTATTGCCAGTTCTGCCTACATGATAAAATATCCAGGGAATTAGGAACTTTGCACTTAAGATGAAAACCAGAATTATCAGGGAGCCTTTGAGAAAAATGGTTGAAAATGAGGTTTCGAAATTTATTGAATTTCCAGCCAGCAGTGGGGTGATAAGGATCAAGGGCACAATGGCAAGGTCCTGGAAAATCAGAATTGCAAGAGAAGTTTTCCCATGCGTAGTATATACCTCGTTTCTATCCTGAAAGACTTTCAGGACTATTGCAGTACTGCTAAGAGAAATTAAGAAGCCAAGAAAGACAGAGGTAGGATTACTAAACCCAAGAGCTGAGCACACGATGAAAACCAGTGCTGCTGTTAAGAGAATCTGAAGACTTCCACCCAATAATAAGGCTTTTTTTATTTTCCAGAGCTCTTTTAAGGAAAGATCTACTCCTATGGTAAAAAGCAGAAAGATTACACCTAGATCAGCGTTTAGTTCTACATTCTGCCCTCCACCCAGAATTCCAAGCCCATGCGGGCCAATTAACATTCCAGTTACGAGAAAACCTAGTACAGGAGGGACTTGAAATCTATAAAAAATGGTAAGAATTAAAATTGCAAAGCCGAGAAGTACGTCAACATTTGCCAGTAAAGAAGGAATCATTTATTTTGCTCCTCCTGAAGTTGAAATAAAGTTATTTGAGCTCCTGAAATCTTAAAGGGTTTAAGGTAAACTTGGATATGAAGAATTAGAACTATACCCACCAACTTCCCACCATCCTTAAATTATTTTTTGACTGTTCAATGACAATATTTACTAAAAGATATATTATTTTCGGTTGGGGTTAAGCTTACACACAACCATGTTTATTATTTACCAGAGTTTAGGGATTAACCTGTCTGTTCTCTTTATGTAATCTCGATAACCTTTGATTTCCTGAATCAAGGTCTCTTCTTCAAGCTTCAACCTATACAAAAATAGGAGAATTAACACTGCTGAAATACTCAAGGAGAGATAAGCATTTAGAATGAGTGGGATTCCGACAGCCTGTAGTATATTTCCTGCATAAGCTGGATGCCTTATGAGTTTATAGGGACCGCTTTCAATTAACTGATGGTCGTTTTTGATTTCGATATGGGCTGAGAAATACTTGCCCAGCGTCCACATACTCCAAGCTCTTATCCCTGTGCCAATTAATGCAAGTGATGCTCCTGCAATTGTAACTGCAAAATTTTGTTGCGGGTAAAGATTGGATTCAAGGTGTGGGTAAAAACCGAGTTCAAGGTGTAGATCAAAACTATATTCAAGGACAGGTACAATCAGAAGAGCCCACCAGAAAAGTAAAAGCAAACTCCGGGTCCATTTTTTTGATTGCCTTCCTTTAATATTTGAACCCCTGTATGCAGCTTTTTCTGCCAGCAAATAAAAAAATAAGATTCCTATATAAGTGTAAATCAGTAGATGGTTTAAGAAATCCCAGTTTTGAGCCAGAAGCTCCCCTGTTTTGACCATGAATAAAAGCATAACTATACTTATAATCCAGTTTATCAGTTCTTCCATTCTTCCTACTTCTTTCCAGTCTTCAGGGTCTATCATTAACTTTTAATTAAATTAATTGTTTTTCTATTTTATCCAGGTGGCAAAACTAAACCTGTTAGCAGAGAAAGTAGTAAACTGCAGAAAGAACCTTTAAAAACCAAAACTGTGCAGCCTTAAACTAAGAATTGACCTTAAGCTCAGAAATATATCTTTACTTAAAAACGCAAAAAGGCTTTAAAAAAATCTGTAACAATACAAAAATATAGAGTAAATAAAAAACTACCATCTGAACCTGCAAGTGAAAGATCAGGTTGCTCTGCCGTGCTGACAGAAGTGATTATTGGGATTCGCATTTGTGAGGTTATATTCTTTCCAGACTTCACAGGAACCGCAAATGCATTGTCTGTCAAAGTGAAGATTCTGACAGGTAGCTTTGCCTGTGGAGCAGTATACCCCTGGAACATCTTCAGGGTCCGGAACCTTTCCTTCGGGCAGATTTTCCATTGCTTGTTTTGAACTCTTATTCTTGTCCTGTACACATTGATTGTTAGCCTGAACCGGGCACTGTGGGCATCTACATCTGTTAATGTTTTCCGATTCATAAGGGACTACAAAGTCCGTACCTCTTTCAAAAGTTACATTCCTGTCTCTAGGTGTTATAGATTCATTCTCTTCGGTTGATGTATCTCTCCCTTTACTCAAAGTATTCCCCCAAATTAATATCCCAATTAGTTTTCTTATTTTAGACTTTGGCTTCTGGACATAAAAGTGTTTTGAACTAAGCCGTTTAGAGTGAAAAATCTAAAGAAGAGCTGAAAAAGAAGAAATAAATATTTCTTTAAATATTCCGTTTAAGAAAATTAAGATTTGATTTCAAGACTTTTATAAAACTAGTCAGGTTGCTCTACCATGCAGACAGAAGTGATTATTTGGATCTACCTCCTCAAGACCATATTCTTTCCAGACCTCACATGTACCACAAATACATTCTCTGTCAAAGTTAAGGTCCCGGCATGTGGCTTTGCCTGTGGAGCAGTATATTCCTGGAACGTCCTCAGGATTTGGAACTTCTCCTTCTGGCATATCTTTCATCGCCTTTCCTGAACTCTGAAGTTTGTCCTGAGCACACTTACTGTCGGCCTGGACCGAGCACAGTGAGCACATACATCTTTCAATATTTGATCGTGCATAAGGAACTAGAAGATCTGTGCCTCTTCCCTTCTCTTTTGTAAAGCGGTTTTCGGCCTCTGTAAAAGATGTTTTTTCAGTCGATTTGCTTTTACCTATATCCATTTTACCCCCCCAATTACTAAAATAAGATAATTTTTATAATTAATATTCCACTCTAGGTTTGAGCACTAGAGAATAAAAGCCTTTTCAGTTATAGAACGAACATAGAGTAATTGCATTATGAACATTATTAGTGTTCTTAAGAGGCTACTGGACTTGAAATTAAATAAAACAATTGGGAGACATCGAAATATATGAAAAAAATAAGAAGGTTGGTTATATCAAGAAATACTTAAGTAAAATGGAATGCACGGGATGGAAAAGCAATGCTTATTCTGATGTGGTGTCGGATAGTTAAAAAACGTAATTCCTAGGTTTCAATCGCTGGAACCATCCGTTTCCCGGGCTTCCGAGCTTACAACCGGATACCCTGCATCGATCCAGGAACCAATGCCCCCTTCCATGTTATATACCTGATATCCTGCGTTTGCAAGGACTGTACTTGCCTCAATGCTTCTGCGCCCTGTTCTGCAGTAAACCAGTACCTTTTTATTTTTAGGAACTTCGTTTGTGCGAGCTTTGAGCAGATTGTCCGGACTCAAATTTGATCCAAAGGCATTGCTTACAGGAATCAGGATCGCCCCTTCGATATGTGATTGATTGAACTCGGCAGGCGTGCGAACATCTAGTACGAATACATTGCCTTTCTCGATCAGTTCTTTTGCCTCCTGCACACTTATGTTCTCAAATCCTAACTGGCTTTCCTTTTTCTGCTCTATAAATACTAAAAATGCTACCAGAAACAGAAGAATAAGAACACCGAGATATATCGAGTTCCGTTTATTCAATAAAACTCCTCCAGCTTGAAACTTGATACCCGGAAAAGTAAATGGACACGTTTATTTCTTTGCTAGGCCAGATTCTTTATATAAATCATTTGATTCTGTAGAGATTACCTCTCCGGAACTATCCTAATTACTTAGGAAATATTGAACGTTTTTACATATTAAATTTCTTCTTATCTTAAGTCAGAAGATCTTCAGTCCAGCAAATTATACAAGCAAAACCAGAATAGAAAATAAACGAATTTTCAGCCATCAGTCATCGATAAAAAACCATTAGTCAACGATAGAAAACCATTAGTCAACGATAGAAAACCTAACACCAACTCCTAATACAAAATAAAAGTAGATAGCCTGAATCTCAAGAGTGTCTCTTGGATTAAAATGCAAATTTAAAGATAGAGATTAAAAGTTGATGTGGAAGTTAGAAGCCTAGAAGCCGTAAAAACTTTCCAGGATCTTCCACAAATTCATATCTGTAAAAAGTCAAATAAAACTCACTTGCATATCTAGTTTGAAGCTGCCGGTCAGTATCAGGAGAGAAGACCCTATTCCGTTTTTAAATCATAAGAATTTATATGAGTAGGGTCTTCCACTCCTGTAATCTGACTCAGAGCTGTACAAATGAGTCATATATGTTTTTTATTTTATAGCCAGACAAATTTAGTAGTTAGCAATCCCAGCCACGGTTCTTTCCGAAGAAATCAAAGCCGAAGAGGCCACAGCCTCTGTCCCATCTGTTCCAGTTGCCACAGCCTCTGTCCCATCTGTTCCAGTTGCCACAGCCTCTGTCCCATCTGTCACAGCCTCTGTCCCATCTGTCCCAGTCACAGTCTTTCTTTGATACGAACTTAAATTTTTCCTTTTCTATAAACTTGAATTCATTCCTGTCGAACCTGTCGAACCTGCCGAACCTGTCCCCACCTGCACTTACTGACGCAGCTGTTAATGAAGCTACAAAAAGCACTAGCATAAAAATGCCCAGTGTCTTTTTTATTGTAATTTTTCCCATTTATCTACACTCCATAAATTTTTTGCTATGTTTTGATAATATTAGATACAATTTAAGGTTAATTTCTCAGTTCATTTTTCATTGACATTTTTCATTGGCGATACACTCAATGAATTTATTTACCAATCCACCATCTAGATTTCTTCTAGGAAAGTATAGATTGGTAAAAATTCTACCCCCATTATCCTCATGTATTATGCCGAGAATATGTAAGCCAATGAAAATGATCCTTAAATCGTATCATTAGGTGATTATAACTCAGAGAATATAATAACTAAAGAAATAATAATTAGAAACCAATATTAATTGAAAATCGACATTATCTAGCCTTGTCTTGAAAAAAGATCTCATAAAAGTAGTATTTGACATAATTCTTTAGGATTAACATGCTACTAAGTCCTTAATTTCCACTACATAAGAATTCAAGTTCTAATCTTTGAATATATACCCAACCTCGATCTATAAATTTATTTTACTTGAGTAAAGGTTCGTCCCGATATATACATTATAGAAATTTATCATACCAAAATCAAGATCGTTTGGCAGACCTCAAGCATGCCGAACAGTTAATCAATTTTATAAAGTTTAATTTCGTAATTAGAGGGACTGCCAGATTCAAGGCTATAACTGTACATATTAACTTAGCAACCTGCCATTGATAAGGTAAACCCGAAAACTATTTTCTTAAGGTAAACATTATAATCTTCAAGCGTTTCCATGTATAAACATTGGTAAAAATTTTAATAATTCACCGCTTAAATGAAAGAACCTAGATAAAAACTACAAAAAGAATAAAAAGAATTTCTGTCTACCATAAAAACATATTTTCACTACAGCAGAAATGAAAAGGAGTACTATATCATACCAAAGAGCAATTCCTGACACGCAAAACGAAATAATTTCAGTTCATGACTAAAACAAGTTAAGGAAACCTTATAGTTTATATTCTAGATTAGAATATACTCGAAAAGTTGGAAATTTTAATTTTTCATAAGACAATAAAACTATTCTCTAAACCATAAAATTGTAAAAATAAGAAAAAGACTCGTTCGTAAGCCAGTCCAAGGACTGCCGGCCAGCATCTTAAAAGGATTTATGCAGCTTACTTAAAGCTAGTCACATGAGACTCAAACTGTCTGACTCATAAATTTGTAGCATACATGCTCATGCCTTTTTCATTCTTCAAACACGTAATTTCTGTAAAAAGTGTTTTCCGATATACCAGATATTTAGGTTTAATGAGTCTTATTGTCCCTGCAATCCGATAGAAGACCGTACGAAAGAGCCGAAGTTTGTTTACACTCATATTCGTGCCATTTATTAATCATTACCAGCCAAACCAGTTGTCGCCAAACCAGTTGTCGCCAAACCAGCCGCTGCCGCATCCGAAGAATGACCAAGAAGAACCAAAGAAGAAACTACCGAACCCAAAGTCACATCTGTCTCTGCAGCCACACTTGCCTTTCCAGTCACATCTATCTTTCCAGTCACATTTGTCTTTCCAGTCATATCTGTCTTTCCAGGAACTTGCGCTGGCTGACGCTGCTGTCAGTGACAGTACGAAAAAAACCAGCACTAAAATACTCATTGTCTTTTTAAACATTCCCATTCGTACACACTCCTCAAATTGATACGATTTTAATACTGTCGGCCTTTAGCTCATTCCCATCGGCAGATACAACACATAAATATTATATTTCCAGTTAATCTCCAGTTATTTTGGGAGGAAAATTTGCTGATAAATCTACCCCCTTTACGTGTTGAAAACTATATACCAATGAAGATGACCTCAAGTTCCACCAACAAATTGACGTACCAACAGAAGATTATGATTTTGAGAATATAATACATAATGAAATATAAATTAGAAACTATTATTGATTTAAAATAAATATTATAGAATATACTTTTAATGACATTAATTAAATAATATTGATGCCTGAATAATTATTTTTAAGCTTTTTCTTATAATTTTTAGTTTTTATAATTTTCACCACATTAAATTAAAATTAGAAAAAGACGTAGTTAAATAATCTAATAGTCTAGTATAAATATAATCGAATGAAGGATAATAATAATGAAGGATAATAGTAATGAAAGTCTAACCTCACCAGATAGAAGTAAAATAGGAATATGGTATGGAATATGGTTGCTTTTTGAGAAAGAAGTAACAATGTTATAGTAACAATATTATTATTGAGGTCATTACTGTAACTAAGAATTACTGCCTTTGGGGGAAGAAAATAAGCTTGCTGGGGGAATATTTTGGGCAAGGATAACTTGGGAAAACATACAGATCAAAATACAAGTTGGGATATTTCAGGCAAAGGAATCTCAAATAATTATTTTTACCCAATCTACGGTATAATTCTACTTATAATTCTGTTTATAATATACATAATTCTGAAAAATCCAGAAGAGCCTGTTGTAATGATACGTCGGTTTGTAGGAACTTGCGGTTACCTGACCATGTTTCTTGCAATAATTACATCTGAGTACATGGCTAAAATGAAGAAAGTATCAGGACTGTCTTTTATAAAAGCTCACCATAACCTGGCAAGAGTTGGAATCTTGTTAATCCTAATTCATCCACTGACTTTTGCTTTAGAGGGGCGAGGGATTCAGATCTTATCTCCGATTTCCCAGACAAATATCTTCATTGCATTAGCAGGTCGCCCGGCTTTTTATCTGTTCCTTCTAACTGCTGGGATTGCACTGTACAGGAAGAGATACAAAAACTGGCGGAAAGTTCACTACCTAAGCTACTTGGCCTTTTTACTTGTTTCAACACATGCCTTGATGATAGGCGATGACTTCAGATTGACTATAATGAGAATACTTGCATTTTCAATGGCGGTTACTGTAATAGCTATATTTATACATAAAAGACTGGCATCAAGGCAAAAAAGCACAGGGCAAAAAAGGAGATAAACAATTGAAATTGCCACCAACACCGCATACTAAATTGAATAAAAGCGAAAATATATGAAGATAAAATTATATTGACTAAACACGGTTGAACTTTCAGTAATAGTAAGCTCAACAGGTGTACTCCTTCTGATGTTGACTTTCTATCTCAATCTTTTCGAAAGCATCAGAGCTACCAATAAATATCAAGAACTTTAGTAAAATTTACTTTTTTTCCTTTTTTGAAAACCTGTTAACTTCACTGGAAAGGAGCTGTACTTCGCTGCGCAGTTTTTCAATCTCTTTTGAGGATGATTCACCATCCCTTCCAACGAGAAAGCTTGCCAGAGCTGCGGTTATATACCCGAAAATTGAGAAAGCATAAACCGATAACAGAAAAGCCAGTATTCTTCCTTCAGCGGTTTCTGGCCAGTAACCGCTTCCTATTGTAGTCATAATCATTGCGGTCCACCAAAGTGCATCCCAATAAGAAGTAAGGCCTGGCTGCTCAAAATTGTATATACCTGCGGCTCCAAGAAAAGTTATTAGAGATGTAAGCAGCAGGACGTATCTCAAGCCCCGCTGCCTCATTACTTGCCGGACAGTTCTTATACTTCGATTGAAAGAAGAGAGGATCCGGATCAGATTAAGAGACCGAACAGAATTTGCAAATCTGACTAGCCTGAAGCCGCTAAATAACGTTAGAATCCTTAAAGCAGGCAAAAATAAGGAAAGTACGACAAGCCAGTTCTCCTTTAAATAATCCTTCTTTTTTGGAGAGATATTCAGTTCGACAAAGAAGTCAATTATAAATATCGCCCAGATACCCAGGCTCAATACTTGCAAAGATCGAGAAAACCCGTAAACAAAATCCACAACAATAAGAACTAACCATAAAATTGACAGTAATGTTAAAGGGAAATCAAGAAGAGCATTAATCTGGGAAAGTAACTCAATTCTTTCTTCATTTAATTGCTTTTTATCCATATGTTACTTCTCACCAAAATTATTTGAATTATCAGGTGAGCGTACTTATGCTTTAAAACGAAAGCTCCGCCAAATAAATCCAATAAAATTAAAATAATTTAATATAATCAATTGGATAATAAATTCCTGATTTATAAATACTTAATCTCTATCAACTATAGAGATTAGTCTGGTTTTCGGAATTGGAGTACGCTTTAGAAATAGTCACCTTTTACAAATAATTACGTATATACAGAAGTAACCCACAGTAGTACGGAAGCCTCCTGGAGAATTGAATCTTTAGGAAATCATTTAGCTCTAGTTAGAAAATTTTAAAATATTATCTAGCCTTAAATTCAGTAAAAAACAGTAAATAGAAAATGAAACCCGAATTAGAAGAAGTTAATTTTAGATAAGAAAACCAGTAGACTGGTTGACGAATGCTAGAAACAGCTGGAAAAAAGAAGCAAGAGCTGCAAACTGAAAAGTTATAGGTTTGCAGTCTTAGTTTCAAGCCAAAATTTCTATCAAACTGATAGGCAACTTATTTTCCACACGGTTCATTACACGAACATTTTACAGATCAAGACTTATGCAGCTCTACCCATTCTTTCGGCCATGTTACCTGTGTTCTTGATCGAAGTCACGTTTCCAGTAATGTTGCATTTAATGTTTTTAGTCATTAGCTGAGTCGTGTCATCCGTGTTTCTGATTATAACTATCTTTCCGGTTATATTATCCATCTTTTCAGGCGCTTTATACATACCATCCATTTTTTCGGTCATTCTAGTCATATCCACATCTTCAAGTATGATCATCTTTCCATCTATGAAATTCATAAAGTCCATTCTTTCGGCCATTGTGGACATACGATCCATTTTTTCAACCATTGAGGTCATGTTATCCATACCTCTGAGTATAACCATATTTCCTGTCATTTCACACATTCTGGATCTGGCCATAGCTCCAGTCTGATTTCCTGCCATGGTTCCTATCTGACCTTCAGTCATGTTCTGAGTTTGAGTTTGGGTCAAATTGCCCGGTCCAGTCATTTCAGAGATATTACGCATTCTTTCGGCTGCTTCACTCATACCACCTATATTTCTGATTATAACCATCTTTTCAGTCAGATCACAGGTTATACTTCCAGTCATATTTCCAGTCATGAGCACATTTATGTTTTCCATTCTTCCGGTCATGTTTTCCATTCTTCCGACCATTCCGGACACATTACTCATGTTTCCAGCCGTTCCGGTCACGTTCTCCATATTTCTGGTCATGCTGCAATTCATAGTTCCAGTCATGTTCCCGGCCATGACTATAGTCATATTTTCCAAATTTCCAGGCCTTGCAGACACGTTTTCCATTCTTTCGGCCATTCCCGCCATCTTACCCATTTTTCCGAACATAACCACTTTTCCGGGCATATTATCCATTTTACCGATTATAAGTGCATTTTCGGTCATATTGCCCAGGTCTTTGATTATGAATACCTTTCCAACCACATTACATGTTATAGGTCTGGTCATGGTTCCAGTTTGGTTTCCTGCCGTAGCCCCAGTCTGATTAGCAGTCATATTCTGAGTCTGGTTTTGAGCCATACTCTGAGTTTGGGTCATGTTGCCAATCTGAGCTCTGCCCATGGCTCCGGTCATGTTCTCCATTCTCTCGCTTATATTATCCATACCGACTACAACTGCATTTCCAGTCATGTTGCAGGTAATTGTTTCAGATGTTTTTCCGGCAAGGATAACACTCATATTCTCCATGTTTCCTATCGTGCCCATAGTTTCGTCCTGCGCTTGCACAGATACAATAGACAACGTTAGGCATAACACTAACAGAGAAACTATCAGTTTTGTATTCATTCTTTACCCCCATATGCAAGTCCGACACTGAGTCGGTTATATACTGCTCAATTTAATAAAAGATAATTTAATATAAATCAATAGAATAATAATGGTCAGCTTATAAATAATTAATCTCTATTAATTACAAAAGCTAGTCAATTTTTAAGGATCGGGAAGCATTTTAAAAGTAATCATATAAGATATATTTGAGAAGAGCGTCATAGAAATAAGAAGACCCCATTTGAATTTTACCCCCTGAATAATTAACCTAATCTTTGATCATTAAAACAGTTAAGAAACTATAATTAGTTAAAATATAAAATTTATTTTAAGATGAGCTTACCATATTAATAAACAGATATTGAGTAGCATGCTGAAAACCATAATGAAAAATCAATTTAATGCTTACTTTAAATTACTTGCAATAAGGTTTTTTGCTTTCCAGGTAAACCTTTTCTGATACTTTTCGAACTCTCTACCGTATATTGCATATTTTGATTCTTTAGGTTCGCTCCTCACCAGATGAACGGTACAAGCCGGTATCTTACCTTCTTCGCATACTCCTTATATCCTGAAAGCTCCTTGTAGAGCATTCTGTCTTCAAAGTATGTGCGAAAAATAAAAACAATAGCAAGTAATAGTGCAGGGATCAGCCCGTAAAGAGAGCCAATGATGAACGGAGCACATCCGTAATACAGAATCATTCCGGTATAACCAGGATGCCGGACAATTGCATAAGGTCCCGTCGAAACCACCCTTTGCTCTCTCTCCTTCTGAATGCGGGCTGTAGTTTCAAAGAACTTGTTTTCAACCATTGCCCACACTACAACCCCCCAGCCCACAACGAAAATTATTACGCCGCCTACTAAAAACTCCATTCCGGTGCTTGAAAGCTGGAATCTTCCTACATCGAGCCCGCACACAATAAATATTATGAAAACAAATATAATATAGAGCACTGTAAACAGCTTATCCCATCGCTTCATTTCTTCCCATTTCGTTTCACTTCGTACTCTTATAATCTCAGGATTGAACTTGAGGAAAATAACAATATTGAAGAGTAATGAGATAAAATAAAGGCAAAAGAAAAACCATGCTCTAGGCAGGTCGACCCGCCCGGCAGAAAGAAAAAACACTGCCATAAGCAAGAATATGCTTCCAAGAACCTGTACAGCTCTTTTGGAAATAGCCTTCCAAAATACGGCATCCTTTTCTACCATTATCTCCCAATGACAGAATTGTTTTTGATACTCAAGAGGATTTGGATGGTTAAATTAGGGACTCGGCAAGATTTAACTTCTGAAAATAAAAGATTCAGGAGTAAGTTTATGTTCAGAAGAATAACTTTAACTAAGATACCAGGAGAAGAGCACGATTTTACTAACAATATTTGGAGTTACTGAATGAAAAATATCAAAGAATTTTTTAAGAATGATAAATTCGCTGCAATTTCAGGGATCGAACTTCTGGAAGTCTCTCCAGGATATGCAAAAGCCATTATGAATGTAGAAGAAAAGCACCTTAATGCCCTGAAAACCGTTCAAGGAGGTGCACTATTTACCCTTGCAGATCTTACTTTTGCTGCAGCATCAAATGCTTATGGGACTGTTACTGTTGCTATCAATGCAAACATCTCTTTTGTAAAAGCCGCAGCAGGTAAAACTCTCACAGCCGAAGCAATAGAAACGTCAATTAACCCCAAAATTTCAACATACACTGTAAATATAACTGACGATCAAGGAGATCTTGTAGCAATATTTCAGGGTATGGGCTACAGGAAAAAAATTTCACTTAATGACCTTTCTTGAACTTAAAATCAAGAGATAATTCAAGTTAAAACAGAATTAATTTAAAAGAGAATTTGAGTTTAAAAGAAAGCCAATTTAAAAGATTTTCCAATGCGACTGCCGGGATTCGAACCCGGGTTCTAAGCTTGGGAAGCTCAGGTCATAGCCACTAAACCACAGTCGCATAAGGATGTTAAAAAGTGCTATGTATTCTTCTCATACATCTTTTAGATATTAAAGGTTTCGGTAATTAGGAAGGAATGGCGAAGGTAGCTGTTTTGTGATAGGAAGAGGAAAAGTTCTATTTCTGAAATTTGAGGGTGCAAAGCGATAAAGACTGGGAATTGAATAATAATGTAGAGAATTTTCAAATTGTTTTTTTGGGGAGAGGGCAATGGTTCGGTTCATAGAGCTTGCGGAGCTTTTTGAGGAACTCGAAAAAGCAACGCCTCATAAGGAAATCGTCAGGAAAATTGCTAACTTTTTCTAGAAACTGGTAGGAGAAGAGAGAAAGGCAGTGCATACTTTTTTTCGGGAGGCATAGGGCCTGCCTTTTAGAGCACGACATTTGGAACAGGAGAGAAATTAGCTTTAAAAGCTGTTGCCGGAGCATATGGAGCTTTCGAAGTGGAGTTTCCGAAGAGAAGATAAAAAAGATATTCAAGGACAGGAGACCCTGGGGATGTAGCTTTTGAGTTAAACAGGGGAGAAAAAGCAAAAAATAAGGGAGCAGAGGGGAGAGTAATTGAGAAATCGCGAAGTTGCCGAGTTATTTTACGAGGTTGCCGATATTCTTGAATACCAGCAGGTTGAGTGGAAACCACGGGTTTACCGGAAAGCAGCTCAGATGATAGAAAATCTTGGGGAAGACATAGAAAATATCTATGCAAGAGAAGGGAAAACGGGGCTGATCAAGATTCCAGGTGTAGGTGAGTCTATTGCCAATCACATTGCTGAGTATCTGGAAACAGGCAAGGTGGAAAAGTTCGAAAAACTGAAAGTGAAAGCTCCTTCAGGAACTGCGGAACTAATGGAAATCCGGGGGCTTGGGGCAAAGAAAATGAAAAAACTTGCCGATACCCTTGGAATAAGGACGCTTTCTGATTTGAAAAAC
The DNA here is from genome assembly GCA_002499445.1 of Methanosarcina sp. UBA293. Taxonomy (GTDB): domain Archaea; phylum Halobacteriota; class Methanosarcinia; order Methanosarcinales; family Methanosarcinaceae; genus Methanosarcina. The sequence goes on from DALS01000015.1 coordinate 15,334, forward strand.
GCGATCGCAGCCCACCAGCTCAGACGACTTGAAGGTTTCGGAGAAAAAAGTGAGAGGAATCTGGAAAAGGCAATTGAGCAATATGAGAAAAGTCATGTCCGGATAGCTCTCGGAAAGGCGCTTCCACTCGCAGAAGAGGTTATATCGGCCTTAAAATCCCAGTGTGAAAACACAACTTCTAAAATTGATCTTTCAAAGATAATCTATACAGGCTCACTTCGCAGATTGAAAGAAACAATCGGGGATATCGACATCCTGGCAGAAGCCGAAAAAGCAGAGGCTCTGAAGGTAATGGATTGTTTTGTTTCCCTTCCAGAGGTTGATCAGGTTATTTTAAAAGGCAGCACAAAGAGCAGTGTGATCCTGAGAGAAGGGACAGCTATTGACCTTAGAGTAGTCCCACCTGAAAGTTACGGAGCAGCCCTTCAGTATTTTACAGGCTCAAAAGAACATAATATAGAACTTAGAAATATTGCCATCAAAAATGGTTATAAACTTTCGGAATACGGGCTTTATTTAAAAGAATCCGGAAAACAGATTGCAGGCAGCAGTGAAGAAGAAATTTATGAAAAACTTGGCCTTGCCTATATCCCACCTGAACTTCGGGAAAACAGGGGAGAAATTAAAGCCGCTACAAAAAATGCCCTGCCAAAACTGGTAGAAGCAGGCGATATTAGGGGAGATTTTCATATACACACTAACTATAGTGAAGGGAAAAATAGCCTTAAAACCATGATTGAAAAAGCAGAAGCTCTTGGTTACGATTATATCGCAATAACCGATCACTCCCGTTCCCAGAAGGTTGCCAATGGCCTGGAAATCGAGAAATTAAAAGCCCAATGGAAAGAAATTGATAAACTCTCAAAACGTTTCAGGATAAAAATTCTCAAAGGCTCTGAAGTTGATATTCTGAGAAATGGAAGCCTGGATTATCCAGACGAAATTCTTAAAGAACTCGATGTTGTTGTAGGAGCTGTACACTCCGGTTTTGCGTCATCTGAAAGAGAGATGACAGAAAGAATTGTCATAGCTCTGGAAAACAGTTACCTTGATATTCTTGCCCACCCATCAGGCAGGCTGTTTGGGAAAAGGGAGCCTTATGCCGTCAACTTTGAAAAGGTTTTTGAAGCTGCGGCTGCAAACGGAAAAGTACTTGAGGTCAACAGCCAGCCTTCAAGGCTTGACCTTAATGACGAGCTTATCCTGCGCGCAAAGACCTTTGGCCTTAAATTCTGTATCTCCACTGACAGTCATTCTACTACCGGCCTTGGCTTTATGCGGTATGGACTTGGACAGGCGCGGCGGGGCTGGCTCGAAAAAGAAGACGTTGTGAACACCTATCCTTACTCCAGACTTAATGAAATATTCAAAAAACACAACCGTTGAACTCCAATCGCTGCACCACAACCTTTGCTCCGATTGACTACGCCTGTTTCGTGAGATCCGAACCGAAGTTCAGGAAACGTCATCCTCCGAGCGATTTGAAAATATAGTATTTCCTGCTCTAAATTAGCCCTCAGGAGTGAAACTCAATATTTTTATACAGGAATTAGTCCGCTTGAGCGAACGAAGTGAGCGAAACGGACCCCGTGCTCCCGAAGCGGAACTCGGGAAACGAAACTCAGGTGCCGAAAAGGGCACCGTCCTCCCGAGACGGGACTCGGGTGGTAGAAAGAATAATAAAGGAGTAAAAGTTCAAATTGATACAAAGCCCATTAAACAAAAAATTAGTAAAAGGTAATAATATGGTTTCAAAGGACCTCCCCTTCACCAAAGAAGAAATTCTGGAAATAATAAAAAAGTACCCTACCCCGTTTCATATCTACGATGAGAAAGCCATTATAGAAAATGCGAGGAAAATGAAAGAAGCCTTCAGGGAAGTTCCAGGCTTTAAAGAGTTCTTTGCCGTAAAGGCTCTTCCGAATCCCTTCATTCTAAAAATTCTCAAAGATGAGGACTTTGGTGCAGATTGTAGCTCTTTGCCCGAACTCATCCTTGCTGAAAAAGCGGGAATGACCAGCGAAGACATAATGTTCAGCTCAAACGATACTCCTTCGGAAGAATTCGTAAAGGCAAAGGAACTTGGAGCGTACATAAACCTTGACGACATAAGCCATATTGACTACCTTGAAAAGCATGCCGGGCTTCCGGAAATTGTCTGCTTCAGGTACAATCCTGGTCCCCTTAAAGGAGGAAATGCTATAATAGGAAAGCCTGAGGAAGCAAAGTACGGTTTTACAAGAGACCAGCTTTTTGAAGGCTACCGCATACTCAGAAACAAGGGGATAAAGCGTTTCGGAATGCACACAATGGTTGCTTCGAATGAATTAAATCCTGATTATTTTGTGGAAACCGCAAGGATTCTCTTTGAACTCATAGTTGAAATTTCAAAGGAACTCAACATAAGTTTCGAATTTGTGAACCTCGGTGGAGGCATAGGCATCCCCTACAGACCAGAAGAGGAACTTGTCTCCTTCGAAGCCTTGGCAAAAGGTGTTAAAGAAGCTTATGATGCCACAATTACAGCTAACGGACTTCATCCGCTCAAAGTCTTCCTGGAATGCGGGCGTGTTATCACAGGTCCTTACGGATACCTGATTTCCCAGGTAAGACATCTTAAACATACCTATAAGGACTACGTTGGGATGGACTCCTGTATGGCTAACCTGATGCGTCCAGGCATTTACGGGGCTTACCACCATATAACCGTGCTTGGAAAGGAGGACGAGGTTCCGGTCCGCAAGTATGACGTAACCGGCTCCCTCTGCGAAAACAATGACAAGTTCGCAATCGACAGGCCTCTTCCTGAAATTGAAATCGGGGATATCCTTGCAATTCATGATGCAGGAGCTCACGGGCACGCCATGGGCTTCAATTACAACGGAAAACTCCGCTCTGCCGAACTCCTTCTCAGGAAGGACGGAAGCGTTGTGCAGATCAGGAGAGCTGAGACAATTGAGGATTACTTTGCAACTCTTGATTTCGAAGCCCTGAAGGATTTCAAGTAAAAAATTCGCAGCGAAAACTAGAAAAGTATCTAAAAAATACCGAAGAAAACCTAAAAAGAAAAGTACCGAAGAATAAAAACAGGTGAGCAGCAGAGAAATCTCATTGCTTATCTCATGGTTGGATCTCACTGCAGCACCTGAATTAACCTTTTTACACGAAATGTGTTACACGAAATGTATTATATATGACTTACATACTTGAAGTACAAATAAATCTGATGTACAAAATCAAACGAAATCTGTTGGTGGTCAAAAACCAATAATAAAATAGAAACATTATACGTCAGACAAGTCATCTTCAAACTGCCTACATTCCTGCGCACTTATCATTCCACAATTCAAAAGATTCAGCGATTCAAATATACCTTCACCTACACTTATCCCTTTTAGTGCACATTTCTTTATCAAACGGTCGTAAAGGACTTCATTTTCGCTTTTAATAAAGTCGCACATTTCCAAAATAAATTCATCTGTAAAAAGTGACTCTTTTTTGTTTACCCATTTGTCAATTGATTCTATCAGATATTGACGCATAGATTTATTCTTTCCAAGATCCATAAGATCCGTAAAAGCACATTCATCTATGCTCAGAACCCACTTACCAAGTTTATACTTAAACATATCTCCACTATTGTCTTCCAAACATACCCCTCCAAAGTGATTAATTCTCACAATAAATTCTCACAATAATTAGAGAATTTATGATATTTAACTAATAGTTGAAAAACAATGTTATTTATAACTAAACTAGCCTGAGCTATTTTATATCCCGCCTACATGAGCTATTTTATATCCTGCTTATACTTTTGCATACAGTTCTCACTTACAGTTTTTGCTTTTCGCAAACTTATTTAGAGATTCAGCCCAATATATAAATGATCAGATATGACTCCCGAAGAAGCTACAAAAAGAAAAGAAGAATGGGTTGCAAGGATGAAACAGGAAGGCAGGATGAAGGAGAATATGACCGAAGATCATAAAGCCTGCCTTAATGCCCTGCAGAATCCTGTCCGCAGAAAAATCCTTAAAGCCCTGATCGGGCAAAAAAAGTCGCTCGATGAAATCAAAACCGAGTTCAAGCTAACGGATTCCCAGGTAAGTTACAACCTTAATATGCTGGAAAGTACTCTCTGTATTGAAAAAGAGGAAAGCGAAGGAGTTACATATTATATCCTGACTCCCAGGGGAGAAGGATTTGTGGAAAACGTGGAATTAAAAAAGTAAAGATACCTAAACTGTTACCTTAACCCAGCAGACAAATTTTCCACCTATTCTGAAGACATGTATTTTTTGAAATTTTTTGTTTACACATTTTTCCTACGAGATCCGTGAATTTATTCATTTCAAAGAAAAATGGAGATTAAGAACCAGGGTCGTAAACCCTGGTTATAATTCTGGTTATAATTCACCAACCCAGCTAATTCATTCACAGCTGATATCTTCAGGCTTGAATGTTAGATCGCCCACAGAATGTAATCCTGGATAAATTTCAGATATCTTCATATTTTTTCAAAATATCTTCAAAGGCATCCGCGACAGCTTCCAGTTTTTCCATTCCAAGCCCGAAAGTGCTGAGTTTGAAATATTTGGTAAGTCCGGATTTTATGCCGTGAATGTTGCGCTCTTTGAGTTCCCTGTAGAGGAAATATCTTCCATTCTTGGCCTTCTCGGAAATTTCATAGAAGCGTGGAGCTTCGAAGAACATGAGGTCGTGAGAGTGGGGCTTTTGCCCGCGCTGGATAAAGCCCATTTCCTCAAGCCTTGCCGAGAACCAGCGAGCGTTTTCGACCTCCTGGTCCCAGTTCTGAACACGCTTTACCACTTCAGGGAAAGAAGCAATAAGGGTCATAACCGTAGCACCCCTTGCCGTGCACCCAAGAAGCTCAACTTCTTTTACCTTGCTGTGTTTAGATTTTCTGAACACAATAGGAGCGTATTCTTCACTTACCCCGAGCACTCCAACAGGCCCTGACGCAGCCATTGATTTATGCCCGCTGCCTACAATAAAGTCGGCACCGATTTCTTTTGCAGATACTGGCATTCTTCCGACTGAATACGCTCCGTTCAGAAGGAGAGGGACATCGTAATCATGACATATCGATGCTATTTTTCCTGCATCAGGCAGGTTTCCATAGTTTCCATCAGGATAGGTTAAAAGTGCCAGAGCAGGCGGTTTTCCACTTTCCTTTATAACCTCTTCGATTGCCGTGGCATATCCTTCAGGATCAAGGTAGTAATCAGGGCTGCCTGAATGAGATGTGGCCTTGATATTCAAACCTGCTCTCTCGGCTGCCACGTATGAAGAGTAATGGGCAAGCCCGTCTAGCACAATCCAGTCTCCAGGCTTTCCAACAGAATGCATGACAGCAAATTTGGATTCCCGTGCCCCGTTTGTTACCCTTGCCTCATCACAGCCAAGGAACTCAGGAAGGGCTTTATGTACGAAATCATGAATTGGAGGCTTTTTTATCTTATCCAAAACCCCTCCGCAGAAATCACATACTGAGTACCCGTCTCCCCATTCTACAAGAGTCTTTTTTGCAGCCTCGGTCAAAAGCCCGCCTGTCTGAAGAGGGCCGATATTTATGCTACCCAGAGTCTCTCTTTTTATAAAACCGAACTTTTGAAGGGATGAGTCATCGAGTTTCATTTCTTTCATACCTCAATATTAATTACAAGTTAGTTTTGATTTATTGGTTAGTTTATGATTTATTACAGGATAGATTATGACTTTTTAATTACAAATACAGGTTTATTACAAGTACAGGTTTATTACAAGTACAGGACATGATCCTTGAACTAAAAAGAACAGGTGAATTTATCCAGCTTAACGTTCCAGATAGATCACCGTATTTGAATTGTTTTACCCAAGATATGCACAAAATTTATAAAAAGGATTTCAGAAATTACTGGATTTGAAAATAGCAAAGGCTCACTAAATAACTGTCAGGAGCCCTATAAGAAGGATTCCTGATCTGAAGGAATAAGAAAGCAAAACGCCTTTGAGAAGACGTTATGCAGCCAAGATTCAGACGTCTCAGGCATTTACTGCTTTGCTAAAAACATCAGTAAATTCATCACACTGAGTAATTATATTTGAGGCAGCGTCCTTTAAGACCTGAATAGGGTTCGTACCATCGGTTTTAATGTAAAGGATCGGCTCACTAATGCTCACGTATTTCATGTCATAAAAGACGACTTCAACCCTTTCATCTTTTACCAGGATTTCCTTAAGTATATTGAGAAGGGTATGTGTCTCGCCTTTGAGCTCAACTTCAAGCTCGTTATCTGTTTTGGAAAGGATATTCAGTTCCATTGGTGATCACCTATAAATGGTGAGTTGTAATTTGTTGTGCAGAAATCTATACGTAAGGAAAAAGAAATTACTGGATCCCTTTCCCGTACTCGGTTGAGATTTTGCGGGTTTCAGTCATATTGCAGACAGGACATTTAAGCTTTTTCCCTTCGAGCACAAGTTCCCCTCTGCATTTTGAGCAGTAGGCTTTTACAACTCCGAGAGAATCTTCAGCTGTTGTCAGGCGCATTCTGTCAACATCAACAACCTTGGCCCTAATAATATCAAAGGGTCTGAACTCATCTGAAAGTCTCTTAACATAAGAGTCCCGCACATTTGATACATGGATGTCTCCAAGCCGCACGTTGACAATTTGTCTGTCTTCTTTACCCTCAATTCCTGCAATTTCCACCATTGCTCCGGAATCACGGACGTCAGTTATCTTTCCATACACGATATCCCCTACTTTAAGGATATTCGGAGTAAGCGTGTTTGGCCTGACCGTGATAATTCTCGCTTTTCTGTCAATAAAAACATTTCCAGTAGCTGTAGAATAAATATCTCCGACAGATACAGTTGTTCCTTCTCCGGACTTGAACTCCTCTGTAGTTCCAACAAGTTCTCCAGGTAAGACAAAAACTCCTTTTTCAAGCTCCTCTTCCGGAGTCACAGGTTCACAGGGAATTTTGGACTCAGGTGTTCCCGCCCTTTCTCTTGGGCCTTTTTTCTGGTAAGGGAACCTTCTTTTCTTACTCTGGTCTCCCCTGAAGCGATCCTTGGATTGTCCCCTTGGCTGGCCTTTAAACTGGTCTTTGGACTGACCCCTGAAGTTATCTCTTGATTGACCCTTATATTGGTCTCTTGACTGCTCCCTGGGTTGACTTACTTGAGGTGCCTTTTCGGCAACTGGCTTTCCTTCTCTCGGACCAGTCAATTTTTTTCTCGTAGTTTTACTTTTTCGGATTCTAATTATGATCCCTCATTTAGATTATCATTGGTAGGTAATATAAGATTATTAATCCCATCAACTGTCACTATCAACTGTCACTAATATAAAATACTGGCAGCCATTCAATCGATAGACAATCAACCTCAGAAAAGGGAATGAATATCACACTCATATAATCTGCCACTCTTTGCCCCTATTGATGCTCCATATAGTTCGATAATATACAGATATACTTTTCATAAGCAGTGATAATTTACGCTTTTTGAGGTAAAGCTCTGAAACTATAATATCTGATGCCGTAAATGGTAATATATTGATACAGTAGATGGTAATGCATTTGAATGGTAATGCATTTGAAATTATTCGGAGGTCATAATTCTATAGATTTCGACCTCAATAACCTCTTTTTCTTTTTTATGGAAATCAAAGGTTCGTTTTATAGGAAATTTTGCAACGTAGGAATGTGTAATGACCGCAGGCTTAATGAACTTTTGGATAAAAGCAAGGCTTCCGCGGTTATGAATTGAATATATTACTTCACTTGTTCTTAATGCTGACGAAAGAAAAGGCCTGTCCCTTCCTTTAACTCTTGCCCCGAAAGGAGGATTCATAACCGTAGTTTTTACGTGCGCTTTAATCTCAGTAATATCCGATAATACGAAATCGATTTCTACTCCAAACTTTTCGGCGTTTCTTTTTGCGATCTCAAGGGCTTTTTGATCTGTATCATATGCCATAACTCTTCTTGCACCCAGAAGCTTTGCCCCGATTGCAAGGATTCCAGTACCACAGCCCAGGTCCTGAACCGAGTCCTCAAGATCTCCCTGCATATAAGCAAAGTGAAGAATTTCCGCAGCTAGAAGAGGAGGAGTCTGGTACTGCTCCAATTCAAGTTCAGGATCGGAAAACCCTTCCAACTCTTCGAGAAGCATCTCAAGTTTTCTTTGCTTCATTCATACAGGCTCCTCGGTAATTTCATCGAGTACAAGGCTCTCCCACTCCCGTTCTCCAAGTACGATCTCAAATTCCTGAGGCGTAAGCATGGGAGAGGGAAAACGGCCTACTTCATCGATTGCGAGCCTGGGACAGGCAGTATTCACGAAAGCATCCACCTTGAACTGAAGAAGCTGGTCAGGAGTTACGAGATCAATCAGGATCAGATGCGCCTCTTTTCCATGCTTCTTTGCAAGTGCTTTCAAAGAAGAGGCAAGTTCCATTCTTTCCTGCCCGTTTTTGCTTGAGACAATAATCCCGAAAACCTGCGCATCCAGAGACTTTGCAATTACTGCACTCCGCTGGCGAAGGATTCTTGAAGGATCCACCTCACGAACTTCTCCGGAAAAAGGATCGGCTGCAAGAACACGTTTTTTTGTGGAGAGAGCCACACCTAAGGGATGGAAATCACCACCTCCTATATACAGGTATTCATCACAGACCTCGTCCCTTGCTGCCGAAAAATTGCAGCCAAGGACCTGACCCGAATATGCAAGTCTGGAATCTCCGCGCCCGATTACGCAGGTCTTCCCATTCGTCTTGAGGACAGCGCAGACGTCTGGGAGTTTATGGACATGCTGGACAGTAGTAATCAGCCCTATGACCTGCCCTTTAAGTTCAAGGACTGCCATTTCAACAACAGGCCGAATGTCAATTGCAGAGCGCGTCTCTATGAAATAGACCTTTTCTGAGAGTTTCGTATCTTCCAATTCAGCATGCCCGAAATGAAAAAGAATGTCAACTTGCTCGAGCAGAGTTCTATCCAGGTCACATGCTCCATAACAAGGATCCCCTGAAATAATTATTTCAGCACTGGTAGCTTCTTCAACCTTTTTTGCAAGTTCCGGACCTTTTCTTTTGAGCCCCTCGGGAAACTGAAAACCTACAATTTTCGCCCCTGTTTTTTTTATCACATTGATAATATAGTCAGGCCTTAAGTCAAATGCTTCATTCATCCCCAAAAACATTCTTGATCTCCACGCCTTTTTCACTCACGTCAACTGTAACGAGAACCTTAGGCTCAATCCCTTGCTCCTTTAGTTGTAAATATCCAGTCCCACGCCCGATAACAGAAATTACGTCCAGAACCTCTACACCCATAGTTTTCAGCGCATTTACGAGTGCTATAAGCGTTCCTCCAGTACTGATGACGTCATCCACGATAATTACTCTGTCCCCTCTTTTGAGCCCGTTTATATAAAGAACTCCTTTTGAATATCCTGTGCTTTGAGAAAGTTCCACTTCCCCTTCAAGGAAATAGGGCTTTTTCCGAATAATGGTTAAAGGAACCCCAGTTTTCAGGGAAAGGGCATTTGCCACAGGGATACCCATAGCTTCTACTGTGACAATAGTGTCAATTTTCTCCATATCAGTAATAGTAAGGATATAATCCGAAATTTCTTCAACCAGGCGGGGGTCTATGGAAGGTACGCCATCAGAGATCGGGTGGATAAAGTAATTGTACTCTCCTCGCTTGATCACAGGAGAATTGATGAGTGAGCTTTTCAGTCTTTCAAGCATGATATTAACTCTTTTTTGGCTGTTGCGATATTCCCATAATTAAAAACTTATGTTGTATTATAAAGAATTCTGTCCTGATAATAAAGAATTCTATGATATCATCCTGTAATCCATATACATATAATCCTGATCAAAGAACCGAAATCCTAATCAGAGATCTGAAGGTCTTGATATGCTAGGGAGAAAGTAACTGACTTCAGGAAACGTTAAAATGTTATATACTTTTGGTTTTCCCTATTATGCCAAACGCAACATAAAAACTGAAAAACAGCGACTATAAAAAATAAAAAAGGAAGAGAAAAAGAATGGAAGGATTGTCGGAAGCCTCCGGCGTAGCATATCACACTTTCTGCATGGGCTTAAATTTATTAGTCCAATTGCCTATTCCAGGAATGCCGTTTTTCGAGGGATTGACATTCCCTGCCGGATTAAGCAGCCCGAGAACCACATAAGGATTGCTATCTGCCTGCTTCATTTCGTTCAGGGTAGCCTCATCAATGTCGATGACTGAAATTACCGAAACAAGCCCCTCCTTATCCCAGTTTTCCTGGTCCATAAGCCAGAGATCCGCTAGATACTTCGAAACCCAGGCAGGATCATCGGTCTTTGCCCCACTTTCTGCATTGACAACATTAAAGTCAAACCCGAGCACTACGGCTTTTATAGCTCCGGCATTTTTATCCGTAACTACGAAGATACCTGCAGGAGAGTTTCCAATTGCTTCTTTTTCAGCATCTGTTAGTGAGGATACCCAGATCCCGCCTATGCCGGGAGTTGCATCCCAGCGCTTTACGAAAACATCTTCTTTACACCAGTTAGGGCAGGAAAAAACCGTATAACTCACACCTTCCTTAAGCGGATAGTTTTCTTCCATCCAGTTTGCAAGCACAAAACCACTGGAGACCCCGGGACAGAAATGGTTGTGCAATTCCAGACACTGCATAAGCTCATAATCGAGATTTCCTGTAGCCCAGCCATTCGAAATCGTAAGGATGGCAAATTCACGCCCACCAAACACCTTTGAATTTACCTTTTCATTCCAGGCAGCTACAGATTCCGGGCTTTTCGAAAGCGTATCAAAGGCTATGTTTTCCGTTACCTGGTAGCTAATTTTACTTTCGTTTTCGTAAGAAACCTTGATATAAGTACAGTTTCCGCTGAATTTATCGAAGAATGCAAACCAGAGAGGACTGTTCCTTGAGTTCTGGACAGCAAGGAGATTCTTTATATACAAAAGATCTCTCTTATAAAATTCCGAATAGAAATCATCAAGGAAAACATAAGACTCTGCCGGAGAACCTAGATCAGTTATAATAAGTGTTTCTTCGGGCCCAATGCCTCCAAGTTCCGCTTCGGCTGCTGCAAAGACCTGAGCCATCAATTCCGAATTATAATCTTCAGCTGCCATCCCAGGAATAGCTCCAAGGGAAAAAACAAGGGTTGTCAGTAAAATCAGATAAATGAATTTCGCTTTAATATTCATTAGATTCATCACACCTGCTCCTATCGTGCTTTTACATCTACTCATAAATTAATTTCTTCATAATTTGACCTTAAAATAACACGTAATAGAAAACAATATTTATCAAGTAAGATAAAATCTATACTTAGTGTGTTTTAGTGTTACAAAGAATAAAAAAGGTATTACATAAAACTTACGGATTTTGTTAACAGTGAGAACATGCCGAGAAATATAAAAAAAGAAAAATGAAAGCCAATATATTAGCAGAAAGTAGTGGTGAGGAGAAGTCTGAAGAGAATTAGGCACATTGCCTATTGATACCAAAAACAATCTTTTTTACTTGTTATTTTATTTACATCGCACAAAAATCGACCTTGAATTGTGCTCATTTTCTATATTTTTCAAACGCTTTTTCAGTACCAAAATGGAAATCCCTAAAAAATAGAATCAGCCAAATAATAAAAGCAACAGTTGCTGCATAGGTACTCACAAAATAAGATATAAGCGCACCAATGACAAAAACAACTATCCAAACAACGAAAGCATTTCTTTGGTCACAGCTCATCTTTTCTTTATCATATTTCTCTATTTTCTCTTTAGGTAACGTATTAAACCCGCCGATAAGCATTGTTCCCTTTTCTTTTAACAAAGCAAAAACAATTGCCATAAATCCAAATAAGATTGCCATAAATAAACAGGAATTGACTCCTATATTCATTGTAATACACGTCAAAATATAAAAAGAGAAAATTTAAGGGCAAACAATAGTATCGAAAAGCCCTACTACGATCTCTGCCAGTTCCTTGCTTTTTTCAGTTGAGGTCATAAGAGTATCGGCACGGGAGGCATGGCATCCAAGTTTCTCAAATGCGAATTCGTCCGCCTGATCCCTCTCATCGAAAACAAAAACATTTAGGAAATCCTGATAATATTCTGCGACTCCCAATGAAGAGACCTCAAGCCCTGACGCCTGCATTAATTTCCCGGCAGGACCGCTTACAGGGGTATTGCCAATAATTGGGCTGACTGCCACGACCTTTTTATTTTGAATTATATCTTTCATGCCTGGAAGGGAAATAATAGGACCTATACTCGTGATCGGGTTACTTGGCCCTATAAGGATATCATTATCATTTTCCAGAGCTTCGAGTACCTTTGGAGATATTGAAGCTTCGGAAACTCCCCTGATATCAATCCCAAGTACTTCGGGTTCTCCGTGTTTCCCAATCCAGAAATCCTGAAAATGCATAGTTCCTTCAGGAGTTTCTATATAAGTGGAAACAGGATCGTCAGACATAGGCAGAATTTTTGCATTAATTCCGAAAATGGACGCAAGCTTTAAAGTTGCATCGGAAAGGGAGACTCCATCCCGGATGAAATTCGAGCGAATAATATGGGTTGCCCTGTCGCAGTCCCCAAGCTTCATGCTTTCCGTGACACCAAGTTCCTGCATATGCTCATTAGTCAGAAAGGTGTCGTCTTCTATACCCCACCATTTTTTTCGGTCGATCTTGTCTGAGAACAGATAGAGCACTGTATCCAGATCAGGACAAATCATATTTCCCGAAACCCAGAGGTCTTCGGCAGTGTTTACAACAACGGTCAGTTCCTCCTGAGGGAGGATTTCCTTGAGCCCATCAAGGAGCTTTGGAGTTCCGGTGCCGCCTGAAAATATAATCATGATAATACCTTTTCCGGTTTTCTTCTAAACTTTCGGGTCGCGGGGATTTTGCAAAATTTACGGTATCAGAATAATAGTAACAGCAATATATAATGAAATCTGTCTAAAGAATGATGAAAGTTGTCCTTGATCCTGTTCACGGGTATATCGAACTAGATGATTTAGTTCAGGATCTTCTTTCAACTCCCCAGGTTCAACGCCTCAGGAGAGTCAAGCAGCTTGGCTTTTCAAATCTTGTCTACCCAGGTGCAAATCATACGCGTTTTGAGCACTCGCTTGGAGCAATGCACCTCGCTTCTATGCTAACCAGAAATCTTGACTCGATTGAAGAGGAAAAAAAAGCCGAAATAAAAGCTGCTGCTCTTCTACATGATGTGGGGCACGGACCTTTTTCTCATGTTACCGAGAATGTTATTTACAAATATACACGGCACAGACACGATGATGTAAAGGAAATCCTAGGAAAAGGAGAAATAAGAGATATTCTAGGCAATCATGGAATTTCTCCCAGAAATCTTGTAAAACATATAAAAGGAGAAACTTCTCTGGGGCAAATCCTTAGCAGCGAAATTGATGTGGATAGAATGGACTATCTTGTTAGGGATGCCCATTATACAGGCGTAGCCTTTGGAGTTGTGGATTACAATCGCCTGATAAACCAGATGAGTTTTTACGAGGATAGGCTCGTTGTAAACTATGGAGGGTTAAAAGCCGCAGAATCCCTCCTAGTCTCACGTTTCTGGATGAATACATCGGTATACTATCATCATGTAACAAGGATCTCGGAGGCTATGTGTTCCAGAGCAGTGGAATATATGATCGAGAATAGTGAACTCGACCCACTCAGACTCAGGCAGATGGATGATACAGACCTTATTGCATCCATGCGAAACGCAACTGGGTATGCAGGAGAACTTTCACGACTACTGGATGCCCGCAAGCTCTATAAGCGAGCATTATATGTTGGTCTGGCAGAAGTGGGAAAATACGTACTTAGACATCGCGACCGGATCCGAAGGGCAGAAAACGAAATTGCAGAACTGGCAGGAGTTGACCCTGAGTATGTGCTTGTGGACATTCCAAAGACGCCGGAAATGCTGGAAATGCGGGCCATGATAAAGACTGACCACAAAATGATCCCTCTTAACGAGGTTTCCCATTTCGTTTCCATCCTACAGGAAGCCGATATGGATAACTGGAGAATGGGAGTGTATAGCCCGAAAGAGCACTGCAAAGCCGTGGAAAAAGCTGCTAGAGACTATTTTGATGTTAAAAAATCTACGAAACAGTTTAAGCTGAGTGACTTGTGAAGTAGATAAATGAAGCTGATAAGTGAAGCTGATAAGCAAAGTAGAGAACCGAGGTAGGGATTTGTTTCATATTAAACGGAAAGTGGGAAAAATCGAAATTGTACTTGACGCAAAAAAGATTGGACAAGATTTCCTGCTGACCCTTACCGGTGGGGAGGAACATGTGGGAGCTGTTGCCGTAGGGCATTTTGATGAAAAAAGCCAGAGAGCAAGCTCATCGGTAATAACAATGCCCGGGCATCGGGAGGAACATCTCGCCCTGCATGGAGCAAGGCAGGTGAGCAGGGCAACGAAAAAGGCTTCGGTATTTGTTGCCGGAATACACCAGGATGATATCAGTCCTGAAGAAATAAAGGATATAGTCTCAGCCGCCGGGGAAATGGTAGAAAGCTTCATTGCCTTTTATGAAAACGAAAACGAATTGGCAGGGCAAGATAAAGGATTGAAATAGCGGCACAGAGATGAACAATGGAAAATAACGGCAGAAACGTTGACAACAGGAACATTAACAACAGGAATATTAACAGTAGGAACATTAACAGCAGGGATAAAATGGAGATAACGGTAGGGATCAGCGGAGCCTCAGGGGTTCAGTATGGAATTCGCCTTCTTGAAGTACTGGCGGAAAAAGAAATTAAAACCCATCTGGTTTTAACGGATGCTGCAAGCCAGATAATAAGGATTGAGACTGATTATACCCCTGAAGAAGTGGAGAAACTTGCAACCTGGAGCCATGCCCAGAAAGATTTTTCAGCGCCAATAGCCAGCGGCTCTCACAGGACAGAGGGAATGGTTATCGCCCCCTGCAGCATGAAAACCCTAGCAGCCGTGGCAAACGGAATATCCGATAACCTTCTTACGAGGGCTGCAGACGTCTGCCTGAAAGAGGAGAGAAAACTTATCCTGATGACCCGAGAAACCCCGCTTAATCTGATACACATAGAGAATATGCTCAGGGCTAAAAAAGCGGGTGCAAGCATCCTTCCAGCCTGTCCAGGCTTTTATTCACGGCCCAGGACTCTCGAAGATCTCATAGATACGATGGTGGGAAGAACTCTCGACCTGCTCGGGATAGAAAACGAGATTTATCTCCGCTGGAAGTGAAAAAAACAACCTAAATGACCTCAGGAAAAAACTCAATTCCGCGAAAAATTGGAAATCTGAAAAATCAAACAGATAAAATAATTTTGATTTTGAGAAGAATTTCATAGAAAGCATGACTGACCCATGTTCTAACGAAAGCTATATAAAGGATAATCTCCTTTGAAAGGACGTACCCCTTGGGATAGTAGGGTAGCTTGGTCCATCCTCGAGCGTTTGGGACGCTTGGACCGCGGTTCAAATCCGCGCTATCCCATATACCATTTTTTCCACGTTTTCTACACATTTTCCCATACATTTCTCATCTCGATATACCATTTTCTGTTCATTTCTTGTTTTTTTGTTCACCTTCTCGCTTTCTTCTGTTTGTTTTCTTGTTTTCTTCTGTTCATCTTTCGCTTTTTACTGTTACCCCCAACTGCCAGAAAAAATACGGGAAACGGAAAACAAAAGGAAATTAAATTTTTTTCGAATCCTCGCTTTCTACCTTGTCCGCAAATAAGTATTCGCGGATAATTTAAGAATTGTTCCTGAGAACAGCCTTAAGAAATATACTTAAAAAACAACCTTAAATTTCATTTCTTAAGGCATCTCTGAAGGGAATTAACGGTGCCTGACTACACAGTTCGAAAGCCCTACTATTTCCACGATATCACTGTTATCAGGGGAATGGATTATCATCTGTCCTTTCTTAAGATAGGGAATTCTCCTCTCATATTCTTTAGGGACTTTAAGAGACGTGATAGCTGCATCGTTGTTGAGGTTAAGGATCAGTTTTGTGTTTACTTGTTTGAAGACGGTATCATCAATATCTTGGGGGTCCTGGGTGATTAAAAAGAGACCCAATCCTTCTTTTCGGCCCTGGCGGGCAGCATCTGCAAAACGGGAAATAATAAGGCGGGAATGTTCCCCGCTTGCCTTTGAGAGATAACGGTGGGCTTCATCCAGCGCCAGGATGATCGGAATTTCTTTAATGGCTTTTTCTCCAGTTGTACTCAACTTATTATCCACGATCAGGCTCATGATTGTGAGTACTATAAGATCGCGGATTCTCGGAGCGCTTATATACTCGGTCGGAAATACCGAAACCTGCCCTGGTTTAAAGATTTTATCCAGAAGCTCAGTAATTGAAGTCGCGTCCCGGTCAAAAATTTTTGAGAAGAAGGGATTCCTCACTCTCCTTACAATCCCGTCATATGAGGACTCATGCAATTTCCCACTGTCAACATAGTAGGAACGAGTACCTTCATTGTCGATATGGTTGATGAAATTCTGGTAGGTATGGGGCACGCTTGATTTGAAGAAATCTCCAAGAAGCACCTCAAGCCCTATATACTGGAGTTCGGACATTCCGGCTGCTGCAATAAGCCAGGAATTGTGTTCTACAAGCGAAAAGGGAATTGTAAATTCAATCTGTTCGGCTCTGGATTTATCCCCTGGATATCTTTGCCCGTCGATTTTTGCCACGAAAGCTTTTGTAGAGAGAATCCGGCCATAAGCCACATCTTCGGATTCAAACCGGAATTTATCGTCTTCATTCAGGGTTTCATTGTCCTCAAATAGCTGGGAATACTCGTCCTGAGGGTCCATAATTACAAGGCAAGGATTTTTCCGGGCTTTGTCAGGAGAGCTCCGCAGCCTGTACCTGTTGTTTTCATTCAGGAACTGGCGAAGAATATTTTTTGAGAGGAAAGTTTTTCCAGTCCCTGTGCTTCCGCAAATAAGCATGTGCCTGAAAATCAAGGGATCGCCCATGGAATAGTCATTTCTGAGATAGTATGCAACCGTTGCGGGCTCGGAATGGGTTTTTAAAAGTTCGCCCCCAACACTGAGATGGCCGAGAAAGATTCCTTCTTCAGGAATATTAAGCCCTACCTGGACCTCAAGCCTATCAGTAACAGGCAGGATAGGAGTGTTAGGGTGGGGAATCCGGTCTGCCATGCGTCGCGTAAGTGGACCTCCGGGCTTTGTGTACAGAATACAGAGTAGATCAAGACAAGCAAGGAACTTGTAATCGTCTTCATTTACAGAGTTTCTACGGGAACTGAGTATACGCCTTGAGTGAATTTCAGTTGCATCATCTACTACAAACTCCTGCCTGTACTGGAGTTTTCCCACCCTAGCAAAGAGTTTTTCTCCGTTTTCATAAGGTACAACAACATATGTTCCCAGTCTTATCTCGCCCCGTCGAGCTGATGTAATATAGCCGGTAATTACAGCTCCAGAAGGAGTTAATTCAAGAGGCTCTATGCCTGTAGTGACAATCCCAAAGGCTTCTGAAACTGGAGAAATCTGGGCATTATCATCGTATCCTGCAAAGCCTTCAAAGGGAAAAGCTTCCTGCCCAGAATACTCTATAGCTTCGGATTCAAGAGAGAGATACGAGAGATCTGGAAGTGGCATAGAAGCAGTTTTAGATGGAGAAGCCGACTTAAAAATGATTTTGGAAGAGCCTGAAAGGATATCAGATTCAAAACCGGATTTAATACTGGATTCAAGATCAGAATCAAGATCGAACTTAATACTGGATTCAATATCAAGTTCAATATTAGATTCAATACCAGATTTAGAGTCAATACCAGATTTAGAGTCAATACCAGATTTAGAGTCAATACCAGATTCGGCAGGAACAATATCCGATGCATGACCCAGATAGTCTTTCTCCAGATCATCGGACAAGGAGGCGTGCAGTATTTCATCAGCATCATTTATGGATATAGGAGCGGAAGTAACCAGTTCAGAAGCACCTTCAAGGTCAAGAGAATTCGCTATCTTACTCATCGCTATCTCACCCATGTTCCTGTTTTCAGGACTTAGCTCATCAGGGATTTCCTTTCGTAGCTCATCAGGACTCTCCTTTAAACCTGCGTTTTCTTCCATTCCTTCTTTTATTCCTGCTTCCATTTCTGAATTCACAGAAACTGGTTCCCTTTTCGGTTTGTAAGAGTTAAAAGTAAAAATGTTGGTATCTTCATATTTCATTCATCTTACCCCACCGAGTGTCATTATAAGTGGTATCAGGATTCATATTTTTAAAGAATTTATCGATCTCTTGCCTCTCCACTTTCCTGATTTTTGCGAGATGGTCTGCCTTTGTTAGAGTAAGGGGGAAGCCATGCAAAGAAAGGTCAAAAAGCACTTTTTTAGTAATTTGCATGCGGAGGAAATCGTCTTTAACAAGCCCATATGGGGCTTCGACTTTGAAGACCACATCTTTAGAGGGCGCATAAAGCATGAAAAAACAAAGGGCATAATCTTCAGGTGGAAAAGTGTGCCTGAGTTCCTGCTGGAGAGAATCTGCGGCTGCAAGGGGCGAGGTTCCATTAAGCAACTTTTCATAAAACCTCTTGGGCTGCAAGAACCAGTTGGTATAAGTAATGTAAGCATTTCTAGAATCGTTATGCTTGCCGTTCTTGCCATTTTTCGAATTTCTCTCCTCGTGTCCTGATGCACTTTCAACTTTCTCAAGAGAAAGAAGGTTCTTGAAAAACTGGGAATCAAGCATCCATGGCAAATCAAAAGCTTCCCCTTTTTTCCGGATACTGTCCATAATCTGCTTGTCGATTGGATTTTTTACAAACCCGATCATAGGCCTCCGATTTTCCAGGAAATAATCCATAATATCAATGTAATTCTGAAGAATTTTTCGGGCGTTGGTGTTCTGCCGGACTCTTACTTCCTCGTCGTCCAGCACCATCCAGTACATTAGTTGTTTGGGATAGATCGGCCCGTCCATTATGAGAAAACTCTCAGGTTCTATCCTTTCTTTCATGAAAAGAATGTGTTCGGATTCTGCCAGATACATGGCAAAACTGTGCACCATATCAGGAGCTTTTCTTTTTAACTCATCAGGCGCGATTGTAACCAGTTTTGCCCTTCCAAATCCTTCATCGAAGGTTTCCCAGTCTGGGGTAGCCTGAATGGTTGCTCTCTGAGAAGAAGAAAATGCGGCGCATACGATTGTTCTGAACCTCTGAATATCAATGTCAGTAGGTGTTCCAGCCAGCCCGCAGTGGCAGAAATCTACAAAAAGCCCACTGTCATAAGTCTTTGGATTGGTACTTCCGCTATCGCAGGCATAAGTAACAGGATACGGGTCCTCACCCTGCGCCATTAGCTCAGTCCTTACAACCCCTCGATAGAGCCTGTCTATGGCTTTAAGAATGACCTTCCCATCGAGCTTTAACTCCTCGAGCAGAGAGTAGATGTCTGCAGCCGTTTTTACCTCCTCAATCTCAAACGAGCAGTCAATCTTTTTTGCAAGCTCCGAGATCTTATGCATATGCACGGGCTCAAGGGTCATAAAGAAAAGATACTTTGAGGAGTTTATATATTTGTTGAGTGAAGGGGAAAATGCAGATGTTTTACTGGAAAAAGGGGGCTGGAAATAAGGAAATGTAAAGCTGTTTTTTCCATGGAAATCCTCTCAAATGACGAGAAAGAAACTAGAAAATGAAAATCACACAAGTTAATTACAATTTAGAAGGTTATCTTAGTATGCAGTCCTTCAAGAAAGAGATACTTTTTAGAGATTAGCAACTTTAATTTTATCCTCACCTTAATCAGGACTTGAATTTAAATTAATAAAGAAATCGCTTTAACAAAAGGCATTAATGGTTTAGCAATGTCTCCTACGTTACTTATTATATTCTTCAAATCGTCTGTGAATACTTTGACATCTTCCATAAATTCATTTCCCTTTTTGTTCGATGTAATAAGCTTGTTGGCTTCATTACGTATATGCTCTCGTTTTTCATTTGGTAGAGGAATACCGTCAAGCCTACTTAACAGGTCAGCCTTAATACTCTCTTTAATATTTGTTTCCAATTTCTGTAAAATCTCAACGTTTTGTTTAATTATTGAGTTCACTTCATTAACATTATTAACTGTAAACCCTGATTTGCTCATAGAGTCAATCATTGTTTGAATCTGATTTTTAAGTTCTTGAATCTGAGTCTTCTGATCTTTATCCTCCTTGCATCTTTTGACATACAATTCAGAGAGTTTAGAAATCTCGTTAATAAAAAACTCTTGATTAGCTAATCCTTGAGGATGACCTGATTTCAGATAAGCTGCAGCCCCTTTTTTCCATACATCCTTTACTTCAGCATAACGTTGAAGAGCTTCATCCCATCTCTCCTGCTCACGTAAAGCTTCGCCCTCTGCCAAGTAGCTATATCCTAGGAAGTTGTAATAATCTCCAACAGAAAAATGCATAATAGCTTCAGAAATCATGGTTCCTTTCATTTTCTGAATGTTTTGTTGATAAAGGTCAGCCAGTACAGAAAACTGTTTAGCTGCTTCTGAGTAATTACCATGTGAAAGTTGGTCTCTGGCGTCAGCTAAACAATACAAAATCTCACAACCGTTTATATCGATCGGAAGGGACTGATGGAGTACTTGATAAAGGAATTGATCCTCAAGATTGTCATCTAGCGGTGGCAATTCCTCCTCAACCTCGCCGAAGAAGAGTTGTGCATGCTGAAATGACGCCTTAGCTGCATTAAAGTTGCCTAACATCATAGATTCCAGTCCGCTAGATCCTTTTTCCATTGCTTTTGAATAGTCCGCGTAGAGATTATATATTTTCTTATTATGTTCACTGCCCAAAGTCTCGAACAATTCATGTGCCTGTTTAAAGTAACCACAAGCAGTTCCAGGATTTCTGTTTAATTTGTAGTCTTGCCCTTTCAAGAAGTATGAAAAAGCTTCTTCAAATTCAGCATTGGTGCTTACTAGATTTTTAAGTTGTTGGATAGATTCTTTTAATTCCTGATCTTCACTCCCATTGTTACTCAATAGGTCCAGTATTTCTTGCAGATAAGCTTTCATTTCATAGTTTACAGCCTCTGCTTCGATGAAAAGTGCTGAAGCATCTAAGAATCGAGCCTGATTAATTAAAACTCTGGCCTGTTCAAGGTAGAAATTTTCTACTTTGAACATCAAATCTATATAATATTCTAAATTTCCTTCATCCCTTGCCTTAGTAGCTTCCTCCAACAAAGAGCCTATTTCCAGTTCTTGGTTTATGATTTACCCCCTTTATGTATTTCTCCAAATAAATTGTCACAACCAATAGAGGTTAGGTCCAATGATATATATAATCACGACTATATTATTATCACCTTCGTGGTGATTTTTAAACTCTCAGCCAAGCTTGTAATCCCCTATTATCATTAATAAAAAACTGTAACTTCTCCTGTCAAAAACACAGCCAGAGAGCAGCACTTGTTTTACTAAACGCATCGTAAGCGCATCGTATATTGTGGTGAATATTCTCTATATAACATGCTTTATTAGACAATTTAAACATGCTCTCTACGAGAGATCTAATAGATCTAAGTCCTTCCCAATTTCGATCAAAGATTTAAATTTTATAACCACTCTCTTGTAAAGCTTCTTTTCTTCCTTCGTTTTTTTGAATCAAATATGATAAGAGAATAGCTTAGCATACCGAAAAAAATGTTAAAATTATAATTAAATAATAAGACTACAATTAATCCTTGGAAAAATAATAGAAAATATTTTGAATTTTCGATTACATTCAAATCTTTCCAAAAATCTGGAGGATTTAGGGAGCCTTTGCTTCCTCAAGGGAACGAAAAAAATATTCAAATGGGATCTACATTTAGAAGTTTTCACAACAATACTCGAGAAAAAACGATGTGAAAAATAATTCATTCGCTTAAGTCTAAAGGCTTAATTCTGCCTGCTCGATCTACTTTTTCTTAATTCCTCTCTGATCTCTACCAGTCTACTGCGAGCAGAATTATATTCGCTTCTTAGAGTTTTAATATCTACTGGTATAGTTTTTATTCTTGCATCTACCAGTTCTCTCATCTGCTCATTCTCAATTTCATCTGATAATTTGCAGCTCAAATCTTCTTTAATTTGTCCTACCTCTTCGATGTACTTATCGAACTTATCGACGGAATCTGCCATTTTTAATTCTCTAGCTACAGCTTCCAGACTCTCTAATTCGTCTATTAGAGCATCTGCATTCCTATCCAGGTCGTTCATTTTCTGTTCTAGTTTAGTTAATCTGGACATTACATCCTGCTTGGCTAATTCAGACAACACATTTCCCCCCTTAACTGTTGAATATCAAAATCAAAATTAATTCCATAACGCTTTGTCAGCGAAGATAGCACTCATTTCAGAGAGTAGCTACAGTGGGATGACAATTATAACATTAACAACAAAGGCTTTAAAACCCCTCTTTATCTGTTAACAACGACAGTTTTTATATTCACAAATTCCTGAGCCCGTTGTGAGAAGCTCGGTATCACTCGATCACACACAATTTCGGTTTCTGATGTCTCATATTCTTCCTTAAAACCTCGTTTTTCTCTGTGAACTTCCAAGCAGACATGAGATTTTCGAATTATTAAATATATAAGTTAAAAAATTAAATCTACATTTTCCATAAATAAAAAATAAATATTATAAAAAATAAAACTTATATTTTTTTAAACAGATATACAATAAAAAAGTAATATTTTTTCCCTTATGTAAATTAATAGATTTATATAATATTGGTGCTCCAGTTATATTTAGTTG
>DALS01000007.1:0-335 GCA_002499445.1 Methanosarcina sp. UBA293
ATGTTTGCGCATAGGTTTATCTTTGATGGCATAATCTTTAATGGCATATTTATGTGAGCAGGAGATTTTCAATGAAACTGATTGTGCTTTCCGATACTCATTTGAAAACTGGAGTAATTCCCAGTCAACTTCAAGCATTGCTTGAAGAGTGTGATCTTATAGTTCACGCAGGAGATTTCAATACTTTAGAAGCCTTTCAAGCTTTTAATGCGAGCGGCAAATTAAAGGCTGTTTTTGGAAATGATGATACTTCCGAAATCAAAAGGTTTCTTCCCAAAAGGCTAAAATTCGAAGTTGAAGGGGTAGAAATCGGAGTTGTACACGAAGGAGGGCTT
>DALS01000007.1:438-23181 GCA_002499445.1 Methanosarcina sp. UBA293
TATTAGCGGAAGGATAATTGATCTTGAGGGAGATACCTGCCAATATATAAAATTCCAGGATTCTCTAGAAAGCGAACGAAGGAAGAGGATCTGATGGAAAAGAATGGTTTGAGCTAAGGACTTGCGAGAATAGGCCTAAAGAAAACTACAATCTGGACTACCCGGTATGTCAGTCCTTAACAGTAGCTTGTTTGCTGCTTGAAATCCGGCACATGCTAACGGCTCACAAGAGTTAGGTTTTTGTAAGCTCAGTTACATTGTTTCCAGTTTGAACATAGCGCCTGTGCCTTGAAGGCTCAAGTACACTTTATCCCCAAATTCAAGAACACTTTCTACGCTGACATTGCTGTTCCAGTTGTATACAAAATCATAGCTGCCCTGCATGGGTTCGAAACCTAGAGACATCAATCGGTGATTGATCTCTGATGGGCGTGCCCNNATCAATTTAGTTGTAGTATCAATACATATCAATATGTTACTTGTCATCAATTCCATTCAAAAACATATTACTCATTTTATACCATGTTTCGTTTATTTATCTATATTTTGTTTCTTCTAGCATATTTACCTTATTTTGCTTTTTCTGTTCTGAGGCTGGCAACAAGAAATGTATCCATTTAATATAACGAGTGTTTAAAAATTAAATAAGAAGAAAAGCACAAAAATTTGGTTTCGAATTTATAACNNTTTTCTAATTAGAAAAAGAACTAAGGGGCATTTTATCCCCTTATTATAAGTTTTTCATTCTGATTGTATATTGATTTCATTCTTTTTAATTTCACGCGGTTTCTTTGAGGGACTCAAGAGCTTTTTTGACCATTGCGCGGTAATACTCTGTATCAGTCGAGTAGTGTTCTTTTGCAAGTTTTGAGTTTGGGTTTTCCTCTGCCTCAATTGCCTTTATCCTCTCAAGCGTCTGTTTTGCGGTATCAAGCACCCAGAGATCCCGCGTAAGTTCGTCTACCTGCTGGATGGATTCGGGGCGAATAGAGGTAAGAACGTTTCCGTCATCTGTAGTATAAGTACTGGTTTTGCCTATTACTGCTACAAAGATCGGTAGTTCACAGTCAGCAAGGAATTGAGCTGCTTCGGGCTGATACTGTCCTGCATAGACGAGGTAGGAACCTGTTGGGTCTGAAATTCTCCCTCTCCAGTATTCGGAATCAGAGCCGATGTCTTCTTTCTCAATAAGTGTACCAACCAGGAAAATGCGGTTTACTTTAGCTCCTGTAGGAGTTAGGACATACTGCGGGGCATACTGATCGCTTTCGTCTCTTGAGGTCAGGTTAGAATCCTTCAATTCCTGGGCAAAAACTCTACGGGCTACTTCTCTGAAAAAACCTGGCATTTATTGCACCTCCATTTCGGTAAGCATTTCGTCAAGCATCTCTCTATCCAGAGAAGTCCTGAGAGTAATTGAATCCACAAGGAGATAACGATCAAGCTTGTGTCCGGTTACAGTATAGTATCTGCCTACCAGTTCATGTTTTAATTTATCCAGCACAACTCCTGGATCAAGGGCATCTGCAGCCATCGCAATTGCAGTATCAAGAGTAAGCCCGGAAAGTTCTTCGGTAAGTTCCCTGTTAATCAGGACGTCCTGAGTTGAAGTTCCGGAGTCCAGAACCGCTTTTATCCTTAGGTCATATTCCCCTTTTACCTTCCCGTGCTCTGCACAGGCACCTTTAACTAGGGCCCTTTTACACTCAGGGCAACGTTTTATGAGGCCTGAACCGGTCTGGATATCCACCATTGCTCCAAGGTATGTGGAAGTTGTGGACCCTACTTCGATATCCTCATCAAGCTCTTCTATGGAGCTTGATTTGTTTAACTGGATCTGAGCTCTGCCACCCCATTCATTGACAACTATATTTTTTAGCACATAGCTTTTGCCTTCTTCCATATCAGGAAGTTCGGAACTGGCCCAGTTAGTAAATTTGATAACACCTGTGGGGTCACCTATAAGTCCTACCTGCTCAATCGATTCATGAGTATTTTCCCAGAGCTGAACTATTTTTCCTTTGACTGTAGCCCACTGGCCTCCTTCAAGGTCGGAGATGTTCCTGAGTTCGGATTCTCTTGCGGTAGGTATGAAATCCCCACCTCCAACCACAATGGCTTCACCAAGCTTTTCTACTGAACTATTCTTATTGAGCTGGACCTGGAATCTGCCATTGTACTCTCCAACTACAACACTCCTGAGAAGGTAACTCTCTCCCTGCTCAAGCTCAGGTAGCTCAGCATTTTTCCATTCAGTGAACTTTATAATTCCTGTTTCATCTCCAAGGAGTCCTACCTGAGAGATGGACTCGTGAGTATTTTCCCAGAGCTGGACAACTTTTGCCTTAAGATTTGTCCACTGCCCGTTTTCCGAGATATCCACGATCTTTGTAAGCTGGGGCTCAGCTTGTCTCATGTAAAACTCATTTTTAGGAATAGAATATTTCTTCAAAATGTAATTGGTCACACTACGCTGGGCTTCATTTGAAGGAACTTTAAATTTTGTGATCAATTCGTCAAGTCTACTTTCGACGTCTTCTATAGGTACATCGACGCCGAGCTTTAAAAAACGATCTCGAATAGATTCAGCTGTCTGTTTCATTCTTTTCTACCTCAAGCCTCTTGTTTGTCTTTATTATAGAGAGGCGTTTTAATGTATAAACGCCACAGCATATAAAGTTAAGGAAAGCAGAGTGAAAGTATTATATCTAAAAGCCTTGACAAATATATGAGAAAGTTCCTCTTAAAGATTGCGAAACCCTGATGGGTTGTCAATACTATTTAAGCTTTTTTATATCTTAGCTTTATAAAAAGCCATAAAGTGCTCAGAGAATTCTAATAATTATATCAACGCCTTAAATAAACCGCCGTAACTATTTATCGAATGTCATACGCTTAGTCAGATTACAATAGAAAATAATTTTTAAAGGCTGCTCTGTCTGTCAAATATTAAGAGATGTAGGTCATAAAAAGAAGAAGTATAGTCTAAACCTTAAAATGAGTATTTTTTCTACACTATTAAAATAAAGTGCTCTATAATGGCTAGATTTCTGGGGGAATTATCGGAAGAATTCTCAGTTATAAATTATAAAGTTATTTGTGCACTATTAGGGACTACTTCTTAATTCTAGGGGATTACTTTTTTATTGTTAGTTATCCCTTATACAGATACAACATTCTAGATATATTTAGACAAAGTTTCTTGTCTAGAATTTTGGAAGGTAATCTATAAATTCTAAAAAAGGTTCTTTAAATCTATGAAAGCTATTATCCTTGCAGCAGGAGAAGGGCTGCGCTGCAGACCTCTTACTCTTACCCGTTCGAAAGTTATGCTTCCTATAGCCAACAGGCCTATTCTGGAGCACGTAATAGATTCGCTTGAAAGAAACGGGATAACTGATATTATATTAATTGTTGGATATAAAAAAGAGCGCATAATGGACTATTTTGAAGATGGCCTGAACTTTGGAGTTAAAATAAAATACATCGAACAGAAGGCTCAGCTTGGTACTGCGCATGCAATCGAACAGGCAAAAAAATTGATTGGGCCTGAGGACTCAGAGTTTTTGGTGCTCAATGGAGACAACCTGGTGGAGCCTAAAACTATATCAGACCTTCTCAATAATTATAAGGGCGATGCAAGCCTTCTGACCGTGAAGATGGAAGAAACCACTAGTTACGGCGTGATCTTGAAAGAAAAAAATAAAGTTACAAGAATTTTGGAAAAAGGGCCTGGAGACGTTAGCCGTATCGTAAATACCGGAATTTATATTTTTACACCACGGATCTTCGAAACTATTGAAAAGACTCCGATATCTGAAGACGGAGAATATGCAATAACCGATACCCTTCAGCTTATGATTGATGAAGGGAAAATTGTTACTTCCATTCCAACTGAGTCAAAATGGCTTGATGCTATCCATGCATGGGACTTATTAAAAGCAAATTCCAAAGTCTTAAATTCAGCCAAAAACCTTAAGGTTGAAGGAGATGTGGAAGAGGGGGCTATCATCAGGGGAAAGGTAGCAATAGGGAAGAATACCAGAATTCGCTCTGGAACTTACATTGTAGGGCCTGTTGTTATAGGAGAGAATTGTGATATCGGTCCAAATGTAGTTATTCTGCCTTCCACAACGATAGGAGACAATGTATCCATCAGGTCATTTACCGAAATCCAGAACAGCATAATAATGAACGACTGCAGGATATACTCCCATGGACAGATCTCGAATTCCATATTTGGAAGCAATAATACAATTGGCTCAGGTTTCTTTGTTGAGGAAAAAGAAAATCTGTCGATTATTATGAATGAAACTATTCACAGAGCCCCCAAACTTGGTACTATCTTTGGAGATGATAACCGGATTGGAAACAGTGTACTTGTGAAGGCTGGAGTAACGATAGCTGTCGACTGTCAGGTTGAATCTGGAAACACCATATACAAGGACCTGTCCAACCACTCGTTGGTCCTGTAATCTCATTAGGGTGAAATAATGTGTGGAATCGTAGGATATGCAGGAGAAAGATCTGCTTCATCTGTCGTTTTAGAATCTCTCAAAACGCTCGAATATCGTGGATATGATTCTGCTGGTATTTCGGTTCTGGGTAGCGGAATCGAGACTTACAAATCAGTAGGTAGAATTGCAAATCTTGAAGCCATAATTCCGGATGAAATAAGTGGCAATATAGGAATAGGGCATACCCGCTGGGCAAGCCACGGGCGACCGAACACAGTAAATTCTCATCCGCAGAACTCCGGGAGTCCGTGTAAGATTTCAGTTGTGCATAATGGAATCATAGAGAATTATATGGCTCTGAAAGAGCAATTAATTGCAGAAGGATACGAGTTTAAATCTGAAACCGATACAGAAGTGATCGCACATCTTCTGCACAAACATATATACGAAAAGCCCGACGGGAATGTCGCAAAGTGCGATCTTTTTACAGGACTCAGGAAGACGCTAAAAGAGCTTGAAGGCTCTTATGCCCTTGGAGTTCTTTGTGCTGATGAGCAGGAAAAGCTCGTGCTTGCTCGGAATAACAGTCCGCTTGTTATAGGACTTGGTAGCGAGGAAAACTTTGCCGCATCGGATGTAACGGCTTTTTTAAATTATACAAGGGACGTCATCTTCATAGATAATTTCGAGACTGCAATTCTGACTCCTACAAGTGTGGAGATCTTTGATAGAGAAGGAAAAGTCCGTGAAAAGGAAATAGAAAGAATAGAATGGGACTTTGAAGCTGCTGAAAAAGCTGGTTACGACCACTTTATGCTTAAGGAGATCCACGAGCAGGTGAGTGCGATCCATAATACACTTGCAGGGAAGGTCTCAGAGCTCGAAGGAACGATCTTTCTCGACGAACTTAACATGAGTGATGAGGAGATAAGGAAGCTTTCAAAGGTTCAGATTCTGGCATGTGGGACCTCCTGGCATGCAGGGATGCTTGGAAAATACCTTTTTGAGCAACTGGCTGGAATCCATTGCGACATAGATATCTGCTCGGAATTCAGGTACAGAAGCCCGGTTATGAATAATGGGACTTTTGCTATTGCAATTACTCAATCAGGAGAGACTGCAGATACTCTCGCAGCTGTGAGGGAAATCATGTCCTATAATTGCCCTACGCTTGCGATTACAAATGTTTTAGGAAGCACCATCACAAGAGAAGCTAACAGTGTACTCTATACCAGAGCAGGGCCTGAGATAGGAGTAGCTGCGACCAAGACTTTCAGCTGCCAGCTAACACTTCTCTATCTGCTTGCCGTAAAATTCGCCCTCGCAAGAGGCAAGGTGAGTCCTAATTATGTGAAAGAGTTTATTACGGATCTCAGAAAAGTTCCAGG
This sequence comes from Methanosarcina sp. UBA293, assembly GCA_002499445.1. Lineage (GTDB taxonomy): Archaea > Halobacteriota > Methanosarcinia > Methanosarcinales > Methanosarcinaceae > Methanosarcina. Next base: position 6,284 of record DALS01000007.1, read on the forward strand.
CCTGATTCAACAGATCCTTGATCAGAAAGAGACAGTAAAGGAATATGCAGAGCTTTTTGCTCACTCAAAAAGCTACTTCTTCCTTGGCAGGAACCTTAACTATCCGATTGCCCTTGAAGGAGCTCTCAAGCTTAAAGAAGTTTCGTATTTGCATGCTGAGGGTTTTGCTGGAGGTGAACTTAAGCACGGACCAATTGCCCTGCTTGAAAAAGACACTCCTGTAGTTATCATTGCAACAAAAGGGCAAACCTATGAAAGGGCATTGAGTAATATAAAAGAAGTAAAAGCAAGGGATGCAATAGCTATCGCAGTGGCCGATAGCAATGACGCTGAAGTTGGAAAATATGCGGATGTTGTTCTTACGATTCCTCAAAATAATGAACTGCTTTCTCCATTGCTGAGTATCGTAGTCCTACAGCTGCTTGCATATTATACTGCTCTTGCTCGGGAATGTTCAATTGACAGACCGCGCAATCTTGCAAAAAGTGTTACCGTGGAATAATTAAAAGACTAAAAATTTAAAAATTAAGAGAATCAAGAAAATTTACTTCAGGATATTTAGGGGCTAGTTATATGAAACTCTTCGGATCTTCAGGAATAAGGGGGATAGCAAACAAAGATATTACGCCTGAACTTGCACTTAATGTAGGGCTTGTCTTGGGAAGTCGAAAAAAAACTGCAGTTATAGGGAGGGACCCTAGAGTCTCGGCCCCTATGATCGAGCATGCCCTGATTGCAGGAATGACCGCAGCAGGCTGTGCTGTTACTGAAATAGGTCTTGTTACTACCCCTACTCTTGCATATGCAGCCAGAGAATATGAGTGCGGTGTTATGGTTACAGCTTCCCACAACCCAGCAGAATATGTGGGGATTAAACTTTGGAACCCTGATGGCATGGCCTTTGACTCGGCACAGCAGGAAGAGATTGAAAAAGCCATTGAAGATTCAAACTTTTTTAGAGTTCCTTGGAATGAGATCGGCAAATTCAAAGAAGACGGAAATGCTACCAGGGATCATATGAATATGATCAAAAAGCTTGTTGGAAGCTCCAGCCTGAAGGTTGTACTGGATTGTGGCTGTGGAGCCGGAGGGATAATTACTCCTTATCTTCTTCAGGAATTGGGTTGTGAGGTAATAACCCTGAATGCCCAGCCTGATGGTCATTTCCCTGCGAGAAACCCAGAGCCAAACGATGAAAATCTTTCCATGCTCAAAAAAGCTGTTGTGGATTTCGGAGCTGACCTTGGAATTGCGCATGATGGGGACGCAGACCGGATGATGGCAGTGGACGAGAACGGCAATTTTGTTTCAGGGGATGAGCTACTCGCAATTTTTGGGCTCTTTGAGTGCAATGGAAGCAACGGTAAGGTCATTGTGCCTGTAGATACTTCGATGATGGTTGATGATTGTCTTAAGGGTTCAGAAATTGTGAGGACAAGAGTCGGGGACGTCTACATCGCAGAGGCTATAAAACAGTATGGGGCTGTCTATGGAGGCGAGCCATCAGGAAGCTGGATCTTCCCGAAAATTTCTTATTGTCCGGATGGAATTTACGCAGCTGCAAAACTTGTCGAGATTGTAAAGGAAAAGAAATTAAGCGAACTTCGAGAAGAGCTTCCCAGATATGACACAAAAAGAGGAGCTTTCCTCTGTGCAAATGAAAAGAAAGCAGAGCTTATGGAAAAAGTAAAGGTTGAGCTTGAGCCTCTTGGAAAAGTCCTTGATATCGACGGCATCCGCGTGGAATCAGATAAAGGCTGGGTGCTTGTCCGCCCCTCTGGGACAGAAGCAAAAGTGAGAATTACGGCTGAAGCCAGGGAAAATGTTGATGAGATCTTTGAGATGGCTGAAAGAATAGTAAAGGAGGCGCTTAAATGAAAGCCGTTGTCCTTGTAGCTGGCAAAGGCACAAGGATGGAACCTCTGACTTCCAACTGCCCTAAAGTCATGCTCCAGGTCGCGAATAAGCCAATTCTCGAGCATATACTTAATTCAGCCATAGAAGCAGGCATTGATGGTTTTGTCTTCATTACCGGTTATCTCGAAGAGCAAATAAGGGAGTATTTCGGGGACGGAAGCAGGTGGGGAGTAAACATAGAGTATGTGCAGCAGAAGGAGCAACTAGGGACTGCAAATGCAATAGGCTGCGCAAAAGGTCATGTGGATGGAGCTTTCCTCGTACTTAATGGGGATATGCTCATAGGACAGGAGGACTTAAAAACCCTGCTTTCAAGAACAGAAGAAGCTGTCATCTGCGTAAAAGAGGTAGAGAACCCGTCAGATTTTGGAGTGCTTGAAACTGAGAATAATAGAGTTGTCAGGATAATAGAAAAACCTAAAAATCCTCCCACTAACCTTGCAAATGCCGGAATATATCTCTTCAGAGAATCTATTTTTGACTTTATTGACAAAACTGAGGCGTCAGTCAGAAACGAATTCGAGGTTACGGATTCCATCCAGATGCTGATTGATAGTGGAACAGCTGTGGGCTACAGTTCCCTCGATGGCAGATGGATTGATATCGGGTATCCCTGGGACCTCCTGAGAGCAAACGAGTACCTCCTGAAAAGCCTAAAGAGAAATTGCGAAGGAACCGTGGAGCCGAATGCAACCATAAAAGGGGAGGTTCTAATCGGAAAAGGCACTCTTATCAGGAACGGTTCTTATATCGAAGGTCCTGTGATAATAGGGGAGAACTGTGATATTGGACCTAATTGTTTTATCCGCCCTTCCACTGCAATCGGGAACCATGTCAGGATAGGGAACGCCGTGGAAATAAAAAATGCAATTATCATGGAAAACACCCATGTAGGGCACCTGAGTTATGCAGGAGATAGCATTATCGGGCGCGGCTGCAACTTTGGAGCAGGCACGAAAGTTGCAAACCTTCGCCATGACGGGAAAAACATAAAAGTAATGATGAAAGGTAGGATTCTTGACTCTGGCAGGAGAAAACTAGGAGTGATTATGGGAGATGACGTACATACTAGTATTAATACAAGTATAAATATCGGCGTAATAATGGAAAAAGGAAGATTTACTTATCCAGGAGAGATTGTTAAGCATTGATCCTGCACTGAAGCTGGTCAAGCGTTGATCCTGATACTGAGAACCTGAAAGATAAACAAGTGATTTTAAAAACAAGATTGGACCCTTTCCCAGGAGGAAAGGGTATTTCAAATTGATTTCAATTAGTTTTTATCCTGTTTATGGACTAAACTGCTTTTATTTATAGAGTTCTTTTAAAGTCCAGAGCACTGTGCTTCGGAAAAATCCTTTTGTTTCCACTTTTAAAGAGTCCTCATTCATGGCTTTAACGGTCTCCTTTAAGGGCTCTTCCGCGTCAAGCACTTTTCTTATAGTTTTTTCATCGGTTTCCACTATTATAGAGGGTCCGAACTTTGAGTTAGGATCGTTAGGAGTATCATGCTTGTAAAATTCTCCTATCTTCCCTCCTCTCATAAGTAAAGTCACGTAAAGCATCTCGCCGTTGTCAAGTTTAATTTTTCCGGAAATTTCCTCGCTTGCTACAAGCCTCTTGAGGATTCCAGGAACTTCATTGAAATTCTGGTTATAAAGCTCGGCTTTTTCACTTAGTTCTGTAAAGAGATCGTTCTCAGTAGTAGTATTTTCAGGTGCTTTATAAAGCTCGGCTTTCTCGATACTGGTTACATTTGAGGCTGCACCTGCTATCGGGACAAACAAAAGCATAATTAGAAGGAAAAAACTCAAGACTCTAGTTTTGCTGTGGGGAAACATAATTAAAAGTAAGAAGCAGGTGTGTAAAAAAGTTATTGGTACAAGTTAACCTGAAATGTCAGTAGTTTATAGGTTAATTCTCTAACACATGCGAGTGTGGTATAAAATAATATAAAATAAAATAAAATTTACCTACGTTACATTTACCAACGATAAATCTACTATAATAAATCCACCACGGTAAATCTGCTATGGTAAATCTGCTATGGTAAATCTGCTATGGTAAATCTGCTATGGTAAATCTGCCATGGTAAATTATCAAAGTTTAAGAGAGGGCCTGAATACTTCGGAACAGTATTTGTCAAAGACCTCGTCTTCAACCTGTTCGAACATTTTTTTGTAGTTTTTCGATTTAGGGTCGTGCTTGCTCATAGTTTTCTTGACTTCAGCATTCATTTTATCAAGGGTTTTCTGGTCGAAACCTTCTGTATTCTCCATAGTAAACATAAAAATCATACTCTGAATTACCTTATTAGGCACAAATTTTTTAAGCTGTTAATCTGTTGTATTACCAACATGATTGCTGTACTATTTTAGAATTAATACTTAAAGTAAGGTAATTTACTCAGCGTTGCTGAGTAAATTATCAAACTAATTTGAAAATAATTTTAATTCAACAAATATGGGTTTTGTACTAAACGAGTTTTATACTAATAATCTAATATTTAGTTTTTTTCTTTTAGACCAAACCCTTGTATGCACTTTAAAGGCTCACTATCTCAAGTTCTAGATTTGGAATGTCTGGAATGCCTGTATTCGCATGAGTATTGATTCAATAAGCAGTGAATCAGAAGTCTTTCAATAAGTTAATTACTTGTTTACTCATATAAATAATTTACATTCATACTATATCCTACATGCTGCACGTATTGTTACATTGAAAAAATGAAACACAAGAATGAACTGACTGAGAACAAACCTGTACAATTATTTTAGAAATAGCTTAAATAATGAATTTTTTAGAAGGCTCTTTTTTAGCCATATGAAGAAGATAAGCCTTGTGTAGTGGAATATTCTGTTTGGTTTATGGGGTTAATTTTATTAGGTCTTCGGATTACTATAGTCATATAGAAAATCATCGAGTTGATAGCAAAGTGCGACCAGTCTCACAAAGAGTGAACGCGAAAAAGACTCATGAAAATAATACCGGGTTTGGAAAATCTACCTCTGAGCTTCTTATTCTGAAGCCTGAAGGTTATCCATTAAGCGGCATGCTGGATGAATATCCTGTAATTGAAAATAGGGATGTTTTTGAATTCTATGCCCGGGAACAGTGGAATGGATATGTTGCCCGCAAGGGAGACTATCTCTTTGACCGGCGGATGTTTCCGGATTTTGCTTACCGGATAATTGACGTGGAACCTGCAGAATCCCTGATAGGAAGTTCAACCTCAATTATCGTAACAGAAGAGGAAAATGGTCTTCCTTCCTCAACAGAAATTAAAACTAGCGTTAAATTTGAGGATGTAATAGGGCAGGAACTTGCAAAGCAAAAGTGCAGACTGATCGAACGCTTCCTTGAAGAGCCCGAACGCTTCGGGAAATGGGCGCCAAGAAACATTCTCTTTTTTGGACCATCAGGTACCGGAAAAACTATGCTCGCAAAGGCTCTTGCAAACAAAACCGATGTCCCTATCATTCCTGTCAAAGCTACACAGCTAATAGGAGAATTTGTGGGTGACGGAGCCCGCCAGATCCACCAGCTCTATGACAGAGCAGAGGAGATGGCTCCCTGTATAATCTTTATTGATGAACTTGATGCCATAGCTCTGGACCGTAAATTTCAGGAGTTGAGAGGTGACGTAAGCGAAATTGTAAATGCTCTTCTGACCGAAATGGACGGTATAGTGGAACGCGATGGAGTATGTACTATTTGCTCCACAAACAGAATTTATTCCCTTGACTCTGCAATAAGGAGCAGGTTTGAAGAAGAGATTGAATTCGTTCTTCCTGGAGAAGAAGAAGTCGTCAGAATATTCGAATCAAATGTAAAGACCTTCCCTCTACAGGTAGAGGACTGCAATTTCCAGGCTCTTGCAAAGAAAGCCAAAGGGCTTTCGGGCAGAGATCTTGTGGAAAAAGTGTTAAAGACAGCCCTTCACCGGGCAATTATAGAAGACCGGGAAATAGTAACTGGTAAGGACTTCGAAAATGCGTTTGCAAAACTTGGAAGAAAAAACATCCCTCAGGGTCCTTCTGAACTTTATATTTAAGCTGAAATATGCTTCAGTATAATGCTTATATGTTTTCTTCTTTGCCTGAAAGAGTAGAAATAATTTTATGTATGAATATCGTTATTCTCTAGCTGGAATTATTTTAATAAAGTTTGTCAAATACGAAGCAAGAAATCAAAAGGGATCTCCATGAACGAAATACGTGAAGTTGACAGGTTTGAGTGCAGAGTTATAAATGTAATCCAGAACCTGATGTGGAAAGGTATAACCGTAGAAGAAAATGGCACAAAAGGCAGAGTATATTTCGGAAGAGTCAATGGTGAGTTCAGTATTGATCACGGAGATACTCTTTATTTAGGAATCAAACCTATCTATGAAGTAGAAGGAAAAACCATGCAGGTTACACTTTACGACGCCGAAAACAAAAAACTGGACTGGACTCTCGTCTGAGTTATTCTTATTAAAATGCAGACTAATCTACCCCAACTTTTTTCGCTAAAAAGGCTGAAGGAAAAGGCGATAAATTGGGAATTTTTTAAAATCAAACCTTTAAAAATCCCTTCATATTTTTATATTCCGAATTTTTGTATCTATTCTAAGCCTTTTTCTCAGAATTGAGTCATTTTCTCAGAATTAAGTCCCTCTCTTAGAAATAAGCCATTTTTCTCATAACTAAGCCACTCTCTTAGAATAAGTCATTTTTCTCATAACTAAGCCACTCTAAGATCCTTTTATTTAAAATACAAGTTTTCTTGAGTAAAAAATTTAAAGCCTTATTCCGACCTGTACGGGATTTCAATTTCCATCAGGTCTTCGGCTATAATTACGTTTTCAAATATTTTTTTTGAATCGGTCAGGATAGGTTCAGCGTCATCAGTATACCGGGAGCTTATATGAGTAAGAATTAACTTTCTGACCTCTGCTTCCTTTGCGAGAGCTGCAACTTCCCCTGCTGTTGAATGCTTGGACTCCTCCGCCCAATCTGCCATCTCGTCCGCAAAACTGCCGTCATGGATCAACACATCTGCATTCCTGCTGGCCTCGAGAATAGACTTACAGGGTCTTGTATCTCCACTATATACAACAGTTCGCCCTGGCCTTGGAGCTCCCATTACATCTTCCGGGTTTATGAGCTTTCCATTAACCTCTACCGGGGTTCTCTTTTGTAATTTTGCGAAAAGAGGGCCTGGAGGAATACCTAACTCGATTGCCTTTTCCCTGTTGAAACGCCCAGGGCGGGGATTTTCTATAAGGGCGTATCCGAGGCTTGAGATGTTGTGTTCAGTTTTTAACGCCCGGATTACATATTCTTCTCTTTCTACAAGATCTCCGGGTTTTAACTCTATGCCTCGGACTTCGTACTTAAGGTTGAAATAACCAAGAGCTTCAAAAAGTTCAGTAAATTCCCTGGTCCCTTCAGGGCCGTAAATTAGAAGAGGTTCTTTCCTTCCCATAAAAGACATGGTCTGCATCAGGCCAGGGATTCCAAGGAAGTGGTCTGCATGTAAGTGAGTGATAAAAATTGAGGATAGGTTCATCATTCCTGTTTTCGCCCGCATCATCTGCTGCTGAGTACCTTCTCCGCAGTCGAATAAGAGAAGCTCTCCTTTCCTGTTGACCATAATTGCGGATGGATTTCTGTTGCGGGTAGGCAAAGAGCCTCCAGTACCAAGAAAAATTATGCGAAGCATATCGAACTCACTAACTGCTTAAGGCTTATTTATTGATTGCTGTCATCTTAATTACGGGTTTCAGGAACTGGACTGCAGGCCGAGATGTATAGGGATCGATATATACAAATTACGCAAATAAAACTATGTTAACATGGGATACTATTTATTATAAAAGCCCTTTAAACCCTACAGATTACATTTCTATCAATCTTTCCTTTTAGAAGATGCACTTTCTTCTCTAAAAATGATATTTGTATCAATTGGGCTTTCCCAGCCATGATAGAAATTATTTATTAAGATATGAAAGCATATGAAGAGAGGAAAAGCATACGAAAGAGAGAAAAAACCATCTATAAGGAATATAAAGGAAAAAAGGAACCGTCGTAATATGTCAGGAAATTACGGAAAAGTTTACCTTGTAGGTTCGGGGCCTGGAGACCCTGAGCTTCTTACCCTGAAAGCCCGCCGTCTGATTGACAGTGCTGAAGTAATTATCTATGACCAGCTTCCTGGAAAAGCTATTTTGGACTCAATGCCGGCAAGTGCGGAAAAGATTGATGTCGGGAAATGTGCCGGCAACCACACCATGAACCAGACTGAGATAAATAAAGTACTGGTGCAGAAGGCAAAAGAAGGAAAGATGGTAGTCAGGCTTAAAGGAGGCGATCCCTATGTCTTCGGGAGAGGAGGAGAAGAAGCTGAGGTACTTGTAGCCGAAGGCATTGAGTTTGAAGTCGTGCCAGGGATAACTTCTGCAATTTCAGTGCCTGCTTATGCCGGGATTCCTGTAACCCATAGAGAGAGCACCTCTATGGTTACTTTCATAACCGGACACGAGGACACCACAAAACCTGAGAGCTGGCTTGACTGGGAAACCCTGGCAAAGTTTGGGGGAACAATTGTAATCCTTATGGGCGTGAAAATGCTTAACCGAAATGTAGAAGAGTTAATGAAACACGGCAAAGATCCTGACACACCTGTTGCAATTATTGAGAGAGGCACCAGAGCTGACCAGAGGGTAACTGTAGGAACCCTTGCGAATATTGCAGAGCTTGCAAAGGCACGTAAAGTGAAGGCTCCTGCCATTACTGTCATCGGAGATGTGGTCAAGCTTCATGACATCCTTGGAGAGCAGCGCACAGGGACGGAATTTTAACAGATGCGAAGGGATCAGAATATGATAGGAGAACAGGATAATACAAAAACACCGGTTCTTGCAATTATGAGGCCGGAGGGTTACAGGGAAAAGTCAGAGGTTCTTGCCAGAGACTATGGTTTTAAGCCGCTGTATGCCCCTATGATAAAACTTGAAGATGTAAAGGATGAGGGTTTTGACCCTTTTTTACAGAGAGTTCTTGCCGGAAAATCTGACTTTGTGGTCTTTACAAGTGCAAATGGGATAACTTTTACTCTGGACAAGCTCTCTGAAACCGAAAAAGAAAACTTTATCGCGGCGCTCAAAAAAACCAGGATAATTGCAATAGGGCCTAATACGGAAAAAGAACTCCTAAATATAGGAATTGATAATTCTTTCCTGCCAGGAGATTATAGTTCTGAAGGAATTGTAGAAGCTCTCTGCCCTGAGGTAAAAGGAAAAGTCATGGACCTTGCTAGGAGCGCGTATGGGACCAAGGTCTTAGTAGAAGGGCTCGAAAACTGCGGGGCTACAGTTTATGAAACCTATGTGTACACGCTCAGCATTCCTGAAGGAGCAATTCAGAAAGAGCTGATCGAGCGTGCGCTTGCAGGGGAAGTGGATGCTTTTGCCTTTACAAGCTCGATGATGGTTAAAGGTTTTATGAAGCATGTGAAGGGGCTGGGAGCAGAGGAAACTATGAAAGAGATCCTTAACAGGGCTGTGGTAGGAGCTATAGGAACCCCTACAGGAAATACTCTGAAGAAATATGGAGTCGATGTAAAAGTGATTCCTGAGGAGTTTACCTTTGAAGCACTGTTAAAAGCTATAAAGAATCAACTTTGAAATAAAAACTATAAATAATCAACTTTGAAGCACTTTCAAAGGTTATAAAGAATTAATTTTGAAATTTTGAAGGACAAAACAACATGATAGGCATTTCAAAACTTTACTGCGGAACCGTGGAACCTTCTGATGCCCTTCGCTATGGAAGGGAATCAAAGAGACTTCCCTCTCACCTGCTGCAGTTTTCAAAAGATAAAAAGCCAGTTGTGGTCTGGAATATGACCCGCCGCTGCAACCTGAAATGCGTCCATTGTTATGCCCAGGCAAAGGATATCGAATTTGAAAACGAGCTTTCGACCGAAGAAGGCAAAGCTCTTATCGATGACCTCGCAAGTTTCGGAAGTCCAGTAATGCTTTTTTCTGGAGGGGAACCAACCCTTAGAAAAGACCTGCCTGAGCTTGCAGCTTATGCACGTAAAAAAGGGATGAGAGCTGTAATTTCCACAAACGGGACGCTGATCGATCGGAATATGGCAAGAAAGCTAAAAGAGGTCGGGCTTTCTTATGTGGGAGTTTCTCTGGATGGAATGAGAGATACTAACGATAAATTCAGGGGAATAAAAGGAGCATTTAACGCGGCTCTTAGGGGAATTCACAACTGCCAGGAAGAAGGCATAAAAGTGGGCTTGCGTTTTACCATCAACAAGCAAAACGTAAGGGATATTCCTGCAATCTTTGACCTGCTTGAAGAAAAACAAATTCCCAGAATATGTTTCTATCATCTGGTTTACGCAGGTCGAGGTTCAGAAATGATAAGTGAAGACCTTTCCCTTGAAGAATCAAGGCAGGCTGTAGACCTGATACTCGAGAGAACAAGAGATCTGCACGAAAAAGGTTTTCCTGCTGAAGTCCTGACCGTGGACAATCACTGTGACGGTCCCTACCTGTACATGAAGCTCCTCAGAGAAAATCCTGAAAGGGCTGCTGAAGTATTTGAACTTCTTTCCATGAACCAGGGAAATTCCACAGGGATAGGTATAGGATGCGTATCCTGGGATGGTTCTGTACATGCCGACCAGTTCTGGAGACACTACTCCTTTGGAAATGTACGAGAACGCCCATTCAGTGAGATCTGGAATGACCTAAACGATGAACTCATGGCAGGGCTCAAAAACAGGAAGCCCCTGATAAAAGTCCACGGGGATCGTTGTGCTCAATGCAAATGGCTCGATGTTTGCAATGGGAATTTCAGAGTACGGGCTGAAGCTGTATATGGGAACGTCTGGGCAGATGATCCAGCCTGTTACCTTACAAAAGAAGAGATTGGATACTATAAAGAGTAAAAATTACAAGAGTAAAGTATAAGAATTACAAAAAAGAGTAAAAATTACAAGAGTAAAAAATATAATAATAAAAGTCGCAAAGTAAATGTTATGAACTTTGCAACTTTTAACATCTTCTTTTGTTTTCCTTTCTATTTTTAAGAGTTTATCCCAAAACTCAAAATTACCTTTCTTTTTCCACATTGGATGACAATCCTTTACGCTAACTCTTCGGATTTATTCCTATATCAAAAGTAAATCCAAAAAACAATATTTATAAGAAACTGTAAGTAACTTTTTCCAGAACTGCCCACTTTCTTACTATCTCAGGTAATCATATTTAATACAAAGTAAGTACATTATTATAAGGCTTTTAGAGTTTACGCATTTGAATCTATATTTCCTGGATACCAGCAGGAAGTTATAGATAACAGCTTATGGACAAGCTGGTATCTAGTTCTTACACTTATATTATACTGTAATTTTTCAGGAAAGTTTAGTACAAGTTAAGATCTGTTATGGAGAATAAAGTATGTCGAATAGTCTATATCGAAATATAGTGATTGCAACCGATGGGTCCGAGAATTCTCAGAGAGCTATTTCTTGCGGTGTTGAGATTGCAAAGCTCAGTGGAGCCACTGTCCACGCTCTTTACGTAGTAGATACACCCTCTATGATTTCTGAAACTTGGACTGCTGGCAAAGAAATGGTCCACGAACTGATAATAAGGGAGGGAAAGAAAGTACTGTCTAAGGTTAAAAAGATTATAGAGGACTCAAGAGTGGAGGTAAAAGAGGTTCTTTTAGAGGGATACCCTAGTGAAGAGATTATCAATTTTGCAGAAAATAATAACATGGACCTAATAGTAATGGGTACACTCGGAAAAACCGGGCTCGAAAGATTTCTGGTTGGAAGTGTTGCAGAAAATGTAGTAAGAAATTCAAAAGTCCCTGTCATGGTTATCCGGAATGAGAGCTTATAATACTCAAAGATCTAATTTCTCTCCCAAAAACGATAGTTTTACATTTTTATGAACTGAATTCTCATCCTGCGCTTGTTTTCTGATTGTTTTCTTAGATAGAAGTGGCCTGATATGTACCGGTCCGTAAGTCATGTAGCTTTAAATTTTTAGCTATCTTATCGCAACTTTTAAGGGCTCTAAAATCTGATTTATTTAAAAGGCTTTTTTGAGAAAAGCTTATTCAAGATTGAGAAATCTACAAATAAACAATGTGGTTGCCAATCAGCATTGAGTAAGGGTAGTCAATCACGTTAAATAAGGATAGTCATTATCGTAAGGCAGTCTGGATGTAAATAAAAAGCAATCTTCAAGGGGGTTTTAATTTGGAGCTTACTTTTAAAGGCGGATGCAGGGAAGTCGGACGTTCGGGTTTGCTTGTAAATGATGAGATCCTGCTCGATTACGGTATAAAAGCAGGGGATATCCCCGAATATCCTCTTAATGGCATGGAGCCGAAGGTCGTGCTTGTTTCACACGGACACCTTGATCACTGTGGGGCTGTCCCTAACCTGATGTATCAGAATCCTGAGGTTTTCATGACTCCGCCGACTGCAGATTTTACTTACCTGCTGGGAAAAGACACTTTGAAACTTGCAGAAACCACTCTCTCAGGCGTAGCTCCTTTTGACCCTGAAGACCTCCAGAAACTTACCCGCAGAACCCAAAAAAAGGGTTATGGGGAGCTTTTCAAGACTCATGGATACAAGGTTTGCTTCTATGATGCTGGTCATATCCCTGGAGCTTCTGGTATATATCTGGAATCCGAATCAGGGGAAAGCCTTTTTTATACTGGAGACTTCAGCCTGACCGAAACAAGGCTTGTATCTGGAGCATCCGAGTTTCCGGAAGCCGATACTTTAATTCTTGAGAGCACATATTTTGGGGAAGATCATGTCCCACGAAAGGAAACTGAAGAGAGGTTCATCGAATCGGTCCTCGATACTCTGGATATGGGGGGCACCGCCCTGATCCCTGCCTTTGCAATAGGCAGGACTCAGGAGATTCTTATGCTTCTTTATGCTTACGGAATTCGGGCTTATGTGGATGGCATGGGCAGGGATGTGTATAAAATTCTTAAAAAACATCCTCAATACCTCAGAAATCCGGATCTTCTGGATCAGGCTTTTAAGTATTCAATTTCAGTAAATGACAGGCAGCGAGACTCGTTCCTTAAAGAGCCATCGGTCATTGTTACTACAGCCGGAATGTTAAATGGAGGGCCGATACTTTATTACCTAAGCCGACTTTACAAGGACCCAAAATCAAAAGTGTTGCTTACTGGATATCAGGTCGAAGGTACAAACGGAAGGCTGGCTCTTGAACACGGATTTGTTGAGACCAGAGATGACGTCCTTGCCCTTAAACCCAAGGTAGAGCAATACGACTTTTCTGCCCACAGTGGGGATAGTGATCTCAAAAAGGTTGTGAAGGATTTTTGTAAAAAAGGTACCGAAAGAGTCTTTGTAGTGCATGGGGATAAAACTGAAATCTTTGCGCAGTGGATTTCTGAAGAAATTGGTGTGGATGCATATGCACCAGCAAATGGACATTCTTTTAGCTTTTAAGAGAGGGTGATTTCTTTTCAGAAATTTCAGTAACTTTTTTGAAACTTAGAAGATTTTTTAAAATTCAAATTATTTTTTAAAAAGCTGCGAAATACTTAAGCCTGCATAATTCCAATATCTGAGCATGATCCTCAATCCTGAATCTGATGTGCTTGACACACTTGCAAAGAGTATTCTCTTGGCTGCACGAACAGCCCCAAAAGCAAAAGGTGTAGATGACATAGTGACTGCCCTTGTAGAAAAAGAGGATGTAGAAGTGCTTGCCTCAACAATGGAGAAACTGGCAGATCAAAAAGGCCAGGGCTTCGCTTTTTTGAAAAGAGATGCTGTAAATCTTCGAAACGCAGGGGCTGCGGTACTTATAGGAGTTAAAACCAGTGAGGCTGCAGGTCTGAACTGCGGAGCTTGCGGGTTTGAAACCTGCGCAGAGCTGCTGGAACGGCAAAAAGTAAAAGTAGAATTCATGGGCCCAAACTGCATGTTCAAATACGTAGACTTGGGAATCGCTATAGGTGCAGCTGTTGCAAAAGCCAAGGATTTCTGCATTGATAACAGGGTTATGTACACGGTTGGTGCAGCAGCCAGAGTTTCGGGCTTACTTGACGCAGATGTTGTTTTTGGAATTCCCCTGAGTGTAAGCGGGAAAAATATTTTCTTTGATAGAAAATGATAGAAAAATAGCAGATAAATACTAGTTGAATAATATTGATAATAATGTAAAAAATAATAATATGAAACTAATAATATGAAAATAATGAAGATGTAATAAAAATCGGTAGAAAATGATAGAAGGTAATAGAAAACGATATCCAGCTAGAAGTATTGTTTGATTTCCTGAAAAGTTGAGAAGTTTAGAAGCTCTGAACTTCTCAAATTGTAACCAGTTAGAATTTTAGAATTGGATTTTCTTCATCCTTTCAACAGCTTCTTTAATCCTCTCGACTTCCTTTGTGAGGGCAAATCTGATGTAGCCCTCGCCGGCATCTCCAAACCCGACACCAGGTGTTGCGACGATTCCGGCTTCTTCGAGCAGGACTTTTGCAAAGCTTATTGAGGTAAAGCCTTTTGGAACAGGCGCCCAGACATAGAAAGTGGCTTTTGGCGAATTTACTTCAAGACCCATAGCTTCGAGCCCTTCTATGAGAGCGTTCCGCCTTTTCTCATAAATCTTATTTGTTTCTACTACACAGTCCTGGGAAGAGGATAGGGCTGCAATCCCCGCGATCTGGATAGCGTCAAAGACGCCTGAGTCCACATTGGATTTGATTTTTCCGAGTCCCTTTATAAAGTCTTTATTTCCGACTGCAAACCCAAGCCTCCAGCCTGTCATGTTGTAGGTCTTGGAATGCGAATAGAGTTCCATGCCAATATCCATTGCTCCAGGAGCAGCAAGGAAAGAGGGAGCCTCGTACCCGTCATAAGTCATCTGGCAGTAAGCGTTGTCATGCACTGCAATGATATCGTGTTTTTTGCAGAACTCAACAACCTTTTCAAAAAACTGCATATCTGCGATTGCAGCAGTTGGATTATTCGGGTAGTTAAAAAAGAAAAGTTTTGCCCTTTTAAGAATATCCGCAGGAATCGAATCCAGGTCAGGTAGGAAATTGTTTTCGGCTTTAAGCGGCAGTGGATACGGCTCTCCACCCGCAAAAAGCGTACCTATTTTGTAAACCGGATACCCAGGATCAGTGTAAAGCACGATGTCCCCAGGGTTGACAAAAGCAAGCGGGATATGCGCAACCGCCTCCTTTGACCCGATTAGGGCAAGGACTTCAGTTGCAGGGTCAAGCTCAATTCCCTTGTATTTCTTACACCATTCTGCTGCTGCCTTCCTGAATTCCGGCATCCCGGCATAAGAAGGATACTGGTGCGTTTTTGGGTCGCAGACAGCTTCTCGCATGGCTTCAACAATGTGTGGATGAGTCGGCAGATCAGGATCTCCCACTCCAAGGTCAATAACGTCTACTCCCTTGGCAATTAACTCGTCCTTTGCTTCATCGATAGCTGCAAAAAGATACGGGGGTAATACATTAATTCGGTCAGAATACATTGATAAAGTCACCTGAGTGATTGGCATGAGTAAGTTCTCATAGTTACGGTATTTGGAATATTAAAAGGTATGGGATAAAAGGAAATTGCTGGTTCGAGTGAATTTTTATTTTGAAAATGCGCAAATTAATTAAAAATATCAAATTCCTAATACTTCTAGTGCATTTTTGAATAACTAACTGGATATATTAGTGTATAGGCTAATCCATATTTATCTTCTACGTTTAAGGATCTGGAGAGCTGCATGAAAATTGCTTAGGATTTTGTTCTAAAATCTTCCTCTCAATTCAGGTGCACAGGTCTTACTTGGAAAAAAGAGCTATTATGGGCTTGAAATTTTTACGTCAAACAATTTTTTGCTTGGATACAATTTTTCATATAATTAATTTAATATAATTTCTGCTATTACTATGTGCTGGAGTTGGGGAATAAAACTGGGGTATTATCAAAAGTAAAAGAAAAGAATCTCCTGGAGGTTGCTGATTCTTCTTCGAATCAATGTGCTTGGGGGAGCATAAATTTGGAGAAACTGTATTGGGGGATACAGTAAATACAGCACCTCTGGACTTCTTCTTGCATTAAATGTTGAGAAGGTTATTTAAATGTTGAGAAGGTTATTTATCAGATAAAAATGAAAAAATGAATATTTAAGGAGTTTTTATTTCATGAAACATCTAAGAATATGTCCAAAATGCCACGCTAGTCTAAAATTGCGCCCAGATGGCGAGACTCAGTATTGTAACATTTGCCGCTACTGGACAAAACTAGGTACTGCAAGACTCGATTCAATAATGATTTATGGCTGAAAATTAAAGATGGAAAATTGCACGAAGAATGCTGATATTTTCAACATTCGGATCTAAAACTTATATTTATTTTGGGATATAGTGACCGAGATCAATCAAAAACTCATAAATGAGCTACTGAGAAAATGAGATGATCCCAAAACTTGTTTTCAAATTTGTTCTGCGTATACTAGTTCGTTTCAGATCCTTACCTTTTTTTGTTCAGGCATTATAGGCATCATATACCTGTGCAATCCAGACAACAAGTCCCATTAAAAATCCAATTCCTATTACGCTCATGAATGCACAGATTATCAGGGCTATCCAGACACCTACTGCCTTGGATACCTGCCCTTTTACAAGCTGGCCAAAACCAGGGATGAAAAAAGAAAATAGTGCCGGAACCCCGTGTGTTCTCTTGCAGCGACAGTTCATATAACCACCTTTTTTATAATATTGCTCGGCGTGCGTATAAATAATTTAATCCACGGGTAATATCAATTCAGCCTTTCAATCATTTTCTTCAGACTGATTGTAATCCGGGATTTAACTTATAAGGGTAAATTGAAGAAATTCTCAAGAAAATTCAGAATAGAATTCAGAGTTGTGTTTGTTTGTTTGTTTGTTTGT
>DALS01000007.1:23216-56053 GCA_002499445.1 Methanosarcina sp. UBA293
GTTTCTAAATTCTTTTCAACTTCCTGAAAAATATATACCAAAATTAATATATATCATATTATTAAACTACGGATGTATTTCAAGAGATTTATTTCAACAACGATATAAGTACGAATCCAATATTAGACCTGACTTTTCAGGTAAGCTTTCCTAAAANNAATGATATGATTGTTTATTTTTAATTTATAGGTTGTATGGAGTCTGGTTATGGATAAAGAAGACAGTAAAAAATCAATCTGGGGTCGAGTTAAGTCTTTCTGGAACTCGGTACCAGAATTTCTAAAATTAATTGGTACCATACTGAGTATAGCCCTCGCTCTTAAAGCTCTTTTTCCTGCCGCTGTGCTGGAAATCAGTGATTTTGATGCAAGCCCGGAAATTATTGAGTCAGGAGGGTCTTCAACGTTGAGCTGGAAAGTCTCCGGAGCTGACAATATTACAATAGATCCGGGTATAGGAGCTGTAAGTTCAAATGGGTCAGTCTCGGTATCCCCTCCCGAAACTACAACTTATGAATTGATAGCTACTACAAAGGGAAAGGAAAGAGTAGCTTTGCGCACGGTTACGGTTAATGANNCTCAAGAGCCTCTCCTCATTAACTCATTTAGTGCAAATCCGGACTTTATCAAACCAGGAGAGAATTCAGTCCTGAACTGGCACGTTTCCGGGGTTTCAAATGTCACAATAGAACCTGGCATTGGAATTGTAGAACCTGCAGGAACATTGAAAGTGTCCCCTGCCAGCACTACAACATACAAACTCACAGCTTCAAACGGTGATAAAGAAGATGCAGTTTACTGTACTATAACAGTTGAGGAAAATTCTATATCTCCTAAAAATGTTTCCCAATCAAATATGCCGTCTGAGGAAGAAAGCCTGACACCTCAGAAGAATCCTGTATCTCCTGAAAATGTTTCCCCATCAAATCTGCCGTCTATCGGCTCTTTTAATGCAAAACCGGATGCTATTGAGAACGGTGAAAGCTCCAATTTAGTCTGGAATGTCTCCAAAGCTTCAAAGGTCTCAATAGAGCCTGGAATAGGAACTGTAGGTTTAACAGGCAGCCAGCGCATATTTCCTGATGAAACCACAACTTATACCCTGACTGCTACAAATGAGTTCGGAAGCGTAGATGCTACCAAAGTTGTATTTGTGAAGGAGCCCTCCACACCTGCCACTCAGGAACCGGGTTCTACTTCTGGCTCTACTCCTTCTAATGCACCAATTTCAGTCCCAGAACAACTCTCACCTGCTGATGGAACCGAATTCGACAGTTCCATGTCCCGGATTGCACTGGAATGGAAAGCAGTTCCAGACGCAGCAAGTTATACGGTAGAAATTGATGAGTACGACCCAGGTTCCGGTCTGTGGCTTTCAGAATCAGTTGGGTCTAGAATAAAGTCAGGTGTAACCACAACCAGTTACTCTTATGAGTCCCAGGCTAAGATGCCTTGCCGCTGGCGTGTATGGGCTGTTGGTCCTGATGGGCAGGAAAGTGAGAAAACCGGCTGGTGGGATTTCAGCTACAAAGTTGATTCCTCTCAGAATAATACACAATAAAATATTTAATCTGCGAAGAAACTACTTATCCAGTAAAAAGGAAGATTTCCAACAAGGAGATTTCCAACAAAGAGGAACCCTGTCAGAACTATGATTTACAGAAAACAAACTTCAGACCCTCCTGAATGGGACCCACCAGCCCCTTCAACAGTCTATATCAAAATTAAAAATCTCCCATATGAGACTTTCAAAGCAAGGCTGAATGAGGGGCTGGTTACCAACGAGCTCGAGCAGATACGATATCGGCTGGAAAGGCGAATTTACTGCTGTGGAGTCTGTTCCAAGCATGTTAACGGGTATTGTATGATCACAAACCGAAAGGTTGAGCCAGGATGGATTTGCAAGTCTTTTGCACCAAAAAGAGAATTCATATATCTTGATACGAAGTCTGATTTGGAAATATCTTTAGATTTCAGGTACCTTTCTGAGATCGGGCTTCGGAAAAGTAATATCGAAGACGAAACTCAGGGTGGAAACAACCAGAAAAGCCTAGAAAACCGTTATGAAGAAGGCGTGGCTCTTTACAGGCAAGGCAGACTCAGACTCGCACTTGAGATTTTTGACACGGTACTTTCCGAAAACCCACAGCATTTTCCAGCTTTCTTTCATAAAGGAAATACTCTGCTAAAACTCAAACGCTATGAAGAAGCTCTTGAGACGTTTGAAAATGCCTCAAGAATAAATCCAGATCATGCCGGGCTCTGGACCAATAAAGGATTTGCATTGGCAAAGCTTGAGTGCTTCAGGCAGGCACTTGAAGCTTTCGAGAGATCTATTTCTCTGAATCCGGTACAAAAAAACGCCTGGGAGGGAAAAGATGCCGCGCTTGCCCGTATTCACCAATGTGAAAAGGAGCTGAGGGAATCCGAAAAACGTCTGCAAAAAAATCCTGAGGACGCAGACATCTGGTTTGAAAAAGGTAAACTACATTTAAGGCTTGGAGAGCTTGAGAAATCAAGAGAGGCTTTTGAAAAAGCCCTTGAGAAGAAACCCGAGAATGCTGAAGCCTGGCATCTCAGGGGAAAAGTACTTTTTGAAACTGGCTCTGAAAAAGAAGCCCTGCACACGTTTGAGAAAGCAATCCGGCAGAAACCGGATTTTCCTGAAGCCTGGTTTGAAAAAGGTAGGGCTTTCCTAAGGCTTGGCAACCAAAAAGGAGCGGAAAATGCCTTTAAAATCGCAGCTGATCTGTGGGAAAGCAAGGGATTCAAAACACAAGCTGAAACAGCTCGTGAAAGGATCAAAAAGTCTGGCTTCGGAGAAATATGAATTTCCCGTGATTTTTGAATTAACAAGTATTATTCTCAATTATCTGTCTAGAAGTATCTGGTTTGCTTGTTTTCTATAAGTTCTTATTCCAAGTCCAACAAGCAAGTAAAGCATTGAAGTAATTATTCCATTTATTGGTGAGATAAGAATTTCTTTTCCTGCTGCAATACTGATAAAACCTGATATAACTAAGGGATTTATTAGCGAATCCTCTACCATATGTAATACGACACCAGGCCAGATTGATTTTGTTACCCTATAAAGCTCAATGAACATCACTGCCCAGCATATCATTGTTAAAATAGATACAATGAAAAATATGGCTCGA
Source organism: Methanosarcina sp. UBA293 (assembly GCA_002499445.1). Lineage (GTDB taxonomy): Archaea > Halobacteriota > Methanosarcinia > Methanosarcinales > Methanosarcinaceae > Methanosarcina. The sequence continues at coordinate 26,374 of DALS01000007.1, forward strand.
CTGACAGGTAAGACTTTTTGGATATCTGCTTCGGGTAAAAAAACCAGATAATATGGGGCATGCCAGATTCCCCAAAGACTGCCAACTGTAAGATATATCTTCCAATCAGTAAGGTTTAATTTGACGAGCTGTGAAGTTAGGTAACCATACAAAGGAACCCCATCAAAAATATCTATAATAAAATTAATTAACAGAGTACTGGAAAACAGCAAAATAAAAGGTTTGAGGTCGAGGGCTGATGAGTCAATCCATTTTGTTATTGCTCCGATTGTCAGAACAATTGCTGTTACAACAGGAAAAATCAAAGCAGCAATTAAGTACCATTTTATGTTTCCTTTGAAATTTGGTTTGAGACCGAGATCTTTCCAACTGCCCTTTGAAAATATAGTGATTGCAATTGCTGTCAGCATAGGCAATACTAACCATATCCCCATGCCAAGAGAATCACCATTGGGTTGCTTGGGAAGGACAGAGTCTACAAGAATACCTATCCACCCACTGAGAATAACAAGAACAATAAATACAACAGTATTGCGAAGAATTTTTTTATTCATGTAAACCTGCGTTTGGGAGATGTTAATACTCTACACTACAAGATAGTTACAATTGAAACTTAATTGTACTATCATCGTATAAATAAATTATCTGAGGTTATAGAAATTTGTCGCAATTATTAATTAAAAGTGTCTATCTCTTTTTTATTATACCAATCACATTGATAAATGTCGATTTTTTAAATAGTAATCTCAAAAATGAGTGATTTGCTTACTGGTAGATTTTTAGATGGTTTTATGGTTAAATATGCCTTGTTTAGTCTTATTTAATCATGCTAAAAGTGATTATACATTATAAAGCGACTTAATGTGAATGTTTATACTCAAGATTGTAGTAGCTTTTTGCAGTAGCTTTTCTACAATTTTTTTATTTAAATTATATCGACTTTTATAGTACAATCGTTCATTCAAGGTGCTGTAACGACAACTAACTTACTTATAAATATTAGAATGTCATACTATAACTATAGAATAATATTTACTTTACCCATTAACTAAATTTTAAGATATTAGAGTCAAGATACGAGGTTCATTCCAGGGATTCACTCTATGAATAATACTAAAGTTGTAACTAGTTAAGTAAGGAAGATTTTTACTTATTAATTAAAATGAGGAGTGTTTGTGCCAGAGTGGGGGAAAAGGAGGCCTTGGGACCTTGCGTAAATGTAAAACGCTTAGTATTGTCTTTCTTAAAGAGGTCTGACATAATGAAATTTCACAGTTTTAAAACATATGTGAAATATGGATTATTTTTCATATTTATGATTAGTTTGGTCGGCACTGCGCATGCAGATACAGGTCAACTTGTGCATTATAACTGGTCTAAAGATACTGGAAATACTATAGTTGACGATTCCGGACATGGGAACAATGGTATAAACAGCGGCAGTACAACCTTTACTCTGCCAACCGGACAAATAACAAGGCATTTTAGCGGACAAAATCAAATAACAATACCTAACAATGAACAACTGACATTTATTGACCCGAATATAACGTTTGGGGTATTTTTCCGCTACAATTCCAGTAATCCAGCTGGTAACACATACCTAGTTTCTAAAGGAAATACTGCATTCAGGATCAGCATTGACCATAAAAATTCAATGCTGACATATGAGATCTATGCAAATGGACAGGCTATTCATGCCAAAAGTGGAACTCGTATACAACCTAACAAAGATTATGAAGCTATTGTAACATATGACGGTTCTCATGCTCAATTATACATCAATGGAGTTGCTAACGGAGAAGGTGTAGATTACACATCTGTAGCTTTAGGTCCGAGTTATATTACAGAAAATTGGACGATAGGGTCGTCTTCTGATTCTACTTACGGGTTAAACGGGACAATATATGCTTTTCATTTGTATAATAGAACATTAAATTCATCCGAGATATTAGATTTATATGCTAATGACCTCCGCAGCATAAAAAAATTAAGACCAGGAGGCATTGCTTTATCCTGGGACGATTCAGCTCGGATTCGATCTTGTTATAAATATTTACCAATTTTCCAGAAGTATAATGCCACGTGTACTATCAATCTGAATAACGTAATTGACAGAAGAGAAGCTGAAATAGAATTAAAAGAACTGGATGCACTGTATTCAGCCGGATGGGAAATAGCTGTGCATGGGTACAATCACATAGATTCAGCTATTTTTCTAAAAAGTAACCCTGCCGAGGTTTGGTTAGATCAGGAAATATTCCCAAACATTGTAGAAATTTCTCGTTATGGTTATCCAGCTTATACTTTTGCGTATCCTTATTCAAGTAGAAATACGGCTACCGATGCAGCAGTAACTCCATATTTCCGGACCCTCAGGACTAGAACTCCTAATATAGTAAATGGAAATATAAATGAAACGACACTGGCTTATTACAATTGGGATGATACTCAACTTCTGTACGGGGTTGAAATTGACGAACATGCACTTGATACCAGCCTTCCGTCTATATTACATGGAATTGATTATGCAATTAAAACAGGGAGCGTACTGGTATTATATGGGCATGGAATCACTCCAAATGTTACCGGACAATATCAAACATCAACCTCTAGATTGGAATCTATTCTAAATTATACCTATCAAAATGGCGGAGTGTTTTATCACATGGGTGACCTGGGAAATTCGTCTTGGGAGCAGGTCCCAAGGTTTTCTAAAGTGACTGCGAATTATACAGTTTCCAGGGACATTCTACTTGCCGGAGAAAGCGTGACATTTACGGATTGCAGTGTCAACCAGGCGACCGAACTGCTTGATTTTGGTGATGGTTCGCCTGCGAGCAGTACTGCAAATGTTATTCATACGTATACGACACCAGGCACTTATACAGCTAATTTAACAGTATCAAATGATGTTTCCACTGATTCCATGCTTAGAACAATTACTGTTATCCCGGCGACAGCTCCGGTTGCTAATTTCGCCAGTAACTGTACGACTGGATCTCGGCCGCTGAGCGTAGCTTTCACCGATACCTCAACCGGACTTCCAGCATCCTGGTCATGGGACTTCGGAGACGGAAGCAAGTCCCTAGCTCAGAACCCGGTACACGAATATTCAAATGACGGTGTTTATTCAGTCAAGTTGACCGTGACGAATAGCAAAGGATTGAATTCTACACAAAAAATTAATTATATAATAGTCTCAACACGACCTCCGTCATCTAATTTCTATTCAAACGTAACAGATGGAGATGTTCCCCTAACTGTTCAGTTTTATGATATAAGCACCGGATCTCCGGATTCATGGAGATGGAACTTTGGAGATGGAACGGATTCGACTGAGCAGAACCCAATGCACACTTATTTTTCAGTAGGGACCTACGAAGTCAACCTAGTAGTGAGTAACGCCAAAGGTACCTCCTCAAAAACCGTTGCAATAACCGTACTGGGAAATAGTTCAAGTGACGGTAGCAGCAAGAACGGCGGCAGCGGTTCAGGTGGAGGAAGTCGGGGTGGGGGTGTAGGTGGCTCTCCTGAACCTGCAAAGAACGTGAAAGTAAAGGAACTTTCACAGACTTACATTAAAAACGAAAACCGTGTGATGTTTGACTTCCCAAAGAATGCCACTGCGATTGTTTATTTAAGTTTTGATTCAAAAAAGACTACTGGAAAGACAACAACCATTGTCGAGATGCTAAAAGATAAATCCACACTTACGCCAGATGCGCCCGATGGCGAGGTTTATAACTATCTCAATATCTGGGTTGGAAACGGCGGCTATGGAACTGACAAGAGCATTGAAAACGCAGTCATTTGTTTCAAGGTAGAAAAGTCTTGGGTTGAGGATAAAGGTATTGACCAGTCTTCAATATCCCTTAATCGATACAATGACGGGAAATGGAACAGACTTCCAACCACCTTAGACAGGAAAGATGACAAGTATCTGTATTATACAGCCGAAACTCCAGGCTTCTCTCCCTTTGCAATAACAGGCAAGACAATAACAAAAGAAAATGTGATTGAGCTACTGCCTGAACCTGATCCAGAAAATTCAGAAAATGAAACTCAAAATATAGCAGCAAATATTGGACAGACTCCTGAAAAGAAGAAAAAGATTAAAGTTATACCTGGTTTTGAAATGATTTACTGTATTTTTGGGCTGCTTGGGTGGAGGTTGTTAAGTAAGAGCAGATAAATAAGAAAATGTTATGACTGCTGCTGAGTTCACCGGGCTTGGGTGGAGGTTGTTAAGTAAGAGCAGATAAATAGAGCTGATTTCAGGGCAGATTGCGAGACAAATCGCAAAGGTAAATTGCAGTTAGATGGTAGTGGTAACTGATTCCACTATCTAACTCCTCATTTTTTTAAGCTCATTTTTATACTCTCAATTCCTGTTACGAGGATAAACAGATACTCGAGTGTTTAGTTAGCTTTTTTCTTATCGAAAAATAAAATACTGGATTCTTTGCAGGTCCGTCTCCAGACTAGCTAAACGTTAGTTTTATATTGTAGAATTTTCAAGCTCAGACACACGCTAATTTATTTCTATTTGCTAACTCTGAGCCTTCAGCAGCTTCAAGAAAATTTTTCTAGATATGTGGCTAACTTATTTCCTGATAGAGTGTTTTTTCGATATCACCCAACTCTGTAATTGGGCTTTTCTCTTCAATTCTCCTGTTTTAAATCAAGCTATCTATGAAAGCTCAGTTTTCAATAGCTGCTAACTAAAATCATGGTTTGCAGGTGTGTTCAGTCTCTAACTCTAATAAAAGGCAAAAAGCTGCTAGACCTAAATAGTCATCTTCTGGTAAACGTTTGAGTTGAATTCTTTTTTATATTATATTTTACATAATACTCAGTGGAGGGTGGGCAACTAATTGGGAAAGGCAATAGCTACCTGAATCCAGGGAGGTGAACTTATAAAAAGAAGTCCATGCGAGGTTGAAGAATTTATAACCGTCAGGAGGATAGGTTATCCTGCAGGCAGAGACGACTTTGTAAAGTTTGCTGAGGGTGAGCAGGCAAGCAGTGTGTTCTGGACCTTTTAAGTGGGATGCCTAAATAGAGTATAAACACTCCTGATAACGTTACCTTAGAAACGAACACATCAAATCACCAGAAACAAAGGAGTACTGATTTATTGAGCATGGGATTTAGAACAAATATAATCAGGTTCAGATGAGACCTAAAGAATGAGTTTATCCCATAAGGTTAAGATCAATACTATACAGTCGATGTAGCTGAGTACCCCTGGAGAGTGCATAGAGGTATGGTAGAGGTGGTAACAGAGTGTTCAGAGAAGGCTTTGTGTCAGGAAGTACTTGGATTGTCAGAAAGTGTACCGATACTGACTATGTCAGTAAGGAGACGAGATAACAGATAAAATACACAAATTGTGGGGGAAAATTATGCAAACCAGTCCAATTGAAGTTCAAAAAGCTCTGAAGGATATAGATTATCCTGTAAAAAAGCAGGGTCTCATTGAGCACGCTAAAAAGCATAATGCCAGCACTGAGGTGATGCAGGTTCTTGAAAGTCTTCCAGATAAGGAATACAATAACGCTGCAGATGTTAGTAAGGAATTTTCTGGAAAGTAAAATCATAAAACAAGGGGGGAATTTATGAGAACAAGTATGGCTGACGTTGAACATGCACTGAAAGGTATTGATTTTCCTAAAAGCAAGAGTGAAATTATTAAGTATGCTCAGGAACACGGTGCAAACAACGAGATAGTTTCTGACTTCCAGGAACTTTCAGACAGAACATATAACAATGCTGCAGATGTCGCTCAGGAGTTTAGCGGAAAACGTCTTGGTGGAGAGTCAAGATAAGGAATAAAATATAAGAAAGTTACCGATTTTTACCGGATTTTAATGGAGCCAAATTGGAGTAGGAGGATAAATTATGCACACAAGTCCTATTGAAGTTCAGAAAGCTCTAAAGGATATGGATTATCCTGCAAGTAAGGAAGATCTTATTAAACATGCTAAGAAACGTGATGCCCGCAAGGAAGTAATGGAAGATCTTAAGGAGCTTCCAGAAAAGCAGTATAACAACGCTGCAGATGTCAGCAAGGAATTTAAAGGAGACTAAACTGGAATGGAGGTAGAGAGGAAAATCTGTGCAAACCGTCCAATCGAAGTTCAGAAGACTTTTCAATAAGGCATTAAATGGGGGAGTCGGTTAAAAAGCTCCCCTTTGATCCGATAAAAAAGGAGGCAAATAAATCCTCCTTTCTTTCTCCAAAAATCAACAAATTATAGGGAATTTTCGGACTATTTTTCAGATAATTCATTTAGTACTTTTTTCTGATAGTTCCTACAGTGATACTTTTAATAATACTTTTAATAATACTTTTAATAATATTTTTCTAACAACTCCAATATGATTTTTTTGGTGATAATTTAAATTATAAGATTTTTCTGAAAATTCTTCCTTTAAAAGCTTCTTCAGTATTACTTCTAGGAATCCAATTTTTAACTGAGGTCTAACGCGAAAAAGCTATAACAATGTAAAGAAACAACGCAACGAAAATTTAGTAGCCAATAAACACGAATTGCGGTGCATTAAGCTCGAAAAGCAAAAAACTATTGAAGTTAAATAGGCTTAATGTAGTTAAAAATAAATACCTTCATACCAGATATTAATAATTCAATTAGTTCATCGAGATCCCCAGACAAATAAGGTATTCAAATGAGGCTCTTTTTGAATTATTTGATAATTCTCTTTGTATAGACTTTAAAGGGAAATCACATAGGGGAAAATCGTAATGGAAAGAAAAGGTTCCCAGAGTAAGGAGAGGGGTTTCAGTAGAGAACGTGACTATAGTAGAGGGCCGCAAACAATGTATAAAGCAAAATGCTCAGACTGTGGCGAAGAGACAGAGGTGCCTTTCAAACCGGATCCTGATAGACCGGTTTATTGCAGAGAGTGCTACGCAAAGCGTAAACCCAAAAGATACTGATATATTTAGTGTTAGCTTTTTAGTTTTACTTTTATTGATAATCTTCAATTGATCTGCTGAGGTTATTATTACCTCTACTTTTTCTTTTTTCTCAATTTTCGTGCCTCAGAACTCATAAGAAACTAAAATTGAGTGCCTCAAACGTCCAAATTTATGGACGCAGTTGTATGTTATTAGTTTGTCAAAGAATACTAAATGGGCTGAAAAACGGCTAAAGTTTCTTGTCAGATTCCTTGATATTTTAGCTGCAGTTAAGGAGTTATTTAGAGTAATTCAAATGAAAATTTTAGACCAAATTCTTCTATCAGAATGCGTAGTTGCTTCAAGAAGTAATGTCAAAGATGCTGGATTCAGAGATTGACATAGAGGACTTTACTTTATTCGACAGTAAACAAGCCAGCATGCGAGAGTTGCCCAGCCAGGTCAAAGGCGCCAGGTTCAGAGCCTGGTCTCGTAGGAGTTCGTGCGTTCGAATCGCACCTCTCGCACTCTTTATTTTTTTCATGTAATCAATAGTAATCGATAGATTTTTTCTTTGCTTCCGTTCATGTTATTAATCTTCGGGACTTAATTTTTCAGATGTATGGACTCATAAGAAACTAAATTTGAGCGCCTTAAATATCTAAATTTTGCAATAGATGTGGACTTAGAAGTATACCAAAGTGTGCCAAAAAACCTAAAATTGGCTAAACTTTTTCGTTGTATTTTTTTAGATTTAATTTTCAATTAGCAAGTTTGCTGAGAGAAATTTAGAGAAAAGTGTTGTATCAAATTTCTCATAAAAAACATAGTTGCAGCAACATGAATATCTAAGGTGACGGACTTAAGAAACAAAATGTTGGCTAAAAAAACATGTTGAAGAAATCCCAAGTAGAAGGGAAAAGCAAAGAAGTATAAGAGTAGAAAAGGTGAAAGACTAATGGAAATGCAATCTTATATTTGCTACCTTTTGACTTAGTTTCTAGTCGCGCAGTGGATCTTAATCCTTCTGATCTACTAACATTAAGGCTATAGAGTGGATAAGTATTGAGATAATTGATTTATGTATTCATATACAGAATCAATTTTGTTGAGTGAAATAAGGCATCTAGCACTACATCTAGTTTAGAATTCTCTGGATCCTGTATCTGTCTTGCTCAGATCCGTGTTAAGGAAAGAAGTTATTCAAACACCTCTGGACGGCTTGCTAAAGGAGTATATGAGTATGTTCATAAAAATGAATTTGCATTTAGAGAGTATGAGTATCATTTAAAAAGCTCTGGATCTTTCCAGAAACATCAACACAATTATAAAATTACTATTTTGCCGGCTACTATCTTAGATTGGAGGAGTAAGTCTTGCCCACACTTGACGATCTTCGTAATAAATGGTTTATAAAATTTGATTCATCTAATTCATCTTTCCCACCAGTGTCTCGTCATATGGGTACCAATGTAAGCAACTATACGGATGGGAATAGAGTAGTCCCTATCATTGATGGCCAAAATTATATGAAAATCTGGCACGACTCAATTCGAAACATGATCGGGAAATCAAACTGTGAAATTTATCATTCTGCGTGGAGACAGGAAGCTGTACGAACCCTAGGGAATTCCATACCAAGCTCAGGCGCTTTAGTAACTCTTAAAGATGCACAAAACGGTGGAGTAACTCTCTATCTGCTATTTTGTAGAAATTTATCTACATATACTTTTAATGCTAGAAGTGTAATTTGGCTAAGAACTCGTGGAGTCTGGAGAGCATGTCTAGATAATCGATTTCCTCCTAGCGGTAGCAATCACCAAAAATTTGTCTGCTTGAAGGATCCCTCAGCTACTAAGGCAATGATGGGATCAATAGACATCTCGATACCTCGCTGGGATACCACATTACATCTACATGTTGATCCCAATAGAGATCCTGCAGCAAAACCAACCCACGACGTTGGTATCGTAATTGAGGGGCCAGCTGTAGCTGATTTAGAATGGTCCTTCCGCGAACGCTGGAACGACTCAACACGAACATTAGGATTAAAGCCACTTATTCCACCGCTACCTAAGATCAATACTCCTGTATCTTCTCTTGGAAGCGTAGGTACACATTCTGTTCAAGTACTGCATACCTATGGTATAACAAGTACGTTTTTTGGATACTCGTGGTCTCCTGCGGGGGAGTTTACAATATGGGCCTCGTATCTCGGCGCTATTAAAACAGCGAACAATTATATTTATATAGAGGATCAATTTTTTCTCCCATTTGGTGACCCAACACTTCTTAAGGGGCAAACTGCTGATACTGACATAATTTATCAACTTGGAGAAGCAATCAAAAGAGGCGTTAAAGTTGCTGTTCTAGTTCCTAGTGATATTGAGGATAGTGGCATTGTGAGTATAATACGCCCCTATCAAAAGTATCAGCGAAATATTGGTATTAACTACCTTGCTACGATTGCTGCGTCCCATCCGGGAGATTTTGTGATTGCTTCACTCCACAATGGTGTATCGCCTATCTACGTACATTCTAAAATTATGATTTGCGATGATGAATTTGTATTAGTCGGGTCAGCTAATATATGCCAACGGAGCATGACTCATGACAGTGAAATCCATGCGGGAATCGTAGACTCAGTCAACCAGTTTGCTAGTGAGCTAAGGAAGACACTTTGGTCAGGACATTTACAACGCCCACCATCTGAACTTGAGGATCCAATTACATCATATGAAATCTTTAAGAAAGATGCACTGTCAAATCATGGTAGGCTACGTTCTTACCCTATTACTCGACCGAGTAAACCTCCTCTAAGCCATGAACGGATAATGCGCAATCTTGTGGATCCATATGCAGGTCCACCAAGAGTCTAAGATGAGAACATATAATAGAACTGTAAATTTACTGCTCATTTGAACCTTTAAAACAGAATCATTCCTCTTGATAGATTCATTCCAGCTGAAGATTTATTTCAATCTCTCAATCGTATACGCGTTGTACGTTATGACAAGAAGTTTTAGATATTGTGTTAAGTACTCGATTCGAAATAGACCTTAACATTACTCCCAAGCCTGTTTTTGAACTTCCAAGGCTGGTGAATTTTCTATAATTACAGCTATCAGCCAATGCTTCAGCGGAAGGGTTACACACAATTTTATATGACATGAGGGGGTGTCATCTGACGTTTATCCTAAACGGTTGGTGTAGAAGTATAATTTGAAATATAACATGAGATATTACTAAAATTCCTATTAAATCCTCTTAAATAATAGAATTTGATAGCCAATTAATTAAGCATCGACAAATGAATCGGTAGAAAGAAGTTTACTACTGTTCCTGTTATTTTGATTTAGGTCAGATTCTAAAGCCTATAGCCTCTTAACTAAGCTCTTTTATTTGAGATTCAAAATTCTTAATGTGAGTTATAATGACTTCAGGGTTTGAAGCACATGGTGAAGACCTCTTCACCTTTCATCAAGGAAAAAATGATTCATTTTATATCCCATTTTCTTCAGAATAAAGGAATATTGCGTAGCTTTAACAGGTCAATCTGAATAGTTACAAAAAGAAACCATTTTAAGCTTTATTGTATACAAACTTATTATGCCTGATAATTGATAGACCAAGGACAGATTCATAACCTATCTTTGACAGTTAAGTAAAAACTATGCTCTTGGGTATATTTGGTCGGCCAAATGCAAACAAAACTAAGAGCATAGAAATCACTCCTAATGACAATATATGCTTTCCTACCGGAACAGTAACTATGAGGTAGAATTTAGTAGGGATAGAAATGAACATTACCTATAAATTTATCCCACAGGGCCAAAGCTATAGACCTGAGAATAAAAATGAAGTGGTGCTGGATGTTGGAGGTCTTAATCAAGGACTTTCATTTGACCATCATTTTCCCAATAGTCCTGAAGATTGTACACCAAAACTAGTATTTAATAACAGTGACAGACTAAATGAATTAAAAGAGGATGTCAAGGATGTTACAATAGTCATTCATAATGATCCTGATTTTGGTTGTTCCTGTTCGGCTTGGCTAGTTAAAAATTACTTAAACGATAACGCTTTTCCTGAAGGCGCTGAATGGGTGGTCCAATATGCATCTTTGGTTGACTCCGGAAAATTAAAAATAAATGATGAATATCTTCTGGTACCCTCTACTGCAATGTATGCTTTCTACGGACTGATAGAGAAGAAAATTAAAGATAATGAAATAAAAGGAAATGATAAGAACAAATGGATTCTAGATCGAGCGTTCGATTTGTTAAGTTGGTGCGCAAAAAAATTGTCTAGGATTGATATTAAGGATTATAAGAATATTGATGATAATAGTATATTTGACTTGATGATCGAATCTCACAAATTTGATATGGAATACGAACTATTAAAGGAAGACAAGCCAATATATGAAAGTGAGCTTTTGGATAAAAGCATTTGTCAATCTATCGAAGATTTTAAGCTTTTCAATCGGGAAAATTCTATAGAGAGAGTAAAAGCGCTAATATACTATCGGCCACCTAAATCATCTCTAACTAAATATTGGGCAAGAAATGATGGTTATATATTTACGTTAATTCCTCAGATCTGTGATAAACAATGGGATAATGCTATATGGAAACCCACCGGTTTTTCCGGAAAGCCCAATCGGGTTATTATGTCGGTGCCGCCTGATTCAAATTATAATCTGCAAACTTTAGCCATTCAGCTTGAGCGGGCTGAATGCGAATTTGAAAGAAGGATTCTGGGAGACGTAGCAGAACTTAAGCGGACAAGAACCGTTGTCAGAAATGGATATGAAAATGAAAAGTGGGTTACAAACATCGACCCATGGTATGATGGTAGCTCATTCAATTATACGATTGCTGACTCGCCTTCCAGTTTGAGCGTACTTAATGTTGAGAAAATTACATCTGTGGCAAAGAGCTTTACAGAGAAGGATGTTACAAATGTTCAAATCAAGATAATTTACCCTATTATTTTGGAAGCCGATAAAAAATTCAGAGATGATTTCTGGAAATGCTATTTTAACGAGAACAACAGTAGTCAGAAGAATAAGAGGAATACTTGGATTCCGATAAAAGAGGTGTCCTCCAATAATGGAGTTCCAGAGAATGTATATTTATTTGATTATGCTAAGAAACTGCTTAATCTTGATGGGGTAATGAATGGAGCAACAAAGACCGGAGCATCGTGGTATCAGAACAACAATAAATTTGTTATAAATGTTACCGAAAACAAAGACATAAAAGAGTATGCTGTGATTAGTTCAAATGGTATGGAAAACAAAACTTCGTCTTATGAGATTAGTAATTCAAAAATGGTTTGTTTTCCTTCAAAAATAGCCTTTTTAATTTTATCGGTTGATATAGATGGTATAAACGTATCATCAGATATACCGGCTATACTCAGGGGAATAAGCTGTAATTTTGAAAATGATCTAAAAGCGTTTTTTGATATTAACCAATTGGATTTGAAGGACCCTGTTTATCTAATCTTTGCGGAATTTAACAGAGACAAGTTTATTAACATCGATATCGGTCATGATGTATTTGCTATATGTTCTTTTATGGATGAAACTGTTCCACTGACCGATGGCTCAAACGAAAAAACATTGATGGAGAACATGCTTCTTAGAGTAAATGCGGGAACGATTTTTGGTTTCTCCAGAAACTGTTCTGTACTGGTTGCAATGAGTACACAAAAGTCGAATGAACCCCAATTTATTAAAGCTTATATAGACAATTTGAATGGACAATGGCTTTATGAATGGATATTAGCCATGCATCAGCATTGGAAAATGGTCGGCATGAAGACCAGATTAGGTACGTCGGATATATATAAAAGAGACAACTTATCAAAATTACGTTCTGAATTGGTGGAATTTACAGCCAATGCGTGCTTTACTCAGGTTACAGGTGAGCCAATTGGAGCAGAGTTATACAACAGGTGGAAGCAACTTCTGACGCTGGATGATTTGAATAAAGAAGTGAGCGCACAAATCATGTCACTTGATGAAAACTCAAGATTAGCGTTTCAGAGTAAAGTCACAGTTATAACATTTCTTTTTTTCCCTTTGACTGCTATCCTCAGCACAATAGATGTTTTTCATTTAAATCCAATTGATGCCAGTTTATCGGGTAAAATATTAAGTCTGACTGCCGTCTTTGGAGTTAGCGGATTATTATCAATGCTCCTATTGCTTAGCATCAGTATGAGAAGAACGTGATGAACATATTGATCTGAAACTCTGGAGCTATAAGGAGTTTCAGTCCTCTATTTATCTCTTCTTCGGATAAGGCTTGTAACTCTTCTTTTCGTTTATCCCATAGTTTACAGTTGTCCACACTAAAGTTCAAAAACAAAATAAGTCAACTGTTGTGATTCATACTTACATAGAGTTCATCCCAAAACAAGTTTCACTTTCTACATTATTAATAATTTATTGATAATTTCATAACCGGAGATACTATTGGTTATTGGAAATTTAAAATTCGGAGACTCAGTTTTGAGTTTTGGGATCAGTTTATAGGAATACTTTAAATCTCCTTTTGAGCTAGTACCGAACTAATTTTTAAAAATTACTCAAGTTTTCCCTCTTCTAATTCTCTGATAACATAAGTAGATTTCACAAGAAGAAATATACTCAGAAGGACAATATTTATAGCAGCCACTGATTTTTGGAGTAGCGTTCTGCCTCTCTTTGTAAGTATTTTCCTATATAATCAAAAATCAAAAACATTTAATAGTCGGATGACAATTTCCATTTATGCTTCCTAAGGAGGATTGAATAACCTCTTCAATAAAATTTAAGGTTTTTTATGATTTTGATTATAATTTATTCAACAAATAGAATACTTAGTAGTGTCGCGAATTTGCTGTAAATTCTAAGTCAAGTTTTTGTATACTGTAAGAAAAATTGATCTATTGATATCGAATTTTCAGTTCAAAAACTTTTCAAAATTTGTAATTTTACAGAGAATTAGGCACACTGACATATACTTTTTTGAAAGAACCATTATTCACCTTAATAATTAATGAAAAAACAAGAAATAATCTCTGATTTGCTAGTGAGTTTAAGAGGACCCTAAGGAGATTGTAATTGTGTATAATAAAATAATCAGGGACGACTTAGATTCAGCTTTTGAATCAATAGAAAATGGTGATATGTCTAGCTTTTGCAATGCAATTACTACATTGGGAAGTATTGTTGACTCTGCTCTGAAAGATTTTTTCAATACTTACATACACACTTTTTCTCAAGAAGATTTTGAGGAAATAATGAAATGTAAAAATAAAGGAAACTATAAAAATCCAGAATTTGACAAATTTACACTGGGCCTTAAACTGGGCTTTCTTCGTAACTCTAAATTTATAGAGAAATTAGGTGCAAAACATAATAAGCCTTTTAACAATACTCTAAAAATGCTTAAGGATAATAGTTCTCATAGTTTTGTAAGTATTAGGAACAAAGCAACGCATACGAGAGAGGATTGCATTATAGACAGGGATCTCATTATAAAACAATATAACCTTGTAGCCAGTGTTTTGAATGAACTTGGATTTGAAGAGATCTATGACTACGAAACGACGAGATCTAAGCATTTTTACTATTGTTTTGAATCAATCAACGACAAATATGTTAAGAAATCCTCTTTGCCTCCATATAAGTATACAATTGACAACAGTTTGTTGTCTGAATTCCAATTTTATAACCACCGATCAGGCAAGTTTGAAAGCTTTAATTTTATTGAAGATCCAGAACACGCAAATTCTGGACCTCTAACTGAATGCAGCTGCCTAGTATCAGGCGAGGGCGGTATTGGTAAAACTACGATAATGTACTATATCTATGAATATTGCAGGAATTATAATAAAATTTTTATAGAAAAGTCTTTTGACAAAAGTGAAGGATATAAAGATTTTTGCCCGATTCCCATTTTTATTTCAGCTTATAAGTTTAAGATCCATAAGAATTATTCTGAAGGTAATTTAAAGAATGATATAGCAGAACAGGTCGGCTGTAAGGCATTTTCATTTTTTGAAGAAGCGGAAAAATTGGCCCATCTATACAATGAAACGGATAATAATAAGCCATTCTTTATCTTTTTAATCGACGGATTGAATGAGATAACATATGCTAACAATTACTTTGGGAAAAAAATACTTAATATTCTTAGCGAATTTACTGAGAAAAGAGTACAGGTTATTGTTACGTCAAGAACAAATCTCCAACTGGATGAAAGATATCAGAATAGATTTAAAGAAATAAGGGCTCAGGGGCTGACCAAGGAAAAAATAATAAAGTATGTGGAGCGTCAAGATCCTTCCACCAAGCCAGATATAAAAAATGAATTAAATAATATAAGAATATTGGACTTACTTAAAAATCCAATGCTATTGACACTATATACAGGATATAAATACGATGAGAAAGAACTAGAGAAATTCAATGCGGATATTGAAAATCTTAAACTTGAGTCGAAGTTAATAATTAGAGAAACAAACAGTATTAGTATATCGAATATATTTTGGAATTACATAGAGTACAGAGTATTATTTCATAATATATTTAGGCCAGTAATTGAGATGCAGACTAAACGGAAAGATAAACAACTTTCCGAACCTGAAACAGAATATTTGGAAATAGAAAAACTTAAACAAAAAGTACGTTTAAAAGTTGTAAGTGAACTGGTTCCTCAGATTGCATGGGAACTGGTCTCTCGGGATTTGTTCTCAATAAAGGTCTCTGATGATCACATAAGAAAAATAATAGATACCTTTTATGAGGATAACAAACCCATTCTCAACCCTTACAACATTGAAAAGGATCCACTTGATGATATTGTCAAATATATAAATAACCCAGTTGGTCTTCTAAATTATGAAGATGAAATGCTTAGTTTTCATCATCAAAATTTCAGAGACTTTTTTGCCACATGCCATTACATCAGCGGATATATGGTTTTAACAGGAAACTGTGAGAAGAGGACAGATCAAATAAGGGAAAGACTGAAAAATGAATATTTACCCTCTAATCTAAAATTATTTGTAGGCGAATTATTGAATGAAAGGGAAGCCGATTCTACTAATTCAAAAAATGACATGCCACTTAAGGAAATATTGAGACAATACAACCTCAAGGGGATAAAAGAGGATTCAGTCGATGATCATACAGTGGAAAACATATTCGAAATCGATAAAGCTCTTGATGTTCTTAACCCAAATGATTATTTTAATCTTAATATTGACAGGCTGAATTTTAATGATGTAAAAGCAGATATAATGATTGCTTTCGTAGAGCGAGTGCTTAATAATGTGCAAATCGACGAGCTTATGTCTGAAATTGTTTGGAATCCGATGAAAAAGAAGTTGCCGTTTACGTGCAATGCAGACACAAAGACTGTGGACATGCTGCATAATCTTCTTATGCTGTCAGCCCGCTGCGCAAGTAATTCAAATATGGAATACCTCAAAGAGTATTTTTACATATGGTTTAGATGGACGAGAAAACTTTACAAAAACGAAACAGACACTCCGGCAAAGAAACTGACTAATAGAGCAATATTTAATCACGTACTCAGAAAAGACCGGATTATTTTACTCTCCGGACCATTAACAAATTTGCTGTATCGTCTTTTGGAAAATGAAAATATTGGCATCGGAGAAAAAGGTATTTTAAGTATATTCAATGAGGTTAGTAACTCAAAACCACATTATATAAGTTTAATGAACGTATTTATAGAGCCAGAAAAAATCAAAGTTTCTGAAATTGATGATATTATTTATTATTTGGCTTCTCAAGGAGGACTGGCTCCTAATTTTTCAATCCTTATAATGAATTATTATATTTTTAAAAATAGAGATAATAATTTAGGTAAAGAACTTATCAATGAACTTGTTAATAAAATGAATGCTGAGAAAGACGAGGAAAAGAAAACTTACATCCGATTCAGGCTCATGTCAGCGATAAATTACTGCCTACAGGTATCATTGCTAGATAACACATTTACTAAAGAAGACCTAGATAACTTCAAATTAGTGTTTAAACCAATAATGAAACATTTACTTGATGATGAACTGAAGAGCTTTTCTGATAAAACAGCTGATGATTACCAGGATTTTAAATACGGTTATTATTTTCCATTTGGTATACTGAACGCATTTGATGATGGAATCAATGAGAGTTTCGCAATCAGTCAGGTTATTGAGGGGATTTTTTCAACAGAGCCAATTAATTACAACCTATTCAAAAAGTTGATTTTCGATGTAGCATGCTCTTCAACTGGTACTTTTTTTGCCCAAAATCTTGAATACCTCGAAGAAAATAGAGGAACAAACTCGAACACTAACGACATTAGATTGTACGGATGTAATTATCTCGAAAATACCTATAACCTGTTTACCGAATTAATATACAGACTCTATCCAGTGCAGCAAGCATCTTATTCATATGAACAGGACGACATAATACGGACTTCTCTGACAGAAGCCTTGAGCATATTATATTACAATTTCCCATTGAAAACAGAGACCTTTTTTGATAGTATAAATGCACATTATCTGAAATATGGAAAATTAGGCGAGAATTATAGAATCTTAGGTTTGAAGCTGGAGAGTGTAAATGCTGTCAATAATAGTTTTGAACAATTGTGTAGGGCAAAATTAAGAGGAAATACCTTCATTGTTAAAGACTTTATACTAAATTATAGAAATATGTGGTTGCTTCCGGATCTTGCCAACAATATTTTATTATCTTTTGAAACTGTCAGAGAATCATTTGTTAGCTGGATAGAAAACTCATTCATTAAAAATATAGACATCTATAAAAGAGAACCCAAAGCTTTTGCAAAGCAAACATTAACAGAGGTTCTTTCTCTTCTGGATAAAGAAGAGAAAGCTAAACAGGAGATTACTAAGGTGTGAAGAAACAAAAAGGGAGTTTTTTAATGTATCTAGTTTTTTTACTATACTTAGATTCTTATTGGAATTCTTTTATTTCAGTATATTTATATAATATATCATCACCTCAAATAATTTCTTCAACATCAAAAGTTATATCTTAAAGCACACCCATCTTGAGCTTGCTCTTTCAATTAATCCATAAAGCAAGAATTCATAAAGCATGAGCAGACCTGCTATAAATGCTATATTTAGAACAAATCAAGTCCTTGTTACTTAGCTGCTTATATAATTTCATTCATTTACATTGACTACCTAATAATAACTGCAATTTGACAGAATCCAATTTAAAAATGGAAAAAAACATAATAGAACTCAATATAAGATCTTATATTGAACTTGTTCTGTTTTAGAATGTGATATAATGAGATATTTGAATACAAAAAAAATGCCTTTAACCAGTTTGGGTAGCTTTTTGGCAATATTGATTTTCTTTATATGTATAATTACTTCATCAACACTATACAATGGCTCATATTCACCATTTGATAATTGGATAAGCGATTTAGGAAGTTCAAGTAAAAATCCAACTGGGTATATTTACTTTAATGTTGGATGCATTCTAACAGGAATTAGCATAATAATATCTGCTATCGGCCTAGTAAGATGGAAGACTACTGATCACAAGAAAAATAAGATTATTTTTCTATCACAATGCTGTGAGGTATTAATGGCACTTGCCCTTATTATGGTAGGTATATTTTCAGAAGATTATGGCGCAATACATCGTTTTTGGGCAACTGTATTTTTTATACTATTACTTATTTTTATTGCGGTCACGAATATCGCACTTAAAAACCACATAAACTATATGATAGAGATCTGGTACTATACTTTTATATCAATTACAATAGACCTTATATTCATGTTCACTTTTAGTATAGGAGTACATCTACCAATTTTAGAGTGGTTAGCGGTTCTCAGCGGATTAATATGGTTAGGGTTAATTGGTTACAATACATTGAAATTAGAGAAGCCCCAATATCAGTAATTCGCTAATTTTCACTCTTTCCAAAGAGTCTTTTGACACAATAGAAGTTTAAAGATGCCGATTGGCTAAGGGTATTTGTGAAGGAAAGAAAAAAGTTAATAGAAGTAAAGGTAAGGGTCGATAAGAGATAAGACTGAATCAGATTCAACCGTAAGAAATAAAGGGGGACAGCAGCAGAAATGCCTCAATCTTAAAACTGCCTGGGACTTTCTCTTAGATCAGAGTTCCCAAGTAGCCTTTTTCTTTCATTAAGTACTATCCTTCCAAGAATTCTCCATTCCATTAACTTTTTTATTTTGATCCATCTCGATATCCGTAAAGCTTAGTCCCTGATATTGATAAAGAAATTTCTCGGGATCATGACCTTTTATCTGGTAAACTTTAGGGGGCGGCACTCCTAAGGAATTACATATAGGACTATATTATATTAAACTGTAAATAACCCAACATGTGAGAGTTGCCCAGCCAGGTCAAAGGCGCCAGGTTCAGAGCCTGGTTTTGTAGGAGTTCGTGCGTTCGAAAGCACCTCTCACACTCTTTCTTTTTTTCATATAATCAATAGTAATCGATAGATTTTTTCTTTCTTGACTCCATTCCTGTTTGTTAATCTTCCAGCTTTTTATTTAAAGTATTAAAAATCATTGGAAACTGAGAACTTAATGAATATTAAGAGGTAACCAAGAGAGATGGCAAAAGGTGTACGCGAATTAAAATCATAGCGCACATGTGTTCAGAGCTATCAGCTTCTGTCTACCTCACTGAGCTTGTTATATTTTATGCTTTTTTGTTAATGACAGTTCTCGCTTGATTCCCCTAATCCTATTCAATTTCTTTAAAGTTGCGGCAGTTATAAGGAATTCAATTCCTTCATTACTTGTGAAGAAAGCGAAAGCTAACCTGCTCCATAATTACCAGAAAATGAAATATTAGCGATATCTAAGGTTTCTTACAATTTACCTCATAATGTTAGTCTTTTTCCTAAGTTTACCAACTGTTTTTCTAGATCCTCATCATACCTTATTATGAAACACTGGTGACCCAGAAGATCCAGCTGTGATCTTTTGATTTCATCATCATGCTTTACGGACTTTTTGTCATGGTCAGGCCCGTCTACAAAAACTAATAAAGACCTCCCACTATCACTGTACTCGAAATCGGGCTTTGCAATTAAAATTCCATTTTTAGAAATAACCCTCTGGGAATGAGTAGGAAGTGGAAGCCCAAGTTTCTTTATTGCTCGCAAGACATCTTTCTCATAACTAGATCCACAACTTTCTATAAGCATGTCAAATTTTGACTCCTCGGAAACTGTATCCACAAAACCGGATTCGACTGTTGCACTTGCCAGTATTTCTAACATAGGCAGTACGAGCTTCCTATCAAGCTTATCGTGTATACGCTGGTTATAGTAGTTGCATAGGCATTCATAACAGGCCTTATCACATCCGCCTTCTAGATCATATTCATGAAGAATTTCTCTTGTTTTTTTAATTACTTCATGGAAAGCAGCGGTTTCTTCCAGAGACTTCAGGATTCCTGCTCCGCCTTCATCTACTTCATAGATCATGATTGTGAATCTGTCTGTGTTTTTTGGGTTCGGCATGAGGAATGAATTAAGTTCATCCTCGTCTACGTTCATGCTGATCTGGAGGCCACCCATAATTGCCTCAGAAAGTGTAGTGTAGAATGACTCGTATTTGGTAGTTTCCAGATATTCGGGAGGCTTGCAGTCGATTGTGAGAACATCGTGTGTGGAGTCCGTGTACAGCACGATATTTTCGATTATGTCTTCTTCTGTTGCACCTCTCCAGCATTTCTTATAGCTGCTTTCATCCAGATGATCTTTTACTCCATTCTTGCTCAGGATCCATTTACTGCAGGCAGTACAGAGGGTGAACCCTATCGTGTCAACTTCTTCTTCGGAAGAGGAAATCGGCCCTTTGTTGATTTCGAGGATTCTGCCCTTGTGATCATATCTCATTGTTATGAGAAGCTCTTCATTCATTACCACATTGTATTGTTTTAAGCTTCTTGACATGATGTAGTGGGTTGAGATATCATAGCCCAGACGCTGCCTTTCTTCTTCGTCACTTGTGATACCATACCTGCTTTCAGCCCACTGGTCTGGCATTTTTACGGCTTTGTCGTAAGGTATGACATCTGTGAGGTCCTCTCCGCAGTTACTGCACACCCCTCCACTGAAAGTTGCTTCATCATCAAGGTATGCAATTCCGCAGGTAGGACATATCTGAAGTTTTGAGGTAATCGGCTTGTTATTCTCAGTTTTTATCCTTGATGCCCGAACAAGGTACCTGTTTCCACTGAAGTATACACTGTTTCCTGGGGCGTATTCCCTTATTGCTTTGATCTGGTCCCTTGAAAGCGTTGCTTCTTCTTTTCCTCTTGAACCGTAGTGGTCCAGAGTCAGAGAGGTTACCTGTGTGGGGAATCCATAATTTGGAATGAAGCCCTGACCAGAAAGATATCTGTAGGTAGAATACTCATCACTTCCAGACCTCATACTTTCGATTTTGTTTTCTATGGAGCCTCTCCTCTGGGTATAAGCCTTTCTTTTTCTCTGATCAAGGGAACCACTTCGGATTTGAATATCCGTGTGTCTCAACTCTTTTATCAAAAGTTTAAATTCGGCACGGAAAGAGTCAAAAGCACGGTCCATCTTTTCAACGAAGTTATCTACCGTATCCTCAATGTATTCCGGGGTAAACCAATCGAAATCCCGAATTTCAAAAAAGAGAGCTTCCTGAATCGTGTCAATTATCTCGGTACGCCTTTCATTTATTGCTCCCTCAAGGTCAGACCTGTCAAGGGTCTCACCTTTGAGATCCTCGGCAATATCGGAAAACATTGGCATGGTTTCAGGGTTTTCGGTATCAAGGAGAAGTATCTGGCTGATCTTCTGAGGGATTTTCAAAGTTAAAGTCTCTATGATGAGGGAATGGATATGGGATTTTACCAGTGTTTCGTTATTCAGAAGGAAACGCGGGACTGAAATTTCTCCTGAGATAATTTTTTCGGGGAACCTGTAAAAATACTGGTCATGTGGGCCTCTTTTCATTCCTACCCCGCAGAAGGTAGCGATCATTGAAGCTTGGGAACTTCGACCGGCTCGCCCAGCTCTTTGAGCGTAGTTAGAAGGAGAAGGGGGAACGTTTCGCATATATACAGCCGAGAGATCCCCAATGTCGATTCCAAGCTCCATTGTTGGGGTGCATACTATAACATTGAGGTCTTCTTCCCTGTCTTTAAACCGGGTTTCAAGTTCTTTTCTGACTTCCCCATTGATCTGGCCGCTGTGCTCTTCGGCATGGAGAGGAACAACTTCATTAAATCCTCTTGTGTACTCTTTTCTGAAGTAATTGTTTGACAGAGGCTTTTCCATCAGATCAAAACAATTTGGACCTGTGCAGAGATTCAACTTTTTGAAATGATGAACTTTCCCACATCTTTTGCACACTTTTTGGGGTTCGTTCTCAGGAATAGACAGAATTATCGCATCCGGATTTATCATGAGAATCGAAACATTTCTGTTTATGTTTTCCTCCAAAAGCCCATCCCGATTCTTCAGGACGTTCACAACTACCTTGACAACTTCCATGGCGGTATTGGTATCCGAGATTTCGAGGGCTCTTTTGGTCCATTTTACCAGGTTCCCATTATGGCTTGTCAGGCGGAGAACATTCGCATCCCATCTTTTGGTGGAGGATTTATCGCTGTATCCAGTGGGTTTACTACTTATGAGCTCATTGTGGAAGAATACAGAATCGTTCAATTTGGTAACAACTTTCTCTTTGAACCTTTCTGGCTGGATCAGGTATTCATAGGCAATTGCGGTGTTGTACCTCATGATATCTAGGAAACCAGAAAGGTAGTCTTCCCTTGTTTC
Organism: Methanosarcina sp. UBA293; assembly: GCA_002499445.1. Taxonomy (GTDB): domain Archaea; phylum Halobacteriota; class Methanosarcinia; order Methanosarcinales; family Methanosarcinaceae; genus Methanosarcina. The sequence continues at coordinate 49,171 of DALS01000007.1, forward strand.
ATCATCAAGTTTCAGAAGGTCTGGATAGTCTACCCAATATTCATGGTTGGCTGCAATATCATTTATTAGCCTGTAGGTGACTTTGAGTAGACCCACATCCTCAAGATTTGGCTGGGTTTTCTGTCTGGGTGAGCCAAGTTCAAGAATTGAATTTAACTGCAGGTATTCCCTATAAAGGGAATCTTCTTTTCCACTTCTGCCCATACTCTTTTCTTTGGTCTTTGCGTATACCGGCATTGCCTTATGCTTCTTAAATGTATCAAAAATCAGTTCTCCCATATCCAGAAGGTCCACAGGTTCCGATGCTTCTTCGAGAGCATGGTACACACCCCTCCTGAAGTGAATCCTTTTCTGGATGTTATTCATATGGGCAGCCTGGAGAGCCGTATCCTGCCTGTTGTCAGAGAATGCGATTACTTTTTTCTCATCCTTCGGAAGGGTATTTAACATATTAGAAACGAGAACATCGGTAGCTGTGGACCTACCAACCGTACCGAAGGAGAAGAGTTTGTTAAATTCTTTGCGTGTCCTTTTGTCGTAGAAAACCCCACATCCGTCTGACGGACAAAAGGTGAACGGGTATGGGACAAGGGTTACTGAGACCTTTCCAGAACATATGCACTCCGGATGGGCCGAATCCCCTTCAATGTAGAGTTTGTTGCATTCCGGACAGTACCTTGCATGCTTGAGTTCCACATGTTCCCTGTGCGAGGCCTGAATATCTCCTTTCTTTTCAGTCAGCCAGTTATCGGGAACAGAGTCTTTGCTCACCTCAATTTTTCCAGGATAAAAATATACAATATCTCCTTCCTGAGACCCTTCTCCGATTTCGTGAGGTTTTACTGTTCCATCAGCAAGAAGCTCTACACAGTAATACTCCTGGCCGCAGGAACGGCAAAATACAAGTGGAAATGTCTTGTGGTCCTTCTTTCCTTTTGATGCACAAATCGGGCAGGTAACTTCTCCAGCGTCATTCAGGTGTGAGGGCTCTTCCATGATGCAGCTCTTTATTTCACGCCCTTGGCTGAAGAAAGTGTGGATCTTTGGGATCATTCTTGAATGGAGCTGCCCGTAGACCTCTACGTCCGTATGCATACCCGCAAGGAATGCCCCTGTAAGTTCCCACCTGCATTCTTCAGCCGAAACATCGGGACGAATTTCTTCAATGTACAGTTCCACAAGTTCATCAATACTGAAGATGTCCTGCATTAACATCCTTTCAATAAACTGCACTGTCCTTTGCTTTCCGAGTAGTTCCCCCATAACCACCCGATTCGCGGCTTCAAGAGGGAGTTTCTCTCCAAGAAGTGCCTCAACAAGTCCCCTGACTTTTTCATCCGTGTCCTCGAAGCTTTCCAGCATTTCCTCGGTAATAAGTATTTTTTCCGGAAGCAAACTGTCACTGGAATGGAAAGGAAAAACATAGTACTCCCGGACAACGGCATCAGGACTAAATACTTCCCCGAAAAGGTTGCTTGCAAAATTTGTGATTGCAACGTTTGCCTCTACCCCTTCCTCACTCTGCACGGTTGCACTGGTTCCTATACAGCGCAGGTTTCCTCTTGTTCCAGTGTGCTGTTTCAGTCTTCTAATTAGATAAGCGACATCAGCGCCTTTTCTTCCAGTATAGGTGTGGACTTCATCAAGCACGAGATACTTCAGGACCCCAAGATGTTCTTCAGGGAAAAGCACCCGATCTTCAAACCTTGTCAGGATGTATTCAAGCATCACATAGTTTGTGATTAAAATGTCAGGCGGGTTTTTCTGGATCTCCTCACGGGAGAGTAGTTCACTGTCATAAGGCTCTCTTCCGGTCCTGAGGGTATAACTCTCAATTGCTTCTTCTCGAGTCTTTGGTGTATCTCCAGTATAGATTGCAAGTTTTAACCCGGAGCCGTGCATCCTTGCTGAAAAGTCATCATACTGAGAATTAGCAAGTGCATTCATTGGATAAACGAAAATAGCCTTGATTCCCCGAATACCCTCATCCTGCATCTTAAGGCAGGTACTTACCACAGGAATACCGAAACAGAATGATTTTCCTGACCCTGTTCCTGTAGAGATAATAGTATTTTTTCCTTCTAAAATCGAACGAATTGCATCGCTCTGGTGTTTATACAGGTTAACAGGCGCAGCTGACCTGTTTTTTGGATCAACGGTAAAACAAAAAGGAGTGTCTGGATGAAGCAGCCCTTCAGAAGTAAGACTATCAAATGAATCCCCAAGCTCAAACCTTTTCCCAAGTTGGACATAGGGCCCTTTATAGAGCAGGTTTCCCTCAATTATTTTTTCATCAACCCAATCCTTAATTACAGGATTTTTGAATTTTTGGAACGAACTGACATAGTTCCTATATGATGCTTTAATACTATCAAGGGCTTCTACTGGGTTTAAAGACTGCTTCATGCTTTTCCATCTCCAAAATGGCAGGGATTACCAATCACCTAATAACTGCTAGAAATAAAACCTAATTTCACAATATTTATTAACTGAAATATAGTTTACTATTTTTCTTAATTTTGAATCTAACACTGAAATTTGGAAAAATATTTGTAATTTTTATAGGCCTGATTGCTCAACCTAGAATTTTCATTTCTTTATAGAAATCCTGTTTTTAATGAGAGAAACATTTCGAAAAATCTATATTTTCGGGAGGTTAATGCGATAGGAATAAACTCTCAGGGGATTATTTTTTGGAAGGGAAATGCTTGGTTTACGAGACGAAATACGAATTTGATCCACTTGCAACACCTAATTCGGGTTCACATGTAGTAAGAAAGTATCAGGATAAAAAAGAAGACAACGAGATTAAGGCTGCAATTGCCACTAGGTCTCCATTCCAAAGAGACAAAGACCGAATTATCTACTCTAAAGCCTTCAGAAGGCTGATTCACAAAACCCAAGTCTGTTTTACAGGCGAGATGCACGAGCATATCAGGACAAGGCTCACCCATACCCTGGAGGTTTCCCAGATCGCAAGAAGCATTGCCCGTCAAGTACATGCAAACGAAGACCTTACGGAAGCCATTGCTCTTGGACATGATCTCGGACACACACCTTTTGGGCACACAGGAGAAAAGGTCCTTAACGATTTTCTTAGCGGAAGAGATGAGGGAATTAAAAAGAAGCTTTTAGAAAAGTATAAATTCGATATAACTGAAATGAATCTTTACTTCAAGCATAATTTCCAGAGTGTTAGGGTCCTAAACGAACTTGAAGAAGGCTATAAAGACTTCAAAGGGCTTAATCTAACCTACCCAGTCCTCGAGGGAATTTTAAAGCACACAAAGCTTGAATCAAACGGTCAATCCATAGTCTACGAAGGCATCAATGAGAATGGAGCTTTTCACCTGGGCCAGAAGTTCTCGTGTTCCCTTGAAGGCCAAATAGTAGCCCTTGCCGACGAAATCGCCCAAGTTTGCCATGATATAGAAGATGCAATCGAAGGCAACTATGACAGCAAAGAAATAATCTGCGGTCAGCTCCAAAAGCTAATAGATGAATTAGACATAAATGACCTGGAAAAGAATGTTAACGTAAAGGAAATGATCGCAACCCATCAGATCAAGTACTTCATCAGTTGCATCATCGGCCAAGTTATTTCCGAAGCTGTCATCAAAATAAGAAAGAATATGCGGAGTCTGAATAACAGCGGATTAAAGGCACAGTATCCCCTGAACAAAGAAATAGCAACAGACTGTGTATTGGAAAATAACGAATTGTTCCAGAGACTAAAGAAAGTTGAAAATAATTTTGTCATCAACAATTACATGATTGACAGAATGAATGGAAAATCCAGCTTTGTGCTCAGGCAGATAATCAAAGCCTACCTAACAAACCCCAAGCAGCTCCCAGATCACGTTCTTGAATTATATGCCGAAGTCTGTTCTGTCCCTACCTTAAAAGAAAAGATTAGAAATATTGGTTCGACTCCAGCGAATATCAGGTACTTAAGTAAAAAGGATTTCGAGGATCACCAATTAGCCATTATTAAAGATAGAACTTTCCTGCGCTTGATGAGTGATTACGTAGCTTCAATGACAGACCTGTATGCGCTTCAGGAATACCAGAAATTGTATGGAGGAGAGTCGATTTAAAGAAGGCTACGTAGTTAAACGGTAAAATTCACTGAACTTCTCTCTTCATTTTTACACAACAATATCGAATGTAGGAAGCCAATTTACTTAGTAAGTATTATGTGATAAGGAAGTTAATAATTTTAAGATCCTTCTATTTACTAGTTCATCTAAAATTTCTATCCACGACATGTAAGAGGGAGTTTTGAAGTGCCAAAGAATTATCGGGATTACATAGAAGATGTAACAGAAGATATCAAGATCTGTATTGAAGATATGAAGTGTCAACCAATTCTCTTCATAGGATCTGGAATTTCCAAAAGATACTTTGGTGGACCTAACTGGGAAGAACTGCTTAAAGAAATGGCAAACAACTGCCCTTTAATAGATAAAGAGTTTGCCTACTACAAACAAATTGCAAAAAGAGAAGCTAAAGACATTGTATTTCCTCATATAGGGAAGATTTTTGCAGATTGCTATAGAGAGTGGGCATGGGAACAAGGCAGAAATTCTTTTCCACAAAATTTGTTCATGGACGATACCCCACATGAAGTTTATTTAAAACATAAAGTCTCTGAATATTTAGAGTCCATATTGCCCGAGTCCATCGAGTCCATTGAAGATTTAGAACTTAGAAATGAGATTGAATCTCTTAGAGGCATATGTCCACATGCCTTAGTAACTACAAATTATGATTGTTTTCTTGAACTATTATTCCCCGAGTATGAACCTATAATAGGTCAACAGATACTACGAAGTACTTATACAAATTTTGGAGAGATATTTAAAATACATGGTTGTACTTCCGAACCAAACAGTATCGTTTTAACAGAGGATGATTATAAGGAATTTGCAAAGAAGAAAAAATATCTAAGCGCTAAGCTGCTTATTTACTTTTTAGAACATCCTTTATTATTTATGGGTTACAGTGCGGAAGACCCTGACATAAAAAGTATTCTTTCCGATGTCGATGAAATTATAATGACAGAAGATGGAAAAATTTCAAATATATATATTTTGGAATGGAAAGACGACATTTCGGACCAAGTTTATCCTTCCAGAGAAAAAATAATTTCAGTCGCTGATCAGAAAAGAGTGATCATAAAAAACGTCACTACCTCCTCTTTCAAATGGGTATTTGATGCTTTTGGCATAACCTGTCCAATAGAAAACGTAAGTACCAAAGTTCTAAGGTCTCTTTTATCAAGAACTTACGAATTGGTTAGAAGCGACATCCCAAGAAAGAAGATAGAAGTTGATTATGATACGTTAGAGAAGGCATCAAGTAGCCAAGATGAACTTGCAAAGTTATATGGAATAACTTTTTTGGATAAACCGGTTTATTTTAATGAAGCTTTTCCATATACTATAACTGCTATAGCTGAGCAACTGGGCGAAAAACATTGGTCCTACGTGAATAATTTTATCCAAAAGATAATTGATGATAAAGGGATAGATATTAAAGCTACTGATAATTGTTATCATTATAAGGTAAAAACAGGAGCTAAAAGTACAACTCATAAATATTCAAAGGAAGCAGTAAATCTTTTGAGGAAAGTCAAAAATGGTGAGACTTATACTCTCGAATGTCAGTGATCTCACTTTTTATAGTGACAAGATATGAATGTAAGTTTGTTTATCTTCTCGCAAAGTTCCCATTCCTCTTAATACTCAAAATCAAAGTTCATTACATTTTGAAGGCCACTGAATTCCGTCTACAAGAGAGTTTTTGGTAATCATATGTCCCATCTTTAGGCTCAATTTCTTTGAGATGTACGTTGAAGGCATTGAATCTCAAGAAAGAATTTAATTTATATCGAGCTTATCCCAAAACCAATTTTAGTCCTAATAATTAAATTTTTAGGATTGTTTTTTATGAGTTATTCTTCGTGATTTAAAACTTTATTGATTATTCGGAATACTGGAACCAGAGAAGTAATTTTGGGTTTTGGGATGAGCTCATCTCTTACTTTGAATAACGGAATATTATGCAAATTCTGCGAGTTTTTTGCTGTATTAACAAAGCGGTAACTATATAATTATTAATATTGATAAGATAGAAAAATATTTTTTTATATGTCTTGATTCTCTTATCCCAAAACTTTCATTATTGTGTAGTAGGCAACAATTATGGATTTTACATATTTACTTACTGTAATTGGTACATTTATTTCAATTTACGAGATCTCTGAAGATTATAAGAAAAGGAATTTCGTTTTTAAGTTTGGTTCATACGATCTAATTTTAGTTGCTTTAATATTCTTACTATTTATTTACTTTACTTTAGTTGAGTCATATATAGAAATAAAATTAGAAGAAAACGAAATGTATATTGTTCCTCAAATTTGTGGATTTTCATGTTCTTATTTAATAGTAATTTCTGTTTTACTCTTAATTATTGCCATGAGTTTATTTGTTGTATATAAGCTTAATAGCAATGAAATTATACGAAAGAAAGAGTTTATGGATAATCTTCAAGCTAAATTTAGTGAAAAAAAGTACGATGTAATTATTTCTGACTTGTGGATCTTTTATGATAGTTTCAATAACAAGTCAAATAAATCATTAATATTCTCTGTAATTTTTTGTAAAGTTTTAGGTCTCAAGGAATCACTTGAAAGAAAATTAGACATTTTAAAAGCCAAGTCACAAACAGCATATGAAAAGACGGTCTTAAATATACAGCAAATTTGGGCTCTGTAGAAATCCTTATTTTAATGCAAATTATTTGCATAACTTTTTTGTTTATGTTATACCCTATCAGTTTAATTTTTATTTCTTTTACTTGATTATGGAACTTTCTTGCT
>DALS01000003.1 GCA_002499445.1 Methanosarcina sp. UBA293
ACAATTTTATTTTTATAAATTTTTGGGTAATAACAGAGTTTAGAGGATTTCTACAGAGCCAGAAATTGTTATGGTTAAATTATTATGGTTATTACTATAATTTTAGTTGTAAATAATTGGAGAACCTCACTAAAAACTTATTTTGCTTAAAAATGAAAAGTTAACCATATTTTTTAATTCTTTTAGAGTTGCACACTCAGATTATGAACTCACACTTAGATAGTAATTATAAAAATTGTCTGTCTAACTAACAATCTTTATAATTATCAGGACGAAAAATAGAAAGAAAATAAATAAAATTGAGTTTGAGTGTACTTATATATCTACCTTATCAAACCTCCATAAAGCAGCCGATAACATTACAAGGGCAAAGAAAAGAAGTCCAAGGAAAGATATACCGATGTCTGCTGTAGTGTAAATATAGTGATTTCCCATTACAGAGAAATTGGATCCTAAAGCAAAATAACGAATCCCATCTGCAAGTAGTGTCAGCGGGTTAAACATCGAGAGAAATCGGAGGAAAGCAGGGAAGGAATCGATAGGATAAAGGGCGTTGCTTATAAAGAAAAGGGGCATGCTAAGCAGGGTAAGGATTGACTGCATTCCTTCTGGATTTTCAATAGTAATTGCAATAGTACCTGACAGGAAAAGGAAGCCCAGAGTAAAGATTGCCACCAGTAACATGATGCCTGCGACAGCAATAAGAGTTTCAGTAAATGTATATCCTTTAAAGAAGTTCATTCCAATAACTTTCCCGAATCCTATTATTATGAAAGTTTGAATGAAAGCCTTGGTCACTCCTGAAAGCCCAATTCCGAGAATGATATGAGACCTGGGAACTGGACTCGCAAGAGTTTCCTTTAAAAGGCTGAACTTTTTATCAAACATAAGGGTAGTGCCTCCAAACAGACTGCTGAACAGCACATCCATTGCAATTATTCCTGCACCCATATACGAAAGGTAGTCAACTGCGGGAACCCCGGATACATCTGGAACAAGTGAAGTTAGCTTGTCAAAACTGTCTGACATTGCAAGCCCAAAAAAGCCAAGCCACATCACAGGCTGGATTAGTGAACTGAAGAGTACGGATTTGAATCTGAAAAATTTTACCATATCTCTCCAGTATATGGCATGGAATTCAAAATTCATTCCGATACCTCCGCAATTCTCATTCCTTGCTGTTTTTCTTTTTCATTACCTTCCCTTAATTCACGCCCTGTATAGTGAACAAAAACATCATCCATTGAGGGCTTTTTAATATTCACGGTTGTGATGTCTATCCCTTCACCCCGGAGTTTCTCCATGATTTGAGGAAGCACATGAGTAACATCTTCGCCTATTAGGATTCTAAGAGACTTTGTATCTTCTGTTACACTTTTTACCGCCTTGAGTGATCTTAAAATCTCTGCAGCGATTTTATTATTACTGGTTTCCAGATAAATAAGATCTTTTCCAAGTTTGTTCTTTAACTCATCCGCGTTTCCGGTTACAATTATTTTTCCATGGTCAATTATGCTTATTCTATCGCTCAGCTGGTCTGCTTCTTCCATGTAGTGGGTTGTCAGGAATATGGTAGTGCCCTCTTTCTTAATCTCTCTAAGGTATTCCCACATTCTCATCCTAGTCTGGATATCGAAACCTACAGTTGGTTCATCAAGGAAAAGAACTGCAGGTTTTGTCATCAATCCTCTTGCAAGTTCAAGCCTTCGCTTCATGCCCCCGCTCAGATCTTTTGCTAATGTATTCCTTTTATTTTCCAGATCTGTCAGTATTAAGAGCTCATCGATGCGTTTTTTTCTCTCTTTTTTTGGCATGGAATAGATCTTACCGTGATACTCAAGGTTCTCAGCTACGGTCATCTCATGATCAAGGCAAAGCATCTGAAAAACAATACCTATGGATCTTCTTACGGATTTTGATTCCTTTGCGACATCGTATCCGTTAACTCTAGCTTCGCCCCTCTGGATCTTCCTCAATGTTGTGAGGATATTAATCACGGTACTCTTGCCCGCCCCATTTGGGCCAAGAAATGAGAAAATTTCCCCCTGTTTTACGTTAAAACTGATATTATCAACAGCTTTTAAAGAACCATATGAATGCTCAAGATTATTTACTTCTATGATATTCTTGGTCATTCGTAATCAACCCCTCCCCTCTACCATATCGGATTCCTCCTATTGATTATATTAGACCCTAATCTTGGATCCCATTTAAATGGGTATAGATCTAGTATAGTAGTTTGTTGAAACTATGAAGTTTGAACAAATATCTTGATAGTTTTACACAATTAGTTATTCTTCTGATGGTTTATATAACTAGGAAATAAAGTTTCTAAACTAACTTCTTAGAAGCTCCTTTGTTTTCCGTTTAGTGGTTTCTAAGATGTCTGATAGCTGCTCAATTCAATCTTGCCTATTAAAACGCCCCCAATAACTTTTCTTTTTTATTTTGACTAAATAATTTTTCTTTACTATCTTCTAAATTATATGTGAAAAAATATAGGGACTATAATTTTATATTGTAGAATCTACCTAAAATATGACGAGAATGATATGACAAGAGTGCTGAAATGATATTCTTACAAAATAGTTAAAATATAAGTATGTTTAATGTCAAGAGATTAAATTCAGAAACAAAGTAAAATTACTTGGAATAAATTGAAATAGAAAGCTTGGTCGATATTTTTGCAAATAGCTTGACTTTAGCTTGACTTTAGCTTGGCTTCAATGTAATTCTGCTAATCTGAACTATATTAGAACTAACCTGAATTCATACTAAGTATAGTCTCCAGCTTACAATATTTTCAGATATGTGGATAAGATATATATAAATACATTAATTAACGATGTTATTTTGGGGTAATATTAATGGTAGATACTTCAAAATTCTTACCAACGATATGTGCATAGCCTGACAATAAGTGTGAGAAATTATAAATTGGAAACATCTTCGGGGGTTGAAAAAAGCTATGTCTCTGAAGATTACAGAAGCCGAATTTTATATAAAAAATATAAATGAAGGAGTTGAAAACAAAGAAAGCTATTAAATCTGCTGCTTGGGAATTCCAAGAAAAGCAGTTGCTGACTATTCAAATTATATGCTTAATATCGCAACACCTTACCAACAGCCTTTAAAAAGCTAGTTAACGCTAAAGTCGAGTAAGGGAAGACGGCACGGCATTATTTTTATTGGGAGAGGGAGCTATGGACAGTGCTGTACCCAGAATATTAAAAACTCCGATACTGGCAATGTATCATGATGACAAACACCAGAGCCTTACTGTGGAAGTCGAACTTCCTGATGTGGAAAGTAAGAATATAACACTTATAATGCATGAAAACAGCTTTTACCTGAAAGCTTTCAGTAAAAACGTGGAATACCTTGGATCTTTTTTCCTGGATGGGCCTGTAGATCCTGAAAAAGCGATCGCGGTCAATAATAAGGGAATGCTTACTATCAAAGTTCCCTACAAAGAAGGATTTGTATGTGCAAGAATCGTTCCTGTTGAGTAACACAGAAATCAAGAACAGTCTATTGAAAGTATTTCTTCTACCGAAAATATTTATGTCTACAGCAAAATGATTCTAAAACCTTATTCAAAACCTTATTCATATCCTATTAGTCTTCATTATTTTTCACTAGAGTTAATCAACCTTTCTTGTCGAAGCTTTTTGCACAGAGGAAATCTTATGAAAATAATAAAATGCCGCGATCTGGGGTTCAAGTGTAACTTTATGGCTGCTGGAAACGAACTGAAAGAAGTTGAAACTGCAATTTTCGATCACATCGAAAAACAGCATGAAATAGAGCTTAAGGATATGTCCGAAGATGATATCCGCCATCTGAAGCATCGGATATCCACCCTTTTGGGAAGAAGCTGCGGCTGCGGTGCTCTATAATCTTTCCAGTCAATACGGTATGCGCTCGAAAATTGAATGCTGAAAAATTGGACGTTGTTATAGGATAAAATAAAAAACGAGAAAAAGATGGAGCCGGGCTCCATCCAAAAGCTGTTTTTTGAAGTAATTATTCCGGGTTCCTTACCATCTTTTTCTTTGCAAGCTTTTCAATAATGCCAAGGCTGACCTCGCCGCCTACGCTCAGCTTCCCATTGGCAACCGCGCTGTCCAGCAGGTGCTGTCCAACAAGGGTGCGGACGACAAGGGTTGTGTAGCCGTCAGGGCTTCCGACCGAACCTGCTGAGATGTCTGCTTTGAGGGCGGCAAATTCTATTTCATGATCTTGTTTTTATTTGGAAATTCTGGCGACAATAGTGGTCACGTATATAATATTTCTATCCAATGTATCAAACAATTTGTCGCCTAATGTAATATTAATGGAAAAATAGATCATAATTATTACCAGTTTTTTGATATTTTGGCAATTCAGCAAGTAAATTTATATGGAGTTAGTTAAAAGTAGTTTATGGAGTTCAAACGAACTTTCCAGAGCCAACTTGAACTCCACATTGCCCGGAGGCATGATTATTGTTAGCTTTGTGAATATTTAAGGCTTGCTTGATTTTGCCTCCTGGGAAATGAACAGGAGTGAGTATGAAATGAAGAAGATAGGAATAGGAATATTGTTTTTGACAATATTCCTGATGAACGTGGCTTTTGTGTCGGTGGCGAGTGCCGAAACATTATCTGAAGATGCTGCTGATATAGCAGTTGCAGAGCCAGGACTAATTACACCAGAGGAGCTAAACTCAATAATCAAACAGATTCCTCCAACAGATCCCTGTATCCTGGAAAAAATGAATGAAAATGAGAGCGCTTTAAGAACTTATGGCAAAGTTCCTGAAATTACAACAGGTACTGAGGTTTATAAATGGTTTAATAATCTGGATTGTATCAGGGTTAACCTGAATGAGAATAAAGAAATGAAGCCGTACTTTTATCCTGCAGGCCCACTTGTAGCATACGGTACACATACGGACGGTTACTTTTGGGTTATTGTCGATGAAAGGTATGATGATCTTAAAAATGAAGATTTTGATGCCATTGTTGATCTCATAAAAAAACATGCAACAAAACTAAATATTACTGATGTGCCAATTGTATTCTCTACTGGCACAATAACCACTGATTCTGCTTCCATTAGCCAAGTTTCGATGAGTTCTGTAGACCCATACCTAGTTTATCGTCGCCCTATTACAGGAGGGATAGCTCATTGTGTATTAAATGAAACTGGATATAATGTGGGGACTATAGGATTTGCCGCTAAGAGAAATAGTGATAATGCAAACGGATATGTATTTGCTGGACACACATCTTGGTTCCGGACAGGCTTGCAATCATATCAACCAACTTATGCTTCTGGAAATCTAGCTGGAACAGTTTCAAAAATCGGTGCAAATACTGATGCAGCCTTTGTACCTTATAGTAATGTCGCAGCTCAAATACATACCGGTGGAGGAAATTTTGTAAACGTAGATGGTTACTATTCAGGTGGAATATCAGGCATGGTTCTAAAAAGATCTGGAAGAATAACTGGATCTGTGACCGGATCATACCTCGGAGTTTTAACAGGTCAGCTTGTTGACGGGCATTATATGGATAGAATAGAATTAATGACTCCAGTATGCTCAGTTGGGGATAGCGGTGGTCCGGTATACGCTACATACAATAACCGCAACAAGATTGTTGGGATAACATGTGCAGCAGCTCTACTTACAAATGGGCAGCAAGCCGCTATTTATATCCCATGTGGGGAGGTAATGCCTAAACTTAGTATAACTCCTCTTACAGTATAACTCCTTTTAATGTACGATTAAGGCACAACTATTCGTGCCTTTTCAATTATTGGAAAATTGTGGTGATAATATGGGTAAAAAATCAGTTATCATTTTTTTGATTCTAGTCCTATTTTCAGGGCCCGCACTTGCAAATACTTTCCATACGCCTGGCCAGAATGAAATTATAGAGGAAACGATTTACTGGTCAGAAATACCCATGTATTATATACCGTACGCTGCCTATCATGATACTCAGGAGAAAACAATCTCTCTGCTCTTAAATCTAAATAAAGAATCCCTTAAAAACTGTACAAATCCTGAAAGTCCGATATATGACCCAAATATACTAAAAGCGTATGGAAATGTTCCAACAATTAAAAACACTTCCCAACTGGATGACTTCAGTTCAATCCTGCAGGCTATAAGAGACAATTCTATCCGCGAGGTAAAGCCATACCTTTATCCTGATGGCCCGATAGTTAACTACGGTGCCGGTTCTATGCCCGGGTATTTTTTGATCAGACTTTATGATTATGAAGGTAACAAAACCGTCTATCCAGAAACCGAGTTAAAGGAAATTTACGACATTGTGGAAAAAAATGCAATTGAAGTTGGGCTTGATGAAGTTCCGGTCATATTTTGTCTCTGGGATAAAACAACAATGTTTTATTTTCCTGAAAATAACCCTACATTCGGCAAAGACGTTGTTCAGCTAACGGATGTTAGATTCCCGGTACGTTTTTATTATTTATCTAATTCGTCTTCCTTACAAATTATAAAAAATAGTTCTCTCGATGAAATACAACCGTATCTCTATCCAGAAGGGCCGATAGTTGCCTACGGTTCCGACACGATGGACATGTTTTTTCCGATAGAACTTCATTATGAGGAAAATGGAACCGTTTATTCCCAGAGCGAACTAAACAAAATCTACAATATTGTGAAAGAACATGCGAATAAAGCCGGTCTTGAAGGTGTTTCCGTTGCGTTTTACAACAAGAAAGGTACAGTACGCTTTGATAATCTCTATAATGAATCATATTTCCGGGCCCGCAACCTGGTGCCTGGGAGTAATGGCGGAATAGAGAATTCTACATTAAACAGTTCTAAGTTGACCTATAAAGAAAATTCCATTTCTCCAATAAAAGGTATATTATCCCTAGTATCAGACATTATAGTACGTATTTTTGATTATCTCCAAAAACCCATAGCTTGTTCCTTAACTCTGCCGAGCACCGGACTAACATAAATGGTTTTGAACCCGAATGTACATCACTGGGGACTGATGAAGCTCAAAACTTCACACTTAAAATTTATTCATGCATATTTGTTTGTGTTTCTTTTCAATCCTTTTCTTTACAAACTCTTGATAATTCAAATTTTCAATAGATCGATTGGGATGCCGACGTAAGAATGAGAGTTACAAGTTCAATTTTTTACTCGTACTGTGCAAGTTATTTGAGATACGTATGGTCATATAAGTATTCTGTACAAAGTCTCAAACAATCAAAGGTCGGGTAATAACTGTGTATTCGAAACAGTATTTTCAGTTAGATGATTTAGCCACAAATTAATTATAAGAGTGAGTTCATGAAAAAAATGAACATTAAAAAGATGTTTAATGGAGTTCAAATTCTCTCTGGAAAGTCTATTTGAATCCCATATTGCCCGGAGGCATGATTTAGGTTAGCTTTGCGTGTATTTAAGGCTTGTCTGATCCTGCCTCCTTAGAAAATAACTAGGAGGAAGTAAATGATAACAAAGAGATTTGTAATAGGAACATTGTTTTTGGTAATTTTCTTGGTAGGTATGGCTTTTGTACCAACAGCAAGTGCGATTGATACTAAGTTGAGTGAAGAAAAAAGTACAAAAAGTATTTACTGTGCAGAAAATGAAATTATCTCTAAGCTTTCTTCGAATCAAACTTCTTCAGAAAATTCAAAAAAAGCCGAAGAACTCATAAATAAAATAAAAGCACAAAATGAACAGGAAATTTCAGATTCGGTAAATAAATCTACAAGTGAGCAAATATCAATACTATCTACTGTAACGTTAGGGACAGACGCTACATTCACTAATGCAGACTGCGGAGATAGTGGTACTTCATCATGGGGAGCAGCACCCTGTCTTAAAGGTTCTGACTATATTAAGAGTTCAAGAAGAGCTAGAGAAGCTGTACTCACGGGTCCTGGAGGATATGGAGGGGGCGGTGCTTGGGCATGGGTTGGAAAATCTTTTTATGTGTCAGGTTCTGGTTCTCAGTCAGCAAATATAAGAATGACTGGATATCTGTATGGTTTGACAAGTGCCGCAGCTGGAGGATCAAGCAGTTCAGATGTAGATTTAGTATTAAAAGATTCAACCACTGGAACTTCATATAGTACTTCAATATACAGTGTGTCATGTGGCGGTCTAGGATGGGAAAATGTAGATCAATCTTTTAATAAAGGTTTATCAGTAACGTTGCAGGGTGGCCACAGTTATATTGCATACCTGAAGGTAGCTGGAAGCGCTTCGACTTATGGAATTGGAGAAGCGGGATCTGATTTTGGTCCAGGGGATGGCGATGATGAAGGATATGTTTCTTATTCTTCGATAATCGTTGATTTTTAACACTAAAAATGCATATTTCGAACCCCTGCCAATGTAGGTGAATAATGCATGTTTATAGGATATTTTGTTGATTACATGTCAGCAAAATAGTCCTTTTGTACAGTATCATGGCACAAGAGTGCTAGGGTTCGAAATATGCATAAAAATAAACTTCAAAAAGGATTATTAATTAGAGAGAAAATGATCTTACTAATACAAAATTATAAATTTCAATTATCCTGTATTATGAGATTTAACTTTTTTCTGTCAAATGTGATACTGTTGTATTTTTTTAAGCAATTTACTGATTTTATATTAAAAGTTAGGGGTATAGTCTCCAAAATTAATAATAAGGTGTTGCAATTATGCATAAATTAAAAATAAATACCATTGAAAAAATAGCAAAAATCATTATTCTGATTCCAGCAATATTGGGACTGATTTTTATTATATTTATTTTCTACTCAGAATTCAGCGGAAAGAATGTATCTATTGGAGGTAACTATCTTGTTTTTGGCCTTTTAATTAATATCGGAATCTTAATGTTAATTTATGTATTTCTACGTGAGTTTATAAGCGCTTATAAAGAAACTAAAGAAAAATAAAAATCTGTGAAATTGTCTATAAAACACTATAACAAAAGAGAAAAGCAAAATCAAACCAAATCAAATCAAATCAAAAAGCGATGGAACTGTATCAACCAAAATAAGTTATTATGGTTTTACGCTAAATTCCGCGGAAGCTGCAGATGGTGTAGACTGGCGACATTATAGCATTGTTCAGCATGAAGTTTCCCATATTTTTGATGCAGCAGATCAAAATACAGGACCAAAAGCGAAAATTTAGGTTTTAAGATAAGCTAAATATATAAATAAATAAATAAATAAATAAATAAAGATGAAGCCCAAAAGCTCCACCTTTCAAGTTTCCTGTAATTTTATTCCGATTTTTATTTCGGTTTCCTTGCCATCTTTTTCTTTGCAAGCTTTTCAATAATGCCAAGGCTGACCTCGCCGCCTACGCTCAGCTTCCCGCTGGCAACTGCGCTTTCCAGGAGGTGCTGTCCGACAAGGGTGCGGACGACAAGGGTTGTGTAGCCGTCAGGGCTTCCGACCGAACCTGCTGAGATGTCTGCTTTGAGGGCGGCAAATTCTATTTCATGATCTTGTTTTTATTTGGAAATTCTGGCGACAGTAGTGGTCACTTATATAATATTTCTGTCCAAATTATCAAACAATTTGTTGCCTAATGTGATACTAATGGAAAAATAGATCATAATTATAACCTGTTTCTTGATATTTTGGTAATTCGGCAAGTAAATTTATATAGAGTAAGTTAAAAGTAGTTTATGGAGTTGAAACGAACTTTCCAGAGCCAACTTGAACTCCACATTGCCCGGAGGCAAAAAAATGTTAGCTTTGAGAGTACTTAAGGATTTCTGATTTGCTTCTGGAGTAAAGAAAATAAGTGCATGTAATATGTGTGAAAAGCAAAAAAGTGAACTCTTACAGCCAGACGTTGTTTTAGCAGATACACTTATAAATAGCTGCACTAGAGAATTTTTAGATGGTACCGGAGACATATATATAAAGTTTACTTCCAAATTATACCAGCGTTCTAATGGAAGTCGATACATGAATGTATCATGGTTTGTAAGTGGCTGTCAAACAACTTCTAAAGAATTTCAATTTCCGGCTCCTTGTGAGATGACAGTAACAATCTGGATAAGTGAACCAATTAATTTGCCTGCAATTGTTCACCAGGTTCCAAGTTCATGTACAGCTTCTGGGGCAGAGACGATCGATGTACCAAGTAATGGAAGTTATAAGACAAACGTGAAATTGGAAGCTAAATGTTATGCATATCTGCCTGCAAAAATTTTAATCGCAAATCGAGAAAACTCCTGCAATTGTGTTATTTAATCTCTATTTATGCGTCTTCTGTTAAGTGACGAATCGTGATAAATTGCCTCCATTTTTACAACAGTTGTCAAATATACTTAATTTACTATTGATTTACACCCCTCCGGTTTGTATTTCGAATCATCTAAGCTTATAATATCATGATTTCGTGTTCAAAAGTTAGAATTCTAAAGCTGGATGGGTATAAATCCAAATTTCTGCTTGTTGTTTTTAAAATAAAGATTGTAGATTTTTCTCAGAAGGTAAAATTAATACAAAATATATCTATATTGGGGAAAATACATGAATGATAGATCCAAAAGACATTTACTGCTCATCCTGTTTTTGACGACTCTGTATATTTCCACTTCATGTTGTGTAGACGAACCCGTTGATGAAGAAGTTATATCTAACGTGCAACTTGGCGGCGAAGAAATCGTATCTAACATGAAAATGAATGACCTTGAAGACTACTCTTATAAAATGTATGTAAATTCCAGTTCCGGGGAAAAGAGTCCAGAAATATATGAAATTATGTGGAAAAGGCCTGATTTTATGAAAACGACTATTCTAAACCCGGATAAATATATGAAAGTAATTATGGCATCTGATGGAGATTTTCAATGGATCTATAGTTCTGAATCCAATACTGTTTTCAAAACGGAATTTTCTGATGATTTTGATGGTTTGAAACTCTTCGAACCTAATGTTTACGCTGAGTTTTTGAATGGAACCCTGAACGAAAGATCACTTTCCCTCATAGGGATCGAGAATGTAGATGGGAAAAATACGTATCTGCTTGAGCTTACCCCTTTAGATACAAATAACGAGCCTCTTCAATGGAAATCAAAAATCTGGGTTGACAGAGAAAACTGGATGCTTCTAAGGTCTGAATTGTATGACAGCAGAGAAAATGTTAATCTTAGCATGGAAATCCGGGATATGAAATTGAATTCCGGAATTCCAGATTCTGAATTTGAGTTTAAGATTCCGGACGGAGCACAGGTAAAAGTACTGGGGCCTGAAGACTTCAAAAGTGAACCCAAAAAATTGATGCTTGAAGAGGCAAAAGAGCTTATTGATTTTGCAATACTCACTCCTGAATATCTCCCGGAGGGCTATGAATTTAATTATTCAATGGTCTCTTCCAGTATGGATACACCTTATTCAACTTTTGTCCATAGCAGGTTTAGTGTTTTTGCAGGGCAGCCTTATGAAAAAATTATTCTCGTGTATACGAAAGGAGATAATGAAATACGTATTGTCGAAAGCATTTCTGAAAAAGTTTATCCCGAAACTCAGGGTTTTGAAAATGAAGGAGAATATATTCAGGTGAATAACATTAACGGTACGATTTTCCCCATATTTGGCGGAAATATGAAAGCTCTGACCTGGCAAAATGAAGAGATTGAAATCACTATTATCTCCTCCTTTGATAAGATAGAGCTGCTTAATATTGCAGAATCCCTCTCCTGAAGACAGGATTTCTGAAAAAAAGATGGAGCCAGGCTCCATCCAAAAGCTGTTTTTTGAAGTAATTATTCGATTTCCTTGCCATCTTTTTCTTTGCAAGCTTTTCAATAATGCCAAGGCCGACCTCGCCGCCTACGCTCAGCTTCCCGTTAACAACTGCGCTTTCCAGGAGGTGCTGTCCCACAAGGGTGCGGACAACAAGGGCTGTGTAGCCGTCTGGGCTTCCGACCGAACCTGCGGAGATATCGGCTTTGAGGGCGGCAAATTCTATTTCATGATCTTGTTTTTATTTGGAAATTCTGGCGACAGTAGTGATCATGTATATAATATTTCTGTCCAATGTATCAAACAATTTGTCGCCTAATGTAATACTAATGGAAAAAAAGATCCTATTTATAACCTATTTCTTGATATTTTGGTAATACGATCAGTAAACTTATATAGAGTTGGTTAAAAGTAGTTTATGGAGTTCAAACGAATTTTCCAGAGTAGACTTGAACTCCACATTGCCCGGAGGCAAAAAAATGTTAGCTTTGAGAGTACTTAAGGATTCCTGATTTGCCTCTGGAGTAAAGAAAAGAGGCAAAGAAGAAATGATTGCAAACAGAAAACTTGGAGTCGGCGTGTTGCTTGCGGCAATGCTGGTGATAAGCACGGCGTTTGTGCCGGCTGTGAGTGCTGAAACACTAACTGAAGATACAGCTAATATCGCGGTTGGAGAGGTGGAATATCCAGTCCCAGAACCAGAGCCGATTACGGTGCCTAATACAACGCCTGAATCACCTTATCGGTACCTACTGGAAGCAGATAATGAAGAGCAAGAAATTTTGTTCAGTTACATTGAAAATTGCTATGTCTCTGATGAAGAAAAGAAAGAAATGAAAAAAGCAATGAAAGATATCTGGAAAAGATATCCTGATCAAATAACTGAACAGGATAACCTGATGCTTGATAAAGTTGCTAAAGCAACTGCCGAATACCTTAATGATAAATATGGTGATGTTGGGATTAATTGGTCCGGGCCTAATATGCACGGAGATATCATACATATTGCGTGCATAAAATGGGGTGTCAGTGCATCTAATGCACAGATTGCAAATAACTCTGCTCCTGTTCCGGATACTTGGAATAGTGGATTCTGGCAGTCCTATAATCACTACTATGACCCTGTTCTTCAAACCGGCTACGCTCACACTAATTGCGCAAATCGTGCAAATATTGCTAAAGATTACTATAACAGCGGTCAATATACTAGTGCATATCAACATCTTGGATATTCAAGCCATTACATGGCAGATCTAGGAAACCCTATGCATACAGGTAAGGAATATGCACAGTATCAAAATCAATGGGTTCACACTTCCTATGAGTCGTACGTAGCCAATAACTGGAATACAGGATATAACTATAAGAATGTGGTACAAAACACTGGTACTTACTACTCAATAACCAATCCTGAACAATCCGCAGAAGATTTGGCAAGTGCAACCCGCTCCGATTTGAATGCTTTATATGACGAGGTTTTCTATTATCCGAATACTTTTGGATCAGATCCTGACGTAATCGAAATCACACAGAGAGTTCTGGGGAAGACAGCAAAGTACAATATGGGGCTTGTAAAGTATGTGAGAGGGTAATCCTCTCAATTTTTTAAACATGACCTGGTGAGTAATGTGAAAAAAAGGAATTTGCTACTCATATCTATACTTATTATTCTTTTTGTTGGGGGCATATTTGCTCATGCTATTTACATGGATGCAAAAGATTGGAGAGATAGGAGCCAAAGATATTATTGCATATATAAGGTTAGTGTGGGAAATCTTTCCGGAAGGGAAGTAGGGGGAACTACTGTAGTAATGGTTCCGATTCCTGCGACAAAAGAAGGCAAACTTTTTACTCCCCCGGCTCAGAAAGGTCCTTATTTCACCCAGGAGCTGATGCATGAAATCAACAACTGGCCTGAACAATATCGCAAAGGGCCCTATTTTGAAAATGCAACTGAAGTTTTTGACAACAAAACAATAAATGGGAACTGGACAATGTTCATTGCAGAAACCGATAAAGGATATATGCTTGGATTCAGAACAAACGAGACGAGGCTTGAAGATATATCTTACAGTGCAGATTTTGTTGCTGACTACTTCGACATTTTCGATCCCATAAATAATGGGAGCCCGATTTTATTCCCGGTTGAAAACGTTTCCAATATTTCTGTAGTCCCCTATGGAGAATACACTAAGTATGCTTCGAATCCGACGTATGACAGCTACGTCTACGTAAGCGATAATCTTGGAGAAAGACCGGTATCTTTCTATGTCCATCTGCAGGCAAATAATAACCCAAATGAGTGGTTCAGGGAATATCGTGGTCTGTATATGAATGAAATTATAACAAATGTTAATGCCACAGGCAACTTGAAAGTCAGAGCTGTTCTGGGGCAGGTTATACCTCATGGGAACTACACCTTATGGTACGGTCGATATGGTCCAGAATATTATGCTAATGAAACACCTTAATGGTGAGACGAAGTAGGGTATCCGGTACATATGGTTTGCATGATAATTAATGCATTAGGAGAAGGTTGGCCACACGATAACATTTTTAATATAACATCTTTAATTCTATTATCTTAATTTTTGCCAGAAATTTGCGTGGGAAATAACGGGCAAAATTAAGCAAATGTAAAAGTCAAAAAAGCACAAAAAAGAATGAAATAAAGATGAAGCCTGAAGCTTCACCTTTCAAGTTCTCTGTAATTTTATTTCGGTTTCCTTGTCATTTTCTTCTTTGCAAGTTTTTCAATTATACCAAGACTGACCTCGCCACCTACGCTCAGCTTCCCATTAGCAACTGCGCTGTCCAGGAGGTGCTGTCCAACAAGGGTGCGGACAACAAGGGTAGTGTATCCGTCTGGGCTTCCGACAGATCCGGCAGAAATGTCTGCCTTAAGGGCGGTAAAGTCCGTGCAGACATGGCATCCGGGGCGGATGGTGTCCTCAAGTTCGGCAAGGGGGATTACATACTGCATCCCGTCATTAAGGGTAATTTCCAGCTTGCCTTTGACGTCAACACGGCATACTTTCATGGGCTCGAGGGCATATTCGCTTTTTAGCTTGCCTGCAATGAGTTTTTCATAGTCAAAGCTTTCTGTACAGAAGAGCCCGAGCACAAAACGAATGGATTTTTTGTAGGGGCTGACTAGTTGATGGTCAGTCTCAAGCATCTTGCGAACAGCCTGGACTACACAGGGAACTCCAACAACTGCAATGTTCCGATACTTTTTGTTTACGACTGCTTCCTTAAGGGAAGAGACAAGAGGGACCCACCAATTGTAACGGCTTCCTGCCTGACCAATAAGGGCTTCACTCCTGGTAATTACCATGGAACGTGGCTTGAGGGTCCAGGGGTCTTCAGTGACTGTAACTACCGCATCTACAAGACCGGTATCGAGGGCGTTTGTAAGGATCGCAGTAACGGCTCCTCCGCTCTGTTTTCTTGGAATTTCGAATTCAGCTTTTCCGGCAGTGATTTCAAGGTAGTCTCCAAGCAGGCTTGAAGGCTGTTCATCAAGTCTTGGGCAGACCTCGTAGCAGGCCCCACAGGGCACGTCGTCAACGGCGGCTTTACAGTAGTTGTTGCTCATCGGATGTGTGGAATCGTCGCCGGTTTCGAAGTACAGGGCATCAGCAGGGCAGACTGCAATGCAGGCTCCGCAGCCTGAGCAGAGTCCTGTGTCCCAGACTTTTGATTTAAGGTCAATGTAACTTTTACTGATTGGTTTCTGTTCTGCCATTTCTGATCACTCCCAGACATATTTGCTTGCAAAAGGCCGGCTGCTTGCAGGTCCGATCTTTGTGTAATTTGTGTCCAGGAACTCTGCAGGGTCATACCCGAACTTCTCGCAGAAGTTTTTTATGACCGGAGCTATGCGTTCCAGGTCGGCTTCCGTAAACTTGAATTTTTTGGCTCCTACCCCGAGCAGGTGTTCGTCCACGTCCCCGCGGATTATGATTTCACCACCATGGATTCCACTGCCTATTCCTCTGTCGACCATGGATTTTTCCTTTCCGATCCCAAGCACAAGTACAAGGCCTCCAGCCATATATTCCCCGAGGAAGGAGTGGGCTGTCCCGCCTATGACAAGTGTGGGCCTGGCATCTGCCTCATACTGCTTCATATGGATGCCGCCGCGGTAGCCTATGTTATTCTTTATAAAGACTTTGCCGCCCCTCATGCTGTGGGCGACTGCATCTCCTGCGCTTCCGTGGATAACGAGCATTCCGCTGTCCATGGTGTTTCCAGGGGCGTGTTCGGCGTTCCCGTTTACTATACAGGTTGGGCCGCTCATGAACATCCCTAGGTCTCCTCCGGGAACTCCATTGATTATAATGCGGACATCGCCTCTTAACCCGTCTCCTATAAAGCGCTGTCCGAGCACGTTATCGAGGATTATCTCTTCCACCCCGTCTGCAACAGCGGTCCTTATCTTCTGGTTTAAAGGGGTGTAGTGCATACCCTTTGCATCAATTTTTACTGACTTCATGTTCAGGCCCCCGCTGGCAGTACGTCCAGTATTTTAAGCGTTCCTTCATCCAGCATATATCCACGCAGGCGGTTCCTGTTTCCGCGCAGGCTTTCTATACTGTTGATGCCTGCTGCACCCATAAGTTCTCCGAGTTCCAGGGTCCAGCCATGTATAAGGTTTGAAACCTGTGCTGCTCCAGCTTCAGGGTCCAGCCTGCTCACAAGGTCCGGGCGCTGGGTAGCAATACCCCAGGGGCAAAGGTTTCTGTAACAATTGCCGCAGACCCTGCAGCCCAGAGCGACCAGAGCTGCAGTTCCTATGTAGACTGCATCCGCTCCAAGAGCAATTGACTTGGCGAGGTCGGCGCTGCCCCTTATCCCACCGCTTGCAATAACCGAGATCTCGTTTCTTACACCCTGTTCCCTGAGGGTCTGGTCAACTTTTGAGATTGCAACTTCAATCGGTATTCCCACATGGTCCCTGAAAACTTTGGGGGCTGCTCCGGTCCCGCCGCGGAACCCATCAATGACCACTGCATCTGCAGAAGAGCGGGAAATGCCTGCGGCAATCGGACCTATATCATGTACAGCTGCAACTTTTACAAAAATGGGTTTTTTCCATTCGGTTGCTTCTTTGAGGCTTCGAATGAGCTGGACAAGGTCTTCAATACTATAAATATCATGGTGGGGAGCTGGACTGATTGCGTCACTGCCATATGGAATCATACGAGTTCTTGAGACTTCTTCGTTTACCTTTTCTCCTGGCAGGTGCCCTCCTATACCGGGTTTTGCACCCTGGCCGAGTTTGATCTCAATGGCAGCGCCTCTTTCAAGGTAATCAATGTCCACACCGAAACGGCCTGAAGCAACCTGGACAATCATATGGTCCTGATATGGGTAGAGATCTCTGTGCAGCCCTCCTTCTCCAGTTCCCATATATGTTCCGGTTTCGGTGACGGCTTTTGCCATGCTAAGTTGGGAGTTCAGGCTGATAGCTCCGAAACTCATATGTCCGATCATGATAGGAGTATCAAGTTTGAGGTTTGGAGCGAGTTTTGTTTCCAGTTCTATGTCTCCGCTCTCGGTCTTCCCGAATTTGAGTCTGGACGGCTTCTTTCCTAGGTAAGTCCTAAGCTCCATTGGTTCTCTCAGGGGATCAATGCTTGGAGTTGTAACCTGGCAGGCATCAAGGAGAAGACGGTCATATAAAATTGGCAAATCCCTGGCGTTTCCCATTCCTGAAAGAATTATTTTTCCGGTGCGAGCCTGTTTAATAATATCTTCTCTGACCTCTCTGGTCCAGATGGGGTGGCTGCGATAGTCCACGGGCTTTTCAGCAAGCGTGATAGCGTCCCTTGGGCACATGGAAACACAGCGGAGACAGGCTGTACATTTCCTAGATTCTATCAGGATTTTATCGCCTTCTCTTCTGTATACGCCGTAGGAACAGTTCTCAATACAGCGCCCGCAATCCATACATTGGTCGCGATCAATGCTGACCTTAAATTTCGAGGGTACACTTCCGAGAGTCATTCAATAAACCTCGCTATAATTGGTTCTCCTGCCCTGGGAGTGTGTATATTCTTAACTTCGGGGTCAAGGATTCTTATTGCAGCTTCTTCGCTGGAGATATAGAGCCGGTTTCCGTTCTCTCCAACTACGAGTGGACGCAGTTTAATCCTGTCCGTAAAGCAGACAATGCCGTCATCCGTCCCGACTACGATTGCAAAGGGCCCATTCATTAGGGCTGGCCCGTATGTAAGACGGATTGCTTTGTTCAGTTCTGCTTCTTTTGGGGGCATCTGGTCTATCTCCTCCCAGAAAGGCGGAGCAAGGGCCCGAACAATCATTTCATGAGAAAGTTCATGCTGCCTTCCAAGCAGGTCAAATAGATAAGCTACTACCTCAGTATCAGTAAGAAGCGTGCACTTGTATCCGTATTCTTCGACATAACGCTTGTTTGTGCCAAATGAGGTGATTTCTCCGTTATGTACTACGGACCAGTTAAGCAGGTTGAAGGGATGGGCTCCTCCCCACCAGCCCGGGGAATTTGTAGGATAACGGTTGTGAGCAAGCCATATGTATCCCTTATAATCTTGAATCCTGTAGAAGTCTGCAACTTCTTCGGCCCAGCCTGAAGCTTTGAAAACCCCCATATTCTTTCCAGAGGAAAAGATGGTAGCGCCCTTTACATTGGCGTTTACTTCCATGACTATATAAGTAACAACATCATCTTCAGAGGTCATTCTCCCTGCCATCAGCTCCTCTGAGGGCTTGAAGAAGTATCTCCAGGAAATGTGCACTTTTTTCATATTAGGCTGTGGAGTAGTTGGGATCTCTTCCTGATGAACGATCTCTCCCCACTGTTGAAGGATTTCGTCAACCTTCTTTTTTGGTTCTGCCAGGTTGTCAAAGAAGACATGAAGAGCGTAATAATCTGCATACTCGGGGTATATCCCGTATGCAGCATAACCTGCCCCATATCCACTGCCTCTCTCATTCATGAGACTGAGGGCGGCTTTTATGCTCGACCCGTCTATTCTTGACTTAGTTCGGTCTATGAAGCCTATTATTCCACACATTTTAATCACTCTAGAAACAGATAGGAATAAACATTAGGTAGTATATTCATCAATAATTTCCTGGATAATTCTGTGGCTCTTTTTTGAGAAATAGTTCAAAAAACTTGCCAGCTGAGAAACTGGGTATTAAGGATAATTTTATTTATTTTTATAATTTAAGTGTCTTTTAACTAAGTTGTCTCATCTTAATTATCTAATTAATGAGTGAATAGCTACGCTCCGAGATATAATTTTATATGTTTGTATACATGAAACTTTATCTATTTTTATGTATTTATATATATGAAAGGGTCATTATTAAGGGAAGTAAGTAGTTTAGTACCTATTTGACAATATATAAATGTTTCTTTTTGTCGGGTTAAATATTCCTGAGATAATCCTGCAAAGCATGGCGTTTTAACCTCTTAATTTTTTCTTTTCTTTTGCACTTCTACCTTGCTTAGCTTTTTAACTGGTTCTCCGTTGTTGTCTTCCAGATCCCATTGTTATTTTCCTGCAGCATGGCAGGTAAATCTCTTTAAGATACGATAAATTCTATTAAGAGACTAGACTTTTGTAAGGGGAATATTTTTATATAATTATTCTTTTTAAGACTTTTTTGAAAGAAGGTAGAGCTCTCCATATAACACAAACCAATAGGTTGAACGAGATAATTTTCTTTAATCTAATATTTTTCTGAAACCAGGACACACCTACGGAAAAAGGTGTGTCTTTTGAATATCTCTTTCTAATATGTTGCAGTAGATTTCCTTAGGTATGTATGGATATGGTTTAGGATTCCGGGCACGCTTAAAGCATATGTAGATATTTATTAAGTTCCCAGGGATGAACAATTACTTTGTATTCGTCCCATTCTATCTCCTTTGCGCAGATGTATTGATTAAAGACGTGTTCTCCAAGCACTTGCTTTACGAATGCGCTGCCTCTCATCTCATCAACTGCTCCTTTAAGATCGACAGGCAGGGAGCGGATACCTCTTTTCTCTCGCTCTTTATCCGTAAGATGGAAAATATTTACGTTAGTTGGTTCTCCTGGGTCAATCTTATTCTTTATTCCATCAAGTCCAGCTCTAAGCATCAAGGCGAAGGCAAGATATGGGTTGCATGCTGGATCTGGGCATCTGAGTTCGACTCTTGTTCCATTTCCGCGGGTTGCAGGAATGCGGATCAGGGAACTCCTGTTCGTTGCAGACCAGGTGATATAAATCGGGGCTTCATACCCTGGTACAATTCTTTTGTAGGAGTTGACAACCGGGTTAGTAATAGCTGTAAATTCCCTGATGTGTTCCAGCAGACCACCAATGTAGTACATTGCTTCTTGAGAAAGTTGAGTAGGTGTATCCGGATCATAGAATACATTTTTGCTGTTTTTGAAGAGAGACTGGTTGGTGTGCATGCCTGAGCCGTTTACTCCAAAGAGAGGTTTTGGCATGAATGTAGCATAATATCCTTTGTGATACGCGATTGATTTTACCACATATTTGAAAGTTACAACATTGTCTGCGGTACTGAGTACATCCCCGAATCTGAAATCAATTTCATGCTGAGAAGGTGCAACTTCATGATGGGAGGCTTCGATCTGGAAACCCATATGTTCGAGGGCATAGTCAATATCTCTACGTACATCCTGTGCACGGTCAAGGGGTGCGAAATCGAAGTATCCTCCCTGATCCGTAAGTTCTGTGGTCGGGTTTCCGTTTGCGTCAAGTTTGAAGAGGAAAAATTCTAGTTCAGGACCTACGTTCATCGAGTATCCCAGTTTTTCAGCTTCCTGGATTGCACACTTAAGAACGTACCTGGGGTCTCCCTTAAACCTCTGACCGTCAGGAAGATACACATCTCCAAGGATTCTGGCAACTGCTCCAGCTGCAGGTCTCCATGGAAGGATCCTGAAAGTAGACGGATCAAGTGCAAGTTTCATGTCGGATTCTTCGATCCCTGTAAAGCCCTGGATCGAAGATCCGTCAAACATTACTCCACTTTCAAAAGCTTCTTCCAGCTGTTCAGCAGGGATTGCCCAGCTTTTGATGATGCCGAGTGTATCTGTAAACTGGGTCCGAATAAATTTTACATCTCTCTCATTTACAGCTTCTAACACATCTTCTTTGGTTGTACATTGCTTTACCTGCACCATTTGAGTTCCTGCCTTATTAAGGTACTAGGTATCCTATTACCTAGTTAATATTATATATAATTTTCTAATCGCCCTATGGAATATAGGATTGTTGATCAAAAATATCAATTATTGGTGAGAATAATTGAATGACTTCCCCCTAATGTGGTGGTATATTTCTAATATTTATATAAAGCTCATTAAAGCTATTTCAGAAAGAGTAATCAAGAAATTTGATCTACTTTTTGGATGACATAAGAATTTCTTCTTATTTTTTGGGCAAAAAACAAAGAGTATTTTCGATTTAATTTTATAAAATTAGGGAAAAAGAATTTACAGAAAATTCTATAAAGCCAATAAAAAAGCAATAATAAAAATAGTTTGAGGTAGTCGGAAAAGCAGCATCAACGCTGGCTATATGAATTAACCACTACTTTTTCCAGTCACATGGTGATTATTTTTTCCCAGTATCATTTCTAGATAAGAGGTTCGAATAGAATCTTTTTCTCCGGCTCTGAACTGCTTTAACAATTCAAATAATTTGGCCCTTGATTTTTCTAGATCCTTTTCATTTTCAGCCACAATTTCTACTTCAAGAAATTCTCCAAGGCCTTCGACCAAATCAAGGCAGATAGTTATCTCTCCTGCGCTGAATATTTCTCTCTGTTTACGGACTACTCCAGCTTCTGAGAAACCAAGGGCACGCAGTATTTTTATTGTTGCGGCTTCTTCTACAGGAGTTTCGAATTCTTTCCGGCTTTTGGAGATACCATCGAGTTTGGGGCCTTTGTATGTCAACACAGCCTGACCGTCCAGGGAGCGTATCCTGAGCGCTTCATCAGTTTTCGCAAAATCTCGGTAAGGGGCTGCAAAATAAATATCGAATTGGCTCTCAACCCCGCGTTTTACTGCCCCTATGTTTTTAATAATGGAGCGGGCTTTCGAATGGTCTACTCTGACCTTGACCTCGATTTCAATCATAGTTTCCAGGCATCTCCAGTTAATTCTGGTTAAGATTGGCTAAACACTTACGATTAAAAAGTTAGCTTGCTAAAAACTATTTAAAAACTACTTAAGCAGTCTGAAAAAAGAAATCCGGAAAAATCCGGATCTTTTACGCATTTTCAGGAACGAATTTGGTGCCGTAGTAAATCATACCGCGTTCCCCGTCTTCCCCGAGTTTGCGGAATACAGATCTTACTCGCATCCCAATATGAATTTTTTCAGGGGTTCCAACTACTTGTGAGGTCAGGCGGGGACCTTCATCCAGCTGGATTATCGCAAGGGTGTAAGGAGCTTGTCCTTCAAAACCTTCCGCAGCTGTATGGATCAATGTATAGGATATTATTTCTCCAGTCCCTTTGAACTTGTAAGGCTTAATCTGGCCTACACGCCTGCAGTTTACACAAACATTGCGTGGGGGATAGTAACTTTCCCCACATTCATTACAGCGAGTACCTTCAAGGTTATACCTGCTGCCTAGATTTCTCCAGAATCTTGGAACAGAAGACATCGGATATCACCTCTCCCTCGAGAAAATATGCACTACTGCCGTTGCTCCAGACCCTCCTATATTATGGGTCATTCCGTACTCTGCACCTTCTACCTGACGCTTACCTGCTTCTCCACGTAGCTGGGTTACAATTTCTACAGCCTGTTTTATGCCAGTTGCTCCTACAGGATGCCCACAGGCTTTGAGGCCGCCGGAAGTATTGACAGGTATTCTGCCTCCTATGGCAGTTTCTCCGTTTGCCGTGACAATTCCACCTTTCCCTTTTTCTGCAAATCCGAGATCTTCAAT
Organism: Methanosarcina sp. UBA293; assembly: GCA_002499445.1. Lineage (GTDB taxonomy): Archaea > Halobacteriota > Methanosarcinia > Methanosarcinales > Methanosarcinaceae > Methanosarcina. The sequence goes on from DALS01000003.1 coordinate 22,723, forward strand.
GGCACAAATCTCAGCAATGGTGAAGCAGTCATGCACTTCCGCAAGGTCGATATCTTCGGGTCCTACTTTTGCCATGGAATATGCCCGCTTTGCAGCTACCGTGGCTGCATCGAGGGTAGTTATATCCCTTCTGTCATGAAGCGCAATTGTATCACTTGCCTGAGCAGTTGCTCTAATATAAATGGGAGTGTCCGTATACTTGTGGGCTACATCCGCAGGAGCAAGCACAAGGGCTGAAGCTCCATCAGTTATAGGAGAACAGTCAAAAATATGTAGAGGGTCGGCTACCATAATGGAATTTAACACCTGGTCAACCGTAATCAGGTTTTTATACTGAGCAATCGGGTTCAGGCGCCCATTTCTATGGTTCTTTACGGCAACCTCGGCAAGTTGCTCACTGGTAGTCCCATATCTGTGCATATGTAGCCTTGCAATCATTGCATAAAGTCCTGGAAAAGTCGCCCCTGCCATGCCTTCCCATTCCCGGTCAGCTGCTGCTGCAAGGGCTGAAGATGCTTCTTCAGACCCGACATCAGTCATTTTTTCTGCCCCGGCTGCAACCACGATATCACTATAACCAGAAGCTACAGCCATAATAGCCTGGCGCAGAGCAAGTCCACCCGATGCACAGGCAGCTTCGACTCGTGTAGCCGGAACATGCAGGTTTTTAGAAAGTCCCGAATAATCCGCAATAAGAGCTCCTATGTGTTCCTGATCAATAAAGCGGCCTCCGCTCATATTTCCTACATAAAGAGCATTGATTTCTTTTCCGCTAACATCTGCATCTTCGATTGCTCCTATCCCGGCTTCTACAACTATATCCCTCAGGGAACGCTCCCAGAGTTCTCCGAACTTAGTATTTTTCACTCCGATAATTGCTACATCTCTCATTCTGCTCACTCCGTTTTCAGGCCAGGCGAATCTTGCCTTTATGCCTGGCATACCTGGCGTAGTCAATATATATTGGGTCCTTAATCAGTTCGGAAACCTTCGGAGCTTTGTTTCGGATTTCCTCGATCCTGTCTGTAACTGTTATGCTAAAAGCGTCAGACCCTGCGCCTGATCCAAAAGCAGTCGCAAAAATCCTATCCCCTGGCTTTGCCTGGTCCAGAGTCGCGGCAATTCCCATAAGGCAGGAACCTGAATAGGTATTCCCTATTTTTGGAACTACAAGTCCTGGAGTTATCTGTGCCTTAGTAAATCCAAGGGTTTTTGCAACTTTGCTCGGAAACTTCCCGTTTGGCTGATGGAATACTGCATAATCATAATCTTCAGGCTTTGTTCCGAGTTTTTCCAGAAGACCTTTTGCAGCATTAGTTACGTGCTTGAAGTAACCTGGTTCTCCTGTAAAACGGCCTCCGTGCTCAGGGTAGGGCATTCCTTCCCTTCTCCAGAAGTCAGGGGTGTCAGTTGTAAAGGAATAAGTGCCTTCAATTATTGCAGCAAGCTCGGATTCTTTTCTCCCAATGATACAGGCAACTCCACCTGCAGCTGCAGTATACTCAAGGGCATCACCTGGGGCTCCCTGGGCAACATCGGCTCCTATTGCCATACCCAGGTCAATCATTCCTGAACCTACCAACCCCATACAGGCCTGAACTGCGGCTGTTCCTGCCTTACATGCAAATTCGAAGTCTGCTGCAGTCATGTTCGGGGTCGCTCCTATAGCCTGGGCAATAATCGTGCTTGTTGGCTTAACAGCATAAGGATGACTCTCCGAACCAGTATATACTGCTCCTATCCTTTCTGGATCAACCCCGCTTCTTGCCATCGCATATCTTGCCGCTTCCACAGCAATGGTTGCAGCGTCTTCATCGATATCAGGCACAGATTTTTCATATACCATAAGGCCGTTTTTAAGAGCCTCAGCATTATCACCCCAGAGCCGGGCGATTTCTTCAATTTTTATACGATATCTGGGAACATAAGCACCGTAAGATACGATTCCAATAGTCATTATTTTCACCTGTTTTTGAGTGTTTCAGGGCGTCAATTCTCAGGGTGTCCATTCCCTGGTAATATATTGACTGTACCTTCTCAGTAATTGGACGACCTGGTCAAGGTCCATTGTAGTCGCGACCAGGGGGATGCGGTCGACTTCCGCCATCTTGACTGCAACAGGTTCGACCTCTTCTTTACGAAGCCCGTGGAGTACCACAGCGCCTGGTTTAAAGTTGGTAACCCGGATGGCTACCATTGGAGATTTCCCGGTACTGACCTTCGTAAAGATCATTGCTCTGTCCGTACTCCAGCCGTAAAGCTTCTGAAACTCATGGGAAGAAAGTTCCAGGATTGCCCTCTGACTGTCAATCACAGAGAAACCATAAAGAGGCTTTTCCACCCCTCTGTAGACGATATCTCCCTCGATAACGTTTGTCAGTTTCGCAAGCTGTATCGGGATCGTATACTCGTATGTTGAGTAGATTGATTTCGTGTTGCCTTCGGCATTAAGTATTGATTCATAAGCGTGAATCTTTTTGCTTCCCCGGTCCATGTCAATCTCAAGAAGAGATTCAACAATTTTTTTTACAATTAGTGTTCCTGGAGACTTTCGCCTTCCACTTTCATAGTCACTAATAACGGATGGGGAAACCTTAAGGTAGTTTGCAATATCGGTCTGGGATATCTCAAAATTCGATCTCCATTTTTTGAGTGATTCTCCTGGTTTTTCCGAAAGCGTGATATCTCCAGCCATTTTTTCCGCCAGACGGTTGCGTAGATTATCTGAGGATTCATTAGATGTCATGACTCACGTACTCTAAGAGGAAACATTACTTTATATATCTAACGAATACGAGTTCGGCAATTGTCGCAGAGTTTTGGGGGTTAAACTACCTATAAAACCTCTAAAAAAATATATATCACTTGTAAAAGAATTAATATCTGATGTCAGTTGAATCGCCTAGTCAAGAGATAAATGTCTCAGATCTTATCCTATATGCCACTTGCCCACGAAGAGTGTACTTTGTCAATAGGGGTTTTGAATTGTTTCCAGAGATGAGTGGGCAAAGGTTAGAAAGACTAATCCTGAAAGAACTCTCCCTAACTTATTCTGAGATATTGAGAAAGTGTTCGTTAAACGCCGATAGCCTCCGTAAAGAACTTGAAGCTTCCCTGGTAAAGATATGTACTGATCTGCCGCTCCTGTTTCCGCGAGAACTTGCAGGTGCTAATAGGGAAATTCTTGAGGAAGGGGAAGCGCGGGCAAGAGCTAAAATTCCCGAAATTGCAGCTAACCTTCTAGGAGCACTTGAAGAAAATGGGAAAGAGCCCATGCTTGCGGCACTCACGCCCGTTAAAACCGAGCCATTTCTCTCTTCAGAAAGACTCAATCTTAAAGGGGTCCCCTCCAAATTAGTTTGCTTTGAAGGTGCGCAGGTTCCGTCAATCTTAAAGTCAGGAAACTGCCCTGAAAAGGGAGTTTGGGGTTCTGACCGGATACATGCCGCAGCTTTTGTCCTGCTTCTTGAAGCCGAGAGTGGGAAAGAAGTTCCGTTTGCCTTTGTGGAATATGTAAGTTTTGGCCTGCTTAGAAGAATAATTATTCGAAGCTCAGATAGGCGGGAAGTTCTCAAAATCCGCAGGGAAGTAGAGAAAATTAAAGCTGGATTCATGCCTGAAAGAAAAGAAGAGAGATTCTGTAAAGAATGTAATTTCTCAGAACACTGTACTCCAGATTCATCCCTTATGTCAAAATTTTTCTGAATTAGAAGTGGATGGAAAAAGATTACTACACAATAAAAAAAGGTGAAAGGCAAAAGCCAGAATAAAGTAAATTACTAGGGTAATAGAAAGTAACTCTCAAATGTACTAATGAAGAGACAAAAAGCAAAACCTACTGCTCTATAATGAATTGTGATGTTTTTGAATGAGATTGAAAATTGGGTCGTGCACTATTAGTTAGTTGATTTGTTTCTAAAACACTTTTAGTGGCGCGTCATACCTTTTTTGCAATCCAGTAAGGTTAATAGCATGCTTGATGCACGAAACATAAGGCATTTCTAGCACTGGAAAATTACTCATGAAAACATCAACTGCTTAATGATGGACGACCGAAAAATGTATTTTGCTTAAAAACAGCATTTCTAATTTTCAAGGTTTAAAAAAGCGCTTGCTTTGAGTATGAGTATATAAATTTTCTAGCCAAATCATCAAACTATTCGCTTATTACGTAATAATTTTCAAAAAAATAATCATAATTATTGCATCATTTCAGATTGTTTGTTAACTTGGCCCTAAAATATATAAAGACATAATAAAGAGAAGTTTATGGAGTTTGAATGTACTTTCCAGGTCACTTGAACTCCATAAAATATACCTAAGAGGCGCGATTAAGTTAGCTTTGCGTATATTTAAGCTTGCCTGATTCTGCCTCTTAGAGAAAAATAACTAGGAGTTAGGCGAATGATTAAGAATAAATTTGGAATAAGAATATTTCTTTTGACAATACTGATTAGTATGGCATTAGTACCAGCCGTAACTGCTGAAAAGTTAGTCGAAAAAACGGGCGAGAACATTTTAGGAACATACGAAGATTCAGTTGAAATAAAATCGATAATCGAGCAGATTCCTCCAACGGATCCTTCAATCTTGGAAAATATGAGTGAAAATAAGAACATTTTAAGAACATATGGCAAAATTCCTGAGATTACTACAGGTGCTGAAGTTCATCAATGGTTTAACAAATTGGATACAATTAGAGTTAACCTGAATGAGAACAATGAAATGAAGCCATACTTTTATCCTGCAGGCCCACTTGTAGCATACGGTACAAACGCAGACGGTTACTTTTGGGTTATTTTTGATGAGAGGTATAGCCCTAAAAATGAAGATTTTGATGTTATCTTTGATCTCATAAACAAACAAGCAGTAAAATTAAATATTAAAAATGTACCAATTGTATTCTCTACGGGCACTCCTATAATTCCTGTTTCTGCTTTCATTAACCAAGTCTCAACGAGTTCTACAAATCCATACCTAACTTATTATCGCCCCATCACTGGGGGAATAGGAGCTTCTGTAGTTCAAGGGAGTACGGCCGCCTTAGGGACTATAGGATTTACTGCCAATAGAAATAGTGATAATACTAAAGGATATGTAATTGCTGGGCATACAGCTTGGTTCCAGACAGGCTTGAGCTCATACCAACCATTGTACGCCTCTGGGAATCTGGCTGGAACAATTTCAAAAATAGGCTCAAATACTGATGCAGCTTTTATACCCTATAGCAATGTTGCGGCTACGATGCATATTGGTGGAGGAAGTTTTGTAAATGTAAATGGCTGTTATTCGGGCGGAATTTCAGGCATGACTCTAACAAAATCTGGAGCTGCAAGTGGATCTGTGACAGGACAATATCTTGGAGTTTTAACAGGTCAGACCATTGGCGGACATTATATGGATAAAATAGAGTTAATGACTACAACATGCACAACTGGAGATAGTGGTGGTCCTGTGTATTATATATCTAGTGGCCGTTATAAAATTGTTGGAATAATAAGTGCATCAACTACAGTAAATGGTAACACACCTGCCACTGTTTATATTCCATGTGGAGAGGTAATGTCTAAACTTGGTGTAACTCCCCTTACCGCATAAGTTTTAAGAAGTAAATATTTACTTCTTTTCCATTTTTTCAGAGAAAAGTGGTGATACTATGGATAGAAAACCAGTACTGCTTTTTATTTTTGTTTCAATTATAATTTTATTTTCAGGAACTGTACTTGCCAATACTTATTATTTACCTTCTTCCAGTTTGCATGAAGTTAATGAAACAAATGGTTGGTCGGAAAGAACCGTGCCATATTCTGGCTGGCTTGAAAGCCCAAATAAAACAATTTCCCTACTCTCAAAATTGAATGAAGAATCCCTTACAAACTGTACAAATCCTGAAAGTCCGATATATGATCCCAATGTACTGAAAGCGTGTGGAAAAGTTCCTGTAATTAAAAATACTACGCAGTTGGCTGAGTTCAACTCAACCCTACAAACTGTGAGAGACAGTTCTATCCGTGAGGTTAAACCATACCTTTATCCTAACGGACCGATAGTTGACTATGGGGCTGGCTCCATGCACGGGTATTTTCTAATCAAACTTTACGATTATGAAGGTAACAAAACTGTCTATTCGGAAACAGAGTTAAAGGAAATCTACAGAATAGTAGAAAAGTACGCATTTGAAGCTGGAACTGATGAAGTTCCGGTAATATTCTGCCTTTGGGATAAAACAGCAATTTTTTATTTTCCTGAAAATAACTCTTCATTTGACGGGAACATGTTCGGTAAGGATGTCGTTCAACTGACAAATATCGAATTCCCGGTGTTTTACTATAATATAGCTAGTCCGTCCTCCTTACAGATCATAAAAAATGATTCTCTGGATGAAATAAAACCGTATCTTCGCCCAAGGGGACCTATAGTTGAATACGGTTCCGACACGATGGAAGGGATTTTCCCAATAAAACTTTATTATGAAGAAAATAAAACAGTTTATTCTCAAACCGAGCTGGATGAAATCTATAATATTGTAAGGAAGTATGCGAATAAGGCTGGTTTTGATAGTGTTTCAGTTATGTTTTACAACCAGAAAGATGTTGTACGTTTTGAAAGCTACAGTAATAAAAAATATTTTTCTCCCAACAACTCGACATCTGGAGACAAAAATATTGTAGAATTCAATAATTCAAACACCAATGACTCAAAATTCCTTAATGAGAATATTTCGAACTTAAATAGCTCAAGTGGAAATAAATCGAGCAAAAATAGCTCTACTCCAGGTTTTGGATTATTGGGCGGTTTAGCCTGCCTTTTTGGAGGATGGGAGCTCAGGAAAAAGTAATGCAGGGTTTGGAAAAACTGAAATTGCTGGAGTTAATGATTCAATTGTCTATTATTGCTTAATGGTGCCGGTTAATATAAAGCTGTCCCGAACAGGGCGTTTGGGCCTCGGCCCGTTATATGCCGCAGCTCTTGTCCTGCTTCTTGAAGCCGAAAGTGGGAAAGAGGTTCCCTTTGCCTTTGTTGAATATGTGAGTTACGGCCTGCTCAGACGGGTAGTTGTTCGAAGCTCAGATAGGCGGGAAGTTCTCAAAATCCGCAGGGAAGTAGAGAAAATTAAAGCCGGATTCATGCCTGAAAGAAAAGAAGAGAGATTCTGTAAAGATTGCAATTTCTCAGAACACTGTATTCCAGATTCATCCCTTATGTCGAAGTTTTTCTAAGTGTTGAGTGGACGGAAAAAGAAAATCGAGAATTATCTTGTCATGCTACACCTCGCATGTTTATGGCTAATCTTCAAAGCAACAGACCTTCTCAGGTAAGCTCTTAGTAATATTTAGATTATTGCTTGAATTACAGCAAACTGGCTTACGTCCATAAATTATAGAGTATTACAAACAATCCATAAGTTAGGGTTTACTGAATATCTTCTACAACTAAGAATCCATAAGTGGAAACTCAAAATGGAAGAGATAAAATGTGATAGAACATGTCGAGAGCATACCTCATAAGGGCTTTTGGGATGACGGTGCTTGCAATTTTAATACTTGTTGGCGCAGCAGGTGCAGCTCCATTTGCATATGTGACGAGTCTGGGGGTTGACGTTGGCACCGTTTTTGTAATTGACACCGCAACTAATAATCTTACAGCCGTGGTGCCTGTTGAAGGCTGGCCTAGAGACGTTGTAGTTAATCAAGCAGGCACAAAGGTATATGTGGCAACCCCGGGGATAACTACTGCTACTGTCTCTGTAATTGATACAGCGACAAATAAGGTTAGTACTGTAGCTGTAGGAGGTTATCCTATGGAAATTGCAATTAACCCGGCAGGAACAAGGGTCTATGTGACGGATCGTGACGGCACCAATGTCTCTGTAATTAACACAGCCACAAACACTTTAATGGCACCCATTAACGTGGGGCTGATTACTCGTAATATTGCTATCAGTCCTGATGGGAAAAAAATCTATGCTACAAACAGTTTCAACAATACTACTTCTGTAATTGATGCGACTACAAACGAAATTATAACCACGGTGGCTGTAGGAGCTAGTCCGTATGATGTTGCAGTCAGTCCTGATGGAAAAAAGGTGTATGTGACTAATTTAGGCATCAACGCTGTTTATGTAATTGATGCAATTACAAACAAAATTACAGCCATTGTGCCCGTAGGAAATGTTCCTCATGATATTGCACTCAGTCCTAATGGTAAAATTGCATATGTGACACACTCCGGTTCCCACAATAATCCCGGTAACACTGTTTCTGTAATTGATGTGACTATGAACAAAGTTTCAGCTACTGTGCCTGTAGGAATTAATCCTTTAGGAGTTGCAATCACCCCAGATGGAACAAAGGTATATGTAACAAACACAGAAAGTGACAATGTCTCCGTAATTGACACAACGACTAACACTGTTACAGCTACAGTGAGTACAGGAAAATATTATCTAAACCACCCTATTAGAGTTGCTATTGTGCCTTTTATAGGTTCTAATATAACTGATCAAAGCATAAAGGCAACCTCTAATGCAACTGAAGACATGGGAGTCGAAGAAACTAACTTCCTATCATCTGAAGAAAAAAATACTGTCAAACTCAATAATTCAAACGACAATAGTAATAATAACAATGATTCTGAATCTGATAATGTTAGTAGCTCAAGTGAAAATAGATCAAGCAAAAATAATTCTACTCCAGGTTTTGGATTATTGGGCGGTTTGACCTGTCTTTTTGGAGGATGGAAACTCAAGAAAAAGTAAGTGCCAAAATGGGTTTTGATCTCGTTACTTATTAGACTGAGCTAGCATTAAAGACAAACCCGCCTAGGGAAAAAGAGGAAAAAAGATTATACCAGCAATACTGATTGGCACTTTTTCGATTTTTAACTCTATGAACTCTATAAATACTGATTTTTAGCGCAAAACCTCCACCTTGAGCCCTTTTTTCGAACCTACTAAAGTATTATATAAGCCAGCCGCGATACGCCCTATGAAGTATCCAGATACTCCATAAAATATAGGTAGACAGAGTACAGCCCATTTTCCGAAAATCAAGGAAAAAATTCCGAATTTTTTGGGCATCGAAATTCCCATCAAAGCAGCGATTGTTGTAAATACTCCGAAAATGAAACCCATCGTTCCGTAAAGGATAGTAAGGATTTTCCCGAATCCGGTTGAATCTATTTCTTTTATGACTACCATGACATTCCCCCAATACATCATATTTTCTGCATTTTATATAATTATAGTACTATTATTTTTGAAGTAACCACGTAAAAGAATTTTTGCTCAAGTTTTTTTAAAGAGCTGGTAGAATGAAAGTCAAAACCTTTTAAATGGATTTTTGTTCAAACATTTTTTCAAAAAGCTTGAGCAAAGCCTTTTAAAGGAAAACCTCTCTCAATCTGCGTGACATGTCCAGACCAGTATATCTTGGCAAAATGCTTCTGCACTGGTGCGAGGCTTGTAATGTGCCTGTGCTAGGAAAGCGGTGCGGATGCGGTAAAAGTACAAAAAAAGTTGTGGTCACCCCTCCAGGGGATATCCGTCCGGCTTTTGATTATGATATAAAACGCATAAATTCGGTTTCTGAAGAACAGTTCAATGCTCCTCTGATACCTGACGGGCACCTTGTAGTGTTAAATAAGGCTCCATATGAAGACCGCATGGACGAGATTATAGTTGACGGGGAAGTCCTTGCATCTCTCAGATTTGAAATCGAAAGCTGTGAATGGGTCCTGCTTCCCAGATTGGAAGGGGCAAGAAGGCTTTTTGAGGGCAGAGATAAAAAAACCCTGAAGAAATGGGTTGTTATCGAGCAAGGAGTTGTACCTTTCATTCTTAAAAAGGGAGCAAGTGTTCTCGCGCCTGGGGTTCTTGATGCCGATCCCGAAATCAAAAGGGAAGACGAGGTAGTTGTGCTGAACCCCGGAGGAGAAGTAATCTGCTGTGGGCGCGCCCGAATGACTGGAAAGGAAATGTGTGAGGAAAAACGTGGGCATGCTGTAAAACCGCGCTGGAGCGGAGAGCCTGAACCTCAAAAAACGAAAACCGGAGGGCAGAGCTGGGAAAATGCCGTAAAAGCCAACGAAAAAATCCTGGACAGCATGATAGAAAAATCTCATACCTTCATTAAAAATGTAGCCAACAGCATGGACATGGAGGTAAGCGTATCTTATTCTGGAGGCAAAGATAGCCTTGCTGTGCTCCAGCTAGTTAGTGAAAGCCTTGACGATTACGAGATCATGTTTGCAGACACAGGGCTTGAGTTTCCGGAAACCCTTGAAAATGTCAAACAGGTTGCTGAGTACTACGGGAAAAAGCTCAGGATAACAAGTGCAGGAGACTCTTTCTGGGATTCGATAAGCGTTTTTGGCCCTCCTACCATGGATACCCGCTGGTGCTGCAAAATTTGCAAACTCGGGCCCATTACCCAGTTAATTGATGAGAACTATGAAGGTGGATGCCTGAGTTTCATAGGACAGCGCAAATACGAATCCTACGCCCGTTCAATCAGCAAGAAAGTCTGGAAAAATCCCTGGGTAGGAAACCAGATAGGAGCCTCCCCTATACAGGAATGGACAGCTCTTCATATCTGGCTTTACCTTTTCAGGACAAAAGCTCCTTACAACCCTGCTTATGAGAAAGGATATGACCGGATGGGATGCTGGCTCTGCCCATCTTCCTCTCTTGCCGATTTCTTCCAGCTCGAAGAGAGCCATCCCGAACTTGCAAAAAAGCTCAATTCCCATCTCCTTGCCTATGCCGAAAAAACGGGTCTCTCTCCTGAATGGGTAAAATACGGCTTATGGCGCTATAGGCGATATCCTCAGGTTCTTCAGGAACTTGCTGAGAAAAAAGGGATTTCCCTTTTCCCTTCCCAGGAGGCTCCAAAAGAACTCTATTTTGAAGTGGCAACAGGGTATAGGCCCTGCAAAGCAGGAGGAATCTCTGCTGACGGAAGTTTCGGGCAGGCAATCGATTTAGAAACCCTAGAAGAAAGCGGAATGCTTTCCCCCATAGGAAAGGTTTCTTTTATAGAAGGTGCAGCATCGGTCGCTTTCGGAGAATCCAGGGCACAGGTTTTTGCCTCGGGAAATGTCAATGGGAGAAGCGATAACGAGAAAGCGCTAAAAAGGCTTATGAGAATTGTTGAGTTTTCGGTAAGAAGGGCTTTGCTCTGCCAGAGATGCGGGGTTTGCATGGGTCACTGTGAACACGATGCAATTGAAATGGAAGAAAAAAAATTAAGAATTAAAGAAAACTGCATTCACTGCGGGGCATGCATCGAAGTCTGTCCGCTTGTTAAATTCATTTAAGAGCTTGGTTAAAACTCATTTAAGAGTCTGGCTAACAAAAAACTCCTGAATCTCTGAAAGAGGTAAATATAGGGTCAGAAAAAGCGGATTCAGTAATCAAAAAGGCTTTTCTGACCCATTCTTTTCTGGAGTTGCCCTATCCTGACCCCTACTCGCCTGAACTCAGTTTGGCTTTCTGAAAGGAGCTCGCTCAGGATTTCGCGAGCAACTTCGAGAAGAACTTGCTTTGAATAGGCTGGGCGGTTTAATGTGCGGCTTTTTGTATACATCCTGAACTTTGAATTTATGACCGTAACCGTTACAGTCCTGAAGGAAAGCCCCCTTGAATCGAGTTTTGAGATTACGTCCTCTGCTAGCCTGTCAAGTAACTGAGAAATAGGGTTAATGTCAAGGGTATCCTCGGGCAGAGTTGCGATCCTCCCTATCTGTTCGGTGCCTCCCCTTTCCTTCACGGGAGAGTCATCGATTCCTGCTGCAGCCTGTTTAAGCCAGATTCCTCTGGTTTTTCCGAAAGCGGATATCAGGTTAATAATGTCATGTTCAGCAAGGTCTTTTACTGTGACTATTCCCATTTCATGCAGTTTTCTTGCAGTTACATTTCCAATTCCCCAGAGTTTGGACACTTTAAGGGGAAAGAGAAAACTCTCGATTTTGTCTGGACTTATAACTGTAATCCCATCGGGTTTCTGTACAGAGGATGCCATTTTGGCGATGAGCTTATTTGGGCCTATTCCAACAGAACAGGTCAACTTCTCCTTGTCCTTTATTTCATTCTTAATTTGGATTCCGGTCTCAAAAGCCAGGCTGAAATCCCCGCCTGTCTTCTCAGTAATTTCCAGGAATGCTTCATCTATGCTGATCTGTTCAAAGGCATCCCCGGTTTCTCTGGCATCCGCATAACTTCTGAAAATTTGCATTACCCGGTCCGAAACCGAAGTGTAGAAATCCTTTCTGACTGGCAGAAAAACAGCTTCCGGATTCAGCTTTTTTGCCTTAGAACAGGACATGCCTGCCCTGATTCCTGATTCCCGTGCAACATAATTGCAGGTACTAACAGCCCCGCTGAGCCCGCTTCTTCCAGAAAGCATGCAGACCACGACGGCTTTTCCCTGTAGCTCAGGCTTTTCTCGCTCTTCAATAGCTGCAAAAAAATAGTCCATGTCTACATGGAGAACAATACGTTGCATCGAAAAAAAGTATGTCGGGAAGATTTGTATAATTATCTCTTCTTACTTCAAAGATGCAAGTTTTCCCATTTCATTCTCTTTTAGCACTGCGGCTTCTCACCTGATTTTGTTTTACAGGTGAGAAAACCAATACTGCAGGCTCTTAATTGATCTAGGAGGCGTATCCGTTTTTATGTCTGTATGACATAATACCGTATTACAAATAAATATTTAATACTTTTGTCAATAGTTGTGTTATCTATTACGGACATTCTAATATTATGTGTTATTCTTCAAAATAATAAATTTCTTTTAAAATAATAAATTTCTTTTTTGTGAACTAACGCGAAATATTAAAAAGCACAAACCATAATGCATAAAAAAGATAACTTCATTAACTGTAACGCGATTTTGAAAAAAGTTAGTTTTCAGCCGTGAAATATGATCTTCATACAGGACGTTTTCAGTATGAGCATGCAGAATTTCCCACATAACTCCGAAGAAACAGTAACTTTTCCGAAGGAAAATACAGGCATAAGAGGCCACAAAACAGGATCAGGTCCCGAAAAATCGGGCTCGATATCTGAAAGAAGCGAAGTTCCTGTACTTGAGGTCCGAGAGCTCTGTCACAGATATCCTCACCTTGATTCAAACGCTCTGGATAATATCAACTTCAAAGTGTTTAAAGGGGAGAGAGTTGCTGTGCTTGGGGCTAATGGAGCCGGAAAATCGACGTTATTTAAGCACCTTAACGGAATCCTGCGCCCTTTTTCGGGGGAAGTTCTGGTAAAAGGGGAGAAAATTACTAAAAAGAATGTACGGACCTGCAGAGAAACTGTAGGAATCGTTTTCCAGGATCCCGATGACCAGGTGCTTGCTCCGAGCGTTGAAGAAGATGTTGCTTTTGGGCCGATTAACATGGGTTTGTCCAGAAGCGAAGTTGAGATGAGAGTTAAAGAAGCTCTTGAGATGGTTGGACTCACAGGCTTTGAGGAAAGAGCCCCGCATCATCTGAGCGGAGGGCAGAAGAAACTTGTCGCGATTGCAGGCATTCTTGCCATGCGTCCTGAAGTTATAATCCTTGATGAACCAACAGCTGGTCTTGATCCTCTCAGTTCTGCTCGCGTCCTTGAATTGATTACCAAGATGAACAGGGAACTTGGAATTACCCTGCTCCTTTCCACCCATGATGTGGATGTTGTTCCTTATTTTGCGGAAAGGGTGTTTGTTCTCCACCATGGGCGACTTGAAGCTGACGGAAACCCGAAAGAGATCTTCAGTGACCCTGAGCTTCTGAGGAAAGCCCATCTCAGACTTCCTAGAGTGGCTGAAGTATTTGAGATGCTTCAGCAGGAAGGACTCGATGTAAACATACAGATTACAGCCGAAACAGCCAGAGACGAAATCCTTAGGGTTCTTGGGTCCAGAAACCAGAAGGCAGGAATGAAGTGATAGCCAGAGAAAATACTTCCGCACAGGAGAACTGTTAATGGTAACCCTTACGGATATTGAACGTGAATCATACAAAAACAGCCCTATACACAGGCTTGATCCCAGGATAAAGTTACTCTTTGTACTTGCAGTTATTATCTATGTGGTTAGTCTGCCAAGAATTCATGAAAAAAATCTGGTCCGCCTTCTTGCCATAGAGGTTTACCTACTGCTCCTTGTGCTTGTAGCAGGGCTGGACTTAAAATATTTTATTCTTCGTATTCTTGCAATTTTACCTTTCGGGTTAGGGATTGCTCTTATCCAGCCATTCCTGAGACCTTCCTTTGTAGAAAATTATACGCCTTATCCGCTTGACCTGCCTTTCGGGCTCAGTATTACTTATGAGGGACTTGTCTTTGGGAGCACATTGCTTGCGAAATTTCTAGTCTGTATAACAGCTGTAATCCTGCTATCTTCAACCACTCGGCTCAGGGATATGGTTGCAGCCGCAGATAGAATAGGCATCCCAGGGGAATTTACCTTGCTTCTCAGTATGATGGTACGCTATCTTTTCCTGTTCTGGGCTGTCTTGAAGCGGATAAGAGTTGCACAGGAGACTCGTCTCTTCAATATATGGAACAGAGGGGTGCCCAGAAAGTGGATTCTCAAACAAATAGGGCACAGTGTTAGCTCAATTTTCGTGCGCTCCTATGAACAGGGAGAAAAGACCTATATTAGCATGCTCTGCAGAGGTTATGGAAGCGGGCACGAAAAAGCTTATTACAGAGCAAAAATTCGGGCTCCAGATTTACTCTTTTTGCTTCTCAGTACGGGAATTATAGCATGCATACATATCTTTGTCTGAACACTCCAAACTGGCAAAAGATAGCGATATTCTATAATTCTCAAATTCCTTTTTTATCTTTTTTTCTGATTTTTAAGCTATCTTAAGCCCTGAATATAAGAAAGAGCTTTGGAAAGAAGAGATTGTTGATTCCACGATTTAACACTAAATAATTACTTATGATCACTCGATTCTATGCAGAGTGCTAACACAGAATATACAATTTTACGTATATATAAGTACAAAGATATTCAATTTGATAAAGATGAGGGAATATCAAACAAAGTAATATCAAAACGTATATATGTAACACTTGACTATCTAGTCTTATCAAGAATATTCATCGAAAACGGTAATCAGAAACATCATAAATGATAGTGGGAAATTGAGTTTCTCCCTGAAGAGAATTTCAGGCTTCATTTTTATACGTTTTCTATTCCTCGTTTCAGGAATATTCTCCAACTTAAAAAAGGATTCTGTTTGAGTTGACAGGAAATAAGAGATAGGGGTAAAAAGAGGGAAAATGAATGCATATACCTGATTCGTTCATACCGTTTGACCAGGCATTAATTTACTGGGCTCTTGCCCTCCCGTTTATTATAATGTCAATGAAGTGGGCAAAAAACGAACTTGATGAGATGAAAGTACCGATTCTTGCTGCTCTTGCAGCCGGAATTTTTGCAATCCAGGCCATGAATATTCCAATTGGGATGGGGACAAGTGGACACATGGTCGGGGCAGTCCTCGTAGCAATAGTTTTCGGTACCCCTTGGGCAGGAGTTCTTGTGTTGACACTGGTGCTGCTTGTTCAGGGTTTTGCCTTTGCTGACGGAGGAATTACTACAATGGGCGCAAACATCCTGAATATGGGTGTTATTTCCGGCTTTATCGGATATTATACTTATGTAACCCTTCGTAAGAGCACAGGCACAAGCATCGCAGCCTTAGTAGGCGCCTGGCTAGGACTCTTTACTTCGGCAATTGCCTGTGCGATTCAGATGTGGCTTGCTGGTACCTTCCCCCTGGTCCCTGGACTTATGGCAATGGGCACCTTTCATCTGATAATCGGCTTCGTAGGAGAAGGACTTATTACCTCAGTTGCAATTGCAGCTATTGCAAAATCTCGTCCTGATCTCCTTGAAGATGATTTCACTGCTAGACCGGATAAGCATACAAAGGAGGCTCATGCATGAGCAGGAACTCGAACATGAAGTTTCTTTATATAGGAATTGCAATTGCGCTTTTGCTAGCAGTTCTAGCGCCTTTCCTTGCCTCTTCTGACCCTGATGGGCTGGAAAGCGCTGCTGCAGGCGTGATTGAGGAATCAAAACTTACCGAGCTTGAAGAACAAGAACCATTTGTAAGTTCCCCAATGCCTGATTATTCAATTGAAGGTATGGGCAAAAGCGGAGAAGTAGCAGCAATAGCAGGTGGGACCCTAGCAGTGCTGGCAATCAGCTTTGGCTTTGGAAAGGTATTCAAAAAGAAAGACTGACTTTTCAATTTTGGCTTGCAGATTGAATATTATTATGCATATTGGCTCGTAAATTTATTGATTCATAAATATTATACTCGAAGGGCAGAGCTTGTTTACAACGCAGGATGGGCATTTTGGTTTTCTTGCCTGGCAAATTTTTCTCCCATGATAGATCAGGGTCATGGAAATTGAATCAAGGTCTTCCTTTCGAGCAAGCGAGAGAAGGTCTTTCTCAATTTTTTCAGGATCGTGATTCTTCGTAAGCCCCAACCTTCTCGAAACTCTTTTTACATGGGTATCTACAGCAATTCCCTCTATTATCCCAAATGCCCTAGCAAGCACTATGTTAGCTGTTTTCCTTCCAACGCCAGGCAAACTAATAAGCTCTTTCATAGTTTTCGGGACTTCTCCATTATATTTCTCAACAATTATCTGTGCAGCAGTTTTGATGTTTTTTGCCTTGGTTTTGTAAAAACCTGTAGAATAGAGATCATTCTCAAGTTCCCTAAGATCTGCACTGGCATAATCTTCTGCAGTCCTGTATTTTTCAAATAGCTTTTCAGTCACTTTATTTATCTGGACATCGGTTGACTGGGCTGAAAGAACAGTTGCCACAAGTAGTTCAAGGGGATTGCTGTAGTTAAGGGAAGGTTTTGCTTCAGGATACTCTTCCTTCAGAAGAGCCCAGATTCGTTCGAAATTGTGCCTGTTATCAGGAATATTGTATTCAGAAACGAAGTCCTGCGTATTGGCTTTTTTTAGTTTTCTTTCAGGCATGCGTATCTCCAGGGTTTTCTGTCTTACTTTTAAGCTTCAGCCTGGGATATAATTGCAGGAATCATATTTACGTTTCTAGTATGTTTCTAAAATGTATATTTCTAAATTAATACATCAGAGGTAAGTGTAGTGCTTGCTTACCTCTTGATGGAATACTTATAACATATAAGAAATATCCGAACATGTAGTAGGATAGGAGAAAACCAGCTTTTTCATGTCCGATGCCTTTAACCCAAGCCGCATTACTGCGGCGAAGATATTGATAGCTTCACCGGCATTCGGGCCCAGAATATGAGCTCCCATTATACGGTCATTTGCTTCATCAATAATTACTTTTGAAGCCGCAAATTTTATTCCTGCTCTTCGGGTTGTTTTCCAATCGCTCCTGTCTTTGAAAACTACTTTGTATTTATGGCTGTCTTTAGGGGCACTTATCCCTACAGAAGCCAGAACAGGAATAGTAAAGACAGCACTTGGAATGCCTGTATAATCTGCTTCGATACTATCGCCCTCAAGGACATTAGCTGCAGCAATTTCTCCCTGAAGGATTGCTACAGGGGTAAGCTGCACTCCCTCCAATGCACAGTCTCCTCCTGCATAGATTCGAGGGTTTGAGGTTTTCATGTGCTTATCAACTACAATAGCACCCTTTTCAGTTTTAACCCCAGCTTTTTCGAGACACAAGTCTTTTATATTTGCGGTACGCCCTGCTCCATGCACTACCATATCCGCGTGGAAAGTTTGAGTTTCGGATCCGGTTTCAGATTTGAATTCAGTCTTTACCAGAAAGCCATTTTCTTCTTTTTCTACCGAAATAACTGGTTTATTTGTAAGGATTTTTATTCCTGCAGCTTCGGTTGCTTTTATAAGTAGATTGACAATATCAGGATCAAAAGCTCTCAAGATTCTTTCACTTCGCTGCAAGATTGTTACTTCGGCTCCAGTTCTTCGTGCAACATGAGCGAATTCTATGGATATATAACCGCTTCCAATGAAAATAATTCTTTCAGGAAGCTTTTTTGTTTCCATTAATTTCTCACTTGTGGTAATGTACTCTTCCCCGGGAATATTGAGTTGCCTGGGTTTTGCCCCTGTAGCGAGGAAAATAAACTCCCCTTTAAGTTTATCCTCCCCGACCATAACTGTGTTTTCATTTTCAAAATGGGCTTTCCCGTGATAAGTATCAATTTCCAGCTCAACCAGATGTTTCTCTATTTTACTTGAATATCCTTCCGTAAATGTCTTTTTAAACTCTATAAGTGATGTCCAGTCGAGATTTAATGGAGCATTTATCCCCACACCTTTTCCTATCAGCCGATTGTTTGAGTCAGTGATCTCAGCGACATCAGTAAGCACTTCTTTTGGGTCACATCCTCTTAGAGGACAAGTGCCTCCATATTCCCTTGAGTCAACAATAGCGATTTTTAATCCTGAATGTGCAACTTTGCCTGCAAAGGTCCTGCCTGCAGTACCCGTCCCGATAATTATAATATCATATTTCCTTTCCATCAAATCCCCCTAGCCCTTTGATATTGTTTCCAGAAAAACAAATAAAAGTAAGTTAAAGAAGAAATCCTGGAAGCACATCTTCTCCGTACGTTCCTATTTATTCTGATTTCAAAGAATAAAAGTATTTCACGAGCCTATCCTAAAATTCACAACTGCTTTTTTCCTGATTAAAAGAAAAACAACTTAATACTTCATACAAATTTCCAGGTTTATCGGTTTCGGATATAGAAATCTTACATTTTGCCCTTGCTTTAATTATAATTCGGGTGCAGGATCCATTATCTGGTAAACTATATATATTGGTTATTCTGTAGTGATGGAAATATTTACAATTTAAAATATTATAAAAATAAAGAATCAGATATTATGCATCGCAAGTTATTATTACTCATAGTTAGTATTATCTGATTACTTGTGTAAGCAGGTAAAGAAGGAAAGCTAATATGCACCTTAGTCTGGAACCGATTGGTATTATCAAGAAGGTTGCGAATAAGTCGGAAATTTTGATTTATTCTGATTTTGAACCGGTCATACGAAATATCGTATCCAAAATAGGAGAAGGGGCTGAGAAAGGACAGAAGCTCCTGGTTATCCATAAAAACAGCAATATGAAACAGGTAGATGGCCACCAGGTTCAGGTTACGAAAACAACTTTACTAGAAAGAAATGGAAATTTGCTAACAGTATCCAAAATAGAAGCAAGCGAAGATTCAGTAATCGATGTTCGACTTGATCTCACTGCTTGACTTTCTGAGGTGTTTATATAGGAAATAGCGTAAAACTCCTAAGTCTTAGCTTAGTGGTAGTTCACAGAGATTTATAAAAACTATTAAATTCTCGTCTCTTTTCTCTTCTCTTGGTAGAATAGTTTGATTGCACCCAATAAAAGATAATGGGATTATAAGCTCCATAAAAGCACAAAGACTTATATGTGTATAGGTTTATTGCAGCCAAAGATAGGGTAACGGGTTTTCACAAGCTTAATTTCTGAAGAAACTTCACTATTTTATTTGAAGTTCAATAAATTGGTTTGAATTCATAACTTGGTTTAGAATTTCATTATTTGGACTGAAATTCACGATTATATTGCTTTACTTTTTCCTTTCCTCCTGACTAATAGCTGTTTTTCAATAACATCTGTCTTTCAATAAGGAGGTTCAGGATACTGTGGATGCACGATAAATATAAACTTCTGCGCCTATAAAGCTTATTTATCTGTAAGTAATAGAATTGTTGTACTATATTTCCGTCGTTGGCTTGCTAGAAATCATCTTTGATGTTCGCTTGCTGTAAAGCATTCTGATTTCACTGCTTGACTTTCTAAGGAACAGTTTAAGAGCTAATGTTAGAACAGTTTAAAAAGAAAGATGTTGAAAGCGTCAGCGCTTTCAGATAACTTCAGATACTCGAGGGTAAACATGGGCACAAATATAGGCGACCTACTCCAGAAAAGAAAAATTGAGCTTTCAAATCTTACAAACCGAGTGGTTGCAATTGATGCATTTAATACTTTGCACCAGTTTTTGAGCATTATTCGCCAACGGGATGGGAGTCCTCTTGTCGATTCTGAGGGAAGAGTGACTTCCCATCTCTCAGGCCTACTCTACCGGACAGCGAGCCTTGTTGAAGCTGGTAGCAAACCTCTTTTTGTTTTTGACGGTGAGCCTCCTGATCTGAAGTCCGAAACTCTGAGCCGAAGGAAAGAAATTAGGGAATCTTCACGGGAAAAATGGGAAAATGCAAAGGCTGTGGGAGATCTCGAATCAGCTTATAAGTATGCTCAAGCTTCCTCAAAGGTAAACCAGGAGATCGTTGAAGATTCCAAATATCTTCTCAAAATTATGGGAATTCCTTTTGTTCAAGCACCCTGCGAAGGGGAAGCACAGGCTGCACATATGGTTCTCAAAAAGGATGCCAATTGCGTTGCTTCTCAGGACTATGATTCATTCCTTTTTGGAGCTCCGACTGTTGTCCGTAACCTGGCTGTAACAGGAAAACGCAAGCTTCCGGGAAAGAATGTCTATGTTGATGTCGAACCCGAAATAATCAAATTGGATGAGACTTTAGAAACCCTGAACATTACCAGGGAGCAACTGATAGATATCGCGATCTGTGTAGGTACGGATTATAATAAAGGATTGGAAAAGGTAGGCCCTAAAACAGCTCTTAAATTAGTTAAAAAGCATGGGGATATTTATACTCTACTCCGTGAAAAAGGGGCAGATATCGAAGCTGTGGACCGAATAAGAGATATTTTTCTCAATCCTGAAGTAACGGATAATTATGAAATAAGCTGGGGCAAACCTGACTCTGAAAAACTCCTCGAATTCCTTTGTGAGAGTCACGACTTCTCGGTTGACAGGGTGGGAAAAGCTGCAGAACGCCTTAAAGCCGCCTCAGGAGCTAAACAGAAAACTCTTGATCAATGGTTTTAACAAATTTTCTGAACATGAACACCACGATCTAGCTTCTTACTCTCGCTGGGTCTGTAAGGCTTTCAAACTTTCAAACTCTGGAAATCTCCGCGCCGCTATTTTTTGCCCTTGTAAGCATGACAGTCCCGCCAACGGATTCATCAAGCATTTTCTGGACTTCTGCCTGGAGCTGCCTGCCTTCCGATCTATTGTCTACAAAGGAGTACACTACAGGTCCAAAGGAACTTACCCCTGCTCCATAACTCTGGCTGCGCATGAAAGAAGCGATATCTTTCACAAATTGGGGCCAGATAAGATTCTCCCTTTTGTTGAACCCGACAATCTGGACGTGATTTACTGCGGCTCCGAAACTCTCAATGTCTTCTTCGATTACAGCAGGCATCATCTGCATGAGCACTACATGGGAGATTTCCCTGACTTCCTCTATAGGAAGAGGGCAAAATTTCTTGAAAGTGTCGATTTCCTCTTGGTCATGCATTCCCTTTTCATTAGGAATTGCTACCACCATATCCCATTCAGGAAAGTCCTCTCTGAAGAGTACGGGTCCTGGGGGTACGGGGCAAGCAGCCGACGGCATAAAACCACCTTTATCCTTAAATCTATGGCCTCCGTCAACTATGAATCCGCCCTTCTCAAAAGCAGTTACCCCTATACCTGAAGTTCCTCCTCTTTTTACTGCAAGTGCAAGTTCTCTAACACTTTTCCCAAGCCCATAAAGTTCATTCACAGCTGCTGCTGCAGCCAGGGAAGACTGAGTCCCTGATCCGAAACCCACATGGGCTGGGTACGCTTCCTGTACGTTGATTCTTATTCCTTTCCCTTTAGGGAGCAGGGATTCTGTAGCTCTTTTCATTCGATCGGCAAAATCCTGCAGCCCTTCGATAATGGTTCCTTCGGCTTCTTCTGCCGTAATCCTTATATTGGGATAGGAAAGGGCCAGTCCTGCTCCTCCATCAACTCTTCCGATCTCTCCATTCATATCAATGAGGGTTAAATGAAGCCGACAAGGAGCAGTTATTTTGATCATTGTTATTAAACCTCGAACTAGATTAAAACTTTAGAACTTCCTAGGTATCGGCGCTCTTTTATTGTAGCTGCTGGCATTTGATCTTTTAATATTACCTTTTATCAAGCCTCTTATTATGGAAATAACACAAAATAAAGAGGGATGAAAGAAAATGAGAGTAAGTACAGAAAGAAAGTGAAAAATCCTGTAATTTAGATCGTCTTTTTCTATGCTTGGCTCCCAATTTATGATTTCTTTCTAATTAATTACCTATTTAAGCGTTTCGATTGCTTAATCACCCTTTATAATGAGTGATTCTCCTGTCATCTCTTCAGGTTTTTTGATCTTGAGAATTTCCAGAAGAGTTGGTGCAAGATCGCACAGTTTTCCATTCTTAAGAGCTTTCACCTCATCATTTCCAGCATAAACACATCTTACCAGATTTGAGGTATGTGCAGTGTGAGGTTCTCCGGTAGACGAATTTTCCATCTGTTCGGCGTTCCCATGGTCTGCTGTTATAATAGCTACCCCTCCCACTTCTTCCAGAGCTTTTTCAATTCGACCCACACAGTCATCTACAGCCTCTACTGCTTTTACTGCGGCCTCAAAAATCCCAGTGTGTCCGACCATATCCATGTTTGCGAAATTAAGAATTATCAAATCGTACTTACCTGAATGGATTCTCCTTATCACTTCATCTGTAACTTCATACGCGCTCATCTCGGGTTTGAGATCATAGGTAGCGACTTTTGGTGATGGGATAAGGCAGCGGTCTTCCCCAGGATAGCATTTTTCCTGCCCTCCATTTAGGAAAAAAGTAACATGGGCATATTTCTCAGTCTCAGCAATCCGAAGTTGGGTAAGCCCATGCTTGCTCAAAACCTCTCCAAGCACATTGTTCAGTTCTTCAGAAGGGAAAGCTATAGGTAAATCCAGGGTTTCATCGTACTGAGCCATACAAACATAGTAAACCTTCGGGTGTTTTTCCCTGGTGAAGTCCTCAAATTCTTTATTCACAAAAGCCCATGTAAGTTGCCGTGCCCTATCTGGCCTAAAATTGAAGAAAATCACTGAATCATTATCCTGTATTGTCGCCTCAGGTCTTCCTTCTGAATCCGTGATTACAGTTGGTCTCACAAATTCGTCAGTCTCTCCCCTGTTATATGCTTCAGAAATTGCAGTCTCTGCATTTGCCGCTGTATATGGGGCAACTCCTATAGTCAGGGCATCATAGGCAAGTTTTGTCCTATCCCAGCGCTTATCTCTGTCCATTGCGTAGTACCGCCCTGAGATAGTTGCGATTTTAGTGCTCCCGTTCTCCTTACAAAATGTTTCAAGCTCTTTTATATCGTTAAGGGCAGCTTTAGGGGGTACATCTCTACCGTCTAGAAAAACATGTATATAAACTTTTTTCAACCCTTTCTCTTGTGCAAGTTTTATAAGGGTATAAAGATGGGTCATATAGCTATGAACGCCTCCATAAGAGACAAGCCCCATAAGGTGCAGATTAGAATCATTAACTTTGACATTTGAGATTGCATTCAGAAAAGCCGGATTTTTGAAAAAATCTCCGTCCCTGATAGAGAGATTTATCCGGGTAAGATCCTGATATACAATTCGTCCCGCTCCTATGTTCAGGTGACCTACTTCAGAATTTCCCATCTGGCCTTCAGGAAGACCTACAGCCTCTCCTGAGGCTTCTAAAAAGCACCAGGGACTTTCCTCCATCAGACGGTCAAGGTTTGGAGTTCTGGCTGCCAGGAGAGCATTTCCTTCTCTGGCTTTTCTATAGCCCCACCCATCAAGAATAATGAGCATAAGAGGTCTTTTTGCCTGAGTCATATGAAGCAAAATCCACACATGTTGATAAATAGCTTATTGTGATAACTCTTAATAACTCTTATAAAAATTTGTATTATATATTTACCATGTATTAAAAATTTACTTACTGTCCTTAATTTTAAGTATTAATAATTACATATCTTCAAATTATAAAAAACGGGCACAAAAACAGGTTGTCATCTCAAATATAGATTTTTATAGAAAATTCTGGCTGAATTTACGATTAATGGGCAGGAGGATTTGATTCTATGAGTCAAGAAATTAAAGATATTATGAGTATTCGTGATATAAAAATAACGGATTTATCCGCAAACCCGGCCCCTCTGGGTTTGATGGGCTTCGGAATGACGACTGTGCTTTTAAACATACATAATGCAGGCTTTTATCCGATGAACGCGATGATCCTTTCTATGGGCTTCTTTTATGGTGGGCTGGCTCAAATTATTGCCGGGATCATGGAATGGAAAAAGGGAAATACTTTCGGGACTACGGCTTTTACGTCATACGGGCTTTTCTGGCTCACCCTGGTAGGGATTGTCCTGCTTCCCCAGTCTGAAAACCACGCAGGTCTCGTTACTGAGTCATTCCCGTTTGCAGCATACCTGTTCATGTGGGGAGTTTTTACCCTATTCATGTTTGTAGGTACGCTCAAAGGCTCAAAGGCTCTCTCCGTTGTTTTCTTGGCTCTTGCAGTCCTTTTCTTCCTACTTGCGGCAGGAAACTATCTGGGCAGTGCTGGTGCCGGAATCCTGACAATAGCTGGTTATGAAGGAATCTTTACAGGTCTTGCTGCAATCTATACCGCCCTTGGTCAGGTATTAAATGAAGCATATGGAAGGAAAATAGTTCCTTTATAATTATGACTTTGTTTGTGGGCTTTTTTGCCCTTTTTTCATTTTTTGATCTTTTCTATTCTTCCTCTTTCTTAATCCTGATGCACTATCAACACAGTAGCTACAATAGGCCAAGAATTTCATTGGCATTGTGGTAATTGTATCGCCAATTAAAGTCTTTTTTTGGCTCAGGAAGGTTTTTTCCTTAGATCTCTCAGAGTTACAAGAAAGTTGTATCCTTTGATAATTTTTGATCTTGTAATCCCGATAAGGCGGTGAAAATACTGATTTCTGTATTTATTGTAATCTTGAGATTTTGAAGTTTCGTTGACCACGCTCTCTCTGATTTATCAATTTCAGAACGAATAAAATTATCCTGTAGATAAGAGCACAATAAGGGAGCAATCTGACTCTGTCAAATTTTATATTTCTTGTAAAACGTATGCTGATGTCTTTTTATGGAAATATGAAGGCATAAATTCTTTCTAAATTAGGTGTTAGCTCACTCAGTTAACATTAGTTTACTCAGCTATTGTTAATTTATGTCTCTAATTTTAGCTTACTTCTCTTATTCTATATGCGTTATAAAAACTTCTACCAGGTAAATAATATTTGAAGGTCCTCCAGTATTACTTTTATGAGCTTCAATGTATTTTTTGGAAGTTTTGGGCGTTTTCTAAGGTACCGACAAAAGAACATTTTTAAATCAAGGGGAAAGAATGCTACATTTGAACTCTTAAAAAGTTCTATTTTGGTTGCATTTTCAGGCGCGCTACGAATTCATATCGCTTTCCTCCTGCTTCAAACCAGTTTGCCTAGTAAAACTAGTTCTCATATATCCAATATATTCACATGTATTGCCGGAGGATTAGTAATCTATAGCGTGTATACACTCGACAGGGCTCTTGGTTCCGAAGAAGATATTATAAACCGGAAGGAATTAAGTGGCTCAAGAAAAGAGATAGGACTTGCAGCCTCTATGCTTACCTTTGTGATAGGGAGCTATTTACTTGCAAAAGAAGGAATGATCGCACTTGCATTTTTACCTCTTATAATTGGCTTCCTTTACAGTAAAGGTATTAAAATTGGAAAATTCGCTTTGAAACTCAAAGGTGGGCTTGGGGTCAAAAACTTTGTTGTAGGTCTCACCTGGGGTGTTTTCATTTCAGGGCTTGCAGGTAGTACCTGTAAAAGCATATTTCCAATGGTTATAGTTTTCATTTTCTTTGGAGTTAAGCTCTTTATCAATTCTGCTATCTATGATTTCAAAGATATCAAAGGAGATACCCTTGCAGGTATCAAAACTCTTCCTGTAAGCCTTGGGGTACGAAATACTCGTAATTTTCTTCTCGGTTTGCACCTGTTCTCACATCTGATACTTGGTATTGCTCTAATTAATGGAGTTCTTGCTCCCGAGCCTCTCATCGTCCTCTATAGCTTCATATGTGGGTTATTCTGCATCCAGAATTATACAAAAAATGATGATGAGGAGCCTCCTTTCCGGAGTTTAGAAAGAACTATTCTCGTGGATGGAGAGTCTACCTCAATTGTCGGACTGAGAACGATTGCAGTTTCCTTCCTTGTATAAAGCATACCTAGCGTGAGAATCTATGCTTAAATGCGAAAGCAATAAAGCAGGCAAAATATCTCAGAGAATGCGATTCAATTTCCCGGAATTTTCCTGGGATGAAAATACAAGTCCCTATTCTCCCTATTCAGTCCTAAGATTCCTGGAAAGAAATTCCCAGCAGGCTTTATAGATTCTTTATCTCAATGGAGTTCTCTTTATAATGCTTAAAAAGATCCTCTCCCCATTTAATTGAGGATGAGTCAAAACCCATCAGATCATTTCGAGTGTCGAAGGTTCCGTTTTTGAAAAACAATGAAAGTGATAGGAAACGATCTGTCACCACGAAGGCTATCGTTGCATTATCATATACATGTAAACTCGTGTGCTTATATTTAAGGAATTCTCCAATTTCAGTACTATGCTCACTCTTTATTTTGAAAAATACGTTGGGAGTAAGAATTATGGAGATCGGAATATTATTGCGGGCCAATTCCAGGAACATGGGGGGATGACTTGGAAGAAAAATGGATGAAAATCCCACAAATCGTGTGGAAGAAAACACATTTTCCTGAAATGCCTTATGGGTATCGTAAATATGCTCATGTTCATCCCTTACAACTCTGCATTCTTTAAGCTCCTGGATTCTGTTTAACAATGTCTCGGGAATCGCAGCAAGGTCGTGTTCTCTCCAGAAATCTTCATTTACTTCTATAGCTGTGAGGGTATCTAGGAAGGGTTTATAATGTGTGGCCGCAACTTCCCCTAAGGCTGTCAACCGATATATTCCATCGTGCCGACTAATTAAATTTGCAGCTTCCATCTCTTTAAGGCGAGGTAGGATCTCAGGTGACCTCACTCCAAAATAATCTCTGATATCTGAAAGAGTTTTTGGATTCTCGCGAAGTAAAAATAGAATGCCTTTCCTTTTTTCAGAAAAGGTGAGAACGCTTAAAAGTCCGCTAGATTTCACTTCTATCACTCGTTGTTTTTAATGTGTTTCTGGAGGTTTGAGATTACTTGTAAGCAATTTCTTTACTTTTGATCTACTATATATAAAATTTAATTCCCATATCTCTATTTCTTTTATATTTAATCAGGAAATGTCATATCTAAATGATATAACATTACTATAATGCTATAAGACTTCACTATATATTATCTTTTTCGAAAGTTTATCTAAGTATAATAACTTTTCTCTTTTATCTAGGAGTTTATGCATCAACCTTCCGGAAATACCGTCTTTCGTTTTAATATTGTTCCATAATGTATGAAAAATCTATAATCTAATAATATTAGATTATACTATTGATATAACGTTTAAAATTTACTTTCAGAAAATATAACGGAACTAATATTTAAAAAATTAACGTTCAAAATTAAAAAATAATAAGTAGTTATAAGAACAATTATTTAAAATAAGTATATTCGATAGGTTAACTGAAAAATTTGATTTGTAGCAAACTCGCCTGTAACAAACTCTATTCTAGCCGGGGATTCTGTCACTCACAGGATAGATAATGCCAACACAACTTTGATTAATAGCAGTGGTCAAATTTAATAAAAAGAAAATTAAACTGATCCTATAACTCTGACTGATCTTGTAGCGTTATATTTAACCCTCTTTATAAAAATAGAGTGCTTTTTTCTACCGAGCTTAATATTATTGAACTTAATATATCTTTTTCACTCTAATATTCAAGACTTATGTCAGTTGAGCGCGAAGATGTCTTGAAGTTTAGCTTGAGAATTTAAGTTTTCCCTGCACTTAGAAGGCAGGGTTATTAAATCGGTTTCAGTTTACTCTTTAATTTATCGATACCCAAAGAAAATTCTCAATGGAGGAAGTGGCGCATCCCTGTAAAGATCATGGCAACTCCAAGCCGGTTTGCGGCAGCAATGACCTCGTCGTCCCGTATTGATCCGCCTGGCGAAACTACATAGCGGATATTGTTCTGTGCGGCATAAATTATGCTGTCATCAAAGGGGAAAAAGGCATCTGAGACCATCACACACTCCAACATAATTTTCTGGCAATAATCCTCAAAGGAGGTTGCAGGATGTTCTCGTTCGTAAATTACCTTGAGATTCTCGATAGCTTTTGTGGCTGCTAGCTTGCGGATCGAGTCTACCCTATTTGGTTGTCCTGCCCCCATGGCGAGTACCATGAAAAACCCAGGCTCGTATTCATAAGCGAGGATCACTGCATTGGATTTAGTTGTCTTACAGGCTTTCAGGCAGAATTCCGAGAGAGGGCGTTTCTCTTCTGGATAGGGAATATCTGTTACTGATTCCCATTTTTTATAAAGCTCTGTATCACGACTTTGTTTGAGCATGCCTCCGATTATGTATTTATAGGTATAATCTGTCCCAAAAACTTCGTTGAGCTCAGGCAGTTTAAGGAGCCTGAGATTTTCACTTTTGTTTTTCAGGTACTCAAGGGCATCGGGCTTGAAGTCTGGAGCAAGAATTATTTCAACAAATTTTCCATTCAGAAAACTCGCAGCCTCAAGGTCAAAGATTTCATTGGTGCAGATTATACTTCCATAAGCTGAAATAGGGTCTCCATCCCAGGCAGCCTGAAGAGCCTGCAGGAGTGTGCTTCCGGTAGCAAGCCCGCATGGATTATTATGTTTTACGATTGCCACTGCAGGATAAGCATTCCCAAGTTCTTTTACTGTCTGAAGAGCATTGTCGGCATCCACATAGTTATTATATGAGAGTTCTTTTCCGTGCAACTGAATGGCTTTTGCAAGGGTTGGGCCTTCGATTTTTTGGTCCTTATAGAAATAGGCATTTTGATGCCAGTTTTCTCCATAGCGGAGTTTTACGCCGTCGGTAAAATTTAGACGAAGTACTTCTTCTCCAAGTAGAGCTTTACTCAGGTAACTATCGATGGCTGCGTCATAATCGGCAGTATGCCTAAATGCTTTAACTGCAAGAGCAGCTCGGGTTGACTCTGAGATTGCTCCTGTTGAGCGCAGTTCTTTAAGAACATGGCCGTAGTCCGATGGGTCAGAGAGCACTGTAACCGAAAGGTAGTTTTTAGCTGCCGAACGAAGAAGGGTTGGGCCTCCAATATCTATATTTTCGATGGCTTCTTCAAGCTCCACGCTTTCCTTTGAAACCGTTACCTCAAACGGATAGAGGTTTACAGCTACCAAATCAATGAGGGAAATATCTTCTTTTACAGCCTCAGCCATCTGCTCCTTGCTTTCTCGTAGGCATAAGAGCCCGCCATGGATCCTTGGATGGAGAGTTTTGACCCTTCCTCCCATCATCTCTGGAAAGCCTGTAACTTCCGAGACATCGGTAACTTCTATGCCGGCGTCGCGAAGAATTTTCGCTGTCCCGCCTGTTGAGATTATCTTCACGCCAAGTAATTCAAGCCCACGTGCGAATTCTGCAATTCCTGTCTTGTCTGAGACGCTGAGCAGTGCTCTTTTTACCAAAAAATCACCAATATACTTGCTTTAAAAATTATTAGCTATAAAGCTTATGGTCAACACATAATTATATTGATTTCATACCAAAACTTTATTTTCTGCTACTACTAACATTACAACTTCCAGGTATGAAATTTCTTTGGTTTTATGCCCTAAGAAAATCTCTTTTGCATAGCTTTATCCAGCTAAAGAACCTTTCTATTGCACATTCTTCAAGTGGTAGTCTTTGTTTTAAAGTTCATTGAAGATCTTCTAATTAGTACATCGCTCATATAGAAGAGACTGAGTCTATTGAGTTTATGCAACTTAGGTATAATATTAGTTTCGTGATAAGCCCAAAGATTAAAATTTGAAAACTTCGTCCTTATAATCGTCCTTATAAAAAATAGAAGCATAAGTAGAATTTAATGATACTTTCTTCGGTTGAATTCGTAAATAGCATTGTCAACTTTGCTTGAGAGTTCATTCATCCTTTCTTCAATTTTCATTCCCGTACTTTCCATGTTGATCTTGAGGGTGCGGTCCTTTGCTTCCATTATATCTTCGAGACTTTGAAGTTTATTGTTTATAGAGATGAGCATAACAGACAGCGTTCCTATCAGGACCATAACTGAGAGAATAATTAGGGGATTTGTGGGTTCGTATGCAAACCTTCTAAGCCACTCAAAGGATAGAAGAAAGGATGACAGAACCATTACAACAAGAAATATCGTATCTCTAGTCTCCATCGTATACCTCTAACATACCTTTAAAAATTTCCATATATACAAGCTTTCTGTAATATAGCATGTTTAATATATATCATGTTTCGAAATTATCAAGCAGAGGGGCTTTTCCGTTAAAGTATTTACTGCTTTTCTATTATTACTTTTTTCTATTCTCTACTACTTCTATTTTCATTTTTTTTAAATATATTTAATTTATAATTTTTTTACAAGCTATTTATATGGTCCTAATTCGCTACCTTTAATTATCATTTCTGCGAAAAAATAGCTAGTATCTCAAAGATACATATAGGAATGTTTAACAACATATTTTCTGCTTTGTAAAATTACAAAAGACATTTTCTAGGTAAAATTATTATATATAATGATCAGAAGAAACCGATATAAATACAATATCTGTATAAAGGAATAGAAAAGGCATACTGTTAAGAATCAAGGAGTTTAGTACTTGAGTTCCAGCGAACAATCAATTAAAGATTATTTACCTATCCTCTCTATGGGAGGATTAATCCTTATAGTGCAGATTCTTGCGCTATTTTTGTCCATGCCTATGAAAGCTAATGAAATGCAAGCTTTTGAAGACCCAACCCAGGTGTCAAATTCCATATATTATGTCATAATGATCCTGGTTTTTACTCTGTTTGTCCTCTTGGCACTTAAGAAGAATATAAAATGGGTAATCAGCCTCTTTATTTACCTGGCTATAATAACCACTCTCTATTACGTATTCTTCGCTCTATTTACTCTCTTTCCGGCTCTCTCAGGATTTGAAGCCGTCGCCTCGTTTGTACTATCTGCGGGGATAACAGTATTGCTCTACAAATATCCCGAATGGTACATAGTTGACATTGCAGGGATTTGTATTGCAGCCGGGGTCAGTGCTCTGATAGGAATTTCCCTTTCAGTTATACCTGTAATAATACTCCTGCTGCTTCTTGCAATTTACGATGCGATCTCGGTATACAAAACAAAGCATATGATAACTATGGCTGAGGGGATAATGGACCTAAAGCTTCCAATCCTGTTTGTTATTCCAAAAAACTTGAACTATTCTTTCTTACAGGAAGACTTCAAATCTGGAGAAAAGCGTGAAGCTTTTTTCATGGGGCTTGGAGATGCGGTTATGCCTACTCTGCTTGTAGTTTCAGCAAATGTTTTTATGATAAGTAAAGGAATCTCATATCCAGTCATCGGGGCTATCTTGGGTACCCTTGCAGGACATATAGTACTTTCTATCCTGGTAATGAGTGGAAAACCACAGGCAGGACTTCCCTTTTTGAATTCCGGAGTAATTCTGGGTTTCTTTATTGGTGTTCTGCTATCAGGAGCCTCAATAATGTGAAGTTAACTTTTTCACTATTTTTTTGTATTAACTTTCTTCACTACTCTCCTTTATAATACTTTTTTTATGTTAATCTTCTTCACCATCTCTTTTTATGATGCTTATGTTCTTTTTTCCGATTTTGCAAAGATTTTTTATTTTACAGTATATATCATTTAATATGCCCAGAAGAATTGCAGTGGTCTTTGACAGTGCAGGAACCCTTCTACATATGTATAGAGTTGCAAAGGATGCTCGAACCGGGAATATCCTTGAAAATATAGAGAGTACTGCTATTGTCGCGCAAAAGAATGGATGTGGGCTTGTGGTCCTGAATGCCGAAAGTGATATTATCCTGCGCTCGAGAAAAGATATGTCTTTGTTTGAGTTTATAAGAGAATATGGAGTTTCAATAGGGATAAGCTGCTCAAAAGGAGAGTTTACCCAGAAAATTGCATGTGAAGTTATAAGAGGAACAGCCCCTAGAATGGGCGATGTACATGATGTGCTGGAGATGGTTACAGTTCGTTGCCCAAATATTTTTTATCTCGCAGCAGGTTTGATAGTTGACTCAGAGGCTAGAAGTGTCCCATATGTCTTGAGTACAGGCGGAAATGTGTTCAGTACCACGCTACAAACGGTCCAGACTCTACATGCCATGGAAGTGGATACATATATAGCATCTGGAGATAGTTTATTTGCTCTCACGCAACTAGCTGAGTTCATAAATATCCCCAAGGAAAGAGTCTTTGCCTTTTCAAACCCCCTGATGAAGGAAAAAATAGTACTTGAACTAAAAAGAAAGTATGAAAAAGTAATCATGGTAGGCGATGGAATTAATGACATCTTGGCGTTCAGGGCAGCAGATGTTGGGATAATGACAACCCAGCAAGGTGACAAAAGACCTGAAGAACTTAGAAAATCGGCAGACGTGGTAATTGACAACATAATAAAAGTTATAGATATTGTAAAAGCGCTATGATTAATATAAAAGGGGGCATTATAATCAAATTAATGTATCACAACGGGCCGATATAATAAAATGGACCAGTATGGCATTACTTGTCAATATTAATGGCATGACTGGTCAATGTAATAAAACAAATCAATATAACGCAATGAGTCAATATAACAGGACTAAATTATATCCAATATAACAGGACAAAATTAATACTGATTAAGCAAGTTTCACCAGATGAATTTGGCTTTAAGTGTTAACAGTGAAAAAATAATGCGTTACGTTTAAGAATCTTTACTCTTATGTAGTTGTTGCCCATTTGTGTTAAATTCATTGTTTATATTATTATTCTACTTGCAGTAATTGCTTTTCACTCTTGAGCTATACGCCCAGGCAGGCAAGAGCCATTAGAAAGTTTTGCAGCTCATAATTGCGGAGGAACATTCATGCCAGTATTTATTGAAGTCAAAAATTTAACTGTAGATTTCAACGGTCATAAGGCCCTGAAAAACGTAAACTTAAGTATCAACGAAGGGGAAATTGTTGGAGTTCTGGGTAAAAGCGGGTCCGGGAAGACAATTCTGATGCACGTACTTCGCGGCACAGAATCTTTTGAGAGTATTTCAGGTGAAGTTATTTATCATTTAGCTCGCTGCTCGAAATGTGGTTATATCGATCGGCCCAGTAAAACAGGCCAAAAGTGCCAGATCTGTGGAGAAACTCTGGAGGCTTTTGAAGCTGATTTTGTAAATCTTTCCCTCTACGATCCAATAAGGAAAGATATCACCAAGCGCATAGCTATCATGCTTCAGCGCACCTTTGCCCTTTATGGAGATGAAAGAGTTCTTGTAAACGTCATAAACTCTCTGAATGAGATCGGCTATACAGGAAAAGACTCCATGAGAAAAGCGGTTGAACTGCTGGAAGAAGTAAACCTGAGTCACCGCATGATGCATGTCGCAAGAGAGCTTTCAGGCGGAGAAAAACAAAGGGTTGTGCTTGCAAGACAGCTTGTAAGAAATCCCCTCCTTCTGTTAGCTGATGAGCCTACAGGTACCCTTGATCCCATGACTGCAAAGCTTGTCCATGATGCCATGCTCAGGGCAGTTAAGAATTATAATATGAGCATGGTTCTGACTTCGCACTGGCCTGAAGTTATTGAACAGATGGCGGATAAAGCTATCCTGCTTGAAAACGGAGAAGTAGTCCAGGAAGGGGACCCACTTGAGGTTTCCGCAATTTTTATGCAAAGTTTATCCATGGTGAAGCAAGAAAAGAATGTCATGGTCGGGGAACCTATAATCAGAGTAAGGAATCTCTCAAAACGTTATATTTCAGTTGACCGTGGTGTGGTAAGAGCTGTGGATGATATCTCTTTTGATGTGAGAGAAGGAGAAATCTTTGGGTTGGTTGGGGTAAGCGGAGCAGGCAAAACTACAACCTCAAAGATTCTTATGGGAATTTTACCGCCCACATCAGGAGAAGTTGAGGTTCGTGTGGGAGATGAATGGGTTGACATGACAAAATTGGGAGTGGAAAATAAAGGAAGGGCAACCAAATATATGGGATTCCTGCATCAGGAATACGGGCTTTACACTCACAGCTCCGTAATAGACAACCTCACTGAGTCTATAAGCCTTGATCTGCCTTTTGAACTTGGGGTTAGAAAAGCAATAATCACACTCAAGGCTGCTGGCTTTGAGGAAAATAAGGCAAAAGCTATTTTACCCAAAATGACTGAAGAACTGAGTGAAGGGGAGCGGCATAGGATTGCACTTGCACAGGTTCTGATCAAGGAACCTAGAATTGTCATTATGGATGAGCCTACAGGGACTATGGACCCGATTACCAAAGTTTCGGTGACGAATTCTATCCTGAAAGCCAGAGAAGAGATAGGGGAAACATTTGTCGTTGTTTCTCATGATATTGATTTTGTAAATGAGATCTGTGACCGTGTAGCACTCATGCGTAACGGGAAGATTGTGGATATAGGTAGCCCAAAGAACATACTATCTCAACTCACTGAGGAAGAAAGGATAGAAGCTGCAGAAGAAATATAAATATGCTGCCACCTCTTAGTATAGAAAATACTAAAATGAGGTGCCAATTACGAGTAATGAGATCAGCGTTGAGGTGAATGGGCAAAAGTATGCCTTACCTGCAGGTTCTACCCTTAGAGATGCCCTTAAAGTTTCCGGAGCCTCTTATATAGCTGGCACAGCGATCGGAATTCTGAAAGAGACTGCTGAGGAAAGGACTGGAATAATCACCGAATACGCTATCAATACTCCTAGAGGAGAATTCAGGATAGAAATTAAAAATCCTGAATCGCCTTCTGGGAAATTATGGGCTGAGCATTTTAAAGAGTACGAAGGTAGACCTGTCCACTGGGCAAGCTCTGAAGCTTTGGCTTTCGGACCCTTTGAAGCCGAAATTAAACCTTCGCGTGAGACTAGGACTTTTGAAGTGTATTCAGTGACGTTTGGAGCAGGAGGCTTTGATCCAAGTAATACTCACCTTATCTTTTCACTTAAAAAACATACTGCGGAATATGGGACTCCTGAAGATGGGATTTTTGCAGAAGTTGTGACTGGAAGAAATATCTTATCCAGGCTTTCTAGAGAGGATAAAATTCTTAGTATTGAGCCAATTATTGAATGGGAGCAAATCTCTGAAAAGACCTGCACAACTGATCTCTCTTTCCCGCTTGAAGATGGAAACAGCATATTCACTTATTTTGAGGTAGAGCTCTCCAGAAATGCTCCCAGAGGGGCAGAGCATTTCTATGCCTTGACCCGTGAAGGAACTCTCAGTGTAGATGTAACTACCAGTTCATTTGTCTCGGACGATGGTCTGAAAGGAGAACCAACTCCTTATGAAAATTTCGAGCCGAGACGAGAAGGTGCAATTTCTGTCCGAACAGTTGGATATGGGTTGGGTAGAACATATATTTCCAGAGAGGAACGACCTTCAAGTCTCGTGCATTCGGTTGTGGGGCAAGTAACGAAAGGTATTGAGCTTATCAAGCTCGCAGAAAAAGGACAGAAACTCTCGGTTGAAAGTCTTCCCCCCCAAATAGTTCTTCTTGGACATAGCTTTGAAGAGGCCGAGCCCGTACTTTCTTCTATAGGAGTTGAACTGGTAAAAGACGGATATACTGGAGAGGATGCAGTAATTGTCAGCCAGGATCCGCCAACGACCCTGGAAATTCTTGGAGAGGCAAAGGTGACTGCGTATGCAGTATCCAGAGCAAAATTGGTTGAAATCGAACTTTACTCTGAAAATGCTCCCAAATCCGTGGACTTTTTCCGCCATGCCCTTGAACTTAAGACAAAAACCGTTGGGAAGCTGCCTGTTTATATGATATACGACGACACTTACCTTTTTAAAACGGAAAAAGAAGTCGTGAAATATAAGGAAATTCTTCCGGAAAATACACCTACTGACAAAGTAGCTGGAGGGGAGATAGGGATTACAAATCAGGCTGCAAAGAGAATGGGAACTATAGGAGTGAGGCTTGGAGACGACGAGCTTTTTGGGCCCACCGGAGAAAAATTTTCCTCGACTAATATCATTGGCCGGATAGTAAATCCTGATAAACTTCTTGATGTCAAAGAAGGCGATGTGATATACGTAACTGAAGTTGTACGCAATAAACTTAAAAGCAATAATTAGTAAAACAATCGCATAAGTATTCAGCGTACATAATAAGTATAATATCTAAAAGAAGTAATATACGTAAGCACAGTAATAAGTAGCCTTAATTTCACATACATTTAACTAATTCACATTTACTGATATATTGCAGGTGAAGTCTCCCGAGACTAAGGAGAGACGAAATATGACTGAAACGAAAAAAGAAGAGATTACAAAGTATATTGTAATCAGTTCGGATAAAGTTCTGCCTTCAGACGCAGCTATGAAAATCTACGAGTCAGAGTTTCCAGTTACGGTAAAGGAGACATGTTTTGGACTTATCGTATCAGGAGCCAAAGACGATGTCCAGACAGTGGTCGAAAAAATCCGACAGCTGGATAAAAATCATATTTTTGTAAAGGATAGGGGATTCCCACCAGGAGATGAGAGGCGTTGCCGCGCAAGTAGGGGTGGAGGTCCACGGCCTGGATTCCACTTCTTAAGGGAAGAGGTGGGAATACTTCCTGCCATAGGGGCTGCACTTGATGAACTGGAAGCAAAGGAAAGTATAAAAGAAAAAGGCAGAACGAAGTGCAGGCTTAAAGCTTCTGATCTGAAGAAAGTTATTGAAGAAGAGCTTGCGAGGTGAGTTTTTGGTAAAGGTTTTCATTTATCCAATAAATAGTCTTATTCTGGCAGACCTGGTTGAACGTTTCGGGCACAAACCCCTTACCATGATGAGCCAGATCCGAGAAAAAGTTACAAGCCTCAGTCTGGATTCTCCTCCTATAAATATTACTCCTGAAGACCCTAAGTTGGGGCTTAAATATGCTGCAATTGAAGTGCCGGCTGGAGTAAGGGGAAGGATGGCGTTAATAGGCCCTCTTATAGAACAAACAGAAGCTGCAATTATAGTTGAAAACCCGCCTACTGACTTTGGCTGTGTGGGTTGTAACCGCACAAATGAGCTGACGAAGTATCTGATCCGCTCAAAAGGTGTTCCTGTACTCGAGGTAAAGTATCCAGACTCCGACGAGGAAGCCCGTGATTTCGTAAACAAAATAGCAGCATTTCTGGAATCTTTGCCTAAGGAAAAAACTGAAACCGAGGAAAAGGCGAAAGAAGAAGAATCGGCAGAAAAGGAGGACAAGGAATGAGCGCTGAAGAATCTTCGCTTGTCAAGATTGCACTGGTATCCTGCGGCTCTGAGTATGCCGGAGTTCAGCCCGAATTTGAAGAAGCCGCAGCTAAAGTAAATGCAAAATTTATTTATCCTGAAATTGATGTTGCATTCGTAGATACTATAGGCAGGGATTTCGGGCTTGAGGTTGCGAGTGGAGACCTGAGGCTTATGATGGCCCGGGCAAAGGCTGTTGTTGAAGGCATAACTAATGCTGATGGAGTTTTTATCACTACCTGTTTCCGCTGTGCCGAAGGAGCTATTGTACGGAATGAAGTCAGGAGGTACATCCATGAGCACTCCAACATTCCGGTAATCAGTTATTCATTTACCGAAAGTACAAGTGCAGGTACCTTGCTTACTCGTCTGGAAGCTCTTACTACAATTGTCAGACGCAGGCACCTTCTTACAAGGGAAATTCAGACCGGACTGACTGCAGGAATAGATTCAGGGTCAACAACCACAAAAGCCGTGATAATGAGGGACAACAAAATAATAGGCAAGGGCTGGGTGCCCACAACAAAAGTCCTTGAAAGTGCTGAAGAAGCTTACTCTATTGCCCTGAAAGAAGCCGGAGTTTCCAGGGAAGAAATTCAGGCTTTGGGTACGACCGGATACGGACGATTTCTTATAGGCAACAGTTTTAAAGCCCAGCTTATCCAGGAAGAGATTACTGTTAACTCAAAAGGAGCCGTCTACCTTGCTGACAAGCAGAAAGGCAATGCAACAGTTATTGATATAGGCGGTATGGACAACAAGGCAATCTCGGTTCAGGATGGAATTCCTGGAATGTTCACAATGGGTGGGATTTGCGCAGGCGCCTCAGGACGTTTCTTTGAAATGATTGCAAAGCGGCTTGGTGTGGATATCACCGAACTGGGAGACCTGGCAGTCAAAGGCATGCATGAAAATGTATCCATGAACAGCTACTGTATAGTTTTTGGAACCCAATCTCTTGTAAATTCCCTTGCAAAAGGAGCAACTCCTGAAGATGTGGCTGCTGCAGCCTGTTATAGTGTAGTAGAACAGATCTACGAGCAGCAATTGCAGGAAGTGGATGTTAAAGAGCCGCTGATTCTTGTAGGCGGGTCATCACTAATTGCAGGAGTCCCAAAAGCTCTCGGAGAGCTTCTCAAGATCGATGTCCTTGTGCCCGAGAACTCACACTTGATAGGAGCAGTAGGAGCAGCTTTGCTTGTTTCAGGCTTTGTGGAGGAGTGAGAAATGATGAATCCGCTTGAGATCTTTGCTGTTGAGTCCGCAATTGCATCGGAGCAGGAATTCTACAGGAAAATTATCGAGGATAATCTTGCAAGTCTCAAGCTTGCCCCGGCAATAGGGAGGATAAAGGTAATGCTGAGACCTGAAGATTCCCTCTTTCAGATGGCAATTCTCCTGAGGGATGTAGGTACCAGAGTTACAACAGCCGATATTGCCGATGTGGAAGCAAAGCCAGTTGCCGGTGAGATAATAATTTCAATCAAAAAAGAACAGTATATTCCAGAATTACTGGGGAAACTCTGGGAGCGTTATGGAAAAGCGAACATCAGCCAACCAGACCGCTGGACTGTAGCCATAAGTACGGATAAGGCAGAGGAAGAAGCGGCTTTTCTTAAAGATATGATGGTTGCAGATCCAAGGCACAGGCTTCATGAAAATCTTGTTGATTTCGCAATCCGTGTAACTCCAGAGGGTTTCCGGGTTCGGTATCATCTATATAAAGGTAATCGATTTATTTTTGTAGCGTCCGAGGAAGTTTTAAAACGTGAATGGGTTGAAGAAGCAGAGGCAATGCTCGAAGAACTGATGAAAGGAGGGAGAACATAAGATGGCGGCAGTACTTCGACCCTATCTGTATACAGGCGGTGTACACAAGCATGGGCTTTTAATCGAGCTGCTGGAAGACCTTGGAGGTTACATAATCCAGAAAGTAGTTACAGGGACTGAAGTTAACCTTATAATGCTTATTCCTGAGAAAGATGTCCCGGTAGTGAAAAAGCAGTCTGACGAACTGCTTGGAATGATGGTAGAAGCTCCCTTGACCGGAGTTGAGATCGCAGTTATTTCACCAACCCTTGCCTCTCATCACCTTCCGCATTCAGCCTGTGATGTGGCAGAGTACCTGCGCCACCCTGGAGCTAACACAAACATGATAGGCCTTGCAAGAGGAATGGGGCGCAGGGTATCCCTATCCACGGATTACGAAAGGAAACTTATCAACGAACATGATATTGCAGTTTTCACATTCGGATCTTTCAGTGATTGTATTGTAAATAAGAAACCAAAACTCTTTGAAGGCATAGAAATCCCGATTGTGGTTACAGGCGGTCCTGACTTGAAGACAGAGGACGTTCCCGGAGCAGACCTTTACGTTGGGGATATCGGAAGGACTTCTCACAGGTTAAGGAAAATCGAGGAGGTTAGCGCCCTTGACAAACTCAATGAAGAAGTTGGAAAGATTGCTGATAATATTCGTAAACAGCAGGCAAAAGACCCCCTTGCAGTACTTCCTGCAAGAGCGATGAAGGAGATTGAAAACCAGGTTCCTGAAATCCAAACAGTACTTTCTCCTGCCCCGCTTACCCTCCAGCTTAACGGGCTTAGAGTCAAGCTGCCTTATGATGAATTTCACGAAAGACTTGAAAAACTAGAATTCGATGAAGGGGTTACACTTTCCGAACTTGCAAACATTTTGAAATCAAAAATGAAAAATTATATATTGATAAAAATCAAATCTAAGTCTGAAGTTGGTTTTGCAATTTGATCCGGATTCTGTTGCTTTAAGAGTTTATCAACTTTACATTTTACTGGGTTTGTGTCTTTTCACTTATCCTTTAAACTGTAATGCCTAATCAGGAAAACGGTGACTGAACCCTTTTTCCACGTTAATCTATGCTGGTGGTTTCGTATGGAACTTGAGGACATTGTGGAAATTTTGAAAGAGGACCCCGAGAGAGCTGTTCCTGAGCTCCTTGAGGATGTCCGGAAGCAATATGGCGAAATTCCTTATATCATGAACTTCATGAAAGATCTTCCTGAAATCTTCATTCCGAAAACACTTTATGATAACTCCATAATGAGGGAATTCAAGAATCTCGATCCGGAAACAGTTGAACTCATTTCAGTAGGCGTGGCTTCTGCCCTTCGATGTGAGCATTGCCTGAAAATGCACATCAGAATTGCAAAAAGAAGGGGAGTAAAGAAAGAAAAGATATTTTATGCCATTATGATAGGAGCATCCATTTCCAGTGCTGCTGTGCTCGCTGAAAGTACAAGAGCGCTTGCAGATGAATTTCCTGATGAGAGAAGTGAAAATGGGGAAGAAAAAAAATGCCCAGATTCCAATTGTGAGATCTGTGATATCTCCAGGGCTGCTCTTAAGTAAATAGACTGACTCAGTAAATGCATCAAGTAAATATATCAATTCGATTTTTGTGGCTTTGTAAACTCATTTCAATAGATCCGACTTAATTTTGAAAAGATGATTCCCCAATCTGGTCCTGCTAATGTCACTATTTAATGTTAATTCCATCAACAATCATCCATCGATCAGATGGATCAATATAGATGAATCAATATAGATGATGGCTTTGCACCGAGTTTTCTTGTGAATTAATGCGGAAGATCTGCGGAACAAGACTTATGGGATAGGTAGTATACGATTAAGTCGAGTTTTTAGGGTTAAATATTATTTATCATGGAGGCTAGCTTATATAAATTCAAACAGTATATGCGGAATGGAACAGTATGTATGGAATTAGAATGTCCTTTGTGCTGCTAATGGTAGTACTCGTTTTACCCACTCTATCTACTGCATCTGAAGCGATTCCTGAGATAATCCTTGATTATCCGTGGGATCATTCTCCTATCACTGTATATATAGATAACATCAGTGTCCCCGAGCACTATAGCCCTACCTACTACACGCAAATAGAAGAGGCTATGAAATACTGGGAGAAAGGAGGAAATAGGAACCTTAAATTCACTCCTGTCTTTGAACTTGTGGATTCGAAAGACGCTGATATCAGGATTAAGTGGGTTGAAAATCTGGAGAACGTCGAAGGAGCTCCTTCAGGCGTTGCTGGTTATGCAAGGCCCAGGATATCGGATGATCGATACTTAAGGGTGGATATAGTCCTTGAGGTAGGGAACTATCAGGGAAAAGCTTGGCGCCAGTATGGGGATGCAACAATGCTTTCTATTGCAAAACATGAGTTTGGACACGCTCTTGGCCTGGGACACAGCAGCGACAGGCGGGATATCATGTATCCAGAGCATGAGCAAAGAGATAACATAAATCCTCTTCTCCTGAGTAAATATGGTCCCTTACTGCGCGCGGCAGTTTTTGTAGCTCTAATATTTCTCCTTTACCTAGGGGTAAGCTGGCATCACAGCAGGAAAAAGAGGAAAAAACTTGAGGATGAGTATTTCAAGTAAAACTTACCTCTAGTTTACCCTAATTAGTTTCTTATCCTAATTAGTCTCAAATTTTTCTTAAATTTATCTCAAATTAAACCCGGATTAAATATGCATCTCTGGCTTTTCTTTATTTTCTGCAGCGAATCTTTTAAAGAATTCCTTAAAATGGTCTGGAAGATCATTCATTTCCAAGATACTATCAAGAGAGCTCCATATATATTCCACGTGTTCGTAGCTCAATTTTACATCAGCCATGATATATCCCCCATCATATATTATGGCAATCACCTTTTTTTCCGGAAGCTCAAAGGTAGTATATCCTGCGATGTCTCCTGGTACAAGCGAAATTTCGGTTTCTTCCCAGACCTCTCGTACAACAGCCTCTTCAAGTGGCTCCATATGGATCAGCTTTCCGCCTGGCAGGTCCCATTTCTCGGGATTACTGCTGGAGTTTTCCGCCCGCTTGAGAAGCAGGAATTCGCCTTTCTCGTTCCGGAGAATAGCATATACAGAGATAATATAAGGCTTCTCCAAATTCATAAGATAATAATCTGAGCTTTCTATGTTTTAAAGGTTAGTTCTTTAATTTAAATCTTCAGGATGTATTTTTAAATCTTCTCAACG
This sequence comes from Methanosarcina sp. UBA293, assembly GCA_002499445.1. Lineage (GTDB taxonomy): Archaea > Halobacteriota > Methanosarcinia > Methanosarcinales > Methanosarcinaceae > Methanosarcina. The sequence goes on from DALS01000003.1 coordinate 65,235, forward strand.
CAATTTTTTAGAAATAGTCGGTACTGTCGCATTAACCTTTTGAGATATTTTAGAAAACTGGAGTTATTCAGTGTTAACTCAAATAGGAACATATATATTTCTTATTATAGGTGTTTTTTTTTGAAAAAGTGGGAATAAAAAACTACTCTTTCAATTTTAATTCCTGGAACCAATGAAAAGGCTAAGACTTTTTTTCACCTATTTTTTGAATGTCAAAGTCATAATTCGGCTCCAGAATTCATTGCTCAGAGTAGACTAAAGTCACTAAATTTGAAGGTTACTTACAATCCTAAATAATTCAAAAATGAGGGTTGAAGGTCTCGAATATTGAGGGAGCTGTGAAGAAATGTTTACTACATATTTAGAATTCAATGGGCAAATGCGAATATAACTGGATATTGGAACAAAACCAAACCAGGGTAAAAATCCTTTGGATAAAGGGGCAAATAACATGAAGATTGAGAAAAATAAAGCAATTTGTTTTGGGATATTTTTTGTTTTATTACTGATGACCATAGGGAGCGCAACTGCAGGTTCGGAAAGTAACTCAGTTATCTACGAAGACCGGATAGTCTGGCAGGATGATAATAATGGAAATTGGGATATTGAAATGTACAATATTTCCACTTCCACTAAGATTCAGATTACAAACAATGGAGAAGATCAGCAAAATCCTGACATCTACGGGAACAGGATTGTTTGGCAGGATTCCCGTAATGGAGGAGGCGGGAGTTACTGGTGGAGTCTTTCTGGGAACTGGGATATTTACATGTATGATATTTCCACTCAGAAAGAAACTCAAATGACCAAGAATGAATCAATACAAATCAATCCTGTTATTTATGGTGATAAAATCGTTTGGCAGGATTTCCGTAACGGAAACTGGGATATCTACATGTACGATCTCTCCACTTCTACAGAGACCCAAATAACCCATAATTCCTCAGATCAGACTTCACCTGATATTTACGAAGACAAAATAATCTGGGTTGAAGAAGCAAAGATCCACATGTATAACCTCACCACTTCCGAGGAAACCCGAGTCTCACATGGTCCTGGCTGGACACTCGATTTCGACAGCGATCCTTCCATTTATAAAGATAAGATTGTCTGTTCAGCTGAGACAACTTCTACTAATTATATAATCAAAGTATATGACCTCACCAATTCTACCGAAAACCTGATTAGTGACTATATTGACTATTCATCTTCGCCGGATATATATGAAGATAAGATAGTGTGGATAGATAACCGTAATATGATTGACATTGGTCAATGGAACTATGATATTTTCATGTACAATCTCTCCACTTCCAAGGAAACTCAGATTACTACAAATAAATCAAATCAGATGGATCCTGCTATCTACGGAAACACAATAGTCTGGGCAGATGAACGGAATGCTGTAACTTCTAACGACATGTCAGATATCTACATGTACAATCTCTCAACTTCAAAAGAGACCCGGCTTACCACCGTTGCAGAAGAACAGATGGCACAGGGCACTGAAATCCGGATCACTACCAGTGGGTCAGCATACAATCCTGTTATCTATGGAGATAAAATAGTATGGGAAGATTGTCGCAGTGGAATCTACATGTATAATATCTCAACTTCTACAGAAGCCCAAGTAACTAATAATAAATCAAGTCAGGTGAATCCGAATACTTATGATGATAGAGTGGTATGGGCAGATGACCGTAATGGGAACAGAGATATCTATATGTATGAGCCTTCCACATCCAGAGAGATCCAGATCACTACCAATAAATCAGACCAGTGGGACCCCGCTATCTACGGAGATAGGATAGTATGGTTAGATCAGCGCAACGGGTATCCAAATAATGATATTTACATGTATGATCTCTCAACGCAGAAGGAAACTCAAATTACCACCAATGGATCAAATCAGCAGTCACCTGAAATCTACGGGAGCAGGATAATATGGGAGGATTGGCGCAACGGTGACGATTATAACAGAAACTCCGATATTTATATGTACGATCTTTCCACTTCCAGAGAAATCCAGATCACTACCGACAGATCATACCAGGGAGAACCTGATATTTACAAAGACACTATAGTATGGACTGATGAGCGCAATGGAACAGAAGAAATCCATGCATATAATCTTTCCACTTTCAAGGAAACTCTAATACCCACAAAAGGACATAAAGAAGACAGTTCTGCTATCTACGGGGATAGAATTGTCTGGCATGAGAATCGAAAGCTCAATTACGATGGATGGGGATGGGAAGTCTTCATGTATAATCTCTCTACTGGCACTGAAACTCAAATCAGTAGCAGCGGATCAGCAGGGCTTCCTGAGATTTACGGGGACAGAATAGTCTGGCATGATTCCCGCAACGGAAACCCCGATATCTACATGTTTACTCTTGCCTCGGCTGAGGTCCCGCCTCTGGATGGTAATAATACTGGAACTGATACAGGAGCCGATAACGAAACCCAGATTCCTGACAACGACTCTGGAAATGGAGATGACACCGGAACAGACAATGGTACTCAGGTTCCAGATAATGAATCAAATTCAGGAACAGACAATAAAGCAGACAATGAAACCCAGGTTCCAGACAATTGTCCTTCTAAGTTAACGCCTCTGGACAGGGAACAGGCTCTCAAGGAATATGTGGAATGTACGTACAAATGCCATGTAAAGACAAAAACCGGTCTAGCTACTCTTCTGGATTCCTCAATGTGCCACTATGAAAACTGCGACAATGCAAAAGCCGTCTCCATGCTTAAGTCCTTCATTCATCTCGCTGGAAAAATGAAGGTATGCAAGCAGATTTCCGCGGGGGAAGCGGATTACATGATCAGAGAAGCAAACAAAATTATCGACCAAATTGAGATGCATTAAGGGCAAGGATTGAATTTTATTTATCAGGAAATGTAACAGAAAATCAACGATATTCTGTTACATCCATTATTTTAATTTTGACAATCCCAATAAATAAGCCGCCTGCTTGCAAATTTGGCAAGGCACGTTTAATACGCCATGCCATAACGGCCGCCATGTTTTTTCGCAAAACTTATGCCCACCTCGGCTTTAAATTTCACATCCACTCGTAATGCATCAGAACTTCAGGGTTAAAGCTTTGCATTAAACTGTTTTCCGCGTATCCAAAAAAGAGACATCCCTGGCAATTTTTGACAATTTCCTTCCTATGTTCTTCCGAGTTTTCCCAGACGCTCTGAAAGCCGTCCCAGATAACATTTCCAAGAGGTTCATTTTGCACACGACAGGTCTCCAGAGTGCCATCATGCGTCACATTTATAATAACCCAGCTGGCTCTGCATTTGTAGTTCATTTTCCCGTCTCTGACCATTCCAAGATAAGTTTTGGAATTAATTATTGGGTAGCCCTGATTCTTAAGCTCGATTATGCGGTCAACTGTATTCCGGAATTTTTTCATATCACGGATTCCGATTTCTTTCCAGGTTTCCTCACTGATTCCTGGGAACTCGTGGACAGGTTCGAAGGAAACTTTTACTCCAAGTTTTTTTGCAAGCAAAATGAGGGTCTCGATATCGTCCAGGTTTTTTCCAGTGAGTACACAGTTCATCAGGATGGGATTCTTCTGCTGCTGGAGTTTTCTAATCTCGATAGCTTTTTTTAAGCCTTTAAGCAGGGTTTCGAAATCCATTCTCCTAATTTCTTTATAATTTTCTACCCCGTCCACAGAAACCGAAAGGTAATCCACATCCACAAGCTCTTCCGCTCTCTCGTAAAGCAGTTTCCCGTTAGTGACCATGGAAGTAATCATCCCGATTCCTTTAGCGTGTGCCATTATCTGGGGCAGATCCTTTCTTAGGAGAGGTTCTACAGTCCAGGCATTGTAGACCCCGATTCCAAATTCTCTTGCATCGTCTAACAGCTTGAAAATCTCCTCTCTTGTCGGTTCTTCCTCGGTTTTCTTCCAGTACTCACAGAACTTGCAGCTCATATTGCAACGGGCGTTTACACCATGGGAAAGGACAAATGGACGCTTTCTTACTCGGATCTGCCAGAGGGCTCTCGTAGCGAGGATAGGGTTAAATCGGGACATAGAAATCTCTTATTTATTTTTTTGCAGAAGATTGCCTATTATTCATTATCTTTTCTATTATAACCTTTTTTTGGAGAGCTAGTTTGTAACATATTTTTTTTCGATTCCATCTAGCTTAATGACTTATGAGCCGAAGCTCGCGGATAATTTGTAAACCATTTAATACCTAGAGAGTGATCAGATATGATATCAAAGTAAGCTAAGTCAAAGTTATCTGCCAAGAATCGTGTGAAAAATTCCTTGTAAATAAATAAAAATTGAGTTAACTACTAATTTACTCATAACTAATTTTGGGTGGGCTTAACAGTTACCGAATTTTGAATATTTCTGGGATTCCTGTGTGTTATTGCTCTAACTAAAAAACATATTCCTATAACCGGCATCACAAAGCACCAATAAAATGCCTGAAAAGCGACAACAGCATCAAAAGTCGGCCCTCCTTTTGAAAGTGAATGTGAAAGTCCACTGAGCGTGAATAAAAGGAGTAACATCGAAAGCATACTTGCTACATATGAAACTGCAAGATATGCATTCATCGAGTCAGGATGTCTATCCATAGATAAGAAGACCAGTGCCGAGAACGGGGATAGTAACGCCATAAATAGCATCACGAGTATTTCTGCGATGCCGATGTGGTCACTAAGAAGTTCTCTACCACTAAAAATGATCTAAAAATGATCCAAAAATTTACTATAACCAGTACAAATTTAATTATAGAAAATATCTTAAAAAATTTTCAATTATTCAGACTAAAAACGAGTTTTGGTATAGTCTCTCCAATAACCCTATTATTGCTTTTAGTCTCATTATATTCTGTTTTTATAAATCAAATAAAATGGATATAAGTCAAATAAAAGGGATATTATACTGTAGTACAGAGAATTAAGTAGAAAAAACAAATACTTTCGAAAGATAAAGAATTTTAAGAAAAAATAAAGAATTCTACAGTAAAACCAGCTAATTCTACGTTATTAAACTACTGTTAAAGTTTTTATTGAAAAAAAGAATGCTCGCCAAAAGGCGAGTTGTAGATATTAAAGTTCTTCTGTGTTTATCCGAAGAGTGCGCCGAGGCCGGCCATTCCATCTTCTTCAGAGGTGTCTTCTTCCTCTTCTTCCTCTTCTTCAGCAGGAGCTTCTGCGGCTGCAGGGGCTGCTGCGGCTGCAGGGGCTGCGGCTGCGGGAGCTGCGAATGCTGCCTTTGAGATTGCTTCTTCGATGTCTACGCCTTCAAGGGCTGCGACAAGGGCCTTTACTCTGGCTTCGTTAACTTCGATACCTGCTGCCTGGAGAACGGCAGTAACTGCTTCTTCGGTAATTGCTTTACCAGCGTTGTGCAATAAGAGAGCTGCATATATATATTCCATTATAATCACCTAAATTTCGAATATCGTAAATTTGTTTATCCAAAAAGGGCACCAAGACCGGCCATTCCGTCTTCTTCAGAGGTGTCCTCTTCCTCTTCTTCCTCTTCTTCCTTTACTTCTTCTTTCTCTTCTGGTGCCTTGGCTGCTGCACTCGCAGCTGCTGCGCTTGCGGCTGCTCCGAGAACTTCCCTCAGTTCGTCATCCACGGCATTTGCATCTTTGTCTGCGGCTTCGGATGCAATGGATGTCATCTGAACATGAGCTTTTGCTAGCAAAGTGTCCATGACTCCGGAATCAAACACGACAGCATTGACACCAAGATTCTTTGATTCTGTAAAGGCTTTTGCCAGTAAGGTGCCGATTGTTGTGCTTGTCGGATAGGCAGTGTTGACAGAGAGGTTGAAAGCGTTCTGCGCTGCTCTAATAACGTCAGAGAAGTACTGGCTTTCGTCAATTGCAAGAAGTTCCGGTTCGTAAATAGTCCCATCATCATAGGCGGCTCTTAAGTCCAGACCTACAATGAGAGGGTAGATTTCCAGCTTTGAAAGCATGGTTGCGAGCTTCTGTGGAACTTTCTCACCTGCTTTACAGACAACCTTTGTTTCCTTTACTGCAACCTTCCCTGCATCTATTGAAGCGGGAATTCCTGCGCTCTGGAGTTCTCCTAGAATTGGTCCAGGTGGGAAACTAGTAGGTCCCTTCTGAACAACAATGTCTGCAGGAGATATTGCACCTCCTTTGATTGGAGAAGGGGTTTTTGTCTGTTCAAGCACTTTGTAAAGCTTGAAGGGACTTTCGTTAGTAAATATCAAAGCGGTCTGCTTGTCAAGATATTTATCCATCTCGGGAATGCTTTCTCCGAGCTCGTTTAAAGCCCGCTTTGTAAGAGTGTTCCTTGAGACTTTGAGCACTGCAACGTCTTTAAGGTCTCGGCGAATTTTCTGAATCTTAGTTGCAAGAATGCCTTCGATCCCGACCATTCCGAAGACCTTGTGGGATTGAATGAGTCCTTTTATATTATCGATCTCATCCTTTTTCCACAGTGGGATATTCTCCGTGCGATGTTTATTTTCTGCCATTTACACCACCCTTTCGGATTTTCCCATAGTCGTCGTGACATAGACTGTTCTCAGGTTGTGCTTGCCCTTATCCAGGACCCGCTCTAGCCTAGATACTATAGTCTCAATGTTATCTGCAAGCTGGTCAGGACTCATATCTCTTCGGCCAACAGGCACATGGAAAGTAAGCTTGTCTTTTGACCTTAATCTGACCGCATTTTGTTTGCTCTGGATAAGTTCGGTTATGTCCTTGTTAGGTAAGAGCGGAATAGGCATTTTCCCTCTGGGTCCAAGAACAACACCAAGGTTCTTACCAATTATTGGCATGAACTGGGTTTCTGCGATAAAAAGGTCACATTCATTTGCAAGAGTCCTGGCTCTGCTTTTGTCAGTCACTAGCTCATCGAGCTCAACATCAGAAATAACATACGCAGCACCGGCGGCATCTGCTCTAAGGCCCACTTCACCTCTTGCAAAAACGCCGATTTTCAGTTCTTTTCCGAGCCCGTGAGGAAGAATTACTTCTTCATCAACTCTGTTCTTCGGTTGGTTCATGTCAAGATTCTTTAAGTTAATCGCCAGGTCAACGCTTTCTGAGAAGTTGCGTTTTGGCGATTCTTCAAGTACTTTCTTGACAGCTTCCAGTATAATTTTTTCTGCCATCTTGTTCCTCCCCGTAGTGTTTGAACTTGCTTGTCCAGGCAGCCTTTTTGGCTTACTACGGTTGGTTTTAGGGCTTCCCCATAACCGGGTTCTGCTACTCTTAACAGTAAGCTTTGAATAGCTAATCGTTTTTATTTATTGCAATTATGAATATGCAAGATTCTTGAGCTATTACTGCTATCTGATTTAAAACTATTGGTGGCAATCAAACCCGGAATAGTAAAGGGATGGTAAAGTTTACCATTCCTCGCCGGCAAGTAAATCGTCGAACTTGCCTTCATCGAGTGCTTTCTGGCTATCTCTAGCCCGAACTCCCTCTACGGTTACACCCATAGGGACACAGGTTCCCATTACTTCTTTCATTGTTGCTTTGAGGTCGTAGGCAAGTACGTCTTCCCTTTTCATACGGGCGATCTTTGCGACCTGCTGGATATTTAGGTTTCCAACAACTTCACTTCCTGCGTTTCCTGATCCTTTCTGAATCCCTAGTTCTTTCATGATTAGGGATGCAGTAGGTGGAGTGCCTACCTCGATCTCGACATTTTTCTTGTCATCAACAATCACTTTTACAGGAACCTGCATTCCATTAAAGTCCCTGGTTTTTTCATTGATCTTTTCGACCACTTCTTTTATGTTGACCCCGAGCGGACCAAGCGCTGGACCTAAAGGTGGTCCAGGATTCGCTTTTCCTCCAGGGACAAGTGCTTCAACAATACTTGTCATCTGAGTCTCACCGGTTTTAATAAGGTATAAACTTTGTAGATCTATTTCAATCCACTATCAGTACTGGTGATTTATATTTTAATAAGCTGGAATTTTCGGTATTTTCCATCGTGTCGTGACTTTATTCCTTCTCTTTTTTAAGTATCCTTACAGTATCGCCACGAATTGTGATGGGAATCGGAACCACAGCATCAAACAGTTCCACAGTAATCTCCTCATGGCCTTCATCAACTCTCTTAACCCGGGCTTTCTCACCTTTAAAGGGTCCTGATGTGACCTCAATTATAGCCCCTTCCTTGATTCCTGTCACTGTTGGTTTGGGTTTAAGGAAATGCTCAATCTCGGCAATTGAAGAGCTCCCTTTTACAAGAGCCCGTGCATGGGGAATAGTTTGGATTGCTACTTCTACGATTCCAGGTTTAGGAGCCTCGACCAGGACATATCCTTTTAGCTCGTCAGGAGCAAGAATTGCCCTTATATCCAGCTTCTCCTTTTTCGAGATCCTAGCAAGAGTTGTCGCAACCGATTTTTCCTGGTTTGCCGTGGTTTTGATTACAAATATCTGTGAATCCTCACTCATTTGGCCACCCACTGGGGCAACATTGTCAACAGTACGTATACAATAAATCCTATTGCTCCCACTACCAGAATGCCAATACCTGCAACTTTGGCAATGGTCAAGAACTCTTCCCTGGACGGTTTTTTAGTAAGTTTCAGGACTCTCAAGTGTGACCGGATTACCTGACCAACGCTTTCTACAGTTATTTTCGGATCAAACGTGGATTCTGCCATCAATTCACATCCAGGTTTTCTTTATCTCTTTCATCTGTCTTTAATTCTTTGCCACAGTTCTTCCTCTGATTTTTCCATTTCTAAATCCACTTTTTTATATACAAATCTTAAGATTTATACTAAGGAAGGAATGGGCGGATTATATTATTGATTCCTATTATATGAAGATATCACTGACACGACTTTTAAACGTCAAAGGATTTCGATGCTGAATTTCTATTTATTTCAAAGCTTTAATCGCGTCAGTAGAAAGATCTGTTTTTGATGCTGAATTGTATCGGCATCATACGGTATTTACCATAAAAATAGTTTTCGATTGGTTTTATTCCTATCCTTCATTTTATTTTAAAGAGAGGAAAACAGTATTTTTCTCCAACCGAAGATTTTAATCCCTTTTGTCTCTGGTTTGATCACTCTACAAAATCAATTCCATATTTATAGGTAATATTCTTGTCACTTCCATGGCCGTAAATCTGGGCGGATTTTACTCCTGTGACCACGATCATGGTGCGTACGGTTTGTTCGAGATCTGGGTCAACCTGAGCACCCCAGATTAGGCGGGCATTAGGGTCTATCCGGTTGTAAACCTCCTGAACTACACATTCAGCTTCCGAGATCGTCATGTCAGGCCCTCCAACTACATTGACAAGAGCAGACGTCGCACCTGAGATGTCTACATCAAGAAGCGGGCTGCGCAAGGCTTTCTGTACGGATTCCACAGCTTTGTTTTCTCCGTCAGATTCTCCAAGCCCTATCATTGCGACGCCTCCATTTTGCATAACAGTTCTGATATCTGCAAAATCCAGGTTTACAAGTCCGGGTTTTGTAATCAGTTCGGTTATGCCCTTTACGGCTCTCATAAGCACTTCGTCTGAGACTTTGAAGGCAGCCTGAAGTGGAAGCCTTGGAACGACTTCAATGAGCTTGTCGTTAGGAACCACTATTACGGTGTCTGCGACATCTCTCAGGCGTTCAAGTCCGGCTTCTGCATTGGTTCTGCGGATATGGCCTTCCACGCTGAAGGGCAGAGTAACGACTGCAATTGTAAGGGCTCCTGCATCTCTTGCTGCCTCAGCTACTATAGGTGCAGATCCTGTTCCTGTTCCTCCTCCAAGGCCTGCAGTGATAAAGACCATATCAGAGCCTTCGACAACCTTGTTAATTTCGTCGATACTCTCGATTGCTGCATCTTCTCCTATCTGAGGGAGACTGCCAGCTCCAAGTCCACGAGTTTTCTTTTTCCCGATAAGAATCTTTTTGCCGGAGCGTGTATGAAGAAGGTGCTGGGCATCAGTATTTATGGCAATAAGGTCAGCTCCCTGGACCCCTTCGCCCATCATGCGCTGGATGCTGTTTGAACCTCCGCCTCCACAGCCTACCACTTTGATGGTTGTTTTAAGGCTTCTGAGGATCTCTTCGAGCTCAGCATCAACATCTGAGTCTACTACGTTAGAGTAATCTAAATTTGAATACTCTCCCTGCCCGGCACGTCCTTCCAGGGCAGATCGAGCTAGGGCTTCTTCCACAATGGATCTCATGCTACTGTTTTCCTCCATTTTATGGGGTAATTAATGTTAACATTAAAGGATAAATGTATTTTTTGAGGGAATATACATATTTTTACCATCACATATACAGTTTTGAATTTAATAGTTTTCCTTTTCCTGTCTTTAAACTAAACTGTATTTGTTTAATAACTTTTTTAATTATTCTACTTTCCTGTTTAGCCTCACATTTTTCTCTCAATGACTTTCATGTTCTGGTTTATTCACTATTTTTATCCTTTTATTTCCAATCTTTTTTAATTTTTTTACTTAATATCTTAATTTTTTTATTCTTTTATTTTTTGAAGCCTTTCCTATATTTTTACCTTTCTCTTTTCTCTGGGGTTATATGTTCTTATCCCCAATATGCGAGTCAGTTTGTGATAATTAGTTTTCAGGTTTGTCAATGTCCTGCAAAATTAGATGGTCACGCCTTTCCTCTAGATTCTCCTAAAATAATGCCTGTTGCAATTAGATGAGCAACCCTCAGAGGTTCGGGAATACTGCTTCTTATTGAGGTTAACTGGATAATCTTCTTCGCAGTTTCCAGACCTATGCCTGCTCTCTGGATATAAATAGGACTTTTTTTACCGTCGATTTTTTCTATTTCTCCTGCTCGTTTTATTATAGTCCACCGTGTTTCCCCATCCGGAAAATATTTGAGAGCAGATTTGATTTTCTCAAAATCCGGATATTCTCGCATAACAACAATTACAGGGATTCCGGTTTCCCTGTAAAGCACCTGTATATCAATAACATTAAAGCCTCCGTAGGTGATTCCATCGAGAATAACTGCTCGTATCTGGCTATAATGTTTACTCTTCTTTATCATATCGCAGATAATTTCAGTAGCATCAAGCCCGTCCCTTGTGATCTCGGAACAAAGGACTCCGTCCATCCAATCTCCACCCCGAAAAACAGCTCCAACTATCATTACTTTTTTATTAAAAAGTGCAGAATCGTCTATACCTAGAATTCGAACCTCGGGCTTTATATGAAAATCTAAACTCACAGGTGTTCTTTATGTCTGGATCACAAAAATAGTTTATCTGTTAAAAATAAACCCCCGAAGGGGCTTCTCGTTTATTAGATCTATTCAGTATGAATATAGCTTTATACGAACATGGTTTCAGGCAGGCTGCCAGGCATCATCTTCTGTGTTTCTGCAGCCATAGATACCTTATCTACAGCTTCGAGGAAATCCTCCATTTCAACCAGTTCTTTGTCTTTCCTGACTGCAAACATACCTGCTTCTGTGGCGATTGCCTTCAGGTCTGCTCCGCTCATTCCTTCGGTAACTTTTGCAAGCCTCTTAAAGTCGATATCCTCTGCAAGAGCCATTTTCTCGCAGTGGATTAAGAGAATCTTTCCTCTGGCTTCTATTCCTGGCATGGGGACATGGACAAGTCTGTCAAAGCGACCTGGCCTGAGAATTGCCGGGTCAAGGACATCAGGACGGTTTGTTGCCGCAATAATCCTGATATTTTTTCTCTTGTCAAAACCATCCATTTCTGCCAGCAGCTGCATGAGCGTTCTCTGAACCTCACGGTCTGCGCCGGTTGTCTCGTTTAAGCGCCTTGCGGCAATTGAGTCTAGCTCATCAATGAAGATTATACTTGGGGCTTTTTTCCGGGCCATCTCGAAGATTTCTCTTACAAGCTTGGAACCATCCCCAATATATTTTTGCACTAGCTCTGAGCCAACAACCCTGATAAAGGTCGCATGGGTCCTGTGAGCTACAGCTTTCGCAAGCAGGGTTTTACCTGTTCCTGGAAGCCCATAAAGAAGAACGCCCTTAGGAGGCTCGATACCTATCCGGGCAAAGCGTTCCGGCTCAATTAGAGGAAGCTCAACTGCTTCCTGAAGTTCCTGGATTTGCTCTTCCAGGCCACCTATCTGGTCATAGTCTACTTCTACGCTTTCGAGGACCTCCATTGCAGCAACAAAAGGCTCTTCCGTAGAAGGAATAACCTCAGCAATGGCAAGCGTATGCTGGTTCAGGGCGACTTTTGCCCCTGGCAGCAGTTTCTTCTCATCGATATATTGTGAGACATTAACCAAGAACTGTGGTCCGTTGCTGCTCCGGACAATTATTCTGTCATTCTTAATCACATCAATGACCGTACCAATAATGAGCGGAGAGGTCTTCATCCGATCGAGTTCAGACTGCAGCTTTCGTATTTCCCGTTCATATTTTATCTTTTGGTTTTCAAGATAACGTTTTTCGGACTCAATCTGGCTGCACTGCTCTTCCAGAAAACTGTTTCGGCTTTCAAGTTGCCTCACTCGGTCCTGGACGCTTTCAGTTACTTCCCCCAGCTCTCCAGGCTCGATTCCGTCATACACAGGTCCGGACTTACCAAGGTGACTGCGCATGCTTTCATCCTTACTTCTGGTACTTTCCGTCATGGAGCTCCGAATGATATTTAAGTTCATACCGTATATAGCGTTTTCGAAGTGATCAATATGCAGTGCGAAATATGTGGTGCAGAGATGCGCGGAAAGCCTATATGCATTACAGTTGATAACAGCGAGCTACAGGTATGCCAAAAATGTGCTCCATACGGTAAACCCGTTGATAAGCGAACTCCTGTGTCAAGAAAAATTTCTCCGGTAGTTCGTGCGGTCCCAAGAACCGGAAGTAGGCCAAAAAAGGATTTTTTCGATATTTTGAAAGACGAACTCTTGGATGACTATGATCGGATTATCCGGGAAGCCAGAGAAGCCAAAGGCTGGTCTCAGGAAGACTTGGCTGAAAATATCAAAGAAAAAGCATCTCTGATTAAAAAGATAGAACGTAGCGAAATTATACCAGAAGATTCCGTCCGAAAGAAACTCGAACACACCCTTAACATCAGACTTACTGAACGAGTGGAAGTCTCAGGGCAGGAAGTTTCCCACTTTAAGAAAGATACTACCCTTGGAGATATAGTGAAAATAAAGAGAAAATGAATCTCAACTACAAACTCTGTCCCGACAGCAATATCTGGTTTCCGGTAGTTCTCTTCTTCTGGAAACGGCAGAGGGTTAAATTAGAAGGCTTTTTTTAATCTCCTTCACCCTCTCTTTTGCATTCTTTTTATCCTTTATTGTGTGTTTTCTATTCTGTATCTTATGCTTTTTTATTTTTACGGCTTTTAATCAGTTCTTTATTTTGAATCTCTTTTTTAGCTGTTAATTCTCTTAACTAGTGTACTATAACCCTTTTATCTGTTTTTTCTCGAAAGATCTTTAAATTTCGATTTCGATATCATATACTTTCTCAGGATTTTCCTTATGAATTATCCAGAAAGGCTCTTCACCGTACTTTTCCATAAGCTTTATTGTTCTTTTGGGAATTGTCTTCGGGCCGAGTACTGCGCCTGGTCTGTCAGGATCGTCAATGTAATCTGTTTCCATCATGAACCGCGTACCTTCTTCAAGCGCATGTTCGATTGCTCCTTTGACCGAGATCACTCCTGGAAAAAGCCCAAGTTCCTCACAGGTTTTTACCAGAGGCGGAGAGTAATGTTTGACAACTCTGTACATTTTAATTCCTGTTTTTCTCGCCCTCTCTGCTATGTCCCGGAGTTCAGGCTCTCTTACGCTTTCAGTATGAAGCTGGACCGCACAGTCCTGTTCTTTTCCCAGGGAAAAAGCATACTCCATTATCTCATTCGAAGCTGCCCAGACCTCGGCAGACACAGGGTAGTGAGGACGCCCTGACTTTATTCCTACCGCAAGACGCTTTTCTACGTACCCTGAGGCAAGTTCGAGACCTTTCTTTATGATCTCTGTAGCTTTCTGCAGTTCCATATACTCAGTAAGTTTTGAGACCTCAGCCGGATGGACTCCAAGCACAGGAAAAGCTCCAACCCCCAGCTCCCTGATTTTTGAAGCTATTTCTACAGTTTCGTCAAAAACCTTCAGGTAATCTTCAGGTTTTTTGACCTTTATTCCAAGCGACCAGCTGGGTTTGGTAACCAGAATTATATGAGTTCCTCCAGCGTGCTTGAATTCCTTTACTGCTTCAAGTCCCCTGGCTCTGGGGTCGATATGCATGTGGTTATCGGTAATTGGAACTTTTGATCGAACTTTTGCAGGCATTTTTTATCCCTCAAAGGCATGAAGTTTCCAGGTTTAATTAAAGTTTCATTCCTTTATCGGTCCCGTAAGTCGAGATACGGCATAGTGTTATTTACCCAAAACTTGAAATATATAGTCTTACGTTGAGTACGCGGGAAGATCCAATTATTTGTATCAAAATTTCGAAAAGTTCCCTTTTTTTAGCTTTTCAGTCGCTACGGTTCTTTAAATACGAACCCTAAGATCTGGTGATAACATGAGTAAAACCGCAGCAGTAATCAAAGGTGACGGGGTAGGCCCCGAGCTTGTAGACGCAATGCTTAAAGTTACAGAAGCCGCTGGCACAGATGTAGAATTCGTTATGTGTGAGGCAGGAGCTGGCTGGTGGGAAAAGCACGGAGGCAATTCCCTTATTCCAGACGAAACCTGGGATATTCTTGACAGTTCAGATGCCTGTTTTAAAGGACCGACAACTACGCCTGGAGGAATAGGCTCTCCAAGAAGTGTGGCAGTATCGATAAGGAGAAAGTATGACCTTTATGCAAACGTCAGGCCAATCAAGACTTTCCCTAATTCAAGTGCCCCTCTTGGAGATGTAGATATGGTTTGTGTGCGAGAAGGCACAGAAGGTCTTTACATTGGAGAGGAAATTCAGCTTACAGATGATGTCTCAATTGCAATCCGTAAGATTACACGCACAGCATCCCAGAAGATTGCCAGTTACGCTTTCGAAGAAGCTAAGAGAAGAGGGTATGATGCTGTTGTACCCATCCACAAGAGCAACATTCTTAAAATGACCTGCGGCGCTTTCTTAGAAGAGGTCGAAAAGGCTGGGCAAAGCTATCCAGATATTGAGGTCTGGCCTTATCATGTCGACAACATTGCCCAGCAGTTGATCAAAAACCCTCAGATTTTCAATAAAAAGATCCTGCTTTCTACGAATCTCTTCATGGATATTATCAGTGAGGAGTGCTCGGCTCTAGTAGGTAGTATCGGGCTGATCTACTCTGCCAATATTGGAGATTCTTACGCAATGTTTGAACCTGCTCACGGTTCAGCACCAAAGTACGCAGGCCAGGATAAGGTAAACCCCGTCGCAACTGTACTTGCAGGAGCATGGATGCTTGACTATCTTGGTGAAAAGGAGAAATCTGAAGCAATATTTAAAGCTACAGAGCGTGTAATTTCCGAAGGTAAGTATGTAACTTACGATCTCGGAGGCAATGCAAAACTCAGTCAGATGGCTGGTGAGATTGCAAAATACACTGCAGAAATTCTAAAATGAGAAGGTACTGAAGGAAATTCCTTTATTCCTTCAATTTTCCTTCCTTTGATTCAGCTATTTTTCCTCTACTTTTCAATTTTCCTCGAGCTGCATGTGCTGGGTTGCAGATGGGCTGGTAAAGGAAATACTTTTCCACATAAGCAAGCAGCTCTTCATCCGATATACAGGAAACCCTTTCTTCATTATCATAGAGTTTCTGGACTTCGGTCTGGATCTTTAGAAGTCTGTTGTCATCTTTTTCCACAATGGTCTCAACATCAAGAAGGTCATTTAAGGTCTCCTGGACCTTATAACGGATAACTTCCAGACCTGAAGAATCTCCTATAAGAAGGAGTCGCTTTCCCCCGACTAGTTCTGGAGGGTAAGGTTCGTAATTAAAAGGATTTTTGAGGACACCTGCGGCATGTATTCCGGATTCGTGGGCAAAAATATTTTTCCCGACAACCGCCTTGTTTCTTGGAACCCGCAGTCCAAGTTCTTTTTCCATGAACCTTGCAAAGCGAGTAACAGGCTCAAGGTTGTATCTATCAAAGCCTTCTACCCTATCTGCTAAGAAAAGCAAGATTTTTTCCATCTCGCTATTCCCTGCACGTTCTCCTATCCCCAGGAAAGTTACGCTTGTCCAGTTAGCTCCGTACCAGAAGCCTGCAATTGAACTTGCGGATCCGAATCCATAATCGTCATGGATGTGGGTTTCTATATTCTTTACTCCAATTTCATTTTTGAGGTATTGGACTATTTTCGGGATTCCGTAAGGCTCATCGATATTCGTGAACGGCATTCCATATCCTACGGTATCACAGACTCGGATAATACAATCAGGGTCAATTTCTATAATTTTCTCAATGAGCGGGAAAACGAAATTATAATTATCTGCTCTCGTCATATCCTCTAGATGTGCCCGTGTGCGTAGTCCATGATCCACTGCATATTGCAGGGCATCTAGGTATTTTTCTTCGGCTTCTTCCCTACCAGCGAGCCTCATCTTGGAAAAAATGTGGGTGTCCGATACAGACATCAGGATTCCGGTTTCTTTAAGCCCATCTACTTCGAGAATTTTATCTATATCAGCTCTTGAAGCTCTTGCCCAGCCCGTGATTTCGGGAAACTCGTACCCTATATCGAACATTAGATCTATAGCATCTCTGTCCCTTTTATTGAATACGAAGGCTTCTAGTTTTTCAATTCCTATCTCGTGCAGGTACTCATAGATTTGAAGCTTGTGTTCTCTGCTCAGAACTATTCCAGGCATCTGGGAACCATCGCGGATAGTGCTGTCACTTATATATATGTCGTTTCCATATGGCAGCTTTAGTTTGGGCAGATCATCATACGATTCATAAATTTTCATCGTGTTTCCTCCTTTCTTTCAGGCGGCAGGGCCCTGCATCGAGGGAGAGGGCTTTTACTGCGGGAAATTCCTATAAAGACTATTTTCAGGTCTACAGGTCAGGAAATCAACTGTATTCAACTGGAGAACACCAGCTTTTTATTAAGAGCTTATCCCAAAACTCATTTTTATTTCATTATTGCTGCTAATCCTACAATTCCCAAGTATAAAATCAGGAAATTTCATACTTTTTAAATATTTTTATATGATTATGTTCAGATAAAGATCCTTCCTATTGATTTTTCTTTTTGAACTTGTTCCAGTCTACCTCTATTGGTCTTCTTCTTTCTTTTATAAGCTACTTTGTCTTGGAGTTTTTAAGTGTACGTTACAAAACATTGAGTCATTTTAATCTACGGGAACAATAATAAAAAGAAGCAAAAAGTAATAGTTAGAGATATATAAATTACTAAAACGCTTAATTTTACTCCTTTTACTCTCTTGTAACCATTATAACCAATTGTTTCCTCTTTTTTATAGGAACATATTTTGTATCATAGGGTTAAACGCAGTTAAACTGAAAAATAAATAGCTCGAATTTTTAATTGTTCAAAACTTAATTTTAAATCACAGTATTTATCGTTATCGTATTTGGTTTGTATTTTTATATAGCATTTCTATGAAGAAAGATAATTATACGAAATATTCTAAGATCCCATACAATATTATCAATTTCATGGAAGAATGTAATGGTAAACTTCTGATTTCAACATAATTCAACATAATATAGTTTAGGGATAAGCTCTAAAAACATTTTTTAGTGGATACCTACTATTATTCTTCAAGACGGCGTCTTACGTTATACGCCGATGATCATATTATAATATGTCGTTATAGTTAAAATCTTTTTCTTTGAGGCTGCCAGGAATATCTCTCTGCCTTTCTATAAAAGAATATCTGGATATCTCCTGAAAAAGACTGCTTAAATTGATTTGAAGATTTTGTATAAAATTTTCTTGCTGAGGTTTCATCTGTTATCTGACAGTTTCATGAAAGTTTACTTTCCTATCTTGCTCTTCTTATTGATAATAAGGTATATCTATAACAAGTTATATTTATATTCGAGTCTATCTGAAATATCTACTTTCAACTACGTTTGCGTAAATCTTATAATTATCTCTGAATAACGAATATCTTCCTGATAGACTTGATATATGGCAGATTTAATAAATTAAGATTTATATCGATATTTATTTAATTCACATTTCACATCTTTGCTTTACTTTATCCCGAGGTAAAACATGTTCGAAATAGTAAATGTTAGCGGTGGGCCGACAAAGCCCGAAATTATTGCTGTGTCCCTTTCTAAACTCGGGCTTCGGGACGGAGATCGGTTTGCAGATGTGGGCTGCGGTACGGGATCAGTATCGATTGAAGCAGCAAAACTTGCCCGAAACCTGACAATTTATGCTATAGATGCTCGAAAAGAAGCTCTGAGGGCCACTGAAACAAATTTCATGAATTTCAATATAGAAAATGCCAGAATTTTAGCTGGTGAAGCCTCGGATCTCCTGAGCTCTGAAAGTTTTACTGATTTTATTGACTGCGCTTTTGTAGGCGGAACAAAAAATATTGATTCCGTGCTTGAAGCCCTTGTTAAGAAGAATACTCGAAGTATAGTGGTCAATGCTGTCCGCATCGAAACTGTTGTCAGGACAATTGAATCAATGAAAAAACTCGGGATTTTTGATGAAGCAGTTCATATTTCGGTTTCTAGAAGTGCACCAATTGCCGGAGAAACCATGTTCAAACCCGAAAACCCTGTATATGTTATTGTCGGAAAAAAACAAAACTGAAAATTGAAAATCAAAACTGAAAGAAAACTGAAAATTAAAACTGAAAGTTATCTTATAATTGAATTCCACTTTAGATCTATTTTTATAATTTACGGAGCGATAGCATGTTAATAGGAGTAGGACTTGGTCCCGGAGACCCTGAACTTCTGACCCTCAAAGCAGTGGACGTTTTGAAAAACAGCGATAAAGTATATGTGCCAGGTCGTCTGGCAAAAGATCTTGTGGCTCCTTATGCAGATGCCGAAATCCTTGAGTTTCCTATGATAAGAGATATTGAAGTACTCAATGCTCTCTGGAAGGAAAATGCTGACAAAGTGGCAGAAGAAGCAAGAAAAGGCACTGTGGCTTTTGGACTTATAGGAGACCCAAACTTTTTCTCTACATTTACCCATCTTAAAAAAGTAATGCGCAAGCACTATCCGGATATTGAGCTTGCAACTGTGCCTGGTATAAGTTCAATCACTTCCTTTGCTGCTAGGACCGATGTTGCAGTTGAGAGTTCTTTTGAAGTCAGCGATGGCTCTGAGGTAGGATATAAAATTCACCTGAAGGCTACGCAGCCAAAAACCATAGTTGAACAGCTTGAGGCTGAAGGATATACGGAGTTTATCTTTGCAGAGCGACTCTTTTCGGACAACGAGTTTATAATCCGCAAAAAAGAAGATATCCCAGAAAAAGGGAACTACTTCAGTATCATTTATGGAAAAAAGTGAAAGTAGCCTATGAGTATTCGCTGGGCCCGGTGTACAACGAACTCAGCGTACAATGAACTCAGCGTACAATGACTCAGTACACAACTTAGAATAAATACAAAAGCAAAGGGAATGGTCAGATGGAAAGAAAAGTCTATTTTGTGGGAGCAGGCCCAGGAAACCCGAAACTTATTACCGTACTCGGGCGGGAATTGCTTGAAAAAGCCGATCTTGTAATGTATGCAGGCTCTCTGGTAAACCCTGAAGTTCTTAATTACACGCAGGGGGAAACCGTGGACAGTTATGGGTTGACTCTCGAAGAAACCACTAAAATAATTGCGGATGCACTAGATGCAGGAAAATTCGTTGTTCGTCTTCACAGTGGGGACCCATCTCTCTACGGCTCTGTCATAGAGCAGATGGAAGAACTTAAAAAGTACAATATCGAAGTAGAAAGAGTTGCTGGTGTTTCCTCGGTTTTTGCAAGCGCTGCCGCTCTCGGCACACAGTTAACTCTTAATGGCGTTTCAGATACTCTCATTATTACCCGCCCTGCTGGAAAAACCCTGGAAAAAGACCTTATCCCGGAGCTTTCTGCTTTCAATACTACTATGGCAATTTTCCTTGGTACGCAGAAAATCAGGGAAATTATGGAAAAAGTCCGCTGCCCAAAAGATACATCTGTCGCAGTAGTGTTTCACGCATCCTGGGAGGATGAAGAAGTCATTACCGGAACTGTGGAAGATATCGCAGACAAGGTGAAGGACGCAGGAATTACACGTTCAGCGATGATAATTATCGGCGGAGTTGTTGACCCTAAAAACTACAGGAGGTCCTACCTATACGGAGTAGCACAGGAGCCGCTGTAATTACTTTTGAAAGAAATCGGGAGGTCGCGGCAAGGATAGCAGAACACCTGAAAGCGGATCTGCTTCTCTATGAGAAGGGCATATTCGAAAAGGCTTTTAAAAGCTATGGGGCAATAATTGCGGTCTTTGCCACAGGTATTGTGGTAAGGGACATTGCTCCCCTTCTCGAAAATAAGTGGTCTGACCCTGCTGTGGTCGTAGTTGATTCAAACCTAAATTTCGCAATTCCCCTACTTGGTGGACATCACGGCGCAAATGAGATTGCTCGAAAGCTTTCTCAACTCGGAGCAGTCCCTGTGCTTACAACGGCAACCGAAGTTCACGGTAAACCTTCAGTCGAGGGCATCGCCGATAGGCTTGGCTGCGAAATCTTCAACAAAGAATCCACTGTAGCTGTAAATTGTGCACTCCTTGATCAGGAAGTCGAGGTCCTTGAGGTTAAGGGGCCTAGAATCGTTGTTGTGGATGAAGATGTATCCGTGCTGGTAAGAAAACGGCAGGAAAACATAAAATAAATGGCAGCACATCGGACAGCAATTAACTGAGCTGACAAAGCTGATTTCACTAGGTGAAAGCTGAATTGCACTTAGGCGAAAGTTAGTTGACCTACACAAAAGCTAATTAACTTACGCGAAGGCTAATTATACTTACCCGAATTAATCTGGTCAGAAACTGGATTAGGATTCAGAGACGGTAATGCATGATTATTGGAATAGGAACTCGCAGAGGCATTACAAAAGAAGAGGTTATTGAAGCCGTGAAACAGGCTCTTTGTGAGTGTGGCCTGGGTCTTGGAGAAATTACGGCTTTAGCCTCTGCGAAACTTAAGGAAAATGAGCAGGGGATTCTGGAAGCGGGAGAGATGCTTGGAATTCCGGTGGATTTTTTGCCGGATGAAATGCTAAACAGTTACGATCCCCCTTCATCCTCTCAGGCTTCTCGCTTTGGGTTAAAAGGAGTTGCAGAACCTGCAGCTCTGGCCCTTTCTGAAGAAAAACAATTGATTTGCAGGAAGAAAGTCTATGGTAGAGTCACAATCGCAATCGCAAGATAAAGTAACCAGAGGAAAACTTTACATTGTAGGTATTGGCCCGGGATCTGTAGAACAGATGACGGTCAAAGCCAGGGATATAATCCTTAACGCTGATTATGTACTTGGGAACAGCACTTACCTGGACCAGGTAGCGAGTCTTCTGGGAACTCAGGAAATAATCCGCAGCTATATGGGTAAAGAAGTGGACAGGGCACGAAAGGCTGTGGAACTTGCAAAAACTGCAAATGTTGTCATGGTCAGTGGCGGCGATACCAATGTCTACGGCATGGCAGGTATCGTGCTCGAGGTTGCTGAACATGAGGGGCTTGATGTTGATATAGAAATTCTACCTGGAGTCACGGCAATTTTAGCCGGCGCAAGTATGCTCGGTGCTCCTGTTGTAACTGATTTTGCGGTCATAAGCCTGAGTGACCTTCTGACTCCTTGGGATGTTATTGAAAAACGGCTTAATCTTGCTGCAGACGGTGATTTCGTGATAGCTCTTTACAACCCGAAGAGCCGCAAGAGGCAGTCTAACTTTGCCAGGGCTATTGAGATTATCCGCAAGTACAAGGCTGACTCCGTGCCAGTAGGGCTTGTAAAGAACGCTCTGAGGGGAGAAGGCGAGGATAGGATCATAACCACTCTTGGAAAAGTCATGGAATATGAAGATTGGGTTGACATGAGCACCACTATTCTTATTGGAAATGTGGATTCCAGAATCTGGAACTCTCAAAAGAAGGATTTCATAATCACTCCCAGGGGGTATCACAAAAAGTATGACTACTGAACAGAGTGCTAATGAAAAGGCCGGTAACCTCGAGAACCTCGAAGAGTTTACCGAACTTACGGTTGATGTTAATCCCGAGCTTGTGAGAATTTGTAAGGACTCTGGGGCACAGACTGAAGAAGCCAAAGCTATCTACATGAAAAGCCGGACAATGATTCAGGAAATTGTCGGGAACAAGATACCTGAAGACCGTTTCCGCCAGCGCTGTGTTATTGCTACCGGAGATCTTTCTGTAGCTGATATCATGCGTTTTACTCATGATCCTGTGCCTGCAGGTGTGGAAGCAATTAAAAAGGGCGCCCCAATTTTCGTAGATATTAACATGGTAAAAGCCGGAATTACGAAGGCAGGACACAAATCCGAGATTATTTGTGTGCTCGATGAAGATCCGGATGCCGAAATTGCCAACAAATATGGAATTACACGCACGTCCGCAGGTTTTCTGGCTGCCCGAGACCGGCTTGATGGAAGCATCATTGCAATCGGAAATGCGCCCTCTGCCCTTATTATGGTCTGTAAACTTATCGAAAAAGGAGTAAGGCCAGCCCTTATTATTGGGCTTCCGGTAGGTTTCGTAAACGCAGCTGAATCCAGGGAAATGGTTAGAAACCTGAAAATTCCTGTACCCGTGATTAGTTGTGTCGGAACGAGAGGCGGAACTCCAATGGCGGTTGCATGCGTAAATGAGCTTGTTGCAATCGCAAGAGAAAGTGAAGAATAACACTTTCTCAAACTTCTATTTTATTTTTAGCCTTACTTTTTGTTTTCCAATGTCTTTTATTTAACCGATTTGCTCCCCAGCACCGGTTTTCTTTTTATATATTTATTACTTTCACTCATTTGTATCTCAAATCCTAAAAATAATTTCTTATGTGTTTTTGTACTTGTAAACTATTCTTCATATGTCTATTAAAGTTCGTGTTTGAATTTAAGTGGATAATTAAGATTTTCAAAATTAATTAATGTATAGATTAAAACACAAAGACATATGGTAGGATAAAAATGAGAAAATCATACACAGTATTGCTTACTCTTGTAGTCTTGCTCTCAACGACTATGAGTGTACAGGCCTTGGAATCTAAAACGATAGAAAGGCATAATGAGGCGTCTGCATATGCACGTTGGTTCAAAACAAACGACAATGTAACTGTCTATAAAACGACAATGTAACTGTCTATATGTACTTATCTGTAACTGAAACAGACGACGGAACCGATATCCACGTATCAACCTCCACGTACGGGCCAGATTTTTGGTCAGACAAGTCGGGATATCTGTTTACAAAAGACAATGTTTTCAAGGTTAATAAAAAACTTAACTCTGCAAGCCTTTCTGCGGTCAAGATTGAAGTGCATAACTGGTATACAGGTGAAACCGAAACTTTGACTGTCAAAGCTGACTGGATTGGCAAGGGCGATATTTCAGGGGATTCCTCTAAGTATAGCTCAAAGAATGGTGATTATATGCGAAAGAATAGTGAGAGTTCAAATTCTAGAGATGCTTCAGCTAATGGCAGTATAAACGGCTACGATCTTGGAGCAAGTTCCTATGCCAGTCTATCTAACTTCAAGTCTGCCTATATGAGTATGAATAAGTAAACGCAATATAATTACTAGGGTTTTAATCATTGTTTAATTTCTAATAATTTATGGATCTTTAAGGGGCATAGGTCTATTATGTTATCTCTATGCCCCGGCTTTTTTAATTTTCCATATCTAAACTTCTTTAAATCATTTAGTAAAAATGGTTCTGGTATATCATCCAGAATCCAAATAGGATGAGCACTATTCCCGCTCCTTTTTTTAAAACCGCATCCCATTTTGATATAACCCGAATTTTAGAGGAGGAAAAATGGGCTGAATATGCGAGCAAGAGCATTGGTACAGCAAATCCCAGTGAATAAATTGAAAGCATAAATGCACCATTAGCAGTGCTTCCTTCCACAGCTACCATAGCTAGGACCGAGGCAAGAAATGGGCCAACACATGGGATCCAGAGTACTCCAAGAGAAAGCCCGAGCAAAAGTCCAGAAACAAGTCCTTCCTCGTTCATTCCTGAAAGCAGGGGAAACCTTGAGAAAATATTGAAAAGACCTATTTCAAAAAGTATTGCAAAACCCATTAAGAGAATAAAGATCTCTGCCAGAATCTTAAGCTGTGCTATATAGGACTGGAAGGCTGCCCCAAAAGCAGAGGTTACTACTCCCATTGTAGTAAAAGATATGGAGACTCCAATCACTATAGCAAGGGGTCTTAATCTTCTTTTTCCTGCGGACGTTGCAAGGACTGCAGGCAGAAGCGGGAGAATACAGGGAGAAAGGACACTGAAAACTCCTGCGCTAAATGCAGCTAGAGGGGAAATAGCATCATAATACATGGTTGTTCGGATTTGTTATTTTTATGTTTATTTTGTACAGTGCAGTCTCTATTGGACTTTACAGTTACCGGAAACCTTGACTTTAGGTATAGCATGTCCTGAAGATAAGTCTTGGTAACTGGCTTTTTTTATTGAGATGTATCTTTCTCAGCCTGAATAAGGGCGAGATTTAGAACTTTTTTAAGTATATCTTTTTCTCCTGGGTTACCGAGAATCCTTGCCTGGAACCTATCTGTAGTTACGTTTCCGTCCGGTTTCATGTAAACATACTCTCCGTTTTTAACATTCATGATTACGGTTGAGTCTGGGACATAACCTATTACGAAATAGGATGCAAGCTCGGGACTCTTGTCTATATTTACAGAGATTATTGTGGCCCTTTCTCCGTATTCTGTAGCCAGTTCTTTAAGCATGGGATCCATATCCTTACATGAGCCACATCTTTCAGATCCGATTCTTACAAGAATCGGTCCCTGCTCGAGGGAGGCGTTTATCTCTTCAAGGCTGGTCACTTCAGTAACATTTTTTTCTTCTTTGGTTACCTGAACTGCTTGGGTATTTGTGGAGTTATTCTCTTTTTCTTCAGTACAGCCTGCGGTAAAGACTACACCTGCGAGGAGGATCAATATTATAATTAACTTTTTCATGTTATCAACATTAGTCTTTTATTTTATAGTATCTTGCATATTAAATGGTAACTAAATATTAGAATGATAAAATTCTTTCTTTTATTAACGACCTTTATTTTTCTGTTACTCATGAAATCCTAATTCTGGAGTAGAATTATCGATAAACCTCAAATAATTAACCGTAAGAAATGAAACACTTACCCAGTTTAAGAGACTTCTGGTATGACGAAAATATATTAAAAGAGCCTTAAATGATAGAATTATAAAAGTAAACGTAAGAAACAATGTGATAGATATTGAAAGGAAAAATGAACATTATAAAATAAATAGAAATTAGATATCAAAATAAAGGGAAGTAGATATCAAAATAAAGGGAAATAGGTATCAAAATAAAGGGAAATAGATATCAAAATAAAGGGAAATAGGTATCAAAATAAAGGGAAATAGATATCAAAATAACTGATTAAGATTACTTTAGTTAACTGATTAAAAAGAAATTAACCGATTGAGAGGTTAAGCCTTTTGGGAAAATTATATTAACAAGGAAAAGTGTAAATCCTTTCCTCATGTCAAATCTGTTCCTTTTTTTACTCTGCCTTATTTCTTCTCCTCCAGAGTTTTTTCTACAGCAGTCACAACAGCCTCGAAATTTTCCTGCCATTCTGTGTTGTGTTCAAGGAGGTACTGGACAACAGTGCCTTTATCTTCCATTTCTGCGACCTTGGGCTCAATAGGAAGTCTGGCAAGAACAGGAATATTGAAATCTTTTGAGGCTTTTTCCACGCCTCCAGATCCAAAGACTTCTATTGGCTTGCCGCAGTGGGGGCAGATGAGCCCATGCATATTGTCTACAAGCCCTATAACAGGTACTTTAAGTTTTTCAGAGAACTTGATTGATTTTCGAACGCTGATCAGAGCTACATCCTGTGGGGTTGTAACAAGCACCGAGCCGTCACATTCAGGAATCAACTGTGCTACACTTAGGGGTTCGTCTCCTGTGCCAGGGGGCAAGTCTATAATCAGAAAATCGAGTGCTCCCCAGTTAACTTCTTCGAGGAATTGTTTGATTGCTCCCATTTTGGCAGGACCTCTCCAGATTATAGGAGAGTCTTGATCTCCGAGCAAAAAACCGACAGACATCAACGAAAGGTTGGGAAGTACTTGAATTGGAAGAATACCTTCTTCATTTACATCGGGCGTTTGAGATTCTAGCCCGAAGATTGTAGGAATGGTCGGGCCGTGAATATCACAATCCAGAAGTCCAACTCTGTATCCACGCAGGGCAAGTCCAGCAGCGAGATTTGCTGCAACTGTGCTTTTTCCTACTCCTCCTTTTCCGCTCATTATCATGATCTTGCGTTTGATACGCCTGAGGTTGACTATTATTTTTGGCTCCTCTGGCTTTTTCGATAAACTCTCAAGTGGTTGAACTTTATCTGTCATTTTTACCGCCTGTATAAATCTCTATATTTTACCTGTATTCTGATTTTTCTTTTACGGGTCAGTATTTTCACTAGTTTCACTAGTCTCAGCGCTGATATAATTACCGCCCTTTATCTCTATCGCTTTTCCTGTGGTAAGAGCAAGAGCTGTTTTCGTTCTTGCAGCTTTCAGATCTTCCCAGAAAGCTCTCCTTGATACTCCTACCCTGATGGCTGCGTCTTCCTGTTTGAGGTCTTCAACGTCTACAAGCCTCAGGGCTTCAAGCTCTTCTACAGTGATAGAAACAACCTCAAGTTCCGACAGGGGGACTCCTCTGGGCTTGAAATATGTGATTTCAGGCGTTTGTTTAACGCGCCTCGGGCAATTTGGTCTTCCTCTGCACTTTTTCATAAGTTACTTATGTACATTGAAGAATAAATATATAATAATTTCTTTTTTACAGAAATACATATATATTTCTGTACAAGTGAGTGAAATTAAAGCAATTCCCTGTCAAAGGTATTGAGGAAATTTCCATAAAAGTGTGCATGTCTACAGGAAACGATAACGGCATGGAAAGAATCCTTGTGCAGCATCTTGTAAAAGCCCCAACTTATACGATAATGGATACCAGTAAATGAAAGGTTCATGTTATTGCAAACGAAAACAATCATACGAGGGCATGGAGCTGCCTAATAAATATCTTCACAAATGGGGTAGAAATTATGCTCTGTGGGGGAAATAGGGCATAAGGTACTTAATATGTTTGAGTCTTATGGAGTTCGGGTTTTTTAGACACAACAGGTACGGTCAGGGAAACATTAGCTGCCTGGGAGTCAGGGCTTCTCAAAGTGACAACAACAGAAAATACTTGCACAGAATACGGACATCATCATTAAGTAAAAATTAGTGCTTTAGGACATCCTGTTCGGATTTTTAATGTCTACCTTTTCTCACCTAGACTCTATTAACTTATTTATAGATTCTCGTGGAAATATTTTATACTTTCACAGCTTATTTGTGAGTATAACACCTTATTCATGTACGCCCTATTTATGTTAAAATCTGGGAGAAAAAAATGTGCAGTGCGCGTTATGCAGGATTAAGGAATGCACGAGTGGCAAAAACTGTTCTGTGATTAAATCTGGACTTGAGTATATAGGCGACGATCTGAAAGCAATCCAGATTTCTGCCTGGCTCGAATCTGATAACGTAAAGAGAACAAAATTAGAAGAGATAGCTATTTATGCAAAAAGGCTTGGGTACAAGAAAATAGGAGTTGCTTTCTGTGTTGAGTATGAGCGAGAAGCCAGGCTGGTTTATGACATTCTTTCAAGATATTTTCAGGTATTTTCAGTTTGCTGTAAAGTTTGCAGCTTTGAAAAAACCAGCCTCGGAATTAAAAAATCCGATGACCTGGAGTTTGAAGCAAGCTGCAATCCGATAGGCCAGGCTTTGCTCCTGAACGATGACCTTACTGATCTCAATATCATGCTGGGACTTAAAACAGGGTATGATATCCTATTTGCAAAAAATTCTGTCGCTCCCTCAATAACCCTATCTGTTGAGGAATTACCTCAATTAGTTGATCCAGAAATCGATATTATAGAATAAATTTTGATGTTATAGAATGAATTTTATGAATAAATTCTCTGTTTATGTTAGTTTAAGTCATGGAGAAATAAATGTTCAAAAAATCGAATATACCTAAGTCTGATTCTGAAACCGGATCTAAATGTCTTAAAATCAGAGCTCATCATCTGTGCTGCATCCAGGGGTTTCAGGGCTATGGATACAGCCCGGCTTTTGTGGCTAATATGCGGGCTGTAATTGCAGATATAAAGGCTTCTCCTTCAAGACCTTTGGAACTGGTATCCGAATGTGATGCGATTTGTGCTTCCTGCCCAAGCAAAAGGGAATGCACTGCGCAGGTATCAGTTAATTCTCGCAGTATCAGGAACATGGATCTTGTTGTTATGGAGAAGCTAAAGATAAAAGAGGGAACTATTATGGAGGCGGATAAAGCCTTCAGGCTAATCAATTCACAATTAGCTAATGCATCCGATATTGAAGATGTCTGTGGGGCCTGCAAATGGAGACAAAAGTGTCTGTGGTATCTGCAGGAGGAAAGATGATATCTTTAATTTCGGGTCTATGAAAAACACCCTCTTTACCTATTTTTCCTTGAAACTTTTTACCTGAGATTTTTTTTGTCTACTTTTTGCCTATCTCTTCCTTGAGATTTTTTCCTTGGACTTTTTACCTAACTTTTATCTTAATCCTGCACTGATTTCATAGATTCTTGCAAGAAACTCAATATTCTGGATTGCATTCTGTTCTATCCCCAGTTCATATGGAGAAAAGCCGAGAGCAAGGCCAAGCAACTGAGAATAGTGAAGGATCGGAATTGCGTAATCTGTTCCGAATCTTTCATTAACTGAGAGCTGTCCCCTGTCAAATTGTAAATGGCAGAAAGGACATGCATTGACAATACAGTCTACTCCTGCTTGTCGAATACAGGCGAGTTTGCGTTCGAGCATCTCAAGGGATTCAGGAGCATGCCCTGAACGGACTCCTCCTCCTGCTCCGCAGCACATCATCTTGTCGGTATAGTCTATGCTTTTAGCGCCTGTCGCTTCAACAAGTTCGTCAAAAAAAACCGGATCTTCGGTTTCTCCAAGTTTTCGGTCTCTTGAAGGCTTGATAAGATGACATCCATAGTGTAATGCCACTTTAAGATCAAGTGGGGTTGTAATATATTCCCCGAGTTTCTCAGGCCCAAGTTCTTTGTATAAGAATTCGACAATGTGCCTTATCTCGACAGTACCTCTAAATTCCATGCCGACTTCTTTAAGGCACATATTCGTGCATGCCCTTAATTCAGGATCTTTTTTCAATTCTAAATTAGCATCTGCCAGGGAACCATAACAGCCGTTGCAGATTGTGAGAATATCTCTTTCCAGCCTTTCCGAAAGAACTATGTTCCTACTGGCAAGGGCAAGCCAGGCTGCTTTATCAAAGGATTTGAAAACTCCGGGAGCAGGACAGCAGGAAGCTCCTGGCAGGTCGGATGCGTCTATGTTAAGCTTCTGCAGGCAAAGTTTAGTTGCGTTTTCAATTCCGGGATAACGGTTAGGCACTATGCATCCAAGAAATAATGATAGCTTCTCCATATTCTGCCTCCTTATTTTTCAGCCACCAGTTCGTCAAATTTGCATGCTTTGAGAAGACTCCTTACTTCTTGAAGAGCTTCAGGATACTTCTGTACGGTCTCAGGTATGGGATCGAGGCCGAGTTCTTCTCTCTTTTGCTTTGTTTCTTCATCCAGGGGGACTGCATGCCCACACTCAACGACCATTTCCGATATCTTTCTGTGTTCGGGAAGCATGAAACCTTCTTTTATCGCAAGTCTCCTGAGCTCAAGGAGGGCATCAGTAATTGGTATATCACGTGGGCAGCGCTCCTGGCAGGTATAGCAGGTGGTACAGAGCCAGAGGGCATCATCAGAAAGGACTGTTACCCTATTCTTGCGTGCCTCCCGAAGAATTCTTCGCGTATTAAGTCCGGTATTCCGCCCCGAAGGACAACTTCCTGTGCATGTGCCACACTGCATGCAGGAAAGTACATCAAGTCCTGCAGCCTTTAACACTCTTAGCAGTTCTTCACTCATACAGGTTCACTGTCTGATTTGTCGGTTCATCCTTTTTAAAAAAGAAAAGTAAGTAAAAATAATAAGATCAAGAGAATTATTCCTCACGCTGGTTATAACTCTCATGATATTTAACATACGCTAAATCTATTGGGATTGAGTAACAGTAATGAAAAATTTGAATCAAGATCTTAACTTGTTGATCGTTTGAATTTTTTTCACTGGCTAATAATAGCTTTAGAGGCTTTTAATTTATTTTTATACCTTCAGACAGAAGTTCTCGTTTCTATAGTTTTTGTTTCTTATATTCTATAGTTTTTGTTTCTTATATTCTATAGATTTTGTTTCTTATATTCTATAGATTCTGTGCTTTATTAATATATTATCTTTCTTATTATATAAAAACAATTACTATATTAAAGCAAATTTCCTAAATATGTTTATTTCCCTAATTCAAAGCCTTTCTTTTGCTAGTCTTTTTCCTGCGTACTATTCTGTTATTTTCCACTGTTTTATCAGGAAAAGTTTATTCCGAGGTCTTTAAGTCCATTGAGTCTTGCAAGGTTAATCAGCAGTGGGGTTAGTGATTCCATAGTGCTTGCCTGTTTAAGAGGGCCTCCATCAAGGGGTTTCAGACATCCCATATGTTCAGTAAGCTTCATAACCAGCTTCTTTGCTTCGGCATCATCACTGCAGACAAGTGCATCGTGCACAGCCTTACATTTAACAATATCCTTCAATTTTCCTGCCGGGATATTATGGAAGGCGGCAACAACTTTTGTGGAAGAGGGGACATTTTTCTGAATTGCAAGTGCTGCTGAACCTTCTGTCGGAGGTTTATATACAAAAAGATCTCCGTCTTTTGCCATTGGGACTACAGGAGTGATAAGAATTTTGTTTTCAAGAGCCTCATGAATCTCATTCAGCAGAGGTAACACATGGTCAAATCGAATAGTAAGAATTATTATTTCGGCTGCCTGCGCAGCTTCACGGTTACTGCTTCCTGTTATGCTTATCCCGGATGTATTAAACCCACAATTCTCAAGCTCGGATAAAGCTTGATTTGCGGCTTCCTCTGCGGCTTCCCTGGATCTGGAACCTATAATTACCTCGTTCTTTACACCTTCAGCCATAAGGTTTTGAAGGGCCAGTCTGAGCACCATTCCCTCTCCTATGTTTCCGGTTCCTCCCAGAATAGCTATTTTTAGCTTTTCAGAATTCAATTTGTATGAAACCTCCAATTTGCTATATCTTCCATAAATATGTCCGAGAGCTAATATAACTTCTGTCTTTGTTAATTATTTCTCTTTACCTCCTTCATTTGCCTGGACATTATTTAAAAGTTAAATGTTTTGGTATTATCTTATACTTTTTAACTGAATATTCCCTATCCGAATTACTCAAGCAGCAAAATCCCCACACATGCAGTTTTCTCAGGGTTACAGAACCCAAGTGTAAGTCCTGCGTTTTCCATCGCTTTCTGGAGGTTTATTCCTACAGCCTCAGGTGCAAAACGCCTGAATTCAGGTTTTATGCATCTTTCAAGGTTACAGATATCGCATTCATTACAGGAGCCTGGCCTCAGAAGATGCGCAAAAGTAAAACCTTCCCTGAAGGCTTCATACTCAAGCTCTAACATTTTATGGAAAGAGTCCTTCCGAATCTCTCCCCAGACTTCCAGGATATCTGGTATCTGCGAGGTGTCGCGTTCATCAACAAGTAATAGTGCACTGCTGTATTCCGCTATAATTTTTCTAAAATCCTCAACTGACATAACATTTGGAGGGCAGCTTAATCTCTTTCCGTAGCCTCTGCAGCCATAGGCGCACTTCAGAGCAATCTTG
Organism: Methanosarcina sp. UBA293; assembly: GCA_002499445.1. Taxonomy (GTDB): domain Archaea; phylum Halobacteriota; class Methanosarcinia; order Methanosarcinales; family Methanosarcinaceae; genus Methanosarcina. The sequence continues at coordinate 97,288 of DALS01000003.1, forward strand.
TTCTCAACCGGAATGTCACCTGCATCTACAAAATAAGCCTTGAGCCCCATACCTGAAGCTTTTTCAACAAGATCTTCGTATTTTCCTAACATGATAACCCCTTTTCAAAAAGCCATTTCGTTTTTACTCTTTGCTTCCTTTTAATTAGTTTCCTTTCTAATTATTGTTTTCCTTTTTGGGAAATGGACTGAAATTCCATTACTCTGAGAGTTAATTTTATCTTTTTAAAAGATCGTTGTGAAAAACAAAAGTTATTATGCATGTTTGTTATGTACATTTGCTCATAAGTTCTTGCTAATAGGACCTTACTGAGTTCACTAGATTCTTACCGTATTCATTATTGTGTTTTTACTAATATTCAATACTGCGAGTTCCATTTCTATAACTGATGACAGATAAACTTAGTAAAGGGAGATCCGCATGATTAAGAAAGTACCTTTAACCGAATTGAGAAACCGCATGAAAAATTTTAGAAAAAGAATGGATATCTCAAACCCTGAGTGGGAAATAGCTGTTATCTTCAGTAAGATAAATCTCTATTATTTTACAGGTACGATGCAGGATGGAATGTTAATTATCCCTAAGCATGGAGAAGCGACCTTCTGGATACGCCGCAGCTATGAAAGAGCTCTTGACGAATCCTTATTTCCCAGTATAGAGCCTATGAGTAGTTTCCGTGATGCTGCAAAGAGTATAAGCAGGCTTCCGGATACAGTATATCTAGAAACCGAGGTTGTTCCTCTGGCTTTATATCAGAGATTTCAAAAACACTTCCCGTTTAAGAATGTTAAACCCGTTGACCCTCAAGTTTCCGCGGTCAGAGCAGTAAAAAGTGAATACGAGCTTTCGCTGACAAGAGAAGCTGGTGGGATTCATCAGCATGTTCTGGAAGAGCTTGTACCTGAAATGCTTCAGGAAGGAATGAGTGAAACAGACCTGGCAACCGAATTATTTTCAGTTATGGTCGAAGAAGGTCACGACGGAGTATGCCGTTTTGGAATGTTCGATACCGAGATGTTCCTGGGAAATGTCTGTTTTGGTGAAAGCTCGATTTACCCATGTTATTTTGATGGACCTGGCGGAAATTATGGGATGAGCCCTGCGGTTCCCCTGATTGGAAGCCGTGACCGAAAGCTGAGGAAAGGAGATCTGGTATTCATTGATGTCGGATGCGAGGTTGAAGGCTACAATACGGATAAAACAACAACATACATGTTTGGCTCTTCCCTTCCACAATTTGCCATAGATGCCCATGATAAATGCGTGGCAATACAGAACGAAGCTGCATCAATGTTAAAACCCGGCGCAATCCCCTCGGAAATCTATACTACTATAATGAATAAGCTTGATTTGGAATTCCTAGAAAATTTCATGGGTTTTGGTAACCGTAAAGTAAAGTTCCTCGGGCATGGAGTCGGACTGCTTATCGATGAAAGTCCTGTAATTGCAAAAGGCTTTGATGAACCCCTTCAGGAAGGAATGGTAATTGCGCTTGAACCTAAAAAAGGAATTGAAAACATTGGAATGGTAGGAACTGAAAATACTTTCATAGTAACTTCTAAAGGTAGAGAGTGTATTACCGGGGATAATTCCGGATTATAGTTCTTGACGTAACCTATTACACATATTAACTCTTATGATCTCTTATGGTGGGGAAAGAACAAATTGTTA